>NZ_CP017183.1:3600000-4200000 GCF_001729785.1 Enterobacter hormaechei subsp. xiangfangensis
TGAGAGTGGTCAAAAACGAAGCGTTTGAAATAGAACGGTAACTTTATGCAGGAAAAATAACAGGAGGGTTGCGTCTCGCCCGACAGCGAGACGCGACAATATCAGTAACTGGACTGCTGGGATTTTTCAGCCTGGATACGCTGGTAGATCTCTTCACGGTGGACAGATACTTCTTTAGGAGCGTTAACACCAATACGTACCTGGTTACCCTTTACCCCTAAAACTGTCACGGTGACCTCATCCCCAATCATGAGGGTCTCACCAACTCGACGAGTCAGAATCAGCATTCTTTGCTCCTTGAAAGATTAAAAGAGTCGGGTCTCTTGTATCCCGGCATTATCCATCATATAACGCCAAAAAGTAAGCGATGACAAACACGTAAAGTGTAAGCAGTCACGGCATCACATTCTGTTAAACGTAAGTTTAGCCGATATACACAAACTCAACCTGACTTTATCGTTATCGATAGCGCAGTGAGCAAGACGCCATAACGTTACCGCTATGGCGTCTGCTTGTGCTTTGTAGTTATTACAGTTTCGCGCTTACCCAGCTTTCAACGCTGGCTAATGCCGCGGGAAGTGCCGCCGCATCCGTACCACCGGCTTGCGCCATGTCCGGACGACCGCCACCTTTGCCACCCACCTGCTGGGCGACCATGCCAATCAGTTCCCCTGCTTTGACACGATCCGTCACATCCTTAGAGACGCCCGCAATCAGAGAAACCTTACCCTCTGCGACCGTTGCCAGCACGATAACCGTCGAACCAAGCTGGTTCTTCAGATCGTCGACCATGGTACGCAGCATCTTAGGCTCAACGCCCGCCAGATCGCTGACCAGCAGTTTGACGCCCTTAATGTCTACCGCTTTGCTGGAGAGGTTTGCGCTCTCCTGCGCCGCAGCCTGTTCTTTCAGCTGCTGGAGTTCTTTTTCCAGCTGACGGGTACGATCCAGCGCGACACGCACTTTTTCGCCCAGGTTCTGGCTATCGCCTTTCAGCAGCTGCGCGATCTCGTGTAGCTGGTCGCTCTGCGCATGCAGGCTGGCAATTGCGCCTTCCCCGGTCACCGCCTCAATACGACGCACGCCTGCCGCCGTCCCCGACTCGGAAACGATGCGGAACAAGCCGATGTCACCGGTGCGGGATGCGTGAGTACCGCCACACAGTTCGGTAGAGAAGTCGCCCATGCTCAGCACGCGAACGCGGTCGTCATATTTCTCGCCAAACAGCGCCATCGCACCTTTCTTCTTCGCTGCCTCGAGATCCATGATGTGGGTTTCGATTGGCAGGTTACGGCGGATCTGGGCATTCACCAGGTCTTCCACCGCACGAATTTCAGATGGCTTCATCGCTTCAAAATGTGAGAAGTCGAAACGCAGCACTTTGTCATTAACCAGAGAACCTTTCTGTGCAACGTGCGTACCCAGCACTTCGCGCAGGGCTGCGTGCATCAGGTGGGTTGCCGAGTGGTTCAGACGAATGCGCGCGCGGCGAGCTTCGTCAACGTTGGCCTGAACGCCCTCGCCCACTTTCAGAGAACCGGAAACCAGTTTGCCCTGGTGACCAATCGCCTGACCGTATTTCTGGGTATCGCTTACGCTGAAGCTGAAGCCATTGCCTTTCAGTTCGCCTTTATCGCCAACCTGACCGCCCGATTCCGCATAGAACGGCGTTTTATCCAGGATAACAACCGCGTCCTGACCCGCGCTAATGCTGTCTACGGCTTTACCGTCAACAAACAGCGCGGTTACGTTGCTGGTCAGGGCCAGCTCTTCGTAGCCTTTAAATTCAGACGCGCTATCAACGCGGATCATCGCGTTGTAGTCTGCGCCAAAACCGCTGGATTCACGCGCACGACGACGCTGCTCTTCCATTGCGGCTTCAAAGCCTGCTTCGTCAACTTTGATGTTGCGCTCGCGGCAAACGTCCGCCGTCAGGTCAACCGGGAAGCCGTAGGTGTCGTACAGGCGGAAAGCGGTTTCGCCATCCAGCGTGTCGCCCTTGAGTTTCGCCAGCTCGTCGTCCAGCAGCGCCAGACCGCGCTCCAGCGTACGGGCAAACTGCTCTTCTTCGGTTTTCAGAACCTGTTCAACCTGCGCCTGCTGGCGTTTCAGCTCGTCGCCGGCAGAGCCCATCACGCCAATCAGTGGCCCAACGAGTTTATAGAAGAAGGTGTCCTTCGCGCCCAGCATGTTGCCATGGCGGATCGCACGACGAATGATACGACGCAGCACATAGCCACGGTTTTCATTTGACGGGATAACGCCGTCAGCAATCAGGAACGCACAGGAACGAATATGGTCTGCGATAACGCGCAGTGATTTGTTGCTCAGATCGGTTGCGCCCGTTACCTCAGCAACGGCTTTGATCAGGGTGCTGAACAGGTCAATCTCATAGTTGGAGTTAACGTGTTGCAGAACGGCCGCGATACGCTCAAGGCCCATACCGGTATCTACGGACGGTTTTGGCAGCGGCTCCATGGTGCCGTCGGCCTGACGGTTGAACTGCATGAAGACGATGTTCCAGATCTCAATATAGCGATCGCCATCTTCTTCCGCGCTTCCCGGAGGGCCGCCCCAGATGTGGTCGCCATGATCGTAGAAGATCTCGGTGCACGGACCGCAAGGGCCGGTGTCGCCCATCTGCCAGAAGTTATCAGACGCGTAAGGCGCGCCTTTGTTGTCACCGATACGGATGATACGTTCGCGAGGGATACCCACTTCTTTTTCCCAGATGTCGAACGCTTCGTCATCGGTCTCATACACGGTCACCCACAGACGCTCTTTCGGCAGATTGAACCAGTTTTCACCGGTCAGCAGTTCCCACGCGTATTGAATGGCGTCGTGTTTGAAGTAGTCGCCGAAGCTGAAGTTACCCAGCATTTCGAAGAAGGTGTGGTGGCGCGCGGTGTAACCGACGTTTTCCAGATCGTTGTGTTTACCGCCCGCACGCACGCAACGCTGTGAGGTTGTGGCGCGGGAATAATTACGCTTGTCGAGACCAAGGAACACATCCTTGAACTGGTTCATCCCGGCGTTGGTAAACAGCAGAGTCGGGTCATTGTTCGGTACCAGGGAGCTGCTGGCAACAACCTGGTGTCCCTTACTATGGAAAAAATCGAGAAACGCCTGACGGATCTCAGCGGTGCTCTTGCTCATAATTATCCTGAAATCAAGCTAACGAAATGTCGCAGCAGATCTGTATCTGTAAACAGTTGGACGGACCAGCTACTGGAAAAAGTGGGAATAAGATAAGTTTTCTTTAGTGGGAAGTAAAATCCCGCATGCGTTCAATCGGTAAAATTACGCCAGATATCCTGAATATCTTCCATCAGGAAGCCGCGGTAGAGCAAAAAGCGCTGGATTTTAACTTTTTCTGAAAATTCACGCGGCAGCGGCTCACCGTACTTTCGTACCGCCTGCTCACGCGCCAGTTCGCACCAGTCAATTTCACTTTCGCGCATGGCTTTTTCAATCGATTCACGGGCAACGCCTTTCTGGTTCAGCTCCTGGCGGATACGCGCTGGCCCATAGCCTTTACGACCACGACTGGCAAGAAAGCGAGCGGCAAAACGGCCGTCATCCAGATAGTGATGCTCGTAGCACCAGGCAACCACGCGGTCATAATCTTCCGCGGTGGCATCAATGTCTTCCGGACCGTTTTTGCTCATGACGGGCGCTGACAGTTTCCGCCGCAGCTCCTGTTCGCTATGGTCACGCACGGCAAGAATACGCACGGCCCGATCCAGCAAGCGTGAGTAGGCTGGTCGGCGTGATGTCGGTTCACTCATAAAAAACCTGTCGATTCAGAAATGCAAAAAGGGCCGCATCAGCAGCCCTTCATTTTTATCCGAGAGGATTAAAAGTCTTCGTTGGTTTCTTCAGCATCCGCGCCGTCGACCACGAAATCAGGTTTAGAGTCCTGGTTGTTCAGCAGGAGTTCACGCACCTTCTTCTCAATCTCTTTCGCCGCCGCCGGGTTCTCTTTCAGCCAGGAGATAGCATTCGCTTTACCCTGACCAATCTTGTCACCGTTGTAGCTGTACCATGCGCCCGCTTTTTCAATCAGCTTCTCTTTCACGCCCAGGTCAACCAGCTCGCCGAGGAAGTTGATACCTTCGCCGTAGAGGATCTGGAACTCAGCCTGTTTGAACGGTGCTGCGATTTTGTTCTTCACAACCTTCACGCGGGTTTCGCTACCGACTACGTTATCCCCCTCTTTCACCGCGCCGATACGGCGGATATCCAGACGGACAGAAGCGTAGAATTTCAGAGCGTTACCGCCGGTGGTAGTTTCCGGGTTACCGAACATTACACCAATTTTCATACGGATCTGGTTGATGAAGATCAGCAGCGTATTGGACTGCTTCAGGTTACCCGCCAGCTTACGCATCGCCTGGCTCATCATACGTGCCGCGAGGCCCATGTGAGAGTCACCGATTTCACCTTCAATTTCCGCTTTTGGCGTCAGCGCCGCAACGGAGTCGACGATGATCACATCAACCGCACCTGAGCGCGCCAGCGCGTCACAAATTTCCAGTGCCTGCTCGCCGGTGTCCGGCTGGGAGCACAGCAGGTTGTCGATATCAACGCCCAGTTTACGGGCATAGACCGGGTCCAGCGCGTGCTCGGCATCGATAAACGCACAGGTTTTACCTTCGCGCTGTGCCGCCGCAACAACCTGCAACGTCAGGGTGGTTTTACCCGAGGATTCCGGACCGTAGATTTCTACGATACGGCCCATCGGCAAACCGCCAGCGCCCAGTGCGATATCAAGAGAAAGCGAACCAGTGGAGATAGTTTCCACATCCATGGAACGGTCTTCACCCAGGCGCATGATGGAGCCTTTACCGAATTGCTTTTCGATCTGGCCCAGTGCTGCCGCCAACGCTTTCTGTTTGTTTTCGTCGATAGCCATTATTACTCCTGTCATGCCGGGAGAAGCAACTGCGCTTCACCATGGACTTCTGTTCTGTTGAGGCAATTATACTGTATAGTCATACAGTATCAAGTGTTTTGTAGAAATTGTTGCCAGAGCGTTTTTAACGCGTATTCCGTTGCCTGACGACGCACGCTTTCGCGATCGCCGCTGAAGCATTCCCGGCGGGTGATCCCTTCACCTTTTGAGGTGGCAAAGCCAAACCAGACGGTGCCGACAGGCTTCACGTCGCTGCCGCCGTCCGGCCCCGCGATACCGCTGATGGAGATAGCGTAATCTGCGCGCGCCTCTTTCAGCGCGCCAATCGCCATCTCGATCACCACCGGTTCGCTGACCGCGCCATGCTGCTCAAGCGTGGCTTCACGCACGCCAATCATCTGCGCTTTAGCCTCGTTACTGTAGGTCACAAAGCCGCGTTCAAACCAGGCGGAACTGCCAGCAATATCGGTAATTGCTTTCGCCACCCAGCCGCCGGTGCAGGATTCTGCGGTCGTGAGAGTCGCGCCGCGCTGTTTCAGCGCCAGCCCCACCACTTCGCTTAGCTGCATCAATTCATGGTCAGTCATTCTCGCTCCAGGCCTTAGAAAAACATGCAGCACAAGATAGCACTTTCTCATCAAATATGGGGATGCGCGTCGGGTTTTACGAGGGGGCTTCAGAAAAAAGCCGATGCGGGCGCACCGGCCAGAGAGACGCTTATTTCATGCTGTTAGCGAGGGTGTCCACATTGTGGCGAAACGCCTTGACGTAGGTGTCCGCCACGCCGCCCTTCGCGGACAGCGCTTCCGGGTAAAGTTCACCGCCCGGCTGGGCGCCCGTGGCGGTCGCAATCTGCTTCACCAGGCGCGGGTCAAGCTGGTTTTCCATGAACCAGGTTTTCACGCCGTCAGCTTTAATCTGGTTGATGATCTCCGCTACCTGCGCCGCGCTGGCTTCACTCTCAGACGACAGCCCCTGCGGCGCCATAAACATCACGCCGTAGGCGCGGCTGAAATAGCCGAAGGCGTCGTGGCTGGTCAGCACTTTGCGCTTCGCCTGTGGAATGTCGCTGAAACGCTTTTTAGCCCAACCGTCCAGCTGAGAGAGCTGCGCAATATAGGGTTTACCGGTAGCTTCAAGCGCCGCCGTATCTTCAGAATCGGCCTTCACCAGCCCTGAGAGAATATTTTGCGCATACAGCGCGCCGTTCGCCGCGCTGTTCCACGCGTGCGGATCGGTCACGGTTTTACCGTCCTCTTCCAGCGTGTGCGTTTTCACGCCGTCCGAAGCAACCACCAGCTGGCCTTTGAATCCGGAGGCTTTCACCAGACGGTCGAGCCAACCCTCCAGCCCCAGCCCATTGACCACCACCACGTCAGCTTTACTCAGCGCCGCGCTGTCTTTGGGCGAGGGTTCGAAAGTATGGGGATCACCGTCTGGCCCCACCAGCGTCGTCACCTTCACACGATCGCCGCCAACCTGCTGCGTAATGTCTCCCAGGATGGAAAAGCTGGTCACCACATTAAGCGATTTCGCCATTACGTCGTGCGTCATCATGCCGAGCGCGAGCGCCACGGCTAACCCTGTACGTTTCATCGTTTCCCCTTGCGTTAAAAAAGCGCCCGCAGGCTATCCGCCAGCCTGCTGCGCGTGCCAAATAAAACTGAAATAAAGAACAATGCGCTGGCGGTCAGCACAATGGAGGGCCCGGCGGGCAGACTCACTGCCCAGGAAAGACTTAAGCCCAGCCACGCGCAAAAAATACCGCTGATACCCGCCATCAAAAGTAACCCTGGCAGTGTGCGCACCCAGCAGCGTGCCGCCACGGCGGGTAACATCATCAGCCCGACGGCCATCAACGTGCCGAGTACCTGAAAACCGGCCACCAGGTTGAGAACCAGCAGCGCCAGAAACAGACCGTGTAACATCCCGGGCAGCCAGCGCGCGTTCACCTGCAACCACGCAGTATCGAACGCTTCACTGACCAGCCCACGATAAAAAATCGCCAGCGTGAGGAGCGTGAACATGCAGACCCCCGTCACGAACAGGGCTGACACGCTATCCACGGCGAGAATGGAGCCAAACAGAAGATGAAGCAGATCGACATTTGAACCGCGCAGCGACACCAGCGTGACGCCCAGCGCCAGGGAACCCAGGTAAAACCCCGCGAAGCTGGCATCTTCTTTAAGAGGTGTACGGCGGCTGACCAGCCCGGCCACCAGCGCAACGGCGATACCGGCAATAAACCCGCCGACAGTCATTGCCAGCAGCGACATTCCGCTGAGCAGATAGCCCACCGCGACACCCGGCAAAATGGCGTGAGAAAGGGCGTCCCCCATCAGGCTCATCCGACGCAGCTGAAGGAATACACCCAGCGCAGTGGTGCTGACGGAGAGCGCCAGGCAAACCACCAGCGCGCGCCGCATAAAGCCGTACTCAATAAACGGCTGGAAGAAGAGATGCCAGATCATGCCACCCTCACCCGCTCGGTTTTCCAGTGCGGCGTATCAGCGTCCAGCCGCAACGTTTGTGGGAAGTGGCGCGAGACGCGTTCGCTGTCGTGCAGTACCGCCAGCAGAGTCTGCCCCTGCATATACATCTCCAGCATCAGATCCATCAGCACGTTGCAGGTCGCTTCATCGACGCCAGTGAAGGGTTCGTCCAGCATCACCAGCGGTGCCTGCTGCACTAAAACGCGGGCAAACAGCATGCGCTGGAATTGCCCGCCGGAAAGTTCATCAATAGTGGAGAACGCCATGGACTCCAGCCCCACGCGCTCCAGCGCGCCGGCAATGCGCATGCGGGCATCCCGACGAAAACCGGCAAACAGAGAGATTGCTGGCCAGCAGCCCATGCTCACCACGTCCTGCACGGTCAGAGGAAATTGCGCCTCCAGCGCGTGACGCTGCGCCAGCCAGCCCACCACCGGACGTCTCCCCTGCCAGCGAAACGTACCGCTGACGGGCGGAATAAAGCCAGCGAGCGTTTTCAGCAGCGTGGATTTGCCGCAGCCGTTGGCCCCGACGATGGCGGTCATGCTCCCGCGTTCAATCACGCCGGACAGCGCGCGCGTAACGGGCTGGCGATCGTAACCCGCCACCAGGTCGTTCATCACGATCATGGCAACGCCACCGCCCAGCGCACGGCCAGGCCGAGAAACAGAATGAGCACCAGCGCCAGCAGCAGCCGAAGCGAGGATGAGAGAGAAAACAGGGACATGGATATCTCAATTCAATAATGTTATAACATAACAATAATGAAAGGCGATTGAGATGTAAACGGCGGGAGTAAAATGGGAGTGTGGCGAAATGTTTCTGCGGGAAACAGGTGCGGGCGGGTGCCCTCACCCCAGCCCTCTCCCACAGGGAGAGGGAGGCATAAGGGGACTTACTGGCTAAACGGTGACGCTGCTGGCACACGCGCCTGAGACACCGCCAGCCCCAGCTGCCACACCGCCATCGCATAGTGCGTGCTGTGGTTGTAGCGGGTAATGGTGTAGAAGTTCGGCAGCCCGAACCAGTACTGATAACCGGTTCCGACATCCAGGCGCAGCAGGCTCACCTGGTCAACATTGCCCAGCGGCTGAGACGGCGTTAAGCCTGCCGCAGCCAGCTGCGCCACGCTGTATTTGGTTTTAAATCCGTTTTCCAGACCAAACGCTTCGCCGTTCGCCTGTACCGCCACCTGGCCGCCCGGCGTCCAGCCATGCGCTTTGAAGTAGTTGGCCACGCTGCCAATAGCGTCTTCGGGATCCCACAGGTTGATGTGACCATCCCCGTTAAAATCTACCGCGTACTGCTTATAGGAGGACGGCATAAACTGGCCGTAGCCCATCGCACCGGCGAACGACCCTTTCAGATCTAACGGATCGTCCTGTTCGTCTCGCGCCATCAGCAGGAAGGTTTCCAGCTCGGAAGAGAAATACTCCGCGCGACGCGGGTAGTTGAAGGAGAGCGTCGCCAGCGCATCGAGGATGCGGGTTTTACCCATAATGCGTCCCCAGCGGGTCTCAACCCCAATAATACCGACGATGATCTCCGGCGGCACGCCATAGACCTGCCACGCGCGGTTCAGGGCGTCTTCATACTGATTCCAGAACACCACGCCATTTTGCACGTTGTCCGGGGTAATAAACTGTTTGCGATAACGCAGCCACGCCCCGTTTGGCCCGGTCGGCACCTGGGCCGTCGGCGCCTGCCTGTCCATCAGGCGCAGCACGTAGTCCAGACGCTTCGCCTGAGACAAAATGGCATGAAGCTGCTGGCGATCAAAACCGTGCTTGCTCACCATTTTATCGATGAACTGTTCGGCCGCAGGGTTATTCGCGAAGTCGCCGCCCATCTGCATCATATTGTGCTGCGGCTCCAGCAGGAATCCTCCGGAAGGCGCGCCCGCCGTTGGCTGAACGGCTTCGGTCTTGGGTTTGCTACTACAGGCGGACAGGAGAATAAGCGCAGGCAACAGCGCTGCATAACGACGCTTGAACATGTGGCATCCATTTAACGAGTTCGGTAAGAACCCAGTATGGTAAAGCATCCCCAACTCCTCAAGGAAGCGGTACGCACCTCCCCAACGCAAATCCGTGCCTTTTTCCACCAAAAATTATTCACCTCACCAATAAACTTTCAAAATAATACATTTTTCTTTCATTGTGAGATCTAATTAACACTTTAAAACCTTTCAAAGTGATTATTATTAGCCGCAGATAGACAAAAACAAACGCCCTACAGGAGAGAAGAATGATAGAAACCATCACCCATGGCGCCGAGTGGTTCATCGGGCTGTTTCAGAAAGGCGGAGAAGTGTTTACTGGCATGGTGACCGGGATCCTGCCCCTGCTGATCAGCCTGCTGGTGATCATGAACGCGCTGATTAACTTTATCGGCCAGCAGCGCATTGAGCGCTTCGCCCAGCGCTGCGCCGGAAACCCGCTGTCCCGCTACCTGATACTGCCCTTCATCGGCACCTTTGTGTTCTGCAATCCGATGACCTTAAGCCTCGGCCGCTTTATGCCAGAGAAGTACAAGCCGAGCTATTACGCCGCCGCCTCCTACAGCTGCCATTCCATGAACGGCCTGTTCCCGCACATCAACCCCGGCGAACTGTTTGTCTATCTCGGGATCGCCAGCGGCCTGACCACGCTTGGCCTGCCGCTCGGCCCGCTGGCGGTGAGCTACCTGCTGGTCGGTCTGGTGACCAACTTCTTCCGCGGCTGGGTGACTGACCTCACCACCGCCATTTTCGAGAAAAAAATGGGCATCCAGCTTGAACAGAAAGTCCATCTTTCAGGAGCCACAGCATGAACCGGATCCGCATTGAGAAAGGCACGGGCGGCTGGGGCGGCCCGCTGGAGTTCGACGCCACCGAAGGCAAAAAGATTGTGTACATCACCGCGGGCACGCGCCCGGCGATCGTCGACAAGTTGCGCGAGCTGACCGGCTGGGAAGCGGTCGACGGCTTCAAGGAAGGCGAACCGCCGGAAGCGGAAATCGGCGTGGTGGTGATCGACTGCGGCGGCACGCTGCGCTGCGGCATCTATCCGAAGCGCCGCATTCCGACGGTAAATATTCACTCCACCGGGAAATCCGGCCCGCTGGCGCAGTACATCGTTGAAGATATTTATGTGTCAGGCGTGAAGGAAGACAACATCACGCTGGTGAATGGCACATCTGCGCCGCAAAAAGCGGCCCCGCGCGAGTACGACACCAGCAAAAAAATCACCGAGCAGAGCGATGGCCTGCTGGCGAAGGTCGGGATGGGGATGGGGTCCGCCGTGGCGGTGCTGTTCCAGTCCGGGCGCGACACCATCGACACGGTGCTGAAGACCATTCTGCCGTTTATGGCATTCGTCTCGGCGCTGATCGGCATCATCATGGCCTCAGGCCTGGGCGACTGGATTGCCCACGGCCTCGCCCCGCTTGCCAGCCACCCGCTCGGCCTGGTGACGCTGGCGCTGATCTGCTCCTTCCCGCTGCTGTCGCCGTTCCTCGGCCCGGGCGCGGTGATTGCTCAGGTTATCGGCGTGCTGATTGGCGTGCAGATTGGTCTGGGGAATATTCCTCCGCACCTCGCCCTGCCCGCCCTGTTTGCCATTAACGCCCAGGCAGCGTGCGACTTTATCCCCGTGGGGCTGTCGCTGGCGGAAGCACGCCAGGAGACCGTGCGCGTGGGCGTGCCGTCCGTGCTGGTCAGCCGCTTCCTGACGGGCGCGCCGACGGTGCTGATTGCCTGGTTTGTTTCCGGCTTTATTTATCAATAAGAGGTGCCTGCCATGACTGTGATTTACCAGACAACCATTACCCGCATCGGCCAGAGCGCGGCGGATGCGCTGAGCGACCAGATGCTGATCACCTTCCGCGAAGGCGCCCCGGCAGATATCGAAGAGTTTTGCTTTATCCACTGCCACGGCGAGCTGAACGGCGAGCTAAAGGCAGGGAGCCAGCTACAGCTGGGCGAGGCGCGCTATGCCGTGACCGCCGTCGGCGACGTCGCCGAGCAAAACCTGCGCGAGCTGGGGCATATCACCCTACGTTTCGACGGCCAGCCGCAGGCGGAGTATCCCGGTACGGTTCACGTAGTGGGCCCGGTTCCGCAGGCTGTCACCCCAGGCTGCACGTTAAAATTTATTTCGTAATAAAGGAGAGACACATGAGTCAGGTTGCCGTTGTCATTGGTGGGGGACAAACCTTAGGCGAGTTCCTCTGCCATGGGCTTGCCGCAGAGGGCTACCGCGTGGCGGTCGTGGATATTCAGAGTGAGAAAGCCGCCCGCGTAGCGGACGCCATCAACACCGAGTTTGGCGAAGGGATGGCGTACGGATTTGGTGCCGACGCCACCAGCGAGCAGAGCGTGATGGCGCTGGCCCGCGGCGTGGACGAGATATTTGGGCGTATCGACCTGCTGGTCTACAGCGCGGGGATTGCGAAAGCGGCGTTTATCAGCGATTTCGAGCTGGGGGATTTTGACCGCTCGTTGCAGGTGAATCTGGTGGGCTATTTCCTCTGCGCCCGCGAATTTTCCCGTCTGATGATCCGCGACGGTATTCAGGGTCGCATCATTCAGATCAACTCAAAATCGGGGAAAGTGGGCAGCAAGCACAACTCCGGCTACAGCGCGGCGAAGTTTGGCGGCGTCGGGCTGACGCAGTCTCTGGCGCTGGATCTGGCCGAATACGGCATTACCGTTCACGCGCTGATGCTGGGTAA
The DNA here is from genome assembly GCF_001729785.1 of Enterobacter hormaechei subsp. xiangfangensis. Lineage (NCBI taxonomy): Bacteria > Pseudomonadati > Pseudomonadota > Gammaproteobacteria > Enterobacterales > Enterobacteriaceae > Enterobacter > Enterobacter hormaechei. Next base: position 3,612,121 of record NZ_CP017183.1, read on the forward strand.
CCTGCTGAAATCCCCGATGTTCCAGTCCCTGCTGCCGCAGTACGCCGCCAAACTTGGCATCAAAGCTGAAGAAGTGGAACAGTACTACATCGACAAAGTGCCGCTCAAGCGCGGGTGCGACTATCAGGACGTGCTGAACATGCTGCTGTTTTACGCCAGCCCGAAAGCCTCGTACTGCACCGGACAGTCGATTAACGTCACCGGTGGGCAGGTGATGTTCTGATCGAGCAGGGTGATGCCCTCACCCTCTCCCTCTCCCACCGGGAGAGGGAATATAACAAGGAGCCGATATGGTAACCGCACTCATCACCGTCGCCGCCCTCGCCTGGATCTGCCAGATGGCGTTTGGCGGCTGGCAGATCTACCAGTTTAACCGCGCCTTTGATGCGTTGTGTCAGAAGGGACGCGTCGGCGTCGGGCGTTCCGGGGGGCGCTTTAAGCCGCGGGTGGTGGTTGCCGTTGCGCTGGATGAACACAACCGGGTGAGCGATTCCCTCATCATGCGCGGCGTAACGGTGTTTGCCCGTCCGACCAAAATTCAGGCGATCAACGGCATTTCGCTGCATGAATTACAACCTGATGTGATCTTCCCCCATGATTCACTCTGTCAGAATGCACTATCATTAGCGCTTAATCTGAAACATGGATAATTTCGTTGTGAAAGTTATAAACTTGCGGAATTATCATTTCGCAACGTAAGGAACGAAGCGCCTATGAAACCACGTCAGCGGCAGGCGGCCATACTTGAGCATCTGCAAAAGCAGGGAAAGTGCTCGGTAGAGGATCTGGCCCACTACTTTGACACCACCGGCACGACAATACGCAAGGACCTGGTGTTGCTCGAAAACTCCGGCGCCGTCATTCGTACCTACGGCGGCGTGGTGCTCAATAAAGACGAAGCCGACCCGCCTATCGACCACAAAACGCTGATCAATACTCACCAGAAAGCGCTGATTGCCGAAGCCGCCGTCAAATTTATCCATGACGGCGATTCCATTATCCTCGACGCAGGCAGTACTGTCCTACAGATGATCCCGCTGCTCAGCCGCTTTAATAACATCACCGTGATGACCAACAGCCTGCACATCGTCAATGCCCTGTCAGAGTTCGATAGCGAGCAGACCATCCTGATGCCCGGTGGCACTTTCCGTAAAAAATCGGCGTCGTTTCACGGGCAGCTGGCGGAGAATGCCTTCGACCACTTCAGCTTCGATAAGCTGTTTATGGGCACCGACGGCATCGACCTCAACGCGGGCGTGACTACCTTCAACGAGGTGTTCAGCGTCAGCAAAGCGATGTGCAACGCCGCACGGGAAGTGATTTTGATGGCGGACTCGTCGAAGTTTGGCCGTAAAAGCCCCAACATTGTCTGTAGCCTTGAAAGCGTCGATAAGCTGATTACCGACGCAGGTATCGATCCGGCATTTAAAAAAGCGCTGGAAGCGAAGGGCATCGACGTGATCGTAACCGGAGAGAAAAATGAGTGATTTTCTGTTAAACGCAGGCCGTCAGACCCTGCTGCTGGAGCTACAGGAAGCCAGCCGCCTGCCGGAGCGTCTGGGTGAGGATTTTGTTCGTGCAGCCAACACCATTATCCACTGCGAGGGTAAGGTGATCGTGGCGGGTATCGGTAAATCCGGTCATATCGGCAAGAAGATTGCCGCGACGCTTGCCAGCACCGGCACCCCGGCGTTCTTTGTGCATCCTGCCGAAGCGCTGCACGGCGATCTGGGGATGATCGAAAGCCGCGACGTGATGCTGTTTATCTCCTACTCCGGTTCAGCCAAAGAGCTGGATCTCATCATCCCTCGCCTGCAAGAAAAATCGGTGGCCCTGTTAGCGATGACCGGCAAATCCCGATCGCCGCTGGCGCTGGCCGCGAAAGCAACGCTGGATATTTCCGTTGAGCGCGAAGCCTGTCCGATGCACCTGGCACCGACCTCCAGCACCGTCAACACCCTGATGATGGGCGACGCGCTGGCAATGGCGGTGATGCAGGCGCGCGGTTTTAATGAGGAAGATTTCGCCCGCTCCCATCCTGCGGGCGCGCTTGGGGCACGTCTGCTCAACAAGGTTCACCACCTGATGCGCACCGACGATGCCATTCCTCAGGTCAAACTCGACACCAGCGTGATGGACGCCATGCTGGAGCTGAGCCGCACCGGGCTGGGGCTGGTTGCGGTATGCGACAATGACCGCCAGGTGAAGGGCGTCTTCACCGACGGCGACCTGCGCCGCTGGCTGGTGGGCGGCGGCAAGCTGGAGGCGCGGGTATCCGAAGCAATGACCCAGGGCGGACTGACGCTGAATGCCGACAGCCGCGCCATTGAAGCCAAAGAGGTGCTGATGAAGCGCAAAATCACCGCCGCGCCGGTGGTGGACGAGCACGGCAGGCTGTGCGGCGCGATCAACCTGCAAGACTTCTACCAGGCGGGGATTATTTAACCCTTCAGCCCCAGACGTTTCGCCAGCCTGTGGAGGTTGGCGACGTCCATCTCCAGCGCCCGCGCGCACGCCGCCCAGCTGCGGTTATTCTGCTCCAGCGCGCGGGTGATCATCTGACGCTGGAACGCATTCGTCGCCTCGCGCAGGTTTTCGTTCACGCTCTCAGGTATCACCGGCTTCACGGACGGCGTCGTTTCCTCATGCAGCGCGAAATGGCGCGCATGAATTACCACTTCATCCCCCGAACGCGTAGCCCGCGCCAGCACCACCGCGCGGTGAATCGCATGTTCCAGTTCACGCACGTTACCTGGCCAGCCGTAGCTCAGCAGGTGCGTCCTCGCACCGGGGCTTAGCACCACGCGGGAAAGCCCCATTTTGAGCCGACACTGTTCGCAGAAAAAGCCCGCCAGCAGCACCACATCCTCGCCCCGCTCGCGCAGCGGCGGCACCGTGAGCGGGAACACGCTCAGACGGTGGAACAGATCGGCGCGGAAATTCCCCGCCAGCACCTCTTCGCGCAGATCGCGGTTCGTCGCCGCCAGCACGCGCACATCCACGCGTAAGCTGCGATCGTCTCCCACGCGTTGAATATCGCCATACTGCAACACCCGCAGCAGTTTGGCCTGGAGCGAAAGGGAGAGTTCGCCAATTTCATCGAGGAACAGCGTGCCGTTATCGGCCATTTCGAACTTGCCGCTGCGGTTGCTGATCGCCCCGGTAAAGGCCCCTTTGACGTGTCCGAACAGCTCACTTTCCGCCACGCTTTCCGGCAGCGCCGCGCAGTTGAGATAGACCAGCGGATTCACCGCACGGGGCGAGGCTTCGTGGATCGCTTTCGCCACCAGCTCTTTACCGGTGCCGGTCTCTCCGAAGATCAGCACGTTCAAATCAGACGCGGCGACAATCTCAATCTCTTTTTTGAGCTGCGCCATGCCTGGCGAAAGGCCGATCATTTCGGTGTGTGCCACCTGCTCAAACGCCGTCGGGCTACCCGGAAGAATATTCTGGCTCTCCAGCTGTTCTATCAGCAGGGCGTTGTTCAGCGCCCCGGCCGCCAGCGCAGCAATCAGCCGTAGCTCTTCGTCGCTGAAGGTATCGAACTGATCCGGCGACATGCCGTCGAGGGTTAACGCACCAATCAGGTTCTGCCCGGCAAACAGCGGCAGGCCGATACAGGCGTGCACCTTCAGGCTCTCCTGCCCGGGGATCAGGCCGTCGTAAGGGTCGGGCAGATCGCTGTCCGCCGGGAAACGCACCACGTCACCCGCACGGGCGATGGTTTCCAGACGCGGGTGGCCCTCCAGGGTAAAGCGCCGCCCGAGTACGTCCTTCGCCAGACCGTCGATAGCCAGCGGAATAAACTGCCGCCCTTCGTAACGCAGCAGCGCCGAGGCATCGCAATCCAGCACGTGACGCAACGTGGAGATCAGCCGCTGAAAGCGGTCCTGATGACCAATACCGGTTTGCAGTTCTATGGCGATCTTCGCCAGCACATCTACGGAAAAGCTCATCTCTGCCTCACTGTCATTTTGACAATACATAGTGTCATATTGACAATTTTTAAGATAGTCAAAATGACTACCTATTTGGGAGCATCAAAATATAAATCCATTATTTTCAATAATTTAAAAAGTTGGCACGCAACTTGATATATGACAGTCATCTTATTTGAAAACGCCGTATTAAGTTGAGGTTGCTATGTCTATTCTGGTTAAAAATAACATTCATTGGGTGGGTCAACGTGACTGGGAAGTACGTGATTTTCACGGGACGGAATACAAAACGCTGCGCGGCAGCAGCTACAACAGCTATCTCATTCGTGAAGGTAAAAACGTCCTGATCGATACCGTCGATCACAAATTCAGCCGCGAGTTCGTGCAGAACCTGCGCAGCGAAATCGATCTGAATGAGATCGACTACATTATCATCAACCACGCGGAAGAGGATCATGCCGGGGCGCTGACCGAGCTGATGTCCCACATTCCGGATACCCCGATCTACTGCACCACTAACGCCATTGACTCCATCAACGGCCACCACCACCATCCGGAGTGGAACTTCCACACTGTGAAAACCGGCGACACGCTGGATATCGGCAACGGCAAACAGCTGATCTTCGTGGAAACCCCAATGCTGCACTGGCCGGACAGCATGATGACCTACATGACCGGTGACGCGGTGCTGTTCAGTAACGACGCCTTCGGCCAGCACTACTGCGACGAACGTCTGTTCAACGACGAAGTGGATCAGACCGAGCTGTTCGAACAGTGCCAACGCTACTACGCCAACATCCTGACCCCGTTCAGCCGTCTGGTCACGCCAAAAATCACCGAGATCCTCGGCTTCAACCTGCCGGTGGATATGATTGCCACCTCCCACGGCGTGGTATGGCGTGAAAATCCAACCCAGATTGTCGAACTGTACCTGAAATGGGCGGCGGATTATCAGGAAGACCGCATTACGATCTTCTACGACACCATGTCCAACAACACCCGCATGATGGCGGACGCCATTGCCCAGGGCATCAACGAAGTTGACCCGAACGTGGCGGTGAAAATCTTCAACGTGGCGCGCAGCGATAAGAATGAGGTATTGACCAACGTCTTCCGCTCCAAAGGCGTGCTGGTGGGTACCTCCACCATGAATAACGTGATGATGCCGAAAATTGCCGGACTGGTGGAAGAGATGACCGGCCTGCGCTTCCGTAACAAACGCGCCAGCGCCTTTGGTTCACACGGCTGGAGCGGCGGCGCGGTAGACCGTCTCTCCACCCGTTTACAGGATGCCGGTTTTGAGATGTCCCTGAGCCTGAAGGCGAAATGGCGTCCGGATCTCGACGCGCTGGAAATCTGTCGACAGCACGGTCGCGACATTGCCCGCCAGTGGGCGCTTGCGCCACTGCCGGAAACCGCACCCGCCGCGGCTGTTGCGCCGGAAGCCGTAGCAGAAGCCGCTCCTGCCGCTGCCGACCTCGGCCCTTGCATGCAGTGCAGCGTCTGCCAGTGGATTTACGATCCTGAGCTGGGCGAGCCGTTGCAGGATGTCGCGCCGGGTACGCCATGGAGCGAGGTGCCGGACAACTTCCTCTGCCCGGAATGTTCCCTCGGGAAAGACGTCTTTGATGAACTGGCAACGGAGGCAAAATGAGCCACGGCATCGTCATTATCGGCTCGGGCTTTGCCGCCCGCCAGCTGGTGAAAAATATCCGCAAACAGGATGCTAACGTGCCGTTGACGTTAATCGCCGCCGACAGCATGGATGAGTACAACAAGCCTGATTTAAGCCACGTCATTAGCCAGAATCAGCGCGCCGACGATCTCACCCGCCAGACGGCGGGGGAGTTTGCAGAACAGTTTAACCTGCGTCTGTTTCCGTACACCTGGGTCACTGATATCGACGCCGACGCCCACGTGGTGAACGCGAAAGATAAAACCTGGCACTACGACAAGCTGGTGCTGGCGACGGGGGCATCGGCGTTTGTGCCGCCGGTTGAGGGCCGCGAACTAATGGTCACGCTCAACAGCCAGCAGGAGTATCAGGCCAGCGAGACCCTGTTACGCGACGCCACGCGGGTGATGATTGTCGGCGGCGGGCTGATTGGCACCGAGCTGGCGATGGACTTCTGCCGGGCGGGAAAATCCGTCACCCTGGTTGACCACGCGGCCAGCATTCTGTCAGCGCTGATGCCGGCAGAAGTAAGCAGTCGCTTACAGCATCGTCTGACCGACATGGGCGTGCATCTGCTGCTGAAATCGCAGTTGCAGAGCCTGAGCAAAACCGAAACCGGCATTTGTGCGACGCTCGACCGCAACCGCAGCGTGGAAGTGGATGTGGTAATTGCGGCGACGGGGTTGCGCCCGGAAACCGCGCTGGCGCACCGCGCGGGCGCAGAGATCAATCGCGGCGTGAAGGTGGACAGCTACCTGCAAACCACCCAGCCGGATATTTATGCCCTGGGCGACTGCGCGGAAATTAACGGCCAGGTGCTGCCGTTCCTGCAACCGATTCAGTTAAGCGCCATGTTCCTGGCGAAAAACCTGCTCGACGGTAACGCCCCGGTGAAATTACCCGCCATGCTGGTGAAGGTAAAAACGCCGGAACTACCGCTGCATCTCGCAGGTGAAACGCAGCGTCAGGATCTGGACTGGCAGATTGCCCTTTCGCCTCAGGGCATGGTGGCGCGCGGCACCGATACTGCCGGTCAGATGCGCGCCTTTGTGGTCAGCGAAGACAGAATGAAGGAGGCCTTCGCGCTGCTGAAATCGTTACCTGCTTAACCCTCGTCATGCCGGGCGGCGCTCCGCTTACCCGGCCTACAGTACTGCCACGCTTACTTAACCTTTGGATTTTATTATCCACCGCCCCGATGTCCCGGGGCTTTTTTTATGGCTACCCTTTCAGCGTCAGGAGCGCACCACCAGCGCGTCATAACCGCGCCAGCGGTAGTTCGCCATCGAGATCAGCCAGCAGGCGACAAACAGCCCGACCACCACAAATCCGGCATCGCCCAGGTTATCGTTCACCGCGCCAATCAGATCCCACACGCCGCCGCTGAGGGAGAACTTGTCCATCAGCAGACCCAGCGCTTCCAGGCCGCCGATAAACAGCGCCACCACCACCGAAGTGCCGGTGATGGTCATGTTGTAGTACAGCTTGCGCTGCGGCTTGTTAAACGCCCAGCCGTAGGCACCCACCATCAGCAGGTTATCGAGCGTATCCACCAGCGCCATGCCGCTGGCGAAGAGCGCCGGGAAGATCATGATCGACCACACCGACATCCCGCTGGAGGCGCTGGCGGCGGAGATCCCCAGCACGCCGATTTCGGTGGCCGTATCAAAGCCGAGGCCAAACAGGAAACCGACCAGGTACATCTGCCAGCTTTTATTGACGAGGCGGAAGGTTTTGCCGAACAGCCAGTTCATGACGCCACCCTGTGCAGGCAGCGTGATGTCGCCCTGCGCCGGCCTGCCGTGTTTCAGTGCCTGAAAACTGCGCCAGACGCCGCGCAGGATCACCATATTCACCAGCGCCATCGCCAGCAGGAAGGTGGCGGAGACGGCGGTGCCAATCAGGCTGCCGGTTTCGTGGAACCATGCCATGTTTTTCTGAAACGCCGTGGCGGTAGCGGCGATAGCAATGGAGGCCAGCACCACAATGGTGGAGTGTCCGAGGGAAAACCATGCGCCCACGCCGGACGGGCGCTTGCCCTGCTGCATCATCTTACGCGTCACGGTATCAATCGCGGCGATATGGTCGGCATCCACCGCATGACGCAGTCCGTAACACCAGGCCAGCAGGCTGGCCGCCATCAGCGCCGTACTGTCGCTAAAGGTGTGCCACGCCAGCCCCCAGGCCAGCAGGTTAGCCATCCCGAGAGCCAGCAGCAGGCACGCTGCACGAGGTTCATTGCGTAACAGTCGTAACATTTTAAGTCCTTTGTAAACATGATCGGGCGGCAGCAACCACCGCCTGCCCGAAGGAGATCGCTCCGTCACCTGCGGGCAGGCGCGAAGGAAAAAGAAGCGTGAAATCAGAAAGGTAATGACGAAGGCGCGCGCGCAGCAGGCGGTTGTGAAGGACGCCGCCGCTGAAGCACACCGTAGAGAGCGACCGTCGGCGGGCATGCGTTGCCGCCAGTTCGCTCAGCCCTTTTGCCAGCGCATCGTGAAAGGCCCAGGCGCGCTCGCCGGGCTCCGCCCGCCAGGCCAGCCACTGCTGCCAGAACAGCGCAAGGTTATCCGTCTGGAGCGTCACCGGATGATCAACCCCTGCACAGCGTTCGGCCAGCGCCTCCAGCCGGCACGCGGCTTCGCCCTCATAGCGTTGCGTTTCAATGCCCAGCGCACAGGCCACGGCGTCGAACAGACGACCACAGGAGGAGGCCCGCGGCGCATTGATACCGCGCGACACCGCCGTTGCCAGCAGCGGCCAGTTTTGACGCTGTACCACCTCAGTTTCCGGGTACTGCTGCCAGTCAGGTACGAACGCCAGACAGTGGGCGAGCAAATTGCGCCACGGCTGTTTTGCCGCCAGATCGCCCCCCGGCAGCGCAACGGCTGGCAGACCGCCCAGCCGTTCGCAGTCGCGATAGTTCACCCGCAGGCACTCGCCGCCCCACAGCGCGCCGTTCTCGCCCATGCCGATCCCGTCCAGCGTCAGGGCAATAACATCCCCGCCGTCGAGCGGCCAGCCGTTCTCCGCCAGACACGCTGCCGCATGCGCATGATGATGCAGCACGGTCTCAACGGGCAGCGCCTGCGTCCGGGCCCACTGTCGGGCGTGATATCCCGGATGGGCATCGCACACCACACGCTCTGGCTGGAAAGCGTAGATCTCCTGCATCGTCGAGAGCGCACTGCGCCACTGCGCCTCTACGCCCTCGTCGCTCAGATCGCCAAAATGCTGGCTCAGCACCGCCTGGTTGCCACGTACCAGGCAGAAGGTATTTTTCATCTCCGCGCCGGTGCATAACATGGGCGGGATGTCGCGGAATCCGGCGGGCAATGTGATGGCATCCGGCACAAAACCGCGTGCGCGACGCAGCATCGTGCCCTCCTGGTCCATCACTGAATCATCCATCCGTTGCAGGATGTCGCGGTTGTGCAGCAGGAAGCCGTCAGCGATGTCACTGAGTTCTTCCAGCGCCTGCTGGTTGCTTATGGCGGGTGGATGGCCACTGAGGTTGGCGGAGGTCATCACCAGCGGACGCTGACAGTCCAGCATCAGCAAATGCTGGAGCGGGTTCGCAGGCAACATCACACCAACCGTATTCAGCCCCGGCGCAATCTCCTCAGGAAACGCTGGAAGGCAGGCTTTTGGCGTCAGCATAATCGGCGCAGCGGGTGAACGTAACAGCGTCTGGATGGTCTTCGGCAGATCGTTCGCATGCGGGATCATCACCGCCAGCGGCCTGGTCGGGCGCTGCTTGCGTGCCCGCAATTTCCGAATCGCCTGCGGGTTAAGCGCGTCGCAGACCAGGTGAAAACCGCCCAGCCCTTTGACCGCCACAATCCCGCCGCCTTCCAGCATCGCCACCGCCGTGCTTAACGCCGATTCGCGGGTGGCGGTAGCCTCCCCGGCTCGCCACTCCAGCTGCGGCCCGCAGTCCGGGCAGGCCACTGGCTGGGCGTGAAAACGCCGGTCAGCCGGGTTGCGGTACTCCGTTTCACAGGGCATACAGAGCGGGAATGGCGCCATTGACGTGGCCGGGCGGTCATAGGGCATGGCGCGGATAATGGTAAACCGCGGCCCGCAGTGGGTGCAGTTGATAAAGGGGTAGCGGTAGCGACGTTCGCGGGGATCGCGCATCTCCGCCAGGCACGCGGGACAGGTGGCGGCATCCGGGACGATTTGCGTGTCCATCGCCCCACTCTCGCTGTGGCGGATGACAAACTCGTCCGGCAGCGTATTCCAGCTGTACGGCTGCGTTTCAACGCGATCGATGCGCGCCAGCGGTGGGCAGTCCTGGCGCAGCCTCGCGGTAAAGTCCCCCCCATTACCCGCGAGACGCACCAGGACACCCTCTCCGTCGTTGCAGACATCGCCCACAAGCTTCAGCCGGTGCGCCAGCTGCCAGACGAAGGGCCGAAACCCCACGCCCTGCACCTTGCCGCGCACCCGCAGCTGAACGCCGTTGCTGCTCATACGGTTCAGAACAGCAGTGATGACGAGGTGTCGAACGCCGCGCGGCGACGTTTTTCGGCACTCATCTGTTCGAGCTTGTCTCGATCGACGCAGACCAGCGCATGCGTCGGACAGGCTTCCATACACGCCGGACCGGCGTCGCGGTGGTAGCAGAGGTCACATTTATTGGCTTCGGCTTTCTCCGCGCGCACGCTCAGCCCGATACCGCTGTTGCGAACCACCGGGCGAACCACCACCTCCATCGCGCCATACGGACACGCCACCACACAGGTTTTGCACCCGATGCAGCGCTCCTGCATCACATGCACGAAGCCTTTCTCGCGCTTAATCGCCCCGTTCGGACAGACGTTGGCGCACGGCGCGTCTTCACACTGGCGACAGATAGCGGCGGTAGAAATATTCACGCCTTTAATGACGTGGATGCGCGGCAGAAAGGTATCAGGGGTGAGAGAGGCGCAATCCTGCTCTGCCTGATGGGACACCACGCACGCCACTTCACAGGTACGGCAACCAATGCATTTGCTGGCATCGGCCATAATAAAACGGTTCATCTGCTTCTCCGGCATAACTGTTATGCGCGAAGCTATTCATAAACCGTGCCAATATTTAATGCGTTGATTTTAAAGCGAAATAAAAAGAAGTAGTTCTGTCATCGTCATTAGTGACGATGACAGATGTCGACGTCAGCGATGCGGGCCGTCAATAACGGAGTCGCGCAGGATAAGCTCGCCGGAGAAGGTTTGCTGAAGCTTAAACTCACCGCCGTCGAGCATGAAAATCAGGCGGCTGATGGTCTCCTGGATCATCTCCGTTACCGGAATACGCACGCTGGAGAGGGACGGCACGATATAGGGCGCGATTGCCACGTCGTCAAAGCCGATGACGGACACCGCGCCCGGCGTGGCGACGCCGCTCTCGTGCAACTGCCTGATGGCGCCAATCGCCATATCGTCGTTACTCGCCACCAGCGCGGTAAACGCTTCGCCGCGGGTGAGCAGCTGAGAGACCGCCGCCGCGCCGCTGGCCGGGCTCCACTTCCCTTCGGCGACCAGCGCGTCACGAACTGCAATCCCGTGCTGCGCCAGCGCCTCCCTGTAACCGGAAAGACGCTCCACCCCGGTGGGTGAATCCAGCGAACCGGTGATAAACGCAATCTCCCGGTGGCCTTTCGCGATCAGCTGCGATACCGCGTCCTGACACGACGCTTTATGATCGGACCAGACGCTGTGGCTGCTGTTTTTCCGCAAACGGCGGTTGAGCACCATAATCGGCTGCTCGCATTTCTCAATGATCTCGTCCAGCGCTTCCACGCTCAGAAAACGCGGGTAGATGATCACCGCGTCGCAGCGCATGTCGAGCAGATACTGGATCGCCTCGCGCTCCTCTTCGGCGCTGTGCTTGCCGTCCGCCAGGATCAGCTGACGCCCCTTCTCTTCCGTCATCCGCGCGGCGTTAAACAGCAGCTCGCTAAAGTAGACCCCATGGTACAGGGTGTTTGTCACCACCAGCCCCAGGGTCTGGGTGCGTTTGGTCGCCAGGTTTCGCGCCAGCAGATTGGGGCGATACCCGCTTTCTTCGATGGCCTGAAACACGCGGTCTTTCGTCTCCTGGCTGACGTAACCGTTCCCCGACAGCACCCGGGAGACCGTCGCTTTCGACACGCCTGCCCGCTTCGCCACTTCCAGCATGGTGGTCATAGTGTTATTCCATTCAAAACCGATGAGCCGCAGTGTACTTCACCGCAGAAAAATTGTCGCAGCGACGTTATCACGCTTTTTACGGCCACGAGTGATCGTCATCACGAAACGAAAAAATGAATAAAAAGTGATCTTGTTTCATTAAAAGAAACTCATGATGATTATGTGAAACCGGTTTCCTACACTTCTCACAACGATAACAGGATCACATCCGATGGCAAAAAATTACGCTGCGCTGGCAAACGACGTTGTTAGCGCGCTGGGCGGTAAAGAGAACATCGTCGCCGTCACCCACTGCATGACGCGCCTGCGCTTCGTTCTGAAAGACGAAAGCCTTACCGACACCGCGCGCCTGAAAAGCATCAGCGGCGTGCTCGGCGTGGTGCGCAACGACAACCAGTGCCAGGTGATCATCGGCAACACCGTGTCCCAGGCATACCGTGAAGTGGTGAGCCTGCTGCCCGCTAACCTGCAACCTGCCGTAGCGGAAGGTCCACAGAAGCTCACGCTGCGCCGGATTGGCGCCGGGATCCTCGACGCGCTGATCGGCACTATGTCTCCGCTGATCCCGGCGATCATCGGCGGGTCGATGGTCAAGCTGCTGGCGATGATCCTTGAGATGACCGGCGTGCTGGGCAAAGGTGACCCGACGCTGACGATCCTGACCGTTATCGGCGACGGCGCGTTCTTCTTCCTGCCGCTGATGGTGGCGGCTTCCGCAGCGGTGAAGTTCAAAACCAACATGTCCCTGGCAATCGCCATCGCGGGCGTGCTGGTTCACCCGAGCTTTATCGAGCTGATGGCCAAGGCCGCGCAGGGCGAGCACGTTGAGTTCGCGTTCATTCCGGTGACGGCGGTGAAATACACCTATACCGTTATCCCGGCGCTGGTGATGACCTGGTGCCTGTCGTACATCGAACGCTGGGTGGATCGCATTACCCCGGCGGTGACGAAAAACTTCCTCAAGCCGATGCTGATCGTGCTGATTGCCGCCCCGCTCGCCATCGTGCTGATTGGCCCGCTCGGGATCTGGATCGGTAGCGCCATCTCCGCGCTGGTCTACACCATTCACGGCTACCTGGGCTGGCTCTCCGTGGCGATCATGGGCGCATTGTGGCCGCTGCTGGTGATGACCGGGATGCACCGCGTCTTTACGCCGACCATCATTCAGACCATTGCCGAAACGGGCAAGGAAGGGATGGTGATGCCGTCGGAAATTGGCGCCAACCTGTCGCTCGGCGGTTCGTCGCTGGCGGTGGCGTGGAAAACGAAAAACCCGGAGCTGCGCCAGACGGCGCTGGCGGCGGCGGCCTCCGCCATCATGGCGGGGATCTCTGAACCGGCCCTGTACGGCGTCGCGATCCGTCTGAAACGCCCGCTGATTGCCAGCCTGATCAGCGGCTTTATCTGCGGCGCGGTGGCGGGCATAGCCGGTCTTGCCAGCCATTCGATGGCGGCGCCGGGGCTGTTTACCAGCGTGCAGTTCTTCGACCCGGCCAACCCGATGACCATCGTCTGGGTGTTTGGCGTGATGGGTCTGGCAGTGGTGCTGTCGTTTGTGCTGACCCTGCTGTTAGGGTTTGAGGATATCCCGGTAGAAGACGAAGCCGAAAAAGCACGCGCCCTGCAAACCGCACCGGTACAGAACAAAGCAGCAGAAGCATAAACTGAAAGCGAGGTAAGAATGTCTGTTTTTCCACAAGGATTTTTATGGGGCGGCGCGCTTGCCGCCAACCAGAGTGAAGGGGCTTACCGTGAAGGCGGCAAAGGACTGACGACGGTCGATATGATCCCCCACGGCGCAAACCGCCTGGCGGTAAAAGTCGGCAAGGAAAAACGGTTTTCGTTGCGGGACGACGAATTCTACCCGAGCCACGAGGCGATTGATTTTTACCATCGCTACAAAGAAGACATCGCCCTGATGGCGGAGATGGGCTTTACGGTGTTCCGCACCTCGATTGCCTGGAGCCGCCTCTACCCGAACGGCGACGAACCGCTGCCGAATCAGGAAGGCATTGCCTTCTACCGCGCGGTGTTCGAGGAGTGCAAAAAGTACAACATCGAGCCGCTGGTGACCCTCTGCCACTTCGACGTGCCGATGCACCTGGTGACGGAGTACGGCTCCTGGCGCAACCGTAAGATGGTCGATTTCTTCGCCCGCTACGCCCGCACCTGCTTCGAAGAGTTTAACGGGCTGGTGAAATACTGGCTGACCTTCAACGAAATCAACATCATGCTGCACAGCCCCTTTTCCGGCGCGGGGCTGGTGTTTGAGGAAGGTGAAAACGAAGACCAGGTGAAATACCAGGCCGCGCACCACGAGCTGGTGGCGAGCGCGCTGGCGACCAAAATTGCCCACGAGGTAAACCCGGAAAACCAGGTCGGCTGCATGCTGGCGGGCGGTAACTTCTACCCCTACTCCTGCAAGCCGGAAGACGTGTGGATGGCGCTGGAGAAAGACCGCGAGAACCTGTTTTTTATCGACGTGCAGGCGCGCGGCAGCTATCCGGCCTACTCTGCCCGCGTGTTCCGCGAAAAAGGCGTCGTGATTGTGAAAGACCCGGGCGATGACGAACTGCTGAAAAATACCGTCGACTTTGTCTCGTTCAGCTACTACGCCTCGCGCTGCGCGTCGGCGGACATGAACGCGGGCAACACCAGCGCGGCGAACATCGTGAAGTCCCTGCGCAACCCGCACATTCAGGTGAGCGAGTGGGGCTGGGGTATCGACCCGCTCGGCCTGCGCATCACTATGAACATGATGTACGACCGCTACCAGAAGCCGCTGTTCCTGGTGGAAAACGGTCTGGGGGCGAAAGATGTCGTTGATGAAAACGGTGAGATTAACGACGACTACCGCATCAGCTACCTGCGCGAGCACATCCGCGCGATGGGCGACGCGATTGAGGACGGCGTTCCGCTGCTGGGCTACACCACCTGGGGCTGCATTGACCTGGTCTCGGCCTCAACCGGGGAGATGAGCAAGCGCTATGGATTTGTCTACGTCGACCGCGACGACGCCGGGAACGGCACGCTGGAACGGAAACGCAAGAAATCGTTCGGATGGTATAAGAAGGTGATTGCGAGTAACGGGGGGGATCTCGAGTAGCCTGTTGCCCTCACCCCAGCCCTCTCCCACAGGGAGAGGGAGATGGGTTTGGTAGGCCGGGTAAGGCGAAGCCGCCACCCGGCACTGCTCAGAGCGGAGAAAAACCTCCATCCCCAACCCACCCTGCAAGCCGTGAATACACCCCCTCCACCGCCTCTTTCACCGGCGGCGTCATCGGGTAATAAAACCCGACAATATCCGGCTGAATGCCCAAAAACAGCACCTCGCCCACGTCGTCTTTGATCTGATCCACCAGGTAGTTCAGCGGCATATTGTGGGTGGTCATCATAAACATCTCGGCGATGTCGTCCGGGTCAATCAGGCGGATCTCGCCGGGGTTAAGCCCCATATCGGTGGCATCGACGATTAACAGCCTGTCCGGATGCAGTTCACGGATGGCGACCACGTCGTTTTCCGGCGCGCTGCCGCCGTCAATCACCACCCAGTTGCCCGGCGGGTTTGCGGCGCACAGTTCCGCCAGCAGCGGACCCGCGCCGTCGTCGCCCATCATGCTGTTGCCGACACACAGTAAAACGTCAGTCACGTAATCTCCTCACCATCAGGTAGATGGCGCTCTCCTGATGAATATCGTGCAGCATGCCGAGCAGCGTTTTGCTCCACGCCTGCTGCGCCGGGGTTTGTACGCTCAGCGCCGCGTCAAAGGCGTTAGCGAGCATCGCAATGTGGTTGGCGTCGATGACGATCTCGCCATACTTCGGCACGCCCTCCATCTTGCGCCGCGCCGTACTGCCCTCCTCCAGCGTGGCGATCCACGCCAGGTATTCCGGCCACGGGCAGGTTAACGCCGCCTCCAGGCAGTCGATCACCCCGAGGTGGTGCCCAATCGCCAGGCTGTAATAGACCACCTGCTGCGCCGCATCCGGCGTGGCATCGTTCTCATCAATAAACTTACGGCTCAGCTGGCTGAACACCACCGTTTCACTCATCGGATACGCGCCTCATCCACAATGTTGTTCAGGTTCGCCACGATCTCATTGAGACGCGGATCGTTCTCGGCCTCCAGCCAGCGCGCCACCTGATGGTCGCCCTGGCTGAGCAGACGCAGATAATCGTCGGCAATCTGGCGTCCGTAGCGGTAGCCCGCCAGCCTGCGTGCCGTGCGGTCGATCTTCACCCGCAGCGGTTGCACCATATCCGGGTGCAGGATAGTGGCTGGCTGGTTGTCCAGCTCGCCTGGCTCGCGGGCGTGGATCTTCTGCTCCAGCAGGCCGAGCGCCATGGCAAAACCGTACAGCGTGGCGGCGGGCGTCGGCGGGCAGCCCGGAATGTAGACGTCCACCGGCACGATTTTGTCGGTGCCGCCCCAGACGCAGTAAAGATCGTGGAAGATGCCGCCGCTGTTGCCGCAGGCGCCGTAGGAGATGCAGATTTTCGGATCCGGCGCAGACTGCCAGGCGCGCAGCGCAGGCGAGCGCATCGCGCGGGTGACCGCGCCGGTGAACAGCAGGATATCCGCGTGGCGCGGGGACGGCACCACCTTGATGCCGAAGCGCTCGGCGTCAAACAGCGGCGACAGCGTAGCGAAGATCTCAATCTCGCAGCCGTTGCAGCCACCGCAGTCCACGCGATAGACGTAGGCCGAGCGTTTGATTTTTTTCAGCAGCGACGCCTTCATGCTGGCGATGGACTCCTCCACCGTCAGCGGCACCGGAATGCCGTTAGCGTCGCGCGGGCCGAGTAAGTTTTCCATCAGCTGGCCTCTCTCATATGGCGGGTTAAATCGATGCGGTCAGACGGCAGCAGGCATTTCTGACGCTTGCACTCCGGGCAGGTTTCGAAGCTTTCACGGTGATGCTCCGCGCGGACGTCGCCGTTGTGCTTCAGCAGCGCGATGGCGTAGTCGATCTCTTTTTGCACGGCGAACGGACGCTTGCAGACGCGGCAGTTGCACAGCGCAAAGCGCGATTGCTGGAGGAAGTCCTCTTTTTTCCACACCGCCAGCTCGTACTCCTGAGACAGGCGAATGGCGACCGTCGGGCAGACCTCCTCGCAGCGGCCGCAGAAGATGCAGCGCCCGAGGTTAAACTGCCAGGCCAGCTCGCCGGTTTTCAGGTCCGTTTCCACCGTTAAGGCATTCGACGGGCAGGCGTTGACGCAGGCCGCGCAGCCGATGCACTGCTGCGGGTTGTGCTCCGGCTTGCCGCGAAAGTTTTTATCAACCGGGATCGGCTCCAGCGGATAACTGCTGGTCTGCGCGCCGGTTTTGATCACTTTTTTGATAAAGGTAAACATGGCGAATCCTTATTTCAGCGGCGAGTTCTTACGTTCGATGCTGTAGCGCTCAAGCTCTTTGTACGGCACCACCTGGCTTTTCTTCTTGCGCACGTCCACGACGGTCATGCGGTCGGTGCAGGAGTAACACGGGTCGAGGCTGCCGATGATCAGCGGCGCGTCGGAGACCGTGTTGCCGCGAAGCATGTAGCGCAGGGTTGGCCAGTTGGCGTAGGTCGCCGCACGGCAGCGCCAGCGGTAGAGCTTCTGGTTGTCGCCGGTCATGCTCCAGTGGATGTCGTCCCCGCGCGGCGCTTCGGCAAAGCCGAGGGCAAAGCGGTTTGGAATGTAGGTGAAGCCTTCCACCATCAGCGGGCCGCCCGGCAGGTTATCGAGTCCGTAGTCAATCATGTTCAGCGCGGTGAACACCTCGTTGATGCGCACCTTCAGACGGGAGATGACGTCGCAGCCCTGCTCGCTGTGCACGGTCATCGGCAGCAGGCCGTAGCCGACGAACGGGTGATCGGCGCGGGTGTCGCGGGCGTGGCCGCTGGCGCGCACCATCGGACCAACGTTACTGAAGTCGCGGGCGATTTCCGGGTCAAGACGACCAATCCCGACGGTGCGCTGCTCAATGTTGGGCGTGCTGAGCAGCATATCCACCAGCTCCTGCACGTCCCGGCGCATCTGCTGCGCCAGCTGGCGGGTCTGGATCATGTCGTCTTTCAGCAGGTCGCGGCGGATCCCGCCGATCAGGTTCAGGCCGTAGGTTTTACGCGCCCCGGTAAGGATCTCCGCCATCTTCATCGACGCCTCGCGCACGCGGAAGAACTGCATAAACCCGGAGTCAAATCCGACGAAATGGCAGGCCAGGCCGAGGTTCAGCAGGTGCGAGTGCAGGCGCTCCACCTCCAGCAGAATGGCGCGGATCATCTGCGCGCGTTCCGGCACCACGATCCCCATGCCGTTTTCCACCGAGGTGGTGTAGGCGGTGCTGTGGGCAAAGCCGCAGATGCCGCACACGCGGTCAGAAAGAAACGTGACTTCGTTGTAGCCCATGCGGGTCTCCGCCAGCTTCTCCATGCCGCGGTGGACGTAGAACAGGCGGTAGTCGGCGTCGATAATGTTCTCGCCGTCGACGAACAGGCGGAAGTGGCCCGGTTCGTCAGAGGTAACGTGCAGCGGGCCAATCGGCACCACGTTATTCTTCTTGCTGCCCAGCTCGTTGATGAACTCGTAGGTTTCGCTGTCGGTGGTTGGGGCTGGGCGCTGGCGGTAGTCCATGCTGTCCTTGCGCAGCGGATAGAGTTCATCCGGCCAGTCGTCCGGCAGCACCAGGCGACGCTCGTCAGGCAGGCCAACCGGCACCAGGCCGTACATGTCGCGCACTTCGCGCTCGCCCCAGACGGCGGCGGGCACGCGCGGCGTGACGGACGGGTATTCCGGTTTATTCGGGTCGACCTCGACGCGCACGGTGATCCAGCACTTCTCGCCCTGCTCCATCGACATCACGTAGTACACCGCGTAACTGCCGCACAGCTGGCGCTCGTCGTTACCGAACAACACCGACAGCCAGCCGCCCTGCTGGTAGTAGAGAAACTCCACCACTTCCGGCAGATAGTTCACCTTAATGGTGACGGTGATCTGGTCTTTGGTTTGCCAGGACTCCTCCAGCACCACGCCCGGGAAAGCCTGATGCAACGCGGCGAGATACTGCTGACCTTTCTTTTCTTCAGACATAAACACTCTCTTTAATCACGCCACCAGCAAGGAGACGAACGCTAAAAATGCAAAACCAAAACCAGCCCAGGTAATGCGTGACGTTTCGACAAAACGCAGGCGCGCCATGCTGTTTTCAAACAGGGCAATGACCAGCACGCCGATAAGCAGCTTGAGCACAGCCACCACCACGGCCAGCAGCAGGCCGCCCGCAGAGAAGTTCGTCATCTGCCCCCACGGGAAGAAAACGCCGACGAACATCTGCAACACCACCAGCTGCTTGAGACTGATGCCCCACTTCAGCACCGCAAAGCCGTAGCCGCTGTACTCGGTGAGCGGCCCCTCCTGTAATTCCTGCTCCGCTTCCGCGAGATCGAACGGCAGCTTGCCCATCTCGATAAACGTGGCGAACGCGCAGGCGCAGAGCGCCAGCACCAGCGGGAGCGAACGTGAAACCGGCCAGTGGTAAACGGTGTCGGTGATGAAACTGATGTGGGTCGAGCCTGCAACCTGCGCGGCGACCCACAGCCCCAGCAGCAGAATTGGCTCAACCAGCACGCCGAGCATCGCCTCGCGGCTGGCACCGATACCCGTAAACGGGCTGCCGGTGTCCAGGCCCGCAATCGCAAAGAAGAAACGCGCGATGGCGAAGAGGTAGATCAGCGTAATCAGATCGCCCAGCACCGGCAGCGGCGACGCCACCGTCACCACCGGCAGCGCGGTGGCGATGGTCAGCATCACGCCCACCATCACAAACGGCGTCAGGCGGAACACCCAGCCCGCGGCATCCGGCGCGACGCTCTGACGGGAGAGCAGTTTGAAGAGATCGCGGTACTCCTGGAGCACGCCAGGTCCGCGACGGTTGTGCAGCCGGGCGCGCGCCACGCGCGTGATGCCCGACAGCAGCGGCGCGGCGGCGAACAGCACCAGCGCCTGAAGAATTGCCAGTAACAGACTCATGTCAGGCTCCTCGTGAAATGACAATCACCACCAGCACCGCCAGCTCGATCAGCGCCAGGCGGCGGAACAGTACGGGCACGGCGGCCCCCTGCCAGCCCGGCACCCAGCCCACCGGGTTCAGCCAGTGTCGCAGCTTCAGCACGGCGGCAAAGTTCTCTTTCACCGGCATGGCGAAACCGTGGGCGGTGATGACCATCGACTGCTCGTGTTCGTAGCCGCAGGCCCACGCCGCGCCGCGCGAGCGGGAGGCGAGACGGTCGCGTCTGAAGAACAGCATCAGCACGAACGGCAGGAGCGGCGCGGCAATCAGCAGCAGCGCCATCATCGGCTGGGAAACGACGGTATGCGCCGTGACCAGCGGCAGCGGAATAGCCTGGCCCAGCTGCGGCAGCAGCCACGGCGCGGCAACCCCGCCCGCGATGCAGCACAGCGCCAGCGCGACCACGCTGGTGGTCATCAGTACCGGGGCGCAGCAGGCGTTTTCCGCTTCTCGGGTGCGCGGCGCGCCCAGGAAGGTGACACCGTAAACTTTAGCCATACACATCACCGCCAGCGCGCCGGTGATCGCCAGGCCCACCGCCAGCAGCGGGCCGAGTAAACGCCCGATAAACGCCTCGCTCTGGCCGAGGGCGAAGAAGGATTGATAAATCACCCACTCGCCGGCAAAGCCGTTCAGCGGCGGCAGCGCAGCCATCGCCATCAGCCCGACCAGCATCGCCAGCGAAATGACGGGCATTTTTTTGCCAATCCCGCCGAGCTTCTCAATATCGCGGTGCCCGGTGCGGAACCAGACGCTGCCCGCGCCGAGGAACAGGGTGCTTTTAAACAGGCTGTGGTTGATAAGGTGATACAGACCGCCAATAAACCCGGCGGCAATCAGCGCCGGCTGGTTGAGCGCCAGCCCGGTGACGCCTGCGCCCATGCCGAGCAGGATAATCCCGATGTTCTCCAGGGTGTGGTACGCCAGCAGACGCTGGATGTTGTGCTCCATCAGCGCGTAGAGGCCACCGACGAACGCGGTGATCATCCCCGCAATCAGCAACGCCACGCCCCACCACAGCGGCGGCCGATCGCCCGTCAGGGTTATCGTCAGGATGCCGAACAGACCGACCTTCATCACCACGGTGGAGAACAGCGCAGCGGCCGGGGCTGAGGCATTGGCATGCGCCTGCGGCACCCAGCCGTGCAGCGGGATTATCCCGGCCAGCAGGCCAAAACCGACTACGCTCAACAGCCAGACGTCGTTGCCCAGCGGCTGGCCGTTAAGCGCGGCGAAATCCAGCGTGCCGAAACGCTGCCACACCAGCCAGCAGGCCAGCGCCAGCAGCAGCGTGCCGAGACGTCCGAGCGCAAACCACAGCTTGCCGGAGGCGCTGCATCCGGTCAGGAACACGCCGCACAGGGCCATGATTTCAGCCATCACCACCAGCGCGCCGAGGTTGCTGGCGACAACGGTACAGACCGCGGCGGCCATCAACAGGTTAACCAGCAGGCCGTTGGCTTTGGTGTGCTGATGGCGGTGCCAGTCGATATTAAACAGGCTGATAAACAGCCCGCACAGGCCAAAGGTTATCAGCCAGATGGCGTTCAGCGGCGTAAGCTCAACGGCGTGGTGAATCAGCGGGATGAGGGTGTCGACGGATTGCCCGTCGATCAGGACAACCCCGCCCGCCGCCAGCGTCATCAGGCTGCCGACCGCCCCGCCGATACCGGCGATCACGCCGCTCAGCGTTTTATGGAAGGCGAGGAGCAGCGCCAGGACAGCGGCGGCGGCAAACCAGGCCACGCCGCTGGTCATCATAACTATCGCGTTCATTTCGCCCCCTCGTTAAGCGCCCGCAGCAGCGAAAGATCGCCGACGTCGGTATTGATGGTCAGCTCACGCTTGCGTTTGCTGGTGCGAGCGATGTCGCGGATGTTGACCAGGACCAGCGCCCGGGTCGGGCAGGTCCGCACGCAGGCCGGACCCTGCTCATCGAAGCTGCACAGGTCGCACTTCACCGCAACGGCGCGAATGCCCGGCACCCAGTCCAGCAGCGTGCTCACACGTGCCGGAGCCGGTGGCGCAGGCGGCGCTTTCGGGGTATTGGCATTCGCCGGAATATGCAGCGGACGGCTGCCGGAAAACTCAATGGCGCCGAACGGACAGGCGATGCCGCACAGCTTGCAGCTCACGCACAGGCTTTCGTTCAGCTGTACCGCGCCGTCAACGCGGGTGATGGCATTGACAGGACAAACGCCCGCGCACGGGGCGTCTTCACAGTGGTGACAGAGCTGCGGGGCAGACTCTTTCTCATTACGCATGACGCGCAGGCGCGGCATGGACTGTAGCCCGTGCAGGCGGTGCGTTTCCGAGCACGCCGCCTCACAGGTCCGACAGCCAATACAGACCGTCGAGTCAGCAATTACAAAACGGTTCACCGGGTCATCCTCTGGTGATGGTCATTTTTGACGAAAAAAAACTGTCTTATCGACACTTCTCGACACTCGCTTTTCAGGCCACGTTCGCGGAGGATTTTCCGTCGATCAGCTGTTTCAGGTTGATCGGCTGATCGTGCTCAACGGCGGCGTAGAGGCCGTTATAAACCGGCGCTATTTTCTCCAGATAGTGCTCCAGCACCTGCTGGCGATCGCGGTTGCTGACGTGACCGTCCACCATGCCGTCGGCCATCAGTTGAGCTTTCGCAATACACTGTTTTTCACCCTCTTTTGTCTCAACGTAATACTCAATGGTGTGGCTGTTGAAGCTCTCCGCCAGGGTGACAAAAATCGTGAAGTGACCAAACAACACAAAGCGCATGTCCCCCTGCGCCGCGCAGCTCATGGCATGGTGCAGACGGGCTTTTGACAGGGTGATCCCCTGAATCAGAGAGTTGCAGTAGAGGTGCCACTGATCCTGAAGCTGCTGATGACGTTGCGCGATGTAATCCGCTTTTTCGCTAATTTCCCAAATAGTCATAAAAGGTATCCGGTTAATGGAGTTAGCGGCTGTTAAGCAGTTTTCGTGCCAGCTTTTAATTTGTTGATTTAAATAGCTTTTAACAAGATACGTACTGTCACCGCCGCGGTGTCGACGTGTCATTTCGACAGCGTTGACATCGTCACGCCGTAACGCAAATCAAGCTGGCACTGTTATTGCATTGAAGGGGCAATTCATTAAGGAGGCGTCATGCACGAAATCACCCTCTGCCAGCGGGCACTGGAACTTATCGAACAGCAGGCTGTGCAGAACCATGCGAAGCGCGTGACCGGCGTCTGGCTGAAGGTCGGGGCGTTTTCCTGCGTCGAGACCAGCGCCCTCACCTTCTGTTTTGAGCTGGTGTGCCGCGGCACGCTGGCGGAAGGTTGCGCACTGCATATCGAGGAGCAGCAGGCAGAGTGCTGGTGCGAACAGTGTCAGGAGTACGTCACGCTGTTGTCATCGAAGGTACAGCGCTGTCCGCAGTGCCAGAGCAGCGGGCTGCGCATCGTGGCGGATGACGGTATGCAGATCCAACGCCTCGAAATCGAGAAGGAGTAAAGTATGTGTAGTACCTGCGGTTGCGCTGAAGGCAACCTGTATATCGAAGGGGATGAACACCGCCCCCACTCCGCGTTTCGCTCCGCGCCCTTTTCCCCTGCCCCGCGTCCCGCGGCGGCACTGACCGGCATCACCTTCGCGCCGCAGCGTTCCGACGCGGGTGACCTGCATTACGGCCGCGGCGAAGCGGGCACCCACGCGCCGGGCATCAGCCAGCGCCAGATGCTGGAGGTGGAGATTAATGTGCTGGATAAAAACAACCAGCTCGCCGTCCGCAATCGCGCCCGCTTTGCCGCGCGCGAACAGCTGGTGCTGAACCTGGTCTCCAGCCCCGGCTCCGGTAAAACCACGCTGCTGACCGAAACCCTCAAACGGCTGAATAAACGTGTCTCCTGCGCCGTTATCGAAGGTGACCAGCAAACGGTAAACGACGCCGCGCGCATCCGCGAAACCGGTACGCCTGCGATTCAGGTCAACACCGGGAAAGGGTGCCATCTGGACGCGCAGATGATTGCCGACGCCGCCCCGCGCCTGCCGCTGGCGAACAACGGCATCCTGTTCATTGAAAACGTCGGCAACCTGGTCTGCCCGGCAAGCTTCGACCTCGGCGAGCGGCATAAAGTGGCGGTACTCTCCGTGACCGAAGGGGAAGACAAGCCGCTGAAGTATCCGCATATGTTTGCCGCCGCCTCCCTCATGCTGCTGAACAAAGTCGACCTGCTGCCGTACCTGAATTTCGACGTGGATAAGTGCCTGGCTTACGCCCGCGAAGTGAATCCGGACATTGAGATCCTGCTGGTTTCCGCCACGCGCGGCGACGGGATGGACGCCTGGCTGAACTGGCTGGAGAACGAACGATGTGCATAGGCGTCCCCGGACAAATTCATTCCATCGACGGCAATCAGGCCAAAGTGGAGGTCTGCGGCATCCTGCGCGATGTCGACCTGACGCTGGTAGGCAGCCACGATGAGACCGGCGCATCGCGTCTCGGCCAGTGGGTGCTGGTCCACGTAGGTTTTGCCATGAGCATGATTAATGAGGAAGAAGCCCGCGACACGCTGGACGCGCTACAGAATATGTTTGACGTCGAGCCGGACGTGGGCGCCCTGCTGTATGGGGAGGAACGATAACACATGCGTTACGTTGATGAATATCGCGCGCCTGAGCAGGTGTTGCAGCTTATCGATCGCCTGAAGTCCCGCGCGTCGCTGCTGGACTACACGAAAGAAAAACCGCTGCGGATCATGGAGGTGTGCGGCGGACACACCCACGCCATCTTTAAATTTGGCCTCGACCAGCTGCTGCCGGAGAACATCGAATTTATCCACGGCCCCGGCTGCCCGGTGTGCGTGCTGCCGATGGGGCGCATCGACAGCTGTCTCGACATCGCCAGCCGCCCCGGTGTGATTTTTTGTACCTTTGGCGACGCCATGCGTGTACCGGGAAAAAATGGCTCGCTGCTCCAGGCGAAGGCGCGCGGCGCGGACGTGCGGATCGTCTACTCACCGATGGATGCCCTGACGCTGGCGATGGCTAATCCTGAGCGTAAGGTCGTCTTTTTCGGGCTGGGTTTTGAAACCACCATGCCCGCCACCGCCATTACCCTCCAGCAGGCGAAAGCCCGCAACGTCACAAACTTTTACTTTTTCTGCCAGCACATCACGCTTATTCCCACGCTGCGCAGCCTGCTGGAAGCGCCGGATAACGGTATCGACGCGTTTCTGGCGCCGGGCCACGTCAGCATGGTGATCGGCACAGAAGCCTACGGTTTTATCGCTGAACAGTACAATCGTCCGTTAGTGGTGGCTGGTTTCGAGCCACTTGATCTACTGCAAGGCGTGACCATGCTGGTTGAGCAGAAAATAGCGGCCCTGAGTGCGGTGGAAAATCAGTATCGCCGCGTGGTGCCCGATGCAGGTAACAGACGGGCACAGCAGGCCATAGCCGACGTGTTTAGCGTCGAAGGCGACAGCGAATGGCGCGGACTGGGGCTGATTGCCGAATCCGGCGTGCACCTGACGCCCGCGTATCGCGCCTTCGACGCCGAAGCGCATTTCCGACCGCAGCCGCAGCAGGTGTGCGACGATCCCCGCGCCCGCTGTGGCGACGTACTCACCGGAAAATGCAAACCTCATCACTGCCCGTTATTTGGCAACGCCTGTAACCCGCAAACCGCGTTTGGCGCGCTGATGGTCTCTTCAGAAGGGGCATGCGCCGCGTGGTATCACTATCGCAACCAGGAGTGTGAAGCATGAACACGGTGGAAATGGCGCACGGAAGCGGTGGACAGGCGATGCAGCAGCTGATTAACCGGCTGTTTATTGACGCCTTTAACAATCCCTGGCTCGCCGAGCAGGAAGATCAGGCGCGCATTGCGCTCTCAACCCTCACCGCACACGGTGACAGGCTGGCGTTCTCTACCGACAGCTACGTGATTGACCCGCTGTTCTTCCCGGGCGGCGATATCGGCAAGCTCGCCGTCTGCGGCACGGCAAACGACGTCGCCGTCAGCGGGGCGATCCCCCGCTACCTCTCCTGCGGGTTTATCCTCGAAGAAGGGTTACCGATGGAAACGCTCACGGCGGTGGTCAACAGCATGGCGCACACCGCCCGCGAGGCGGGGATCGCCATCGTCACCGGGGATACCAAGGTGGTGCAGCGCGGCGCGGCGGATAAGCTTTTTATCAACACCGCCGGGATGGGGGCGATCCCCGCCGATATTCACTGGGGCGCTCAACAGCTTTGCGCAGGCGACGTGCTGATTGTCAGCGGCACGCTGGGCTGCCACGGGGCAACCATCCTGAACCTGCGCGAAGGCCTGGGGCTGGACGGGGAACTGCGCAGTGACTGCGCGGTACTCACGCCGCTGATCCAGACGCTGCGCGACATGCCGGGCGTAAAAGCCCTGCGCGACGCCACGCGAGGCGGCGTGAATGCCGTGGTGCACGAATTTGCCGCAAGCAGCGGCTGCGGAATTGAGCTGACCGAGCGCGGCCTGCCTGTCAAAGGCGCCGTGCGCGGGCTATGCGAGCTATTAGGGCTAGACCCGCTTAACTTTGCCAACGAAGGCAAGCTGGTGATCGGCGTGGAACGCACGGCGGCGGAAGCCGTACTTGCACAGCTGCGCGCGCATCCATTAGGGAAAGACGCGGCCATCATCGGCGACGTGGTTGAGCGCAAAGGGGTGCGCCTGACCGGGCTTTACGGCGTGAAGCGCACGCTGGATCTGCCGCACGCTGAACCGTTACCCCGTATTTGCTAGACCGCATCAATAGCGGTCAGCGCCGAACGTCTCTTTTTGCCAGTTTCTATTGGAAAGCAACAATGCCGTATACACCGATGAGCGATCTTGGACAGCAGGGCCTGTTTGACATCACGCGCACACTTTTACAACAGCCCGACCTCGGCGCACTGAGCGATGCCCTGACGCGGCTGGTCAGGCAATCTGCGCTGGCGGACAGCGCCGCCATTGTGCTCTGGCATAGCGCAACCCACCGCGCGAGCTATTTCTCAACGCGTGATAACGGCAAAATCTTCGAATATGAAGATGAAACGTTTCTTGCCCACGGCCCGGTGCGGCGTATTCTCTCCCGCCCGGAAGCTCTGCACTGCAATTTTGACCAGTTTCGCCAGGCCTGGCCGAAGCTGGCAGAGAGCAACCTTTACCACCCTTTCGGCCACTACAGCATGCTGCCGCTGGCGGTGGAAGGGCAAATTTTTGGCGGCTGCGAGTTTATCCGCGATACCGACCAGCCCTGGAGCGAGGCGGAGTACGAACGCCTGCACACCTTTACCCAGATTGTGGCCGTTGTCGCGGAGCAGATCCAAAGCCGCGTCACCAATAACGTGGACTACGACCTGCTGAGCCGCGAGCGCGATAACTTCCGCATTCTGGTTGCCATCACCAACGCCGTGCTCTCCCGCCTGGACATGGATGAGCTGGTCAGCGAAGTATCAAAAGAGATCCATCACTATTTTAAAATCGATGCCATCAGCATTGCGCTACGCGGCAACCGGAAAGGCAAGCTGAACATCTACTCCACCCACTACCTTGATGAAGCTAACCCGGCGCACGAGCAGAGCGAAGTGGACGAAGCGGGAACGCTGTCCGAGCGGGTATTTAAAAGCAAAGAGATCCTGCTGCTCAATCTCAATGAACAGGATCCGGTAGCCCCCTACGAGCGGATGCTCTTCAACACCTGGGGCAACAAGATCCAGACCCTGTGCCTGCTGCCGCTGATGTCCGGCAACACCATGCTCGGCGTGCTCAAACTGGCGCAGTGCGATGAAGCCGTATTTACCACCGCCAACCTGAAGCTGCTGCGCCAGATCGCCGAGCGCATCTCCATCGCGCTGGATAACGCCCTCGCCTATCAGGAGATCCACCGCCTGAAGGAGCGGCTGGTGGACGAAAACCTGGCGCTGACCGAGCAGCTCAACAACGTGGACAGCGAGTTTGGCGAAATCATCGGGCGCAGCGATGCCATGTACAGCGTGCTCAAGCAGGTGGAGATGGTGGCGCAAAGCGACAGCACGGTGCTGATCCTCGGTGAAACCGGTACCGGGAAAGAGCTGATTGCCCGGGCGATCCACAACCTGAGCAACCGCAACAGCCGCCGGATGGTGAAGATGAACTGCGCGGCGATGCCTGCTGGCTTACTGGAAAGCGACCTGTTCGGCCACGAGCGCGGTGCCTTTACCGGCGCCAGCAGCCAGCGGCTGGGCCGTTTTGAGCTGGCGGATAAAAGCTCTTTGTTCCTCGACGAAGTGGGCGATATGCCGCTGGAGCTCCAGCCCAAGCTGCTGCGCGTGCTGCAGGAGCAGGAGTTTGAGCGCCTCGGCAGCAACAAGCTGATCCAGACCGACGTGCGTCTGATTGCCGCCACCAACCGCGATCTGAAAAAAATGGTCGCAGACCGTGAGTTCAGAAGCGATCTCTACTATCGCCTGAACGTGTTCCCGATCTGCCTGCCGCCGCTGCGCGAGCGCCCGGAAGATATTCCGCTGCTGGTGAAAGCCTTTACCGCGAAGATTGCCCGCCGGATGGGGCGAAATATCGACAGTATTCCTGCCGAAACGCTACGCACACTCTCGGCGATGGAGTGGCCGGGGAACGTGCGCGAGCTGGAAAACGTCATCGAGCGCGCGGTGCTGCTGACGCGCGGGAACGTGCTTCAGCTGTCCCTGCCGGAGGTTTCTCTTGCGGAAACGACCGTGGCCGCAACCGAGGTTGCGAAGGATGGAGAGGATGAATATCAGCTCATTTTGCGCGTGCTCAGGGAGACCAACGGCGTGGTGGCCGGGCCGAAAGGCGCGGCGCAACGGCTGGGGCTGAAGCGTACCACCCTGCTCTCGCGCATGAAGCGTCTGGGAATCGATAAAGAGAGCCTGAATTAACCCGTCATTCCGGCGCCGTATATGGCGCCGCCTTTCATCACTCTGCGTAATTGTCCCACATTGACACAATATATTTTCCTCTGTATAAAATTCCGCCTTAATAATGCGTTTCATTTGCATCAAAATAATTTTAATGAAGGTAGCGTTTAATGAAGAAGGTTCTCTGCGCGTTAGGCCTGGCGGTTGCATCAATGAGTACAGCTCTGGCTACCACGTACCCGCTCACGATAGAAAACTGCGGGTATAAAGAAACCTTCACCAAAGCGCCGGAACGCGTTGTGGCCCTGGGGCAGAATACCGTCGAGATCCTGCTTCTGCTGGGTCTGGAAGATAAGGTGAAAGCCAGCGCGTTCTGGCCGACCAAAGTATTGCCGCAGCTGGCTGAGCAGAATGCAAAAATCAAAACCCTGACCGTCGAAATTCCGACGCTTGAATCCATTCTTGCGCAAAACCCTGATTTTGTTCCTGCACAGCTGCCGCTGCTGCTCGGGCCTGAAAGTAAGGTCGCAAAGCGTGAAGATCTGGCAACCGTTGGGGTAAACAGCTACTTGTCCCCGGGCATGTGCGCCACTAAAAAAGCCGCAGGCGACATGTACGGCAGCCGCCAGAAGCTGTGGGACATGACCTACCTTTATAAAGAGATTGAAGATTTCGCTAAGATTTTCAACGTGGAAGCGCGCGGCCAGGCCGTTATCGCCGACTTTAAAAAGCGTGAGGCGGACCTGCGCCAGGAGTTTGGCAAAAACAACAAAGACCTCTCCTTTGTTTTCTGGTTCTCAAGCTCCTCACCTTCGGCTGATGCCTATGTCGGCGGCAAAAACAGCGCCTCTGGCTTTATTGCTAACGTGCTGGGCGGCCATAACGCCATTACCTCTGAGACCGAATGGCCGACCGTGGGCTGGGAAAGTATTATTGCCGCTAATCCGGACGTGATTGTGGTCTCCAGCCTGGATCGTAACCGCTGGGCGCTGGACAACGCCGAAGAAAAAATCAAATTCCTGAAAAGCGATCCAGCCGTCAGCCAGATGGAGGCGGTGAAGAAGGGTCATATTGTGGTGATGGACGGCCAGGCCATGAACCCGACGATTCGCACGCTTTACGGTGCTGAGCAGGTCGGCGAACAGCTCAGAAAACTGGGACTGAACTGATGACCACCGCCGTACTTCAGATGCGGCAGGGGGTGCTCCTGACCACGTCATGCCTGCTCGCCTTCGTGCTGTTGTTTCTGGTGATCGCCCTTGGCGTCAGCATCGGTGAGTTGTCTATCCCGCTCAATAACGTGTTCTACGCCATCAGCAATAAGCTGGGGCTGACTGACGTTCCGCTCAACCGCATCTACGAGAGCGTCATCTGGGACTTTCGCCTCAGCCGCGCGCTGGTGGCGGCCTGCTGCGGAGCCGGGTTGGCCATCTGCGGGGCCGTATTGCAGAGCCTTTTGAAGAATGCGCTGGCGGAACCTTACGTGCTCGGCGTGTCGGCGGGAGCGTCAACCGGGGCGGTGTCAGTCGTCGTATTGGGTCTCGGCACCGGCGCAGTGTCGCTTTCTGCGGGCGCGTTTGCCGGAGCCTTCGCCGCCTTTGCCTTCGTCGCCTTCCTGACCAACGGCGCGCGCGGCGGCAATGAACGCACGATCCTGGCGGGCGTAGCGGCCTCTCAGCTGTTTAACGCCATTACCGCCTATACCATCAGCACCTCTGCCAGCGCGCAACAGGCGCGCGACGTGATGTTCTGGCTGCTGGGCAGCTTTAGCGGCGTACGCTGGCCGGAATTCCAGCTGGCGCTGGTAGTGGTACTGGCGGGGCTGGCCGTCTGTCTTTATTATTCCCGTGCGCTGGACGCCTTTACGTTCGGTGATGATGCCGCCGCCTCGTTGGGCATTGCCGTGCCCTGGGTGCGCCTGGCCTTGTTTACCACCACCGCCCTGATCACCGCGACCATCGTCAGCATGGCGGGCTCTATTGGTTTTGTCGGGCTGGTCGTGCCGCACGTTATGCGTTTCCTGTTCGGGCCGCTGCACCGCACGCTGCTGATAGCCAGCGCGCTGGCGGGGGCGATCCTGATGGTGCTGGCCGACATCGCCTCGCGGATGCTGATTGCTCCGCAAAGCCTGCCGGTTGGCGTCGTTACCGCACTGGTGGGCGTACCGTTCTTCGCCGTGATTATCTACCGCTCAAGGAATAAGTAATGAGCATCTGCGCCGAGAAAATCACCTGGAAGGTAGGTAAAAAGATCATTGTGAATAATGTTTCGCTGACGGTTTCCCGGGGCGAAACGGTGGGCCTGCTTGGCCCTAACGGCTGCGGTAAATCCTCGCTGTTGCGCATACTGGCAGGTCTGCGCCGCCCGGATGCCGGGTGCGTGACGCTGGACGGACAGGACATTGCCCGCATTGCCAAAAAGCAGCTGGCGCGGCGCGTGGCGTTTGTTGAACAGCACGGAATGACCGACGCCAATATGCGCGTGCGTGACGTCGTCAAACTGGGGCGAATTCCGCACCATTCTCCCTTCTCAAACTGGAGCGCGCAGGATGACGAAACCGTCACCGCCGCCCTGCAACGCGTGGATATGCTGGATCGCAGCGAACAGGGCTGGCTGAGCTTATCCGGCGGCGAGCGTCAGCGGGTACATATCGCCCGCGCGCTGGCGCAAACGCCCACCGAGATCCTGCTGGATGAACCGACCAACCATCTGGACATTCATCATCAGATGCAGCTCATGCAGCTTATCAGTGAGCTGCCGGTAACCAGCATCGTCGCCATTCACGATCTTAACCACGCATCCATGTTCTGCGATTCGCTGATTGTGATGCAGCAAGGGCAGATTGTGGCGACCGGAACGCCGCAGGAAATCTTATCCGAGGAACTACTCTGGGACGTCTTCAGGGTGAAAACCAGAATCGAGATCTCACCGTACCACGGCAAAAAACACATCCATTTTATCGTGTAGGGGTGAGTTAAAACGATGCCTCTTCGCACTGCCAACACCCTCTGGCCGCCCGTTCTGCTGGGCAGCCAGTTTGTGTTTAATATCGGCTTTTACGCGGTCGTCCCCTTCCTGGCGATCTTCTTACGTGACGATATGCTGCTCTCCGGCGGGCTGATTGGGCTGGTGCTGGGGCTGCGCACCTTCTCCCAGCAGGGGATGTTTATTGTCGGCGGCGCGCTTTCAGATCGGTTTGGCGCGAAGAGCGTGATCCTCAGCGGCTGCATTGTTCGTGTGGCGGGTTATTTGCTGCTGGCCTTTGGGCAATCCCTGTGGCCCGTCATTCTGGGGGCCTGTCTGACGGGCGTTGGCGGCGCGCTGTTCTCACCGTCGATAGAGGCCCTGCTGGCAAAAGCGGGAACGCAAAGTGAGGCAAAGGGTAAACGCAGCCGCGCGGAGTGGTTTGCGCTGTTTGCGGTGTGCGGTGAACTTGGCGCCGTTCTTGGCCCGGTGATGGGTGCGCTGCTGACGGGGCTGGGTTTCCGCCAGGTTGCGCTCGCGGGGGCGGGAATATTTATCGTTGCGCTCGTGGTGCTCTTTTTCTGCCTGCCCGCGGCGCACCGCAGCACGAAGCCGCTGAAAATTCTGCCCTGGTGGACGACGTTCCGCCAGCCGCGTTTCGTCGCCTTTATCATCGCCTACAGTTCGTGGCTGTTAAGCTATAACCAGCTCTATCTGGCGCTGCCGGTGGAGATCCAACGCGCCGGCGGGAACGAAAAAGATCTGGGGCCGCTGTTTATGCTGGCCTCGGTGCTGATTATTGTTCTGCAGCTGCCCCTTGCCCGTTTCGCCCGAAACGTCGGCGCGGTCCGGATCTTACCGGTGGGCTTTTTGCTGCTTTCCGCCTCGTTTGCAAGCGTGGCGCTCTTTGCCGCGACGGAGCCGCCGGAGGGCTGGCTGCGCCTGCTGCCCTCTGCAAGCCTTGTCACGCTGCTGACGCTCGGACAAATGCTGCTGGTGCCGTCGGCTAAAGATTTGATCCCGCGCTTTGCCGAGGAGTCAACGCTTGGAGCGCACTATGGCGCACTCTCAACCGCCGGCGGCATCGCGGTGCTGGTGGGGAATTTAGGTTTAGGCAGCCTGCTGGACAAGGCGCTGGTGCCCTCGACGGAGGCCATTTACCCGTGGCTGCTGCTGGCGGTGTTTCCACTGTGCAGCGCGGTCGCGCTGAGCGTGATTTGCCGCCCGCTGCGGCGCTGAAGCGCCTATTTTTTAGGTCGATACTTTTCAGGCAGTTCCGGAACCGGACGGCGATCGTCAATAAGGTGGCGAAGAGTCAGAATCGGATGACGCCATAGCATTCGTGGCCCCGCCCAGCGCATCACCTGCTTCATCTCCTCACGTCTGGCGGGCTGATAGCAGTGCACCGGGCACTGTTTGCAGGCGGGTTTTTCCTCACCAAAGATGCATTTATCCAGGCGCTTATCCGCGTAGGCATTCAGCGCCTGATAATGGCCCTCATCCTTTACCGCCTGCGGACAGTTTTTTTCATACAGGGCGATCATTTTCGCGATCGTCTCTTTTTCGCGCGCAATGCGTTTCCCCGCCATTTTCATCCCCCCTCAATAACACGCATTCAGAATACCATTTTAAAAAAGGGATTTCAGTCGTTGCATTCTGTTTTCTGAAGGCGCCTTCCAGTCTTCGCTCTTTCCTGACGCGTTTTTACTGTTATTTTATACAGGCAGTCTGAACACACGTTGCCAACAGTTACCGGAGGATCTATGCAAGGAATGGCTATCACCAAACCGTATCGTCACTTAAAAGTGGGTTATTTCAGAAAGCGTCATGAAGATCGTAAAACCAAGATCCCAACGCGTTACAGCGTACACGCAGCCCTGAATCTGAAAGGGGACTGGCTCGAAAAAGCAGGCTTTTTAACCCATTCGCAGGTTCGGGTGGAGGTCGGGCCGGGTAAAATAATTATCGAACTCATTAAAGAGCCGGATGATGGACATCCCGGCCATGTCGTTCAGCGAGAGCAGTAAAAAATAGGGCGTTTTCCGACAGAAAACATAAACCCACGGGGCCCCTGCTGCGTAATGGAATAATTCAGGTTTTTCTTCGGATACAGAAAGAAGTCAGGGAGAATTTCATTCATAATCTCATTTGGTGCGGTTTGCTGACCATTAATGTCATGTATATTTACCGATGTAAAATGGAATGAGTCTTTATTTTCTGTCCATACATAGGAGACATCTCTGCGGATAACGCCAGCAAGTTTATCATTTTTATAATAGGCTCCGCTTAGCGCAATGACGCCAGTCTGCTTCTTCATCGTGTACATGAAGTCCATCGTCAGGTTAGCGCGAATATCCTCATGATAGACGACGATTGACGCTGAACAGGCCTCCGTATTTTCACTGTTTTGCTGGTGTAGACGGTATAGCCATGCGGCCAGTGCGCCAGCGAGGAAGAATACCAGAAACAACAGAACGGTTGCCTTTTTGGTCATCAGAGATGTCCTCTAAAATAGAGCGAAATACATCCGGCATTTGCTTTTATTTCAAAGGGTTCTCTGCAAGCAAGAACGGAAAGCGCCGGAGCATGGCTGGATGAGGAAAAATAGACCCACGGATATTTTTTACAATCAAGCCCCGTGTCTAAAATGATTTTTATAAATCGCCTGAAGTTGCCGACGCCACGAATATCATCGTTTTGCGAGGAAAAATGACAGCCGTTCTGTGTAAGAGTAATTGGATAATCCCTGAAAAAATCTTTTTCCGGGTTATCATGTAAAAGGTATTGAAACGCAAAGAAACCGGCACAAAACGCGATTATCATTAAAGCTGTCGGGAAAATATACTGGCGTAATTGACGCTGTTTTTTCCTCCCACCCGGCATTACGGGAATATTTTCGACAGGTTTATCCTTTGTTTCAACCGGAGAGGTTTCCACTCCCGTCGCTGTCGCTTTTTTTCCGTCATCAACACAGTCCGTGTCAACGCGGGTTACCCTGACATTTTTCTCTATCTGGAATCCTTTTCTCGGCACCGTCGCCACCAGCGTATCGTCCGTCTCTCCTGTGGTCCGGAGCCCGCGTCGAATTATAGAGATATTCTGATAAAGCGTATTTGCCGGAACCAGCATGCCGTCCTCGCCCCAGACTTTATCAAAGAAGTATTTCTGCGTAACGACTTCTGGAAATGATTCTAAAAGAAGGTTCAGACAACGGCTGGCAGGGGTTGTCAGAATTACATTTAAGTCAGGACGGGTCAACGAAATCAGCAAATTCCTCTCTGGACAAAATTTAATTTTATCGTTAATTATCCAGAACATATGCCGCTCGCTTACGATAAACAGAATAGTTAACTGCCGGGGTGAAGTGTAATTATACTCTGCGGTCAACCCTTGTCAAAGCAGGCGGTTATCACTTTTTCCTTCCGCATTTACCTGTTCCGACAGAACATTAATGCCGCGGATAAGGACCAGATTTACAGTCAATCGCAATATTTAATAGTCGGGCCTCTTTTTAAAGTATATTCACCCGCGGGATGAACGTAATAACGAGTAACGGACGCTAAATGCGATGTATGCGTGGATTAACGCTGTACAGCGCGACAGCACCTTGAGTGCCGGATTAGCTACAAGGATGGAATGAGGTACGCATTTTACAGAAAGAGCCCTTTCCTGCTGTTTTCCTGCCATACAGACTTCGTTATCATGGTCGCCATACATCGATGAATGAAACGCAGGATTCATGAGTTCCAATGAGCGGATATGTAACCAGACAACAAAAAAATACAACTCATTGAAATTTAAGAACATGGACACCAGGATTTTATGAGCACACTTGAGAATTTTGACGCCCACACGCCAATGATGCAGCAGTACCTGAAGCTGAAAGCGCAGCATCCGGAAATCCTGCTCTTTTACCGTATGGGCGATTTTTATGAGCTTTTTTATGATGATGCGAAACGTGCGTCTCAGCTGCTCGACATTTCCCTGACGAAACGTGGCGCGTCGGCAGGCGAGCCCATCCCGATGGCGGGTATCCCGCATCACGCGGTTGAAAACTATCTGGCGAAGCTGGTGAACCAGGGCGAGTCTGTCGCTATCTGCGAACAAATTGGTGACCCGGCCACATCGAAAGGCCCTGTTGAGCGCAAGGTCGTACGCATCGTCACGCCGGGAACCATCAGCGATGAGGCCCTGCTTCAGGAGCGCCAGGATAACCTGCTGGCGGCGATCTGGCAGGATGGTAAAGGGTTTGGCTACGCCACGCTGGATATCAGCTCCGGTCGTTTTCGCCTGAGTGAACCGGCTGACCGTGAAACCATGGCGGCTGAACTACAGCGCACTAATCCGGCAGAACTGCTTTATGCAGAGGATTTCGCCGAGATGGCGCTGATTGAAGGTCGCCGCGGCCTGCGTCGTCGTCCACTGTGGGAGTTCGAAATTGATACCGCGCGCCAGCAGTTGAACCTGCAATTTGGCACGCGCGATTTGATTGGCTTTGGCGTGGAAAACGCCCCGCGCGGGCTGTGTGCCGCAGGCTGCCTGTTGCAGTACGTTAAGGATACGCAACGTACCGCCCTGCCCCATATTCGTTCCATCACCATGGAGCGTCAGCAGGACAGCATCATCATGGATGCCGCCACGCGCCGCAACCTGGAGATCACGCAGAACCTCGCTGGCGGCATGGAAAATACGCTGGCGTCGGTTCTTGACAGCACGGTTACCCCCATGGGCAGCCGTATGCTCAAACGCTGGCTGCATATGCCGATCCGCAATACCGAAACGCTGATTGGCCGCCAGCAAACCATTGCCGCATTGCAGGATCGTTATACCGAATTGCAGCCGGTGCTGCGTCAGGTGGGTGATCTTGAGCGTATCCTGGCGCGCCTGGCCTTGCGCACCGCGCGTCCACGCGATCTCGCCCGTATGCGGCATGCGTTCCAGCAGTTGCCGGAACTGCGCGCTCAGCTGGGAGAGATCGACAGCGCGCCAGTGCAAAAGCTGCGCGAAACCATGGGCGAATTTACCGAGCTTCGCGAACTGCTGGAACGCGCCATCATTGATGCGCCGCCTGTTCTGGTGCGGGATGGCGGGGTTATTGCTCCGGGTTACAACGAAGAGCTGGACGAATGGCGTGCGCTGGCCGATGGCGCGACGGATTATCTGGATAAGCTGGAAATCCGCGAGCGTGAACGTCTGGGGCTCGACACCCTGAAAGTCGGCTACAACGCGGTACACGGTTACTATATCCAGATCAGCCGTGGGCAGAGCCACCTGGCCCCGATTCACTACGTTCGCCGCCAGACGCTGAAAAATGCCGAGCGCTACATTATACCCGAGCTGAAAGAGTACGAAGACAAAGTGCTCACGTCGAAAGGTAAAGCGCTGGCGCTGGAGAAACAGCTGTATGACGAGCTGTTCGACATCCTGATGCCGCACCTGGCTGACCTGCAACTGAGCGCCGCTGCGCTGGCCGAGCTGGATGTCCTGGTAAACCTGGCTGAGCGCGCCGACACGCTGAATTACACCTGTCCGACCTTTACTGACAAACCCGGCATTCGCATTACCGAAGGCCGCCACCCGGTGGTTGAGCAAGTGCTGAACGAGCCGTTTATTGCCAACCCGTTGAACCTGTCACCGCAGCGAAGAATGCTGATCATTACCGGCCCCAACATGGGCGGTAAAAGTACCTATATGCGCCAGACAGCCCTTATCGCGCTGCTCGCCTACATCGGCAGCTACGTTCCAGCGCAGAAGGTTGAGATTGGCCCTATCGACCGTATCTTCACCCGTGTGGGTGCGGCGGACGATCTGGCGAGCGGTCGCTCTACCTTTATGGTCGAGATGACCGAAACCGCCAACATTCTGCATAACGCGACAGAGAACAGTCTGGTGTTGATGGACGAAGTAGGACGCGGTACCTCCACCTATGACGGCCTGTCTCTGGCCTGGGCGTGCGCGGAAAGTCTGGCAAATAAAATCAAAGCGCTGACGCTGTTCGCAACGCACTATTTCGAACTGACACAGCTGCCAGAGAAAATGGAAGGCGTGGCTAACGTCCACCTTGATGCGCTTGAGCACGGCGACACCATCGCCTTTATGCACACGGTGCAGGACGGCGCGGCAAGCAAGAGCTATGGCCTGGCCGTCGCGGCGCTGGCGGGCGTGCCAAAAGAGGTGATCAAGCGCGCGCGTCAGAAATTGCGTGAACTGGAAAGTTTGTCACCGAATGCGGCGGCGACGCAGATAGATGGTACGCAGATGTCACTGCTGGCGGTCCCGGAAGAGACCTCTCCGGCCGTGGAAGCGCTGGAAAATCTCGACCCGGATTCGCTGACGCCGCGTCAGGCGCTGGAGTGGATTTATCGGTTGAAGAGTCTGGTTTAGTTCTCTGCGGTCTTTTGCCCGGTGGCGGCTTCGCCTTACCCGGCCTACAAAACCCGTAGGCCCGGTATGCGTAGCGCCACCGGGCTTTTTTTACAGCAGCGGCGGGATCGTCGGCACCTGCGGTGCTTCATCAATATCCTTCTGGGTCATGCGGAACGCTTCCGGGTAATGCTCGCGGCTGGTACGGCGCAGCGGTTCGGTATCGCGCCAGGTATACAGA
This sequence comes from Enterobacter hormaechei subsp. xiangfangensis, assembly GCF_001729785.1. Classification (NCBI taxonomy): domain Bacteria; kingdom Pseudomonadati; phylum Pseudomonadota; class Gammaproteobacteria; order Enterobacterales; family Enterobacteriaceae; genus Enterobacter; species Enterobacter hormaechei. The sequence continues at coordinate 3,650,391 of NZ_CP017183.1, forward strand.
CAGTGCTGACACTGATATACCGTCCAGACACCTTTCACCGGTGATGTTGCCATCACTTCAATATGTTCATCGGCACAACGTGGACAAATCATTTTTTCCTCCTTATTGACGTGCCGCCAGCATCGCGGTCAGTTTTTCGGCCCAGGCTTTGGTTTCAGGGAGATCCTGTACCGGCTGGCTGTAGTGACCACGGTTGTCCGGGGCAACCGGGGTGGTGGCATCAATGATCAGCTTGTCAGTGATCCCCGCCGGGCTGGAGCCGGGGTCAAGCTCGAGCACAGACATATTCGGTAGCTGCACCAGATCGCCTGCCGGATTGACCTTTGATGACAGCGCCCACATCACCTGCGGCAGGTTAAACGGATCGACGTCTTCATCCACCATAATCACCATTTTCACGTAACCCAGACCGTGTGGCGTGGTCATGGCGCGGAGGCCGACCGCACGGGCAAAACCGCCGTAACGCTTTTTAGTGGAGATAATCGCCAGCAGACCGTGGGTGTACATGGCGTTTACCGCCTGCACTTCCGGGAATTCCGACTTTAGTTGCTGATAGAGCGGTACGCAGGTGGCGGGCCCCATCAGATAATCAATCTCGGTCCACGGCATGCCGAGGTAAAGGGATTCGAAAATGGGTTTGGTGCGGTAAGAGACTTTATCAATGCGTACGACCGTCATGTTGCGCCCGCCGGAGTAGTGTCCAGTAAACTCACCGAATGGCCCTTCAATTTCACGTTTCCGGCCTTCAATCACCCCTTCGAGGATCACTTCCGACCCCCACGGCACATCGAAACCGGTCAGCGGAGCCGTCGCAATCGGATACGGGCTTTCGCGTAGCGCACCGGCCATCTCATACTCGGATTGATCGTATTTCAGCGGCGTGGCGCCCATCAGGGTGATGATCGGATCGTTACCCAGCGTAATGGCAATAGGCAGGTCTTCGCCGCGCTCTTCTGCCTTATGCAGATGCAGCGCGATATCATGCATCGGCACCGGTTGCAGGCCGAGCTTACGCTTGCCCTTCACTTCCATACGGTAGATCCCGACGTTCTGTTTGCCGAAGTGATCGGGGTCGAGCGGATCGCGGGAGACAACGCACGCTTTATCGAGATAAAAGCCTCCGTCACCGTCGTTCAGGCGGAACAGCGGCAGAATGTCGAACAGGTTGATGTCTTCCCCGTCCACCGTGTTCTGCGCCCAGGCCGGATTTGCACGACGCTCTGGCGAGACGGGGAATTTGTCCCAGCGACGAATAAACTCGTCGATCTGTTTTTTCACCGGGGTATTCGCTGGCAGCCCCATCGAAATAGCATGGTTTTGCCACGAGCCGATAGTGTTCATCACCACACGGGCATCGGTGAAGCCGCGAATATTATCGAACCACAGCGCAGGCGCACCGTCACCGATGCGTCCGGTCGCGTTGGCGGCCGCCGCCAGATCCGGCTCGGCGTTAACCTCTTCCTCAATTTTCAGCAGTTGCCCTTGCTCATCGAGCGCCTGCAAGAAGCTTCTCAAATCATCAAATGCCATCTTTATTCTCCTGTGAAAAATGTTTCGCTGCCTGCAAACCTTCCCAGCGTCGGGCTTTTTTATGCTCCAGACCAAACTGGTCGAGAACACGGGTCACGATATGCTGGGTAATGTCATCGGCGGTTTGCGGGTGGTTGTAGTACGCAGGCATAGGCGGCACCATCGCCACGCCCATACGGGAAAGAGCAAGCATGTTCTCGAGATGGATGGTGCTGAGCGGCGTCTCACGGGGAACCAGCACCAGCTTGCGCCCCTCTTTCAACACTACGTCTGCCGCACGCCCTACCAGCCCTTCGGCGTAGCCCGCGCGGATACCCGCCAGCGTTTTCATGCTGCACGGGATGACGATCATGCCGTCGGTGCGAAACGAGCCGGAGGAGATGGTGGCAGCCTGATCGGCCGGGCTATGGACGACATCCGCCAGTGCAGCAACGTCATGCGCAGTGAAGGGCGTTTCCAGCTCAATGGTGGTTTTTGCCCACTTCGACATCACCAGGTGCGTTTCCACCTCCGGCATTTCCCGCAGCGCCTGTAACAACGCCACGCCTAATGGCGCACCCGTCGCGCCCGTCATTCCCACAATCAATCTCATTCAGCACCTCAATTAATTTGTTCGTATACGAACATGTTAATTAAACTACGCCTTGATCCTGCTGCTGACAAGATCGTTCGCATACGATCACACTAATCGCTAAAAAACTCTCGCGTTAAAATTCAGCCCAAGAGCGGCTATCATAGAGGGAGTATTTTTCCGTCGGAGTGTCCATGGAGTTAAGACAAGAAGCTTTCCACCTGCTACGTCAGCTTTTTCAACAGCATACCGCCCAGTGGCAGCACGCATTGCCTGAACTGACCAAGCCACAATATGCGGTGATGCGGTCAATTGCTGAAAATCCTGGTATTGAGCAGGTTGCCCTGACTGAAGTCGCGGTGAGCACCAAAGCGACGCTGGCAGAAATGCTGAGCCGCATGGAAGCACGCGGCCTGGTCAGGCGCGAGCACGATCCGGCAGACAAACGCCGTCGGTTTGTCTTTCTGACTGCCGAAGGAGAGGCCCTGCTTGAGAGCAGTAAACCGATTGGAAATGAGGTGGATGAGGCATTTCTGGGGCGCCTTAATGGCGCGGAACGAGAGCAATTTTCAGCGCTCATTAAAAAAATGATGCAGGGTTAAGTCACCCTGACGCGCATAAAATCAATAAATGTTCGCACTTTCGCGGGCACATGCCGGGCATCGGGATAAACGGCATAGATGCCCTGCTGAGCAAACGTGTATGCCGGTAACAGCGAGACCAGTTCCCCCGCATCCAGTGCGTTACGCACCAGCCACTCCGGCAGCAGCGCCACTCCACATCCCGCGAGGGCAAAAGCCATCAGCGCCTGGGCGCTGTCTGCATACAGGCGCGGCGCTTTCTTGATCTCAAAGGAAACCGGATGTCCATCAACACCTCTCACCTGCCAGCGCAGCGGCGACGTTAAACGCTCGTGAATGATCCAGTCCGCTTCCGCCAGTTGTTCCAGCGAGTCAACCGGATGGTTTGCCAGCCAGCCTTGCGTTGCCACGGGCAGGATGGTGAAGGAGGTCATCAACGCGGCGTGGTAGCGCGAATCTGCAAGCGTGCCGAGCCGGATAGCGACATCGAAGCGCTCGGCGATAAGATCGGCATGCAAAGAGGACGAGACATGCCGCACGCGAAGGTCCGGGTGCAACTGGCTAAATTCAGCCAGCAAAGGCACCACCACCTGCGAGCCATATTCGGGCGTGGTGGTGATCCGCAGTTCTCCCGTCAGCCCGGCGTGGTTGGCGCGAACGTCATCCTGCAATCGCTCTGCATCCCGTAACAGCATCACGCTTCGTTGATGAAAGAGCTTCCCCGCCTCGGTCAGCGTCAGGCGTCGGGTGGTTCGCAGCAACAGGGTGACGCCCAGCTCCTCTTCAAGCTGACGAATATGAAAGCTGACCACCGCTTTTGTCAGCCCCATCGCCTCCGCCGCGGCGGTGAAACTGCCGGTTTCCGCTACGGCGATAAACATTGCCGTACGCTGTAAATTAAGCATCGCTTGCCTGGTTAACTGTCAAAATAATGTTGACAGTATATCGTGCTTTGTCGCGTTTATCCGTAACGTGCGGGCCGATACGATACGCCACCTCACCGGAGGAACTTCCATGACGTATCGCAGCAAAATCGCCGTCGTCTTTCTGCTCGGCTTTTTCCTTGATTTGATAAACATGTTTATTGCCAGCGTCGCCTTTCCGGCGATGGCTCGCGCTTTCAATACCACACCTTCCGCGCTTGCCTGGGTAAGTAACGGATACATTGCCGGGCTGACGCTAGTCATCCCTTTCAGCAGTATCCTGACGCGCCGCGTCGGGCCGAAGCGCGTTATCCTGCTCTCACTGCTTCTCTTTAGCGCGGCCTCCGTTGCGGCGGGTCTCTCATCTTCGCTGGAAAGTCTGATTGCCTGGCGAGTCGTGCAGGGCGCCGGAGGGGGTTTACTGATCCCGGTTGGTCAGGCGCTGACCTGGCAACAGTTTAAGCCTCATGAGCGGGCCAGACTCTCCTCGGCGGTGATGCTGGTCGCACTGCTTGCCCCCGCGTGCTCACCGGCTGTGGGCGGTATGCTGGTTCAGACATTCAGCTGGCGCTGGATATTTTTTGCCACCCTGCCCGTCGTCATTGTCACCTTTGCTTTGGCCTGCGCGTGGCTTAAAACAGAACCGTCGCCGATAACCCCCACCAGGACAGTAAACCTGTCTTTGCTGACGGATCCGCTGTTGCGCTTATCCATGCTTATCTATGTGTGCGTACCCGGCATTTTTATCGGCGTGAACGTAACGGGCATGTATTACCTCCAGAGCGAGGCCAATATGACACCCGCCGCAACGGGCATGCTTATGCTGCCGTGGTCTGTGGCTTCGTTTTTGGCTATCACCGCGACAGGACGCTATTTCAACCGTATCGGCCCCCGGCCGCTGGTGGTCATCGGTTGCCTTTTGCAGGCGACGGGCATTCTGCTTTTAGTTAACGTCGGCCCGGCAATGCTGCTACCTGCCGTTGCGTTTGCGCTGATGGGCGCGGGGGGAAGCCTTTGCAGCAGTACGGCTCAGAGCAGCGCGTTTTTGACGATGCGACCGGAAGATATGCCCGATGCCAGCGCGCTATGGAATCTCAATCGTCAGTTGAGCTTTTTTGCGGGTGCCCTGCTGCTGGCGCAGGCGCTGAGCTTCATGCAGGCTTATCTCTCGCCGCTGGCCGCCTGGCACGGGATGTTTGTTTTTGCCGCAGTCATCACTCTACTGCCCGTACTGTACGTCTACCGTCTTAACAACACGCAGTTACTTGCGCAACTGCAACAGGAGCAACCATGACCCATTTCGAACAAGAGATCCTCGACATTCACGTCGCCCTTGAAAACTGGTTAGGTGCAGGCGAAGGCAATCGGGACGCCCTGCTCGCCCGTTTCCGTCCGGATTTTCTGATGGTTCCACCGAGTGGCAACCCGTTAGATCATCACGCGCTTGCCCAATTTTTATATGCGCAGCGGGGAACCCGACCCGGGCTCAGGATCGGTATTGACGCGTTAACAACGCTTCAGACATGGGACAACGGCGCGGTGCTCCATTACCGGGAGACGCAAACCCGGCCAGGCCAGCCCGTCAACGTGCGCTGGTCAACCGCGGTGCTTAATCAGGAAGGGGATAACATCACCTGGCGTTTGCTGCACGAAACGGCGCAGCCGTAAGGCATAAAAAAGGCCCGTCTCACGACGGGCCTTTTCTGACGAATGGTTGCTTACTCGCGGAACAGCGCTTCGATATTCAGACCTTGCCCTTGCAGGATTTCACGCAGGCGGCGTAGGCCTTCAACCTGAATCTGACGAACACGTTCACGGGTCAGGCCAATCTCACGGCCGACATCTTCCAGTGTCGCAGCTTCATACCCCAGTAAACCGAAACGACGTGCCAGCACCTCACGCTGTTTGGCGTTCAGTTCGAACAGCCATTTGACGATGCTCTGTTTCATGTCATCGTCCTGCGTGGTGTCTTCCGGGCCGTTGTCTTTTTCATCGGCCAGGATGTCCAGCAGCGCTTTTTCGGAGTCGCCACCCAGCGGGGTGTCAACCGAGGTAATGCGCTCGTTGAGACGCAGCATACGGCTTACGTCATCAACCGGTTTGTCGAGTTGCTCTGCGATCTCTTCCGCACTTGGCTCGTGGTCCAGTTTATGGGACAACTCGCGCGCGGTACGCAGATAAACATTCAACTCTTTGACGATGTGGATCGGCAGTCGAATCGTACGGGTCTGGTTCATAATAGCCCGTTCGATGGTCTGACGAATCCACCAGGTCGCGTAGGTTGAGAAACGGAACCCGCGTTCCGGGTCAAACTTCTCAACTGCGCGGATGAGACCTAAGTTGCCCTCTTCAATCAGATCCAGCAGAGCCAGACCACGATTGCCGTAACGGCGGGCAATTTTCACGACCAGTCGCAGGTTACTTTCGATCATGCGACGACGCGAGGCAACATCACCACGCAAAGCACGACGTGCGAAATAGACTTCTTCTTCGGCCGTTAGCAGTGGGGAGTAACCAATCTCCCCAAGGTAAAGCTGAGTCGCGTCCAGCACACGCTGTGTGGCACCCTGCGATAACAGCTCTTCTTCAGCCAAATCGTTATCACTGGGTTCCTCTTCTACTAAGGCTTTTTCGTCAAAAGCCTCTGCTCCGTTCTCATCAAATTCCGCGTCTTCATTTAAATCATGAACTTTCAGCGTATTCTGACTCATAAGGTGGCTCCTACCCGTGATCCCTGGACGAGACACCCTGGCTGGCATGCCCCGTCAATTTATCGCTGCGGTAAATATTGCAGCGGGTTTACGGATTTCCCCTTGTAACGAATTTCAAAATGCAAGCGTGTAGAACTGGTTCCGGTGCTACCCATGGTAGCGATTTTTTGCCCCGCCTTAACTTCTTGTTGTTCCCGGACCAGCATTGTGTCGTTATGGGCGTAGGCACTCAGGTAATCATCATTATGTTTGATGATAATAAGATTACCGTAACCGCGCAGTGCGTTACCGGCATAGACAACGCGTCCGTCTGCGGTCGCGATGATTGCCTGTCCTTTACTGCCTGCGATATCGATCCCTTTGTTGCCCCCCTCAGAGGTAGCGAAGTTCTCGATGATCTTGCCGTCAGTTGGCCAACGCCAGGTGGTAATTGACGAGCTGGCATTCTGACTGCTTGCAGTCGGTACAGTAGAGCTAACCACAGGTGCCGTAGTCGGTGCTGTGACAACAGTCGCAGTACCTTTATTATTCGGCAACATTTTGTTAGCACTCTGATCACCTGAATCCTCAGAATACGTAATTACAGGTTGTGAAGCAACCACCGTGGTGGTTTTTTGTGCAGGGGTGACGCTGTTATTTTGCGCAGTTATGTCGGCTGCTGAAACGGTGTTGCCTGGCGTAAGCGGTGTCCCCGTCGCGTTGCCAACCTGAAGCGTTTGCCCGACTTCCAGAGCATACGGGGCCTGGACGTTGTTTCGCTGTGCCAGATCGCGGAAATCGTTCCCGGTGATCCAGGCAATATAGAACAGCGTATCGCCGCGCTTCACGGTATAGGTGCTGCCGCCGGTATAGCTACCTTTCGGAATGTTCCCATACTTACGGTTATACACTATGCGGCCATTTTCAGTCTGAACAGGCTGTTCCACTGGCTGTATCTGCGTAGGCTGCGTAACTGGACGCTGAACCGGCTGGATCTGCGGCGTTTGCTGCGCCGTTGAGGTGCCCATTTTAGGCGGAGGGGTGATCAACATTCCGCTGGACGTGTTACCCGAGCCGCTGGTTCCATTAACGGAACTGACGGGCGCAGGCGCGTTATTTGAACTTGTACAGCCTGCCAGCCACAGCGAAACCAGTGATAATGCCGCAACACGGCTGATGGTGAATTTTGGGCTTCCCGCGCTCATTTATCCCCCAGGAATGTGTTAACTACCAGTGACTTAAAAATAACCGTGATGGCACGAACCTATCGCGCCCCACCATACGCTGAATTTGCCTTAATAACCCTGGAAAAATCCGAGTCTCAGGCCAGCTCGCCCTTAACCAGGGGCACAAAGCGTACGGCTTCCACGGTATCGATAATAAACTCGCCGCCGCGTCGACGAACGCGCTTTAAAAGCTGCTGCTCATCGCCGACGGGCAAAACAAGAATGCCGCCCTCGTCCAGCTGCGAGAGAAGTGCAGCGGGGATTTCAGGTGGCGCTGCCGTGACAATGATGGCGTCAAACGGGGCGCGAGCCTGCCAACCCTGCCATCCATCGCCGTGGCGTGTCGATACATTATGTAAATCAAGCTGTTTCAGGCGACGGCGCGCCTGCCACTGCAACCCTTTAATCCGTTCCACGGAACAGACATGGTGCACAAGGTGGGCCAGGATCGCGGTCTGATACCCTGAACCGGTGCCAATTTCCAGCACCCGGGAGTCTGGCGTTAACTCCAGAAGCTCCGTCATACGCGCCACCATGTAGGGCTGCGAAATCGTCTGGCCTTGCCCGATGGGCAGCGCCACGTTTTCCCACGCTTTGTGTTCAAACGCCTCATCTACAAACTTCTCACGGGGAACCTGGGCAAGCGCATCCAGCACCTGCTCGTTGGCAATCCCCTGTGCGCGTAATTGTTCCAGAAGAGTTTGTACACGTTTACTTACCATTGCGCGTTCACTCCGACCCGATCTAACCAGTCCGACACCACATCATGCGCGCTATAAGCGGTTAAATCTACGTGCAACGGCGTAACGGAAACGTAACCCTCATCCACCGCAGCAAAGTCGGTGTCTGGCCCGGCATCGCATTTATCTCCCGGCGGGCCGATCCAGTACAGGGTATTGCCGCGGGGATCCTGCTGGGGAATAACCTGATCGGCCGGGTGGCGACTGCCGCAGCGCGTCACGCGGATCCCTTTAATCTCGTCCAGTGGGAGATCCGGCACGTTAATATTAAGGATACGTCCGGTACGCAGTGGCTCGCGGCCAAGCGCACGGAGAATGGAGCAGGTCACCGCGGCGGCAGTGTCATAGTGGGTGTGGCCGTTTAACGAGACCGCCAGCGCCGGGAAACCCAGGTGACGCCCTTCCATCGCCGCGGCCACGGTGCCGGAGTAAATCACATCATCGCCAAGATTTGGCCCGGCATTGATGCCGGAGACCACAACATCCGGCCGAGGGCGCATCAGCGCATTTACGCCCAGAAACACGCAGTCGGTCGGCGTCCCCATCTGGACGGCAATATCGCCATTCTCAAAGGTAAAGGTGCGAAGTGAAGACTCCAGCGTCAATGAGTTAGACGCGCCACTGCGGTTACGATCGGGAGCCACGACCTGCACATCCGCAAATTCGCGGAGGTGTTTCGCCAGCGTCTGAATACCTGGCGCATGGATCCCGTCATCGTTACTCAGCAATATTCGCATAATCACCCGACGTGTTGATAAGTTCCCTGACAACACTGGTGGCAAAGCTACCTGCCGGCAGCCAGAAGCGTAACTCGACGGTTACGTCATCCCACCAGTTCCAGCTCAGCTGTTGCGGGTAGAGGAGCATCGCACGGCGCGCCGCCTCGACCTTTTCCCGCACCAGCAACGATTGTAATTCTGGCGCATCCGCCACCGCTGACTGCTCAGCGGCCAGCGCCTCGCCCTGGGTTCCCCAGTCGCCTGAACCCGGCAAGGCGGCGGTAATCATCAGCGTTTTAGCGTCCACGCGCGACTGGACATCGGCCATCTCATCGGCCGTTGCCACAAACCAGCTTCCGCGTCCCGCTAATTGTAGCGCATCGCCGACAACAACTTGATTCGCGTCCGGTTTTTTCAGCCGTTCGCTCACAATCTGATTAAACAACGCACTGCGGGCCGCCGACAACCAAAAACTGCGTTTATTACGATCGCGCACCGGTGCACCGCTTTGCGCCCAGCGCAGCGCACCCAGCAGGTTGCTGCCACCAATGCCAAAGCGCTGTGCGCCGAAATAGTTTGGCACGCCGCGTTCGTTAATGGCCTTCAGGCGTTTTTCAACGTCTTCGCGTTCGGTCACTTCGCGCAGCACCAGAGTAAAGGCATTGCCTTTTAACGCTCCCAGACGCAATTTGCGTTTATGGCGGGCGTACTCCAGTACCTTACAGCCCTCAAGCTCAAATTTGCTTAAATCGGGCATGCCGTTGCCGGGCACGCGGGCGCAAAGCCACTGTTCGGTCACGGCATGTTTATCTTTTTGACCGGCAAAGCTCACTTCGCGGGCGTGAATATTGAGGAATTTTGCCAGCGCGTCCGCCACGAAGCGGGTGTTGCAGCCGTTTTTCAGAATGCGCACCAGGATGTGCTCGCCTTCGCCGTCCGGCTCAAAACCGAGATCTTCCACTACCACGAAATCTTCAGGGTTGGCTTTCAGCAGCCCCTTGCCCTGCGGTTCACCGTGCAGATACGTCAGGTTGTCGAAATCCGTCATTTGGCCGCCTTCACCAGCAGCGCCACGGCTTCACAGGCAATGCCTTCGCCACGACCGGTAAAGCCCAGCTTCTCCGTGGTGGTCGCTTTGACGTTGACGTCGTCCATATGGCAACCCAGATCTTCAGCGATAAACACGCGCATCTGAGGGATGTGCGGCAGCATCTTCGGTGCCTGAGCAATGATCGTCACATCAACGTTGCCAAGGGTGTAGCCTTTGGCCTGAATACGACGCCAGGCTTCGCGCAGCAGTTCGCGGCTGTCTGCGCCTTTAAAAGCAGGATCGGTGTCCGGGAACAGTTTGCCAATGTCGCCCAGCGCGGCGGCACCCAGCAGCGCGTCGGTCAGCGCATGCAGCGCCACGTCGCCATCAGAATGCGCCAGCAGACCTTTTTCGTATGGAATGCGCACGCCGCCAATGATAATTGGGCCAACGCCGCCAAAGGCGTGTACATCAAAACCGTGTCCAATACGCATTATGCCTTCTCCTGAGGGGTCGTACGGGTAAGATAAAATTCCGCGAGCTGTAAGTCTTCCGGGCGCGTCACTTTTATATTATCAGCGCGCCCTTCAACAAGCGTGGGGTGGAAACCGCAATACTCCAGCGCCGAGGCTTCGTCCGTAATGGTCGCACCTTCTTTAAGCGCACGCGTTAAGCAGTCGTGGAGTAATTCGCGGGGAAAAAATTGTGGCGTCAGCGCGTGCCATAGATCGACGCGCTCGACGGTGTGGGCAATCGCCGGTTTACCCGGTTCGGCACGCTTCATGGTGTCACGCACCGGGGCGGCCAGAATGCCGCCCACGTTACTGGTTTCGCTCAGGGCCAGCAGACGTGACAGATCGTCGTGATGCAGACAGGGACGCGCGGCATCGTGCACCAGCACCCACTGCGCGTTCCCGGCAGCCTGAATGCCCGCCAGAACGGAGTCAGCCCGCTCTGCGCCGCCGTCAACGACGGTAATCTGAGGGTGATTCGCCAGCGCGAGCTGAGCAAAACGTGCATCGCCGGGGCTGATGGCAATAACAACGCGTTTCACCCGAGAATGCGCCAGCAGCGCCGCCACGGCGTGCTCGAGGATCGTTTTATCGCCAATTGAGAGGTACTGCTTAGGACATTCTGTCTGCATGCGCCGGCCAAAACCTGCGGCCGGCACCACGGCACAGACGTCCGAAAAAGTTGCTGCCATGTCGTAATCCTGGGCCTGATTATCGATTGTTTTGTGCGGAGCCCTGATTGCGTTTAGACGCATCCGGAACCAGGCGATAAAACGTTTCGCCCGGCTTAGTCATACTGAGTTCATTGCGCGCGCGCTCCTCAATCGCCTCCTGGCCGCCATTGAGGTCATCAATTTCAGCAAAAAGTTGATCGTTACGCGCTTTAAGTTTGGCGTTTGTCGCCTGCTGTGCCGCGACGTCATCGCTCACCCGGCTGTAGTCGTGCAGTCCGTTTTTGCCGAACCACAGCGAATATTGCAGCCAGACCAGCAAAGCCAGCAACAGCAGCGTTAGTTTACCCATCCTGCCCCCTGAAAAAACGGCATCATCATCCCATAACTTTCCGCTGGACTCTACTGCGGGGTTCTAATTATGCCGTAAGTTAGCCCATCAGCCATAAAAACAGCAGGCCAAAGATGACCACAACGGTGGCGATAGTGATGAGCGTACTATACAGAAGCTTGCCGTTGAAAAGGGAGTGCAGCGCCACGCCCACAACCACCGCAACGGGCATCAGCGCCAAAAAGAAAGGCCAGGTATAGAGGAAGAAAAAGAGGGTGTTACCACCGTAGATCAAAAACGGGATACCCAGCGCCAGTAGCCACGATACGAAGCCGACTATCGCCCCAGGGAAGGACCAGGTCGTCTCGTCGTCGGTCGTTAACGGTTCCGACCCGGTGGTAATCATGTAGTTTTCACTGTTGCGCATAGCTAATCCTGTGACCGTGACTCATCGCTCGGGAAGACAGCTCCCGAACGATACCGTCTCAGGATCTGATAATATCGTCCCGTCTGAGCAGGTCTAATAATTGGCTTACTAAATTTGTTACCAATTGTTGACCTTCCAGATGAATCTCAGGGGATTCAGGCGCTTCGTAAACGGAGTCAATGCCGGTGAAGTTTCGCAGCTCTCCCGCGCGGGCTTTTTTGTACAGCCCTTTAGGATCGCGCGCTTCGCAGATTGCCAGCGGGGTATCCACAAACACTTCAATAAAGCGATTCTGCCCCACGCGCTCACGCACCATCTGACGTTCGGCGCGGTGCGGTGAGATAAACGCCGTCAGCACCACCAGCCCGGCATCCGCCATCAGGCTGGCGACTTCCCCCACCCGACGAATGTTCTCTTTACGATCTTCATCGCTGAACCCTAAATCGCTGCACAGGCCGTGACGCACGTTGTCGCCGTCCAGCAGGTAGGTGCTCACCCCCTGCTGATGCAGCGCCTCTTCCAGTGCGCCTGCCACCGTGGATTTACCGGAGCCAGACAGCCCGGTAAACCACAGCACAACCCCACGGTGACCATGGAGCTGTTCGCGCTGGGCGACGGTGACCGGATGAGGATGCCAGACGACGTTCTCATCATGGGTGGCCATCACTTGCCTCCCAGCAGATCGCGTGCGCCCCAGTGCGGGAAGTGCTTACGCACCAGCGCGTTAAGCTCCAGCTCAAACGCGCTGAACTCAGAGGCCACGGCAGCCTGCGCGTCAGGCTCGCGCACCATGCCGGCACCGACGGTAACGTTAGTCAGGCGGTCAATGAAGATGAGCCCGCCCGTAACAGGATTCTGCTGATACGGATCCAGCACCAGCGGCTCGTCGAAGGTCATATCCACCAGACCGATGCCGTTCAGCGGCAGCTCGCTCACGTCACGGTGGGTCAGGTTGTTGATGTCCACCTGGAACTGAATGCCGTCCACGCGGGCGCGGGTTTTCTTGCCGGCGATTTTAATGTCATAGCTCTGGCCTGCGGTCAGCGGCTGTTCCGCCATCCACACCACGTCCACGGATGCGCCCTGCACCGCCGCCAGCGTTTCCTGCGCGTCGACCAGAAGGTCGCCGCGGCTGATATCAATTTCGTCTTTCAGTACCAGGGTTACCGCTTCACCTGCTCCGGCTTCGTCTAGATCGCCATCAAAGGTGACGATTCGGGCAATGGCCGATTCCACACCGGACGGCAGCACCTTCACGCGCTGGCCCACCTTCACCGCGCCGGACGCAATGGTGCCCGAGAAGCCGCGGAAATCGAGGTTCGGACGGTTCACGTACTGCACCGGGAAGCGCATCGGCTGGGTATCAACCACGCGCTGAATTTCAACGGTTTCCAGCACTTCCAGCAGCGTCGGGCCGCTGTACCACGGCATGTTCCCGCTCTGAGAGGCGACATTATCCCCTTCCAGCGCCGACAGCGGCACAAAGCGAATATCGAGGTTGCCCGGCAGCTGTTCAGCAAAGGTCAGGTAGCTCTGACGGATCTCGTCGAATCGCGCTTCGCTGTAGTCCACCAGATCCATTTTGTTCACCGCCACCACCAGGTGTTTGATCCCCAGCAGCGTAGAGATAAAGCTGTGACGACGAGTCTGATCCAGCACACCTTTACGGGCGTCAATCAGCAGGATCGCCAGATCACAGGTGGACGCGCCGGTCGCCATGTTACGGGTGTACTGCTCGTGCCCCGGGGTGTCGGCGATAATAAATTTGCGCTTTTCGGTAGAGAAGTAGCGATAGGCGACATCAATGGTAATGCCCTGCTCGCGCTCCGCCTGCAAGCCGTCTACCAGCAGCGCCAGGTCGAGTTTTTCGCCCTGGGTGCCGTGGCGTTTACTGTCATTGTGCAGGGAAGAGAGCTGATCTTCGTAGATCTGGCGCGTGTCGTGCAGCAGACGTCCTATCAGGGTACTTTTCCCGTCATCCACGCTGCCGCAGGTCAGGAAACGCAGCAGACTTTTGTACTGCTGGGCGTGCAGATAAGCTTCTACGCCGCCTTCATCGGCAATTTGTTGGGCAATAGTCGTATTCATGGCGGCTCCTTAGAAATAACCCTGACGTTTCTTCAGCTCCATGGAGCCTGCCTGGTCGCGGTCAATCACGCGCCCCTGTCGCTCACTGGTAGTCGACACCAGCATCTCCTCGATGATCTCCGGCAGCGTCTGCGCACTGGATTCCACCGCGCCGGTCAACGGCCAGCAGCCGAGAGTACGGAAACGGACCATCTGTTTTTTGATCACTTCGCCCGGCTGTAAATCAATGCGATCGTCGTCGATCATCATCAGCATGCCGTCGCGCTCCAGCACCGGGCGCTCGGCCGCCAGATACAGCGGAACGATCTCAATATTTTCCAGATAGATATACTGCCAGATATCCAGCTCGGTCCAGTTGGAGAGCGGGAAGACGCGAATGCTTTCGCCCTTGTTGATCTGGCCGTTGTAGTTGTGCCACAGCTCCGGACGCTGGTTTTTCGGGTCCCAGCGGTGGAAGCGGTCGCGGAAAGAGTAGATACGCTCTTTGGCGCGGGATTTCTCTTCGTCACGGCGCGCGCCGCCGAAGGCCGCATCAAAACCGTATTTATTCAGCGCCTGCTTCAGCCCTTCGGTTTTCATGATGTCGGTATGCTTGGCGCTGCCGTGCACGAACGGGTTGATACCCATCGCCACCCCTTCCGGGTTTTTGTGCACCAGCAGCTCGCAGCCGTAGGCTTTGGCGGTACGGTCACGAAACTCGTACATCTCGCGGAATTTCCAGCCGGTATCCACGTGCAGCAGCGGGAACGGCAGCGTACCCGGATAAAACGCTTTACGCGCCAGGTGCAGCATGACGCTGGAATCTTTACCGATGGAGTACATCATCACCGGGTTAGAAAACTCGGCGGCCACTTCGCGGATAATGTGGATACTTTCCGCTTCGAGCTGCCGCAGGTGAGTAAGTCGTTTTTGGTCCATAACCGTTCCTTAAGCCAAATTTATAACAGAAGCGCCAAAGCCTTCTGTGTCGGTTGTGTGTTGGAACCAGGCGAGCGTGCTGTGCAGCTGCACCACTTCTCCCACCACAATCAGGGCGGGCATTGGGGCGTCTTTCGCCAGGGTTGCAAGGTCTTGTAAAGTGCCGATGGCGACATGCTGATCGACGCGTGTCCCGCGGGAGATCACCGCTACCGGCGTCGCCGCATCGCGACCGTGCTGAATAAGCTGTTCGCTGATGTCTGCCGCTTTCATCGTGCCCATATAAATCGCCAGCGTTTGCCGGCTCTGGGCGAGATGCGACCAGTCAAACGGCGTACTGTCGGCTTTATAGTGCCCGGTCACAAAGGTCACGCTCTGGGCGTAATCGCGATGGGTCAGCGGAATACCGGCGTAGGCCGTGACGGCAGACGCCGCCGTAATGCCGGGAACCACCTGGAACGGGACGCCCGCTTCGGCTGCCGCCTGCAACTCCTCGCCACCACGACCGAAGATAAACGGATCGCCCCCTTTCAGGCGCACCACGGTTTTGCCCGCTTTCGCAGCGGCAATCAGCATTTGATTGGTGTCGTGCTGTGGCACGGAGTGCTCGCCGGCACGTTTGCCGACGCAGATTTGCTCCGCGTCACGGCGGATCAGCTCGCGAATACCGTCGGTGACCAGGTGGTCGTAGAACACGACATCCGCATCCTGAAGAACCTGGAGGCCACGCAGCGTGAGCAGCCCGGCATCGCCCGGCCCGGCGCCCACCAGAATGATCTCCCCGCCCGTACTGCCGGGGTTATCCAGTTCGTCTTCGAGGATTTGTTGCGCCGCCGTCTCGTTACCGGCCTGCATCAGGCTGGCAAAGCGGCCGCGAAACACACGCTCCCAGAAGCGACGGCGTTCCGTCACGCTGGTCAGACGCGTTTTCAGATGGTTGCGCCAGTAGCTGGCCTTCTCCGCCATGCGTCCGAGGCTGGTCGGCAGCAGCGCTTCGATTTTTTCTCTCAGCACGCGCGCCAGCACCGGGGCGGTGCCGCCGGAGGAGATCGCCACCAGCAGCGGCGAGCGGTCGACAATCGACGGGAAGATAAATGAACATAACGGCTGGTCGTCTACCACGTTCACCAGGCGGTGACGGGCCTGGGCTGCGTCGGAGATTCGGCTGTTGAGCGCCCGATCTTCGGTTGCCGCAATCACCAGTACCACGCTGTCGATCTGAGACTCTGCAAAATCCGCCTCTGCAACGATCTGCACCTGCGCCCCGGCGCGTTGCAGGAAGGCGATTTTGCGATCGGCAATTTCACCCGTCCCGACAACCAATACCGGTCGGTCTTTTAAGGCAGCAAAAAGGGGGAGATAGTCCACAGGCAACAACTCACTAACAACCACGAATAAAGGGACTATAGGGGGCGGCTTAGAACGAATGAAATTACGAATTGGAATGAGTAGTTACTCAATGGAATAACGCCGTGGAAAAGCAAATATCAAAAAGTGCTTAACACGCGAAATTTCGGGCATTTAAGAGCAATTCAAATTGTGTCTACCCGATCACAGTTTCATACTATGCGGGTTAAAATTTTGCTCTGTTTTTAAGGACTCACTATGTTTTCCGCAATGCGCCACCGATTCGTTGCCCTGGCGCTCGGCGTTTGCTTTATCCTTCCGGCTCAGGCAAAAAATCCATCTTACGGTGAAATAGCCAGTATGCAGGCGCGGCATATTGCGACGGTCTTTCCGGGCCGTATGACCGGAACCCCAGCCGAGATGCTCTCGGCAGACTATATTCGTCAGCAGTTTGCGGATATGGGCTATGAAAGCGACATTCGCGCTTTCCACAGCCGCTACATCTATACCACTCGCAATAAAACGCAAAACTGGCATAACGTAACTGGCAGCACGGTTATTGCGGCGCACGAAGGAAAGGCGGCTGAGCAGATTATTATTATGGCGCACCTTGATACCTACACGCCGTTGAGCGATGCCGATGTCGATAATAATCTCGGCGGGCTGACGCTTCAGGGACTGGATGATAATGCGGCGGGTCTGGGCGTGATGCTTGAGCTGGCCGAACGCCTGAAGAATATTCCGACGAAATACAGCATTCGCTTTGTTGCGACCAGCGGCGAAGAAGAAGGAAAACTCGGCGCTGAGAATCTCCTTAAGCGCATGAGCGCTGAGGAGAAGAAAAATACGTTGCTGGTGATTAACCTCGATAATCTGATCGTGGGGGATAAGCTCTATTTTAATAGCGGACAGAGCACGCCGAGCAGCGTACGTAAACTCACCCGCGACCGCGCGCTGGCGCTTGCCCGCACGCATGGCGTCTATGCCGCGACAAATCCGGGCGGTAACCCGGAGTATCCTAAAGGCACAGGCTGCTGTAATGACGGTGAAGTGTTTGATAAGGCGGGCATTCCGGTGCTGTACGTCGAGGCGACGAACTGGGCGCTGGGCAAAAAAGATGGCTATCAGCAGCGCAGCAAATCGAAAGCCTTCCCGGACGGGACCAGCTGGCATGATGTGCGGCTGGATAATCAGCAGCACATTGATAAAGCGCTGCCGCAGCGGATTGAGCACCGCAGCCGGGATGTCGTGAAAGTGATGCTGCCGCTGGTGAAGGAGCTGGCGAAAGCGGGGAAAGCCTGAGGCCGTTAAGCATAGTGCGGCCTTATGCCCTCACCCCAACCCTCTCCCACGGGGCTGAGGGTTCCCCACAAAATAATGCCTGCACAGACGGCCCCCTCTCCCTTGAGGGAGAGGGCTGGGGTGAGGGGGAACATACGGCTCTGGTGGTCATTCCGTTCACTTTATGTTCCTTGCTACTCTGTCACGACATGACCGGTGAACGTGCCAGGGTGGCTCAGTCGCCACCACCCTGGCGACCCGGGCTTCCGGCGGTAAATCGCCGCTTCGCGGTGCCTTCGGCTTATTCCTTCCGGCTTATCGGGGACGGGCGGAGGTAACATCCCTGTAAAGCCCGCCCTCTCGGCGCATCCCTGCGCCTCGCCCCGGCCTACAGGAAACGCCTCAGCGATTTACAGCCGGACCGAAGCATCGCTGAAAGCCCTCAGTTATTCTGAGGCAACGTTATCGCTTTTGCTTTCGAATTACTGGGGAACCACCCACGGGGAGAGGGAGAATTAAGCCTTTGTAGGCCCGGTAAGCGCAGCGCCACCGGGCAAAAAGGTTATCACCCTTCGTGCAATCCGCACTCGCGCTTCAGCCCGAAGAATCGCGTCTCTTCTTCCGCCATTCCCGGTTCCCATTTACGCGTGGTGTGGGTGTCGCCTACCGACAGGTAGCCTTGATCCCACAGCGGATGGTACTTCAGCCCGTGCTTTTGCAGATACTGGTACACCGTGCGGTTATCCCAGTCGATGATCGGCAGCACTTTGAACACGCCGCGCTGCACCGCCAGCACCGGCAGCGTTGCCCGGCTCCCGGACTGCTCGCGGCGCAGGCCCGCAAACCAGGTCTGAGCGTTCAGTTCTTTTAGCGCCCGGTTCATCGGCTCGACCTTGTTGATCTCATTGTATTTCTCAATGCCCTCAACGCCCTGCTCCCACAGCTTGCCGTAACGCGCCTCCTGCCAGGCCGCGCTTTCCGTCGCACGGTAGACTTTCAGGTTCAGCCTGAGCTTATCCGTCAGCTCGTCGATAAACTGATAGGTCTCCGGGAACAGATAGCCGGTATCGGTGAGGATCACCGGAATGTCCGGACGGATCTGATTCACCAGATGCAGACTGACCGCCGCCTGAATGCCAAAGCTCGACGAAAGCACATAGTCTCCCGGCAGGTTTTCCAGCGCCCACGCCACGCGCCCTTCGGCGTCCAGCTTTTCCAGTTGGGCGTTAGTTTCTGCGAGTGCCAGAATGCGTTCGACTTTTGGCAATGCGTTAAGCGCGTTTAGATCGAGTACGGACATAATTACCTCTCGTGGTTACTCCCAGAAATCCCTTGCGGGATCGAGCACCGGGCGAATGATGCCCGCACGTACCGTAAAGTCGCCGAAGCCTTCACCCGCTTCGCGCTCTTTCGCCCAGCGTCCGATAAGCACGTCGAGGGAATCGAGAATTTCCGGCTCGGTGATGTTCTCGCGGAACATACGCGGAATACGCGTCCCGATACGGTTACCGCCCAGGTGCAGGTTATAGCGACCCGGCGCTTTCCCTACCAGACCGAGTTCGGCCAGCATCGCGCGACCGCAGCCGTTCGGGCAGCCCGTCACGCGCATAACAATATGCTCGTCCGGAATACCATGTTTTTCCAGAATCGCTTCCACTTTATCAGTGAAGGACGGCAGGAAACGCTCGGCTTCGGCCATCGCCAGCGGACAGGTCGGGAACGACACGCAGGCCATCGAGTTTTCACGCTGCGCGCTCACCGCATTCATCAACCCGTGCTCGCGGGCCAGCTCTTCAATTCTCGCCTTTTCGCTTTCCGGCACGCTGGCGACGATCAGGTTCTGGTTAGCGGTGATACGGAACTCGCCTTTGTGGATCTTCGCGATTTCCAGCAGGCCGGTTTTCAGCGGACGGCCCGGATAATCAAGAATACGGCCGTTTTCGATAAACAGCGTCAGGTGCCATTTATTATCGATACCTTTAACCCAGCCGATGCGATCGCCGCGACCGGTAAATTCGTAAGGGCGGATCGGCTCAAACTTGATGCCCGCGCGACGCTCCACTTCTTCTTTGAACGTCTCGACGCCTACGCGCTCCAGAGTGTATTTGGTTTTCGCGTTTTTACGATCGGTACGGTTACCCCAGTCGCGCTGGGTAGTAACCACCGCCTCAGCCACAGCCAGCGTGTGCTCCAGCGGCAGGAAGCCGAACTCGCTCGCGGTGCGGGCGTAGGTTTTCTTGTTCCCATGCTCAATGGACAAACCGCCGCCCACCAGCAGGTTAAAGCCGACCAGCTTGCCGTTTTCGGCAATCGCCACGAAGTTCATGTCGTTGGCGTGCAGGTCGATATCGTTCTGCGGCGGGATCACCACCGTGGTTTTGAACTTACGCGGCAGGTAGGTCTGACCGAGGATCGGCTCTTCATCGGTGGTGGCGACTTTCTCCTGATCGAGCCAGATCTCCGCATAGGCGCGGGTACGTGGCAGCAGATGTTCGGAGATTTTTTTCGCCCACTCGTACGCTTCGGCGTGCAGTTCGGACTCGTACGGATTCGAGGTGCAAAGCACGTTACGGTTCATGTCGTTGGCGGTCGCCAGCGCGTCCAGACCCACGGAGTGCAGCATCTGGTGAACCGGCTTGACGTTCTTCTTCAGAATGCCGTGGAACTGGAAGGTCTGACGGTTGGTCAGACGAATGCTGCCGTAAATCGTGTTGTCATGGGCAAACTTGTCGATCGCCTGCCACTGTTTGGTGGTGATGATGCCACCCGGCAGACGACAGCGCAGCAGCATCGCGTGACGCGGCTCCAGCTTCTGCTCGGCACGTTCGGCGCGGATATCGCGGTCGTCCTGCTGGTACATACCGTGGAAACGGATCAGCAGGAAGTTGTCGCCTTTGAAACCGCCGGTCAGGCCGTCATTTAAATCTTCGGCAATGGTACCGCGCAGGTAGTTGCTCTCTACCTTCATGCGCTCGGCATCAGACAGTTTGCCTTCGACCACCAGTGGGCCAGGATGTTTTTCGCTCATTAGTAGACATCTCGCTGATAACGGCGCTCTACGCGCAGCTCACTTAAAAATTCATCCGCCGTTTCGGCATCCATACCGCCGAATTCGGCAATCACTTCCAGCAGTGCCTGCTCAACGTCTTTCGCCATGCGATTGGCGTCGCCGCAGACATAAATGTGGGCACCGTCATTGATCCAGCGCCACAGCTCTGCGCCCTGTTCGCGCAGTTTGTCTTGTACGTATACTTTTTCTTTCTGGTCACGAGACCAGGCCAGATCGATGCGGGTCAGCACGCCCTCTTTGACGTAGCGCTGCCATTCAACCTGGTAGAGGAAATCCTCGGTAAAATGCGGGTTGCCGAAGAACAGCCAGTTTTTACCCGGTGCCTCGTCCGCTGCACGCTGCTGCATAAAGGCGCGGAACGGTGCGATGCCGGTGCCCGGGCCAATCATGATCACCGGCGTTTCCGGGTTCGCCGGCAGACGGAAGTTGTCGTTGTGCTCGATAAAGACGCGCACCTCGCCCTCTTCTTCCACGCGGTCGGCCAGGAAGCCCGAGGCCCCGCCCGCCCGCGCGCGGCCTTCGATGTCGTAACGCACCACGCCAACGGTGATGTGGACTTCGTTTTCCACTTCCGCCTGTGAGGAGGCGATGGAGTAAAGACGCGGCGTCAGTGGACGCAGCAGGCCGATCAGCGCGTCGGCATCCAGCTGTGCCGGTGAGAAACGCACCATATCGACAATCGGCGTTGTCGCCGCGTATTGCTGTAACTTCGCCTTATCCCCGACCAGCGGAAGGAGCGATTCGCTGCGGGTTAAGGTGGCGTAGTTTTCAACGATGTTGGCGGTGTTCACCGTCAGCTCGAAATGCCACTGAAGCGCCTCAGAGAGCGGTAAGGTTTTACCCTCCACCTGGACCGGCTCCGTGCCTTTCAGCCACAGCAGTTCGACCAGCTCTTTCACCAGCGCCGGATCGTTCTGATACCAGACGCCCAGCGCATCGCCAGGCTGATAACGCAGGCCGGAGTCACCGAGATCGATTTCGATATGGCGCACGTCTTTTTCCGAATCACGGCCCGTGATTTTCTGGTTTACCGACAGGCTCGCCGTCAGCGGCGCCTCTTTCGTGTAAGGGCTGGTGTGGATTTCGTTGACGGTGCCCGCTGCGGTAACGGCGGCCTGCGCTGGCGTCTCTTTCGGGACGCGGGCCTTCAGCACCTCAACGATGCGCGCCCGCCATTCGGCGGCGGCGGCCTGGTATTCGACATCAGCGTCTACGCGATCCAGCAGGCGCTCTGCACCCAGCTCCGCCAGCTTGCTGTCGAAATCTTTACCGGACTGGCAGAAAAATTCATAGGACGTGTCACCGAGGCCGAAGACGGCAAAGGCGGTGCCCTCGAGCTTTGGCGCTTTTTTCGAGAACAGGAACTTATGCAGCGCGACGGCTTCTTCCGCAGGCTCGCCTTCGCCCTGCGTTGACGCCACCACCACCAGCAGTTTTTCTGACGCGATCTGTTTGAATTTATAATCCCCGGCGTTGACCAGGTTAACGTTCAGCTTCGCGGCGAGCAGGTCATCACGCAGCGCTTCGGCCACACGACGGGCATTACCCGTTTGCGAAGCGGAGATAAGCGTGATGGCAGGAATTTCAACGGCCGTTGGCGGGACGCCAGCCACAGCACCCGGCTGCTGGTTCAGCATTCCCCAGAAATAGCCGGAGACCCAGGCGAGCTGGGTGGGTGAAAAATCGGAAGTCGCGGCCTGGAGGCGCGCCAGTTGCTCCGGGTTAAGGGGAAGCAAATTTGAAGGTGGGGCCTGTGTTGTCATGCGTCGTTATGTTCCAGTAGCAAAGCGGACTTTAAGCGAATAAATCCAAACTGAAGATAAGGTTAACGGCGGGGATAATAACAATTAAAGAAGGGATGGAAATAATAAATAACCAAATGGACTAACCTGTTTTAGTTATCGTTCTTAACGATAAAAGCGATTAAATAACTATCTGAAATAAAACAAAAAAAGTCGATAAACACCATGAATACGAGGCGGCGACAGTTCAGAGCCGTTTTAGTTAATGATAAAAATTGTGCTTTCCGGTACTATGCGGCGGTTTTTTCCGCATTCCTGAGAGCTATGATGTCCACCACACTGTTTAAAGATTTCACCTTCGAAGCCGCACACCACCTTCCACACGTTCCTGCCGGGCACAAATGTGGCCGCCTGCATGGACACTCGTTTATGGTGCGTCTTGAAATCACCGGTGAAGTCGATCCCCATACGGGCTGGATCATGGACTTTGCCGAGCTGAAGGCCGCGTTTAAGCCGACCTACGATCGTCTCGATCACTACTATCTGAATGATATTCCGGGCCTTGAAAACCCGACCAGCGAGGTGCTGGCGAAATGGATTTGGGATCAGATGAAACCGCTGGTGCCGCTGCTGAGTGCGGTGATGATCAAAGAGACCTGCACGGCAGGCTGCGTCTACCGCGGGGAGTGAATCTCCTCCGTTGCGGCCTCACGAGGCACGAGCGGCGTAAACTCGTAGAGCACCAGCG
Source organism: Enterobacter hormaechei subsp. xiangfangensis (assembly GCF_001729785.1). NCBI lineage: Bacteria > Pseudomonadati > Pseudomonadota > Gammaproteobacteria > Enterobacterales > Enterobacteriaceae > Enterobacter > Enterobacter hormaechei. The sequence continues at coordinate 3,673,536 of NZ_CP017183.1, forward strand.
CATTACTCTCCAGTGATTCACTCAGTTGCCAGCCGTCATAAAGGCGTTCATCGCGTACGGAAAGCGTTGGACGCGCTTTATGCGCTATCCAGCGCCACATCTCTTCATCAGGGCCGCTTTCGCTGCCAACCCCTTCAAGCAACGGATAGAGCGCGCCGTTGTGCTGATCAAACAGATGGCATTTAATTCGCCATTTACCGCGCATTCCCTTCAGGTGTAAATGATACTGCTGGCGAAAACGCTGGATGAAGGCTTCTTCACTGGATAGGAGCGGATTAAAAACCACCACATTACGCAGCAACAGCTGATAACCATTGCGATGGCGCGTAAGCAGGACACGCTTATCATTGACCAGCACCTCGCCCCGCAGACGTTGCCAGAGCCAGAGTACCCAATAAACCGGACGCGGCAGACCATGGTTATACTGTAGCGCAAGGCTTGAGGTATCGATGGTGTTGTTCGCACGGGCTTCTCCCTGAAGGCCCGAATTGAGCCAGAATCCCGCCAGCCAGACCTGCTCCGAAAGCCCGAGCAGGTTCTGCATCAGCAGCGCCCCACGAAAAAACCAGCCGTTTGTCGCCCGCGTGTTGCCGGTGAGGGTATTCCAGGAGAGAAGCCAGACGGGAAGCGAACATTTTCGCAGGCGAAGGGCAGCGAGGATCTGGCGGACCTTCAGTATCGGATAATTTTCCGTTGAGGAGAGAGGGGTTACCTCCAGCTGCGCGGGATCGAGAAGTTCATTGGCATCGGCAGAGCAGGCAAGAAAATCGGCCTGCATCAGGATGGCTGAACTGAACAGGGTATCGTCGCTTACGCCCGCGCTGACGGGGGCAAATCGGTGCCATAAACCAAACTTTGCCTGCGGAAGATAAGTTCGTATTGCCTTTTGCTGGGCCAGCCAGACCTGCTCCCGGGTCTCCTCACTCGCCTGTGTTGACCAGTGCATGACGAAGTGCCAGCCCGCGGTGATCTCTGGCGCAAAATGATTAACCGACTGTTGTAAAAAGCGGGTGAGAAGATCGCGGCGGGTCGTTACGCCGGTGTGCAGTAGCACCGTCCACTGCTTTTTTGCCAGCCAGGTGAAGAGCTGATGCAGATTGTACCAGCAGGCGTAGCCTGCCATCTGGGGGTCATCCCACCCGGTAGCAAACAGACGACTGCTGAGAAAAGGTTCGGCGATATCAATTCCCTCAATGGGAATAGCCTCATTTATCGCCTCCAGATTTTGTCGAACGTCCTCACGGAGCAAATCGTCGAGCTCACGCAGGGTAATGACCACCCGCATACGGCGCAGCGAGGCAGAAAGAGGATTGAGCTGCTCAAGATCCAGTCTCTGCTCCTGCTGCGGGTGAACGACGAGCGGCGAGGCACCCCAACCGCGCGCCACCGGTTCATTGAGCAGGCTAAACAGCTTGTCCACGGCGACCGGATAGCGCTGCTCACGCCTGTCCGCCCGAACACGTGCCGCCTCCGGGTGCTGGCGTCGGGCCTTACGAAACTCACCCGGAGACATATTGTGAACACGCCTGAACCGATCGCTCATCATGCGCGTGCTGGCGAAACCCTGCTCAAGCGCAATCTGGTGCAGCGGTCGGTTCGTCAGCCGGAGAGCGTTGGCCGCCTTTTCCAGCCGCAGGCGGGTGATGTACTGCATGAAACTGATCCCCACCTCCTTGCGAAAGAGACGAGAGAGCCAGGCTTCAGAAACATATTCACTCGCGGCGATTTCCGCAAGCGTAATACGGCGGGAATAACTGGCATTGATTCGCTCTATCACCCGGGCGATGCGTTTGCTGTGCGCTGAGGAAAGTTCCCGGGACAGCATACGGGCGGGCTGTTGAAAGCGGCTGGTCAGCAACAGCAATATCTCGCTCAGCCAGCGGTACGCCTCCAGCCGGTAGCGGTGCGGGTCGTTGATGAGGGTGACCACAAGAAGCTGGCGCAGCAGATCGCGAAGCGCATCGCATTGGGGCCAGACGCCTCCGGCTTCTGCCGGTACAGCATAATCATGGGCAAAAAAATCATTGCAGAGCTGGACGACCCAGCGCCCGGAAAGGGTTACGCGCAGGGTGACATTTGCCGTTTCGCTCGTGAACTGCCAGCGCCGATGACGGTTTATGATGGCAAGGGTATTGGCCTCCAGGGTGTCACGTCCCGCATCGGTGTTCAGCTCTGCCCGCCCTTCCAGCATCCAGAGCAACGTTAGCGTATCGCCTTCATCCTCCACGCAGTGGCGAATGTCCTGAATCTCTATCCAAAACTCATCTCCCCGTTGCGCCATCTTACCCCTCACCAAAGACAAATAATGACCTGCTCTTTTTTGTCATAACTGAATTGTATGAAAAACAATCAAAACAAAGCCGTCGCTTTACAACAAAAAATTGCATTTTCAGGCAGTACGATCGTCATAGACTCGAAATTATCATCGTTTGGCAGAAAAAGGATAACAAAAATGACACATCCAATTATCGAAGCTCTGCGTGGCAACGAAGCTCGGTTCACTGAATTACGGCGCTATTTTCATCAGCATCCTGAAATTGGTTTTGAGGAGCACAATACGAGCGATCGCGTTGCAGCGCTGCTTCAGGAATGGGGATATGAGGTTCATCGCGGGCTGGCGAAAACCGGTGTGGTCGGCACACTGAAGGTGGGTAACGGGCATAAACGCCTGGGCCTGCGCGCCGATATGGATGCGCTGCCAATGCAGGAAAACAACGGCAAGGCGTGGAGTAGTACCGTTGAGGGTAAATTTCACGGCTGCGGTCATGACGGCCACACCACAACGCTCCTGTATGCAGCGGAGTACCTGGCACGCACCCGCAATTTTAACGGCACGCTGCACCTTATTTTTCAGCCCGCGGAAGAACTTCTGTATGGCGGACGCGTTATGGTAGAGGACGGTTTGTTTGACCTGTTCCCCTGCGACCACATCTTTGGTCTGCACAATATGCCGTCACAGCCCCTCGGAAAAATTGGTCTGCGCGATGGCGCCATGATGGCCTCTTCCGACACTCTTCATATTGAGGTTAACGGCGTGGGTGGTCACGGCGCGGTGCCAGAACATACCGTTGACGCCACCCTGGTTGCCTGTCATATCACTATCGCGTTGCAGTCGATTGTTTCGCGCAACATTACCCCCTTCCAGCCAGCCGTCGTTACCGTAGGCAGCATTCAGGCCGGGCACGCCCCCAACATTATCAACGACAAAGTATTGATGAAACTTACCGTGCGCACGCTGGATGAACGCGTGCGGCAAACCGTGCTACAGCGTATCCATGATATCGCCGTTGCACAGGCGGAAAGTTTCAATGCGACGGCCACCATTCGACACATTAACGGCAGCCCGGTACTGAAAAACAATCCGCAAGCCAATGAGATGGTGCGCAACGTCGCCACCGATCTGTTCGGTCAGGATTCCGTCGCGGAGGTGAATGCGTTTATGGGCAGCGAAGACTTTGCTTTCATGCTCGAGAAAAATCCCAATGGATGCTATTTCACCCTTGGCGCCGGCGATGAGCCGGACCGCTGCATGGTACATAACACGGGTTACGACTTTAACGACAACATTCTCCTCACCGGCGCGGCGCTGTGGGCCGCACTGACCGAACACTATCTGCGCTGATTCGCACCTTCCCGGGAGGGCTGCACTATGAGTACCGTTTCCCTGACAGGCGCATCCGCCTACGCCGGTAACGATCGGCTGCTGGCGGGTATCGTCATGAGCGTTCTGACATTCTGGCTGTTTGCCCAGTCGGTTATCAACGTGGTTCCGGCCATGCAGAATAGCCTCGATATTGCCCTCGAAACCCTTACGCTGGCCGTCAGCCTTAGCGCGTTGTTCAGCGGCTGTTTTGTCGTCGCCTGCGGTGGGTTTGCCGATAAGTTTGGGCGCATGCGACTGACCATGATTGGCCTGATCCTGAGCATGATCGGGAGTGGTCTGCTGTTCATTTCATGGGAGCCCGTCCTGTTTCTGTTGGGAAGAGCGATACAGGGGCTATCAGCGGCCTGCATCATGCCCGCCACGCTGGCGCTGATTAAGACCTGGTATGACGGTAAAGCACGCCAGCGCGCCATCAGCTTTTGGGTTATCGGCTCCTGGGGCGGCAGTGGCCTGAGCTCGTTTGTGGGAGGCGCCATCGCCACCACGCTGGGCTGGCGCTGGATATTTATTTTCTCCATGGTGGTGGCTCTGGCCGCGCTATTGCTTATCCGCGCCACCCCGGAAAGCCGCAGCCCTGATGCGTGTCGACACAAACTGGATATCAGCGGCCTGGTGAGTTTTGTCCTTATGCTGGTGCTGTTCAATCTGTTTATCAGCAAAGGACACAGCTGGGGCTGGAGCAGCAGTTTATCGCTTCTTGTACTGTGTGGAGCCGTGATTGCACTGATGTGTTTTGTCGTTACCGGACGACGGAAAGGCGATGCGGCACTGATCGATTTCGCCCTGTTTAAAAACCGGGCCTATAGCGCCTCGGTATTCTCAAATTTCCTGCTCAACGGCTGCATTGGCACCATGATGATCGCCAGCATCTGGTTGCAGCAAGGCCATCATCTGTCACCGCTACAGACCGGCATGATGACGCTGGGGTATCTGGTTACCGTACTGGCGATGATCCGGGTGGGAGAAAAACTGCTTCAGCGCTATGGCGCCAGGCTGCCGATGATGACCGGCCCGCTGCTGACCGCAACAGGTATTACGCTGATTTCATGCACCTTCTTAAGCAAAGAGGTCTACATTGTCACCGTCTTTCTGAGCAATATTTTATTCGGGCTGGGGCTCGGATGTTACGCCACGCCCTCAACGGACACGGCGGTAATGAATGCCCCTGAAAACAAAGTGGGGGTGGCTTCAGGGATCTATAAGATGGGCAGCTCCCTGGGCGGCGCAATGGGGATCGCGGTCACCGCATCGCTGTACGCGCTATGGCTGCCGATGGGAACGGCCAGTGCCGCGCAGTATGCCTTGCTTTTCAACAGTGCGATTTGCCTTGGGTCGGCAGTCGTGACCTGGGCTTTACTGCCAACAACAAAAGCCCCGCGTTAAGCGGGGCCACAAAAGTATCAGGCAATGTTCAGATATTTGTGCGTCTGCATCGACAGGCGCCAGTTGCGGGCGATACAGGTTTCAATGCACAGACGGGTTGCATCGTCTTTCTGGCTGATAGGCTGTAGCGCGATCACGCGCTGCTTTTCGTCCGTCAGCGTCGCCAGCAGTTCGTCCAGCGCTTCGATGTCACGCACGCGCCCCACCGGATGTTTGATCTCATCAGCACGCTCAAGCGCCTGCGATAGTACGTCATACCCGCCGCGCATATTCACTTTCGGTGAAACCGTTACCCACGTTGAATGGGAGCAGCGCACTTCATGGGTACCGCTGGTTTCAATCTGACAGCTATAGCCGTTCTTCTCGAGCAGTTCGGTGAGCGGCATCAGATCGTGAATGCAGGGTTCCCCGCCGGTGATCACCACGTGCCGCGCCGTCCAGCCCTGACGACCAATAATGGCAAGCAGATCTTCCGCGCTGCCCGCGCCCCATTTATCGCTCTCTTTGGTTTTCGCCAGAATGCTGAACAGCGACACTTCCCGATCTGCGAGCTTATCCCACGTATGTTTGGTATCACACCAGGCGCAGCCAACCGGGCATCCCTGTAAACGAATAAAGATAGCGGGAACGCCGGTAAAGTAACCCTCGCCTTGAAGGGTCTGGAACATCTCGTTAATCGGGTACTGCATAGTCAACTCTGTTAAGGGGATAAACGATAAGTATCGCAGATCCCCGTCAGATGATCATGCTCCATCGGTGCTTTGCGCGCCAATTGCCGCCATAAACCGTTCCGTAATTTGCTGCGGTCGGGTGATCGCCCCGCCGACGACAACCGTGTGCGCCCCCAGCGCCAGACACCTGGCCGCGCGATCGGGGGTATCCACGTTACCTTCGGCTATCACGGGGATCGTGACGGCAGACAGCACCTCTTTCAAAAACGCGCAGTCATTTTCCGGTAGCGAATGGCCCGCGGTCTCCGCCGTATAACCGTAAAGGGTGGTTCCGACACAATCAAATCCCAGCGCCTGCGCGGTCACGGCCTCCTGCACGGTGGCAATATCCGCCATCAGCAGCAGCGACGGGTAACGGGTGCGGATCTGCGCGATCAGCATGTCCAGCGATACGCCACCGGGCCGTTTCCGGGCGGTCGCATCCAGCGCAACGATCTCCGGGGCGACCGCCATCAGCTCATCCACTTCTTTGAGCGTCGCGGTGATGAACACCTCGCTGTCCGGATAGTCTCGTTTGATGATGCCGATGACCGGCAGTGAGACCAGCCCTTTGATAGCCTCGATATCCACCACGCTATTGGCGCGGATCGCAGCGGCACCGCCCTGGGCCGCCGCCAGCGCCATTCGCGACATAATAAACGGGCTGTGCAGCGGTTCGTTTTCCAGCGCCTGGCAGGAGACGACCAGTTTTCCTTTCAGGTTATCCAGTACAGTTTTCATTACGATAAGATCTCTTCCACTTCGTTTTTGATAATGGTGACGTGCGGGCCATAGATGACCTGAACCCCGTTACCGCGCACGATGACGCCGCGCGCGCCGGTCGCTTTCAGTGCAGATTCATTGACTTTGCTACCGTCTTTCACCGTGACGCGAAGGCGCGTGGCGCAGCAGTCAACGTCATCCAGATTGTCTTTTCCTCCCAGCCCGGCGATCACCGCCGCGGCGCGCTCGCTTTGCGGCAGGGTAGCCTCGTCAGCCAACGCCTCCTTTTCACGGCCCGGCGTGGCAAAATCAAAACGTTTGATCAGATAGCGGAAGGTACAGTAGTAAAGGAAGAACCACGGTACGCCCACCAGCGGGACGAACATCCAGTTAGTTTTCGCTTCCCCCTGCAAAATGCCGAACAGCACGAAATCAATAAACCCGCCGGAGAAAGTTTGTCCGATGGTGATGTGCAGAATGTGCGCGAGCATGAACGCCAGCCCGTCAAACAGCGCATGAATGACGTACAGCACCGGGGCAATAAACAGGAATGAGAACTCTATGGGCTCGGTAATTCCCGTCAGGAATGAGGTTAACGCCGCAGAAAGCAGCAGCCCGGCGACGCGCTTCTTATTCTCCGGCCTGGCCGTGTGGTACATCGCAAGGCAGGCGCCCAGCAGGCCAAACATCATGGTAATAAAGCGCCCGGACATGAAGCGCGACGTGCCCTCATAGAAATGCTGCGTGTTCGGGTCGGCGAGCTGGGCGAAGAAGATCCGCTGCGTGCCCTCAACCAGGTGACCGTTAACAATTTCACTGCCGCCAAGCGCGGTGGTCCAGAACGGAAGATAGAAGATGTGGTGCAAACCAAACGGGCCAAGCATGCGCAGGATGAAGCCGTACAGCAAAGTCCCCAGATAGCCGGTGGCATCCACCAGCCCGCCGAGGCCAAAGATCAGCTTCTGAAAATGCGGCCAGACCACGGTCATCAGCGCGCCGACGAGTATCGCCGCCAGCGAGCTGATAATGGGAACGAAGCGTGAGCCGCCAAAAAAGCCCAGGAATTGCGGAAGCGCGATTTTATTAAATCGATGATGCAGTGCGCAGGTCACCAGCCCAATAACTACCCCACCAAACACGCCCGTTTCAAGCGTCTGAATACCCAGCGTCATGCCCTGCCCTGCGGCGCCCGGGTTCTCATGCGCCAGTTTTCCGGTCAGGATCAGCAGCGCATTGATAGTGGCATTCATCACCAGATAAGCGAGCAACGCCGCCAGCCCTGCCGTGCCTTTATCATTTTTCGCCAGCCCAACGGCGACCCCAACAGCAAACAGTACCGACAGGTTTGCAAACACAATCGAGCCTGCGCTGCTCATGATGGTAAAGATGGCCTGTAGCCAGCCAACGTCTAAAAATGGATACGCGGTAAGCGTATTCGGATTCGATAGCGCCCCGCCGATCCCCAGCAACAGACCTGCTGCGGGCAGTATGGCGATGGGTAACATAAAGGATTTGCCAAAGCGCTGCGCTTTTTCAAACCATCCGCCGGAAGACGCTCCGCTGAACATTTGCATCATTTTTTATCCCCCTGGTTGTTGATGAAAATTTTTACCACATATATTTTTAATTGTGAAAATTACCACCAAAAACCAGGACACCGATCATACTTTTTCGAAATGACTGGCATCTCTCCCCCGCTTTCCGCCACACTAGTTGGCAGAGAAACGCATTAAGGATCTAGCATGTCGGACCATGAAAACCTGCTGCTGAAGCTACGCCAGGAGGCTTCCGGGTACAGCCCAACGCAACAAAAACTGGGGGAGTTTGTCCTCAACGATCCTGCCAGGGTGCTCTACCTGACGATCACCGAGCTGGCGCGTGAAAGCGGCACCAGCGAGGCCAGCGTCACACGCCTTTGCCGCACGCTGGGCTGTAAGGGGTATAACGAATTTAAAATGGCGCTTGCGCTGGATATTCAGCAGGGTTTGCCTGAGCGTCAGGCAGGAGATGCAATAGATAACGTGGTGGATGAGTCTGTCCAGGCGCTGCAAGATACCGCAAAACTCCTCGACCGGGCCCAGCTTGAACAGGCGACACTGGCCCTGCATCAGGCGCAGTCAGTGCAAATTTACGGAGTGGCGGCCAGCGCGATTCTGGGGGAATATTTGCATTACAAGCTGCTGCGACTCGGCAAACCTGCACAGCTGTTTAGCGATATGCATCGCGCCGCCATGAATGCGACGACGCTCTCGAAAAAGACGCTGGTGGTGGCCATCTCAAGTTCCGGCTCTACACGGGATCTGCTTCACGTGGTGAAACTCGCCCGCAAGAGGGGCGTTAAGGTACTGGCGCTCAGCAATACGCCTCGCAGCCCGCTGGCCTCCCTGAGCGATTTACAGCTGGTTGCAGCCAAACCCGAGGGACCGCTGAGCGCGGGTGCGCTCAATGCCAAGGTTGGCGTGATGCTGCTGGTTGAACTGCTAACCACTTCCCTTATTGCAGTAGACAGCCATTACGGTGACGTTAGCCAGCAAACGGCAAGCGCCACGTTGCCGCTTCTGCTATAGAAAACAAAAAACCCGCCGAAGCGGGTTTTTTCATAAGAACGAAGGTTCAGGCTTATGCCTGGCCTTTGATCTCTTTACGACCGTTGTAAGGTGCTTTTTCGCCCAGCGCTTCTTCGATACGAATCAGCTGGTTGTATTTAGCAACACGGTCAGAACGGCTCATAGAACCGGTTTTGATCTGGCCAGCAGCGGTACCAACAGCCAGGTCAGCGATGGTAGCATCTTCAGTTTCGCCAGAACGGTGAGAGATAACCGCGGTGTAGCCAGCGTCTTTCGCCATTTTGATCGCAGCCAGCGTTTCGGTCAGAGAACCGATCTGGTTGAATTTGATCAGGATGGAGTTAACGATACCTTTCTCGATGCCTTCTTTCAGGATCTTGGTGTTGGTTACGAACAGATCGTCACCAACCAGCTGGATTTTGTCGCCCAGTACTTTGGTCTGGTATGCGAAACCATCCCAGTCAGACTCGTCCAGACCGTCTTCGATAGAAACGATTGGGTACTGTTTGGTCAGGTCTTCCAGGAAGTGGGTGAACTCTTCAGAGGTGAACGCTTTGTTGCCTTCGCCAGCCAGAACGTATTTACCGTCTTTGTAGAATTCAGATGCTGCGCAGTCCATCGCCAGGGTGATGTCTTTGCCCAGCTCGTAGCCTGCTGCTTTAACCGCTTCAGCGATAACAGCCAGTGCTTCTGCGTTAGAACCCAGGTTTGGCGCGTAGCCGCCTTCGTCACCAACAGCCGTGTTCATACCTTTAGCTTTCAGAACTTTAGCCAGGTTGTGGAACACTTCAGAACCCATACGTACCGCTTCTTTCAGGGTTTTCGCGCCAACTGGCTGAATCATGAATTCCTGAATATCAACGTTGTTGTCTGCGTGCTCACCACCGTTGATGATGTTCATCATTGGTACAGGCATAGAGTATTTGCCTGGGGTGCCGTTCAGTTCAGCGATGTGCTCGAACAGTGGCATGCCCTTAGCTGCTGCTGCCGCTTTGGCGTTCGCCAGGGAAACCGCCAGGATTGCGTTCGCACCGAAGTTAGATTTGTTTTCAGTACCGTCCAGATCGATCATGATCTTGTCGATGCCAGCCTGATCTTTAGCATCTTTGCCAACGATAGCCTGAGCAATAGGACCGTTAACAGCGCCAACCGCTTTCAGTACGCCTTTGCCCATGAAACGGGATTTGTCGCCATCACGCAGTTCCAGCGCTTCGCGGGAACCTGTAGAAGCACCTGATGGAGCCGCTGCCATACCGACGAAACCACCTTCCAGATGAACTTCAGCTTCAACGGTCGGGTTACCACGGGAGTCGATGATTTCACGACCGATGACTTTAACGATTTTGGACATTAGATTTTCCTCAGTACAAGTTAAACTAAAACTCCAGACAAACAACGCGTACCAAAGGTACGCGTTGCCGTTCTAACTTTTTTTACTTCGCCTGACGCTTCTGGTACTCGCTGGCGGCTTTCACGAAGCCTGCAAACAGCGGATGCCCGTCACGCGGCGTTGAAGTAAATTCCGGGTGGAATTGGCAGGCCACGAACCACGGATGGTTAGGCACTTCGATGATCTCGACTAACTGATCATCCCCGGAACGGCCCGCAACACGCAGACCCGCAGCTTCAATTTGTTTCAACAACATGTTGTTGACTTCATAGCGGTGACGATGGCGCTCGGTGATGACCGGCTCGCCGTACAGCTTGCGTACCACGCTATCGTCGGACAGCTGGCAGGCCTGTGCGCCAAGACGCATGGTGCCACCCAGATCGCTCTTCTCGGTACGGACTTCGACGTTACCGTCTTCGTCGCGCCATTCCGTAATCAGCGCCACAACAGGGTACTTACAGTCTGGCACAAATTCCGTAGAGTTCGCGTTTTCCATTCCCGCTACGTTGCGCGCAAATTCAATCAGCGCAACCTGCATACCCAGGCAGATACCGAGGTATGGAATATTGTTTTCACGCGCATAGCGTGCAGTGGCGATCTTGCCTTCAACACCACGGTAGCCGAAGCCGCCAGGGATGAGAATCGCATCCAGATCTTTGAGAATTTCGACGCCGCGCGTCTCCACATCCTGCGAATCAATCAGCTTGATGTTCACAGAGACGCGATTCTTCAGACCACCGTGTTTCAGCGCTTCGATAACTGACTTATAGGCATCTGGCAGTTCGATGTACTTGCCGACCATACCGATAGTCACTTCGCCGCCCGGATTGGCTTCTTCGTAAATCACCTGCTCCCATTCAGACAGGTTAGCTTCCGGACAGTTCAAGCTGAATCGTTTACAAATATAATCGTCCAGACCCTGTGATTTCAACAGGCCCGGAATTTTATAAATGGAATCGACATCTTTCATTGAAATAACGGCTTTTTCAGGCACGTTACAGAACAATGCAATTTTCGCACGTTCGTTCGCCGGAATCGCGCGATCGGAACGGCAAACCAGGATGTCAGGCTGAATACCGATGGAGAGCAGCTCTTTAACAGAGTGCTGAGTCGGTTTGGTTTTCACTTCACCTGCTGCCGCCATGTAAGGCACCAGCGTCAGGTGCATGAACAGCGCGTGCTCACGACCAATATCTACCGCCAGCTGACGAATCGCTTCGAGGAATGGCAGGGATTCGATATCCCCCACGGTACCGCCGATTTCAACCAGCACAACGTCATGCCCTTCGCCACCGGCAAGGACACGCTCTTTAATGGCGTTAGTGATGTGTGGGATGACCTGCACGGTCGCGCCCAGGTAGTCACCACGGCGCTCTTTACGCAGAACGTCAGAGTAGATACGACCAGTCGTAAAGTTGTTACGACGGGTCATTTTGGTACGGATGAAACGCTCGTAGTGGCCAAGATCCAGATCGGTTTCAGCGCCGTCTTCAGTAACGAACACTTCCCCGTGTTGGGTTGGGCTCATGGTGCCAGGATCGACGTTGATGTACGGATCCAGTTTCATCATGGTCACATTGAGGCCACGGGCTTCAAGAATGGCTGCGAGGGAGGCTGCGGCAATGCCTTTACCCAGAGAGGATACGACCCCGCCGGTCACAAAAATATAGTTCGTTGTCATGCTGAACCTGAGAAGTTAGGGTGAAACGATGGAATAACCAGGACGGGAAAGTAGTATACCCGAACACGACGAGCGCCACAAACTTTCATTCTCCGTCTCCATTCCAGGCCATGACAAACATAAGGAGTGAGAAAATAGCCCCTTTTGGGTAAATGTTTTTGACGCAAATCAAGCGCTTGTCATTTAAAAAATCACACAAATTGCGCTTGATCGCAAAATCTCGTTAGAGATCATGTTCCTGGCGTTTTACTTCCTGCCAGACTTCTTCCATCGCGTCGAGGTCAATCCCGCTCATTTCCAGGCCGCGCGAGGCCACAATCCGCTCAACTTCGCGAAAGCGTCGTTCGAATTTAATGTTCGCTTTTTGCAGGGCGGTTTCCGCTTTTACACCGAGGTGGCGTGAAAGGTTGACGGTTGCAAACAGCAGATCGCCCATCTCCTCTTCCAGCTTTGCTTCATCCACAACGGCCTGCTGCGCTTCATGCATCACTTCGTCGATCTCTTCGTGTACTTTTTCCAGCACCGGGCCGAGAGAGGTCCAGTCAAACCCTACCGCCGAGCAGCGCTTTTGAATTTTGTGCGCGCGCATCAGCGCGGGAAGGTTCAGGGGAATGTCGTCCAGCGCCGAGTGCTGGGATTTTTCAGCGCGTTCAGCGCTTTTTATCTGCTCCCAGCGCGCCAGCACTTCCGCACTGTTGCCTGCGGAGGCATCACCAAAGATATGCGGATGACGACGCTCCAGCTTGTCGCTGATAGCGGCGCAGATATCGTCAAAGTTAAAGCGCCCCTCTTCCTGCGCCATCTGCGCGTAGAACACCACCTGGAACAGCAGGTCGCCCAGCTCACCGCGCAGATCGTCGAAATCCTCGCGTGAAATGGCGTCCAGCACTTCGTAGGTCTCTTCCAGCGTGTAAGGCGCAATGGTGGCGAAAGTCTGCTCTTTATCCCACGGGCAGCCGTTTTCCGGATCGCGCAGGCGTTTCATGATGCCAAGCAGGCGGTCGATTTGAGTCATAACAGATTCCATTAAATGCCTGAGCCGGGTGGCGGCGTTGCCTTACCCGGCCTACAGAAGAGGATGTTTAGCCACCGTGCAGACGACGCGCGTCAATCACATCCGGCACCTGATTCAGTTTGCCGAGTACGCGGCCCAGCACCTGAAGGTTATAGATTTCGATAGTCATATCGATGGTGGCAAGCTGCTCGCGGGTATCGCTGCGGCTGGCAACGCCCAGCACGTTGACCTTCTCGTTGGCGAGAATGGTGGTGATGTCGCGCAGCAGGCCGCTGCGGTCGTTGGCAGTGACGCGCACCACCAGCGAGTAACCCGCCGAGTAGCTCTCCCCCCAGACGGCTTCCACGATACGTTCCGGCGCATGCGATTGCAGCTCTGCAAGCTGATCGCAGTCGGAGCGGTGAATCGAGATCCCACGCCCCTGGGTGATAAAGCCGACAATATCGTCTCCCGGGATCGGCTGGCAGCAGCGGGCAATATGGTGCATGAGGTTACCCACCCCTTCAACCACCACGCGGCCATTGTCCTTGCTGCGCTGCTGCGGAGCGTAGGTTTTCTGCTGGAGCTGTTTCAGCGCCGCCGCATCCTGCTCCGCTGCGCTTGGCTTGTTGAACTGCGCTTGCAGGAAGTTCACCATCTGGTTCAGGCGGATATCGCCGCCACCAATCGCCGCTAACAGTTCGTCGAGCTCGTTGAAGTTGTAGCGTGGCAGCAGGAACTTCTCCGCCTCTTTCAGGCTTATCCCGATATGTTCCAGCTCGTCGTCCAGGATCTGATGACCGGCAAGGATGTTCTTGTCACGATCCTGCTTGCGGAACCAGGCGTGGATTTTAGAGCGCCCACGGCTGGTGGTAACGTAACCGAGGTTCGGATTCAGCCAGTCGCGGCTTGGGTTTGGCTGCTTCTGGGTGATGATTTCAATCTGATCGCCCATCTGGAGCTGGTAGGTAAACGGTACGATACGTCCGCCGATCTTCGCCCCGATGCAACGGTGCCCCACATCGCTGTGGATGTGGTAGGCGAAATCGAGCGGCGTGGAGCCTGCCGGCAAATCAACCACGTCCCCTTTCGGGGTAAAGACGTAGACGCGATCGTCGAAGACCTGACTGCGCACTTCGTCGAGCATTTCGCCGGAGTCGGCCATCTCTTCCTGCCACGCAATCAGCTTACGCAGCCAGGCGATACGGTCCTCGTGACCGGAGCGACCTCCACCGGAGGTACCCTCTTTGTATTTCCAGTGCGCCGCCACGCCCAGCTCGGCGTCTTCGTGCATCTGTTTGGTACGGATCTGAATTTCCACCGTTTTGCCGCCAGGGCCGAGCACCACGGTATGGATAGACTGATAGCCATTCGGTTTCGGGTTCGCGACGTAGTCATCGAACTCATCCGGCAGATGGCGGAAATGAGTATGCACTATCCCCAGCGCGGCATAGCAGTCCTGAAGACGCTCCGCCACGATACGCACCGCGCGCACGTCAAACAGCTCGTCAAAGGCGAGGTGTTTCTTCTGCATTTTGCGCCAGATGCTGTAGATGTGCTTTGGACGCCCGTAGACCTCGGCGCGCACATTCTCCTCTTTCATCGACTGGCGCAGCCCGCTGACAAATTCCTCGATATAGTGCTCGCGGTCAATGCGGCGTTCGTGCAGCAATTTTGCAATGCGTTTGTATTCCGCCGGATGCAGGTAGCGGAAGCAGTAATCTTCCAGCTCCCACTTCAGTTGCCCGATACCCAGACGGTTCGCCAGCGGCGCATAGATATTCGTACACTCTTTGGCGGCCAGGACGCGCTCGTCTTCCGGCGCATCCTTTACTTCACGCAGATGGGCAACCCGTTCGGCCAGCTTGATCACCACGCAGCGGAAATCATCTACCATCGCCAGCAGCATACGACGAACGTTATCCACCTGCTCGGAAGAGACAGAGTCAGTTTGCGCGGCTTTAAGCTGACGAATGGCTGCCATATCACGTACGCCGTGGATAAGCGCCACGACGGACTGGCCGACGCTTTCACGCAGGACGTCTTCCGTCACCACGTCGGCGTCCGCCAGGGGGAACAGCAGTGCGGCCTGTAGCGTTTCGATGTCCATGTTCAGCATGGAGAGAATTTCAACCATCTCCACGCCGCGCCACAACAGCAGTTCAGCGTCCGGATGCCCCTGCGTTGTGCGTAAACAATAGGCCCAGGTTTCGGTTAAGCGTTCACACGACTGCTGGCTGGAAATCCCCAGACTTGCGATCCATTTTTGAGGGTCAAACTCACCAGCTTTATTTAAATGTGCACTTCTTACCGCAACCATCGTCCTCTCCTTTAGGGACAAGGGCCTGTCGAAGTCGACAAGCCAAACTCATTAGATGTGCTCGAACAACACCATCGATTCCAGATGACCAGTGTGCGGGAACATGTCCAGCATTGCCAGACGCCGAATCTGGTAACCCCCGCTCAATAATGCTTCGCTGTCACGGGCAAGCGTCGCCGGGTTACAGGAAACATAGACCACGCGTTCAGGCGCGAGTTTAATTATATGCTGCATCACGCCCGGCGCACCTGCGCGCGCCGGATCGAGCAGGATCTTATCAAAGCCCTGCTTAGCCCACGGTTGCTGAGTGACATCATCCTCAAGATTTTGATGAAAGAATGTCACATTTTGCAAACCGTTCTGTTGGGCGTTCTCCTGGCCTTTCGCCACCAGCGCCTCAACGCCTTCCACTCCGACCACGCTTGCTGCTCTGCGGGCCAGCGGCAGGGTAAAGTTCCCCATGCCGCAGAACAGATCGAGCACCCGGTCAGTGGGCTGTACGTCGAGCCATTCCAGCGCGTTCGCCACCATCTGTTGGTTCACGCCGTCGTTGACCTGGATAAAATCCCGCGGGCTGAACGTTAAGCGTAGCCCGTGTGACGCATACCAGGGCGCTTCTCCGCTGACCTGCTCAAGTATCTCGCTTTGCGGCGCGAGGAAAAGCGCAAGCTCATGAGAATGCGAAAAGCGTTCCAGTTTTTCGCGATCCGCCTTTGACAGCGGCGCGGTGTGGCGCAGCACCATCAGCGGGCCACTGTTGGCCAGCACCAGTTCGACATGGCCGAGCGAACGCACGCCATCCAGCGATGCAAGACAGTGGTGCACGTCCGGGAGCAATGCCTCAAGATGGGGCACCAAAACAGGGCACTGCGTGACAGAGACGATATCGCTGGAGCCGGCTTTGCGAAACCCCATCTCCAGCCGCTCGGTTTTGGGCTGGTAGCTGAGGCTCAGGCGAGCGCGGCGACGGTAGCCCCAGGGCCGATCGGCAATGATGTCATTCACGTCGTGTCCGACCAGGCGGGCCAGCGCGCTGCTTTTACTTTTTTGCTGTAATTCAGTGCTGGCATGCTGTTGCTGGCAGCCACCGCAGACGCCAAAATGGGGGCAGCGAGGCGTCACGCGCTCCGGGCTATCATTAAGACGGCGCTTGACCTGACCGCGCGCATACTGACGTTTGTCTTCCGTCAGCGTAATATCTGCACGTTCTCCTGGCAGCAAACCTGTGATAAACAGTGTTTTACCCTTGTGACGCGCCACCCCCTGTCCAAAAGGATCGAGGTCAGAGGCTTCAACAGTTATGATCTGACGCGTCGTCACGCGTCGTTTTGCAGAGTAGAATTGCGCCATCGCCGAGATTGTTCTCAAATAAACATAATTAGCCTGATTGTCCCATAACGGAACTCCATGACCAACTACAGCCTGCGCGCGCGCATGATGATTTTGATCCTCGCTCCTACCGTTCTCATCGGTTTGCTGCTGAGCATTTTCTTTGTGGTGCATCGCTATAACGATTTGCAGAGACAGCTTGAAGATGCCGGGGCCAGCATTATCGAACCGCTGGCCGTCTCCAGCGAGTACGGTATGAACCTGCAAAACCGTGAATCCATTGGTCAGTTAATCAGCGTGCTGCACCGCCGTCATTCAGAGATTGTGCGCGCCATTTCCGTTTACGATGAGCATAACCGTCTGTTCGTCACCTCGAATTTCCATCTGGATCCCACGTCGCTGAAAATCCCGGATGGTACCCCCTTCCCGCGTCATCTTACGGTGTTGCGGCGAGGCGATATCATGATCCTGCGCACGCCGATTATCTCCGAAAGCTATTCACCCGATGAATCCGCCCAGTCCGATGCGAAGTCCAGCAATAATATGCTGGGATATGTGGCGCTGGAGCTGGATCTTAAGTCGGTACGGCTCCAGCAGTACAAAGAAATATTCATCTCCGGCGTGATGATGCTGTTCTGCATCGGCATAGCGCTGATCTTCGGCTGGCGACTGATGCGCGACGTCACGGGGCCTATCCGCAACATGGTGAATACCGTTGACCGGATCCGCCGGGGTCAGCTCGACAGCCGCGTGGAAGGCTTTATGCTCGGCGAGCTGGATATGCTGAAAAACGGCATCAACTCAATGGCGATGTCGCTGGCGGCTTATCACGAAGAGATGCAGCACAACGTTGACCAGGCCACCTCTGACCTGCGCGAAACGCTGGAGCAGATGGAGATCCAGAACGTGGAGCTGGATCTGGCGAAAAAACGTGCTCAGGAGGCGGCGCGTATTAAGTCTGAATTCCTG
Source organism: Enterobacter hormaechei subsp. xiangfangensis (assembly GCF_001729785.1). Classification (NCBI taxonomy): domain Bacteria; kingdom Pseudomonadati; phylum Pseudomonadota; class Gammaproteobacteria; order Enterobacterales; family Enterobacteriaceae; genus Enterobacter; species Enterobacter hormaechei. The sequence continues at coordinate 3,691,266 of NZ_CP017183.1, forward strand.
GCGAACATGTCGCACGAGCTGCGCACGCCGCTGAACGGGGTGATTGGCTTTACCCGTCTGACGCTCAAAAGCGAGCTTAACCCAACCCAGCGTGACCATCTGCATACCATTGAACGCTCAGCCAATAACCTGCTGACCATTATTAACGACGTACTGGACTTCTCGAAGCTGGAAGCGGGCAAGCTGATTCTGGAGAGTATTCCCTTCCCGCTGCGCAGCACGCTGGATGACGTGGTCACGCTTCTTGCCCACTCATCGCATGATAAGGGTCTGGAACTGACGCTCAATATTAAAAATGATGTGCCGGATAACGTCATTGGCGACCCGCTGCGCCTGCAACAGGTCATTACCAATCTGGTGGGCAACGCGATTAAGTTCACCGAGAGCGGCAACATCGACATTCTGGTCGAAAAAAGGGCGCTCAGTAATAACAAAGTCCAGATTGAAGTGCAGATCCGGGATACCGGCATCGGTATTCCGGAGCGCGATCAGACGCGTCTGTTCCAGGCTTTCCGCCAGGCCGATGCGAGCATTTCCCGTCGTCACGGCGGAACGGGCCTGGGGCTGGTGATCACCCAAAAGCTGGTGAAAGAGATGGGAGGCGATATCTCCTTCCACAGCCAGCCTAACCGGGGCTCAACCTTCTGGTTCCATATCAACCTTGATCTTAACCCGAACGTGCAGACCGACGGCCCGGTCACCGGCTGCCTGAAAGGGATGCGTCTGGCCTATGTGGAACCGAACGCCGCGGCGGCGCAGTGTACGCTGGATGTATTAAGCAGCACGCCGCTGGAGGTCATCTACAGCCCGACCTTCTCCGCGCTGGCGAACGATCATTACGATATCCTGTTGTTGGGGATTCCGGTGACGTTTACCGGAGAACTGACCATGCAGCAGGAACGCCTGGCGAAGGCGGCCTCAATGACGGACTACCTGCTGCTGGCGCTGCCGTGCCACGCCCAAATCAACGCCGAAGAGCTGAAAAACGACGGAGCGGCGGCGTGTCTGCTGAAACCCCTCACCGCCACACGGCTGTTACCTGCGTTGACTGAATATTGCCGTCTGACGCATCAGTCCCTGCCGCTGGAAAATGACGAACATAAGCTGCCGATGACGGTGATGGCCGTGGACGATAACCCGGCGAACCTGAAGCTGATTGGCGTGCTGCTTGAGGATCAGGTTCAGCACGTTGAGCTGTGTACCAGCGGCGCCGAAGCCGTGGAACAAGCCAAACAGATGCAGTTCGACCTGATCCTGATGGATATTCAGATGCCGGGCATGGATGGCATCCGCGCCTGCGAGTTGATTCGCCAGCTTCCGCACCAGCAGCAGACGCCGGTGATTGCCGTGACGGCGCACGCGATGGCGGGGCAAAAGGAGAAACTGCTGGGTGCGGGCATGAACGATTATCTGGCGAAACCGATCGACGAAGAGAAGCTGCACAGCCTGCTGCTGCGCTACAAGCCGGGGCACATTGGCGGGACATACACCATTACAGCTGAATCGCCGGAGATCAGCGTTAACCAGAATGCCACGTTTGACTGGCAACTGGCGCTGCGCCAGGCGGCAGGCAAACCCGATCTGGCCCGCGATATGCTGCAAATGCTGGTGGACTTCCTGCCTGAGATCCGTAACAAGGTTGAAGAACAGCTGGTGGGTGAAAACCCCGAAGGACTGCTGGAAGCCATTCATAAACTGCATGGCAGCTGCGGCTACAGCGGCGTACCGCGGTTGAAAAATCTCTGCCAGTTGCTTGAACAGCAGCTCCGCGCGGGTACGCCAGAATCCGATCTCGAACCGGAGTTCCTGGAGCTGCTGGACGAGATGGACAACGTGACGCGGGAAGCAATGAAGGTGTTGGGGAGCTAAGACCAAAGCCCGGTGGCGCTTCGCTTACCGGGCCTACAGGAGCACGAACGTTAACGCGACATCCCCTGCCCCATCTTTATCACCGCCGCAATATTCCTTGCGGCCATCTGTACATTCTGTTGCGCATTTTCCAGCGCATCCTCCAGCGAGCAGATGGTGTAAATCACGCTGAATACGGCATCCAGTCCGTGCTCATGCACCACGCCAACATCCGCCGTCAGGCTGCCGGCAATGCCAATAACCGGCTTGTTATAGCGTTTCGCGACTCTCGCCACGCCAACGGGCACTTTTCCGTGGATCGTCTGGCTGTCGATACGCCCTTCGCCCGTGATCACCAGATCGGCGTCCGCGACCTGTTCATCGAGATGCAGGGCATCGGTGACAATCTCAATCCCCTGACGGAGCTGTGCGCCGCAAAATGCATACAGCGCCGCCCCCATTCCGCCAGCCGCACCGCCGCCCGCCAGGTTTAAGACGTCAATATCCAGATCCCGGGCGATAATTTTTGCGTAATGCGCAAGCGCGTTGTCCAGCGTCCTGACCATCTCCGGCGTCGCCCCTTTCTGCGGACCAAATACCGCAGAAGCGCCAGTCTCGCCGATCAGGGGGTTGGTTACATCGCAGGCCACTTCAATTCGACAGTCTGCCAGCCGCTTGTCCAGCCCGCTAAGATCGATATGCGCAAGGCTTGTCAGTTCGCCGCCGCCCGGCCCAACGGGCTGCGCTTTCGCATCCAGCAGTTTTACGCCCAGCGCCTGCACCATGCCTGCGCCACCGTCATTGGTCGCGCTGCCTCCAATGCCAATAATGATATGCTTAACGCCCGCATCCAGCGCATGACGGATCAGTTCCCCAGTTCCCCAGGAGGTGGTGATTAACGGGTTACGCTTTGCAGGAGCAACAAGCTCCAGACCGCTCGCTGCCGCCATCTCGATAAAGGCGCTTTTCCCGTCTCCGGATAACCCGAAAAACCCTTCCACGCGTTCACCCAAAGGCCCGGTAACAGGAACATGGACAAGACGCCCATGCGTGGCTGCCACCATCGCTTCCACCGTCCCTTCGCCACCATCGGCAACCGGTAATTTGACATAGTGCGCTGACGGGAAAATTTCGCGAAAACCGACCTCTATCGCTGTCGCCACCTCCAGCGCGCTCAAGCTTTCCTTATACGAGTCCGGAGCGATAACAATTTTCATAAGCCATCCTTACGCATGTTAGTTACGTTAAGCATACACCACGTAAGGGACCACTCATGGGAGCGGTCCCAATGAGCTTATCGTACCATGCACGGACGTTTATTGTCGAATCTCCACTCTGGGATCAGGTATTGCATCGCCAGCGCGTCATCACGCGCGCCCAGGCCGTGTTTCTGGTAAAGCTCATGCGCTTTCATGACCTGGTCCATATCCAGCTCAACGCCCAGCCCCGGCGTAGCTGGAACTTGCACCATGCCGCCTTTGATTTCAAACGGCTGTTTGGTCAGGCGCTGGTTGCCCTCCTGCCAGATCCAGTGGGTGTCGATGGCGGTAATGTTGCCCGGCGCAGCGGCCGCCACGTGGGTGAACATCGCCAGCGAGATGTCGAAGTGGTTGTTGGAGTGGGAGCCCCAGGTCAGGCCGAACTCATGGCACATCTGCGCCACGCGAACCGAGCCCTGCATCGTCCAGAAGTGCGGGTCTGCCAGCGGAATGTCCACCGATTGCAGCGAGAGCGTGTGCCCCATCTGACGCCAGTCGGTCGCGATCATGTTGGTGGCGGTTGGCAGCCCGGTGGCGCGACGGAACTCCGCCATTACTTCACGTCCGGAGAACCCCTGCTCGGCGCCGCACGGATCTTCCGCGTAGGCCAGCACGCCTTTAAGCTGCTTACCGATTTTGATCGCCTCATCAAGCGACCAGGCACCGTTCGGATCCAGCGTGACGCGCGCCTGCGGGAAGCGCTTCGCCAGCGCGGCGATCGCCTCTGCTTCTTCTTCACCCGCCAGTACGCCGCCTTTCAGCTTGAAGTCATTAAAGCCATATTTTTCATACGCGGCTTCCGCCAGGCGCACCACCGCGTCCGGGGTCATCGCTTCATCGTGACGCACACGATACCAGTCGCATTTTTCGTCCGGCTGGCTCTGGTACGGCAGCGGGGTGAGTTTGCGGTTGCCGATAAAGAACAGGTAGCCGAGCATTTCCACTTCGCTGCGCTGTTGGCCGTCGCCCAGCAGGGAGGCGACATTGACGCCCAGATGCTGGCCCAGCAGATCCAGCATCGCGGCTTCAATGCCCGTGACCACATGGATAGTGGTGCGCAGATCAAACGTTTGCAGACCACGGCCACCCGCATCACGATCGGCAAAGGTCGTGCGCACGCGAGTCAGCACATTTTTGTACTCGCCCAGCGTTTTACCCACCACCAGCGGAATGGCGTCCTCCAGCGTTTTACGGATCTTCTCCCCGCCCGGGATTTCACCGACACCGGTATGCCCTGAGTTGTCCTTGATCACCACAATATTACGGGTGAAGAACGGCGCATGGGCGCCGCTCAGGTTCATCAGCATGCTGTCATGTCCCGCGACAGGAATGATCTGCATGGAGGTAACTACAGGGGTAGAAAATGTGCTCATCGTTCGATCCTTTTATCAGTGACGTCCAAATACAGGGCGCTTACGGTCAAATGTCCAGCCGGGGATAAGGTACTGCATCGGGCCTGCGTCGTTGCGCGCGCCGCCCGGCAGTTTTTTATACGCTTCATGCGCCTTGTGGATCTGATCCCAGTCAAGCTCCACGCCCAGCCCCGGCGCATCCGGTACGGCAATTGTGCCGTTTTTGATTTCAAGTGGATTTTTGGTCAGGCGCGCTTCGCCTTCCTGCCAGATCCAGTGCGTATCGATGGCGGTCGGGTTGCCCGGCGCCGCCGCGCCAACGTGGGTAAACATCGCCAGCGAAATGTCGAAATGATTATTGGAGTGGCAGCCCCAGGTGAGGCCCCAGTCATCGCACAGCTGCGCCACGCGCACCGCGCCGGAAAGGGTCCAGAAGTGCGGGTCCGCCAGCGGTATGTCCACCGCATTCAGCATCACCGCATGGCCCATTTCGCGCCAGTTGGTGGCGATCATGTTGGTCGCAACCGGCAGCCCGGTAGCGCGGCGGAATTCGGCCATCACCTCGCGGCCAGAAAAGCCCTGCTCGGCACCGCACGGATCTTCCGCGTAGGTCAGCACGTCGCCCAGCCCTTTGCACAGCGCGATAGCTTCATCCAGCAGCCAGGCGCCGTTCGGATCGACGGTGATGCGTGCCTCCGGGAAGCGTTTTTTCAACGCGCGCACGCTGTCAATCTCCTGCTCGCCCGGCAGAACGCCGCCTTTCAGCTTGAAGTCTTTAAAGCCGTAGCGATCCTGCGCCGCCTCTGCCAGGCGTACCACCGCCTCGCCAGAGAGCGCCTCCTGATGACGCAGGTGATACCACTCGTGGCTACCCGGCGAGCGTTCCAGATACGGCAGATCGGTTTTAGTCCGGTCGCCAACGTAGAACAGATAGCCCAGCACCGTGACCGCATCACGCTGTTTGCCTGGCCCCAGCAGTTCGCAGACCGGCACGTTCAGCGCCTTGCCCAGTAAATCGAGGAGAGCCGCCTCCAGCGCCGCCACCGCGTTAACGCGCAGTTCAAACGTCCAGGCACCTTTGCCGAAGGTATCAAAATCCGCCGACTGGTTGCCCTTATGCACCCGCTGAACCACCTTGTTGAGACGGGCGACCTCCTGCCCAACCACCTGCGGGATGGCGTCGACCAGCGTCTGGTAAATCACCTCTCCGCCAGGCGCTTCCCCGACGCCGGTGTTCCCTGCGCTGTCGGTCAGCACCACAATGTTGCGGGTGAACCAGGCGTTATGCGCGCCACCAATGTTGAGCAGCATGCTGTCCTGCCCCGCCACCGGGATGACCTTCATCTCCGTCACGATCGGGCTTGATTGCGTTGTCATCATCCGCGCTCCCCAACAGGTTTCAGTTCGATTCGTTTGATGTCACCCACCAGCACCAGGTAACTGAGTACCGCCACCAGCGCATGGACGCCTACATAAATCAGCGCACCATTGAAGGAGCCGGTGGTGCCGACGATGTAACCGATAGCGATTGGGGTGACAATGCCGGAAATGTTGCCAAACATGTTGAACAGACCGCCGCTCAGGCCGCTGATCTCTTTCGGCGCGGTATCTGCCATCACCGCCCAGCCCAGTGCGCCAATGCCTTTACCGAAGAAGGCCATCGCCATAAAGCCGATAATCATCCACTCCGCGCTGACGTAGTTACAGAACACCATGGTCATGGAGAGCAGCATGCCGAGCACGATTGGCGTTTTACGCGCAATATTCAGCGAACCGGTACGACGCATCAACCAGTCGGAGATGACCCCGCCAAGCACCCCACCCACGAAGCCGCAGATGGCCGGCACGGAGGCGACAAACCCCGCCTTCAGAATCGACATCCCACGCGCCTGCACCAGGTAAACCGGGAACCAGGTGATGAAGAAGTAGGTTAAGGCGTTAATGCAATACTGGCCGAGATAGATACCGATCATCATTCGTGAGCCGACGAGTTGTTTGATCTGCCCCCATTTCTGGCTGAACGGGACCTTAGCTTTCTGGGTTTTCTGATCCATGTTGATCAGCGCCCCGCCTTCAGCAATGTAGTCCAGCTCTTTCTTGTTCACGCCCGGATGCTGGTTTGGTTCGTGGATCACTTTCAGCCAGATGAAGCTGATGACGATCCCCAGCCCGCCCATGAAGAAGAAGACGTGTGACCAGCCCACCTCATGCGTCAGCCAGCCCATGATTGGCGCGAAAATAACCGTCGCAAAGTATTGCGCCGAGTTAAAGATCGCTACCGCCGTTCCCCTCTCCTGCGCCGGGAACCAGGCGGCCACAATACGGCTGTTGCCAGGGAATGATGGCGCTTCCGCTAAGCCCACCAGGAAGCGGAGGGTAAAGAGCGCAATGATAATGCCGAAGCCGCTAAAGATATCCACGAAGCCCTGTAACAGGGTAAACATCGACCAGATGAAAATGGACCAGAAATAGACCCGTTTTGAGCCAAAGCGGTCCAGCAGCCAGCCGCCAGGGATTTGGCCGATTACGTAGGCCCATGAAAATGCGGAGAAAACATACCCCATACCCACCGGATCAAGTCCGATGTCCTTTGCCATCTCAGAGCCGGCAATGGATAACGTGGCACGGTCGCCGTAGTTGAAAGAGGTGACGATAAACAGCATCACCACTATCCAGTAGCGGGCGTTGGTGCGCTTCTCAGCGCTGCTCGCCGCGTGGCTTAATGTACTCATTGTTGCACTCCTGAAACATAGCTTTCGCCTGGTTCATTCTGTACAGCACCTGTAGGGTAATCAGAATGAGAGATTTGTGTTTGGTTTTGGTACGGCCAGAAGCCGTTTTATAGTGACGGGAAAAGTATATGAAGGAGTGACCGGTTCTCTCACCGTGCAGGAACACAACATTGACGGGCGTGGGGAACGTGGTTTGGGGCATAAGCCCAAAGTGGTGGAAGATACTTCACGGAATTAAGGATAGGGTGCGGCTTCGTTGCCGGGTGGCGGCTTCGCCTTACCCGGCCTGGCGTTCGTTTAGTACAGGGTTAGTTCAGGAGCGTGGCCCAGTGTTCAACCCAGGGATTTGACTCGCTTTCTGGCTCAGGGTGTTCACCTGCATCAATCAGCAACATCTCTCCGACGCGCTGAGCGCTCTGTTCCTGCAACAGCGCGTCGAACTGCTTACCGCCGCCGCAGAAATTGGCGTAAGAGCTATCGCCGAGGGCAATGATGCCATAGTGAACATCTGGCTGATAGCCAAGCTGGTCTTTAATGCCCTGGAAAAGCGGGACGATGCTGTCCGGTAGATCGCCCTGCCCGGTGGTGGAGGTCACCACCAGGATGTATTTATCTTTATACTTTTCCCAGTCCGCCAGCTCCGGATCTTCATAGACCGTTGCTTTATGGCCCTGGTTTACGAGGATTGCTTCCGCTTCCTCCGCCACTAGCAGCGAGTTGCCGTACATTGTCCCGACAAAAATGCCTACTTCAGCCATGCTTTGCTCCCGTAATTATTGCGCTTGCTGTTCATCCTGAACGTTGCCTGCGGCAAACTCAACCCTTTCATTTTCGGGGAGTTGTCCCAGCCAGCCAAACTGTGACAGCGCCTGCATCCAGACCTTGTCCAGCCCCGCGCGAATAGTCAGCGGTTCGCCGGTAAACGGGTGCGTCAGGCGTAGCTCGCTGGCGTGCAGCATCAGCCGGTTACAGCCAAAGTGCTCGGCCGCGCTGCGGTTCTGGCGCAGATCGCCGTGCTTGCTGTCGCCGATAATGGGGTGGCGCAGATGTGCAAGGTGACGGCGAAGCTGGTGCTTGCGCCCGGTTTTGGGCAAAAGCTCCACCAGACTGTATCGCGTGGTCGGAAATTTGCTGGTCGCCACCGGCAGTTCTGTGGTCGCCATACCACGATAGTCGGTCACCGCTGGCTGCGGGCCTTTATCTTCGCGGGCAAATTTATCGGCGATTTTATCCAGTTCCTCCACCAGGGGATAATCAAGCGTGGCGGAATCCATCAGCCAGCCACGCACGATGGCGTGGTAGCGTTTCTGGATCTGGTGCTGTTCAAACTGCTGCGCCAGCAGGCGCCCGGCCTCACTGGAAAGCCCCATCAGCAGAACACCAGAGGTTGGCCGATCGAGACGATGGGCAGTAAAAACGTGCTGACCGATTTGATCGCGCACGGTTTGCATGACCACCACTTTCTCATCGCGATCGAGCCAGCTACGGTGCACCAGCCAGCCGGACGGTTTATTCACCGCCACTAACCACTCATCCTGATAAAGGATCTCAAGCGTCATGCATCGTCACCGGCGAAAAGCGCATCCAGCTTCTCCAGCTCCACCAGCATCATGGCACGCGCCGGGTGGGTCGCTTCCAGCGCCATTTCGTAATAGGGAGAGACGGCAAAAGACGCGGGCAACGCGTGGCCACCTTCCAGCAGCGCGTGCATACGCGGAATTAAGACCCACTGGAGCCACTCGAACGGGTCCAGCGTATCCAGACAAAACGGTTGGGTGCTGGCGAACGCGTCTGGCTGCGGCGCGTTATCCTGCCACAGCTGATGCTGGCGCATAAGGGCTTCGATGGCGTGCAACTGCGCACGAACGCTGTCATGATGCGACATATATACCTCAACTGAAAAACGGAATGGCGCGAAGCATAGCATTGCGGAAGACAGAAATAAAAAAGGGAGCACTGTAAAAACAGTGCTCCCGGTTCGTTTCGCAGCATTCCAGCTACAATACGTGCTCCCTGCTCATCCGTGACAACTTTTCCTGATGCCCGAAGGCCTGGTCATCCCTTTACCTTTTGCTTCCTGCTCACATCGTCCTGATGTGTAGGTTTCATCCTGAAACGTCCTGGCCATCCTGACCCACCGACCATCCTGACCGGCTCTCGTTCTCCTTCCTGGAGGTGTCCCTTACGCATCCTGCGTGATCCACTTTGCTTCATCCTGAAGCCTTCCTGCGGCGTCATCCTGACGTGTCCCTGGTAAGAAACGCCATCATCCTGATGTTCGTTTCTCGTGTCGGCATCCTGTCGACACAGATAGAATCCGCTATTCTGCTTCGTCTTACAACCCACCTTGTGAGCAATGTAAGCCAGGCGAAACGGGGGATTTCCTTTCAGAAAACCACTAACTTATTGAAAGAGAAGTTAATATTAATCTGAAATTCCTAAGACAATGCTAATTGTTTCGGCGATGTCTCACAGCGCGTGTAAGAGATCTCTCACACGCCCACTAGCATCATGGATTACAGAAGCGGCTCAATTCGGGTAAGGAAATCCGCAAGTGAAGGCGCGAGAACGTCGCGATTGCGGGTGCCGAGCGTCTCTTTAATGACCTCGCCAGACAGGTTGCAGACAGAAATGACGTCCAGTTCACTGTCGAGCGTCGCAATAAAGAGAGTCGGAGAGAGCTTAAGCCGTTTTTGCGTGACCAGGTGACCAATGAGGTTTTCCTGAACGCGTTGCAGATCGTCTTCGCTCCAGGTTTGCAGCAGCGTCAGCGGCTGTCCTGCAAAACATGCAGTCATATCCCCGGCAAACTGCGTGGTATAAAATGCATGAAGCGCAGGTTGTATCACAAGGTCCATCGCGCGTTCAACAGCATTTACATTCTGCTCGCCCATGAACGGTTTCGGTTGCCAGATAACGTAATCATCCTGCGAAGCGATAATGCACGGTGACGGCACGCCATATAAGTCAGTACTTTGCGGCCACGTCCCCCGCTTTTCATGCCAGGCATCGCAATAGCGGGTCGTGAAGGACGTCAGGGCATTTGCAGTTTCGATATCCACCGATTTCTCTCTTCTTGTAAGACAGGATAAACTCAGCCCATAAGTGTACCTGTAAAGTGGCTATGAAACATGTCTTACGAAAATCATCAGGCGTTAACGGGCTTAACGCTGGGAAAATCGACCGATTACCGCGACACCTACGATGCAAGCCTGTTGCAGGGCGTGCCGCGCAGTCTGAACCGCGATCCGCTCGGGCTGCACGCTGACGCGCTGCCGTTTGTCGGCGGCGACATCTGGACGCTGTACGAACTCTCCTGGCTGAATGCGCGCGGTCTGCCGCAGGTGGCCGTGGGCCACGTTGAGCTGGATTACGCCAGCGTAAACCTGGTCGAATCCAAGAGCTTTAAGCTCTATCTCAACAGCTTTAACCAGACCAAATTTAACAGCTGGGACGAGGTGCAACAGACGCTTGAACGTGATTTAAGCGCGTGCGCGCAGGGGAACGTAACCGTCTCGTTATACCGTCTGCATGAGCTGGAAGGTCAGCCCATCGCCCATTTCCACGGCACCTGCATCGACGGTCAGGACATTGAGGTGGAAAGCTATGAATTTAGCAGCGACTACCTGGAAAACGCGGCGGGCGGAAAAGTGGTCAACGAGACGCTGGTTAGCCATCTGCTGAAATCCAACTGCCTTATCACCTATCAGCCGGACTGGGGCTCGGTACAGATCCAGTACCGCGGCCCGCAGATTGACCGTGAAAAGCTGCTGCGTTACCTGGTGTCATTCCGTCATCACAACGAATTCCACGAGCAGTGCGTGGAGCGCATCTTCAACGACATCCAGCGTTTCTGCCAGCCCGAAAAGTTGAGCGTTTACGCCCGCTACACCCGTCGCGGCGGTCTGGATATCAACCCGTGGCGCACCAATACCGATTTTGTGCCTGCCACCGGACGACTTGTGCGCCAGTAAGATAAATATTTTCACAATATGCGGGCGGTATTCCGCCCGAAGTGTTGTGAAACGTCATAAGCCAGGGCTATTGTAATCAACAGGGAAAGACGATAATCGTCCCATAAGGAGCTCACTTGATTACACATATTAGCCCGCTTGGCTCTATGGATATGTTGTCGCAACTGGAAGTGGACATGCTTAAACGCACCGCCAGTAGCGACCTTTATCAACTGTTTCGTAACTGTTCACTTGCCGTACTGAACTCCGGAAGCCTGACCGACAACAGTAAAGAGCTGCTGTCCCGCTTCGAAAGTTTTGATATCAACGTGCTGCGCCGCGAGCGCGGGGTGAAGCTCGAAGTGATCAACCCGCCGGAAGACGCTTTTGTCGACGGGCGTATTATTCGCTCACTTCAGGCCAACCTGTTTGCCGTGCTGCGCGACATTCTGTTTGTTAACGGACAGATTAGCAATGCCGGACGTTTCCAGCATCTTGACCTGGAAAGTTCCGTTCATATCACCAACCTGGTCTTCTCCATTCTGCGTAACGCCCGTGCCCTGCACGTGGGCGAAGCGCCGAACATGGTCGTCTGCTGGGGCGGTCACTCCATTAACGAAACCGAATACCTGTATGCCCGCCGCGTAGGGACGCAGCTCGGCCTGCGCGAACTGAATATCTGTACCGGTTGCGGTCCTGGCGCGATGGAAGCGCCGATGAAAGGCGCGGCAGTAGGACACGCACAGCAACGCTATAAAGAAGGCCGTTTTATCGGCATGACCGAGCCATCGATCATCGCCGCTGAGCCGCCTAACCCGCTGGTTAACGAACTGATTATTATGCCGGATATCGAAAAACGTCTTGAGGCGTTTGTCCGTATCGCGCACGGCATCATCATCTTCCCGGGCGGCGTAGGCACGGCGGAAGAGCTGCTTTATCTGCTGGGGATCCTGATGAACCCGGCTAACAAAGATCAGGTTCTGCCGCTGATCCTGACCGGCCCGAAAGAGAGCGCCGACTACTTCCGCGTGCTGGACGAGTTTATCGTGCATACGTTGGGCGAAGATGCGCGCCGTCACTACCGCATTATTATTGACGATGCCGCAGAAGTGGCCCGTCAGATGAAAAAAGCGATGCCGCTGGTGAAAGAGAATCGTCGTGATACCGGGGATGCCTACAGTTTTAACTGGTCCATCCGTATCGCACCGGATCTTCAGATACCCTTCGAGCCGTCGCATGAGAACATGGCGAACCTCAAACTCTATCCGGATCAGCCGGTGGAAGTGCTGGCTGCCGACCTGCGTCGCGCCTTCTCTGGCATCGTGGCGGGGAACGTGAAAGAGGTAGGGATCCGCGCAATTGAAGAGTTCGGGCCGTATAAGATCCACGGTGACCCGGAGATGATGCGCCGCATGGATGACATGTTGCAGGGCTTTGTCGCTCAGCACCGCATGAAGCTTCCAGGCTCTGCCTATATTCCGTGTTACGAAATCATCAAGTAAAGCGACATTTCTCTCCTCTCAAGCCGGATCGTCATCCGGCTTTTTTATTAGTGATGCAATTCATAGCGATCTTCAATGTTATTAACAAATCTGACGCCTGCGCAAACGATTACCTCGATTTTGAAACCGTAAATAATCAGCCTTAATCGAAATTACCCGCCAGAAAATCCTAAAATCCCATTTCTTTACAGCGAAAGACACCTATCTCGCGGGTCGACCTTTTCGAAAACATGTCGTTAATGGTAGCCTTCGCGCCCGTAAATTCTCTTTGATGTTTTTTTAACAGATAAATGGTCTAAAGATACCCACATCACAAGTGGATTATTGCATTTGGGATCGCGATCACTGATAGATTCATAACTAGAATGTATCTTTCCGCCCGCCAATAGTTACGGGCAAAAATTATTAAAAAACCGTCACTGAACGAATTTCATATTACCGTCAGGCACTTTTTCATCGGATTTGACTAAAAACCTGACAATTTGCTTCCTCCAGGAGATACAGATGGAAACCACTCAAACCAGCACCGTTGCTTCGATTGAATCCCGAAGCGGTTGGCGCAAAACGGATACCATGTGGATGCTTGGCCTGTACGGCACAGCAATCGGCGCTGGTGTACTGTTCCTTCCTATCAACGCAGGTGTCGGCGGTATGATCCCGCTGATCATCATGGCCCTCATCGCTTTCCCGATGACCTTCTTTGCACACCGCGGCCTGACCCGCTTCGTGCTGTCCGGTAAAAATCCGGGCGAAGACATCACTGAAGTCGTTGAAGAACACTTCGGCGTCGGCGCAGGTAAGCTGATTACCCTGCTCTACTTCTTCGCGATTTACCCGATTCTGCTGGTGTACAGCGTTGCTATCACCAACACCGTTGAAAGCTTTATGATGCACCAGCTTCAGATGACCCCGCCGCCGCGTGCGATTCTGTCCCTGATCCTGATCGTCGGTATGATGACCATCGTGCGCTTCGGCGAGCAGATGATTGTGAAAGCGATGAGCGTGCTGGTGTTCCCGTTTGTTGCGGCTCTGATGGTGCTGGCTCTGTACCTGATCCCACAGTGGAACGGCGCTGCGCTGGAAACCCTGTCTCTGAGCAGCGCATCCACGACCGGCAACGGTCTGCTGCTGACCCTGTGGCTGGCGATCCCGGTGATGGTATTCTCCTTCAACCACTCGCCAATCATCTCTTCCTTCGCAGTAGCGAAGCGTGAAGAGTACGGCAATGGCGCAGAGAAGAAGTGCTCCAGCATCCTGGCTCGCGCGCACATCATGATGGTACTGACCGTAATGTTCTTCGTGTTCAGCTGCGTGCTGAGCCTCTCCCCGGCGGATCTGGCGGCGGCGAAAGAGCAGAACATCTCTATTCTGTCTTACCTGGCAAACCACTTTAACGCACCGCTGATTGCGTGGATGGCGCCGATCATCGCGATTATCGCCATCACCAAATCCTTCCTGGGCCACTACCTGGGCGCACGTGAAGGCTTCAACGGCATGGTGATTAAATCTCTGCGTGGTAAAGGCAAGACCATTGAAATCAACCGTCTGAACAAAATCACTGCACTGTTCATGCTGGTGACCACCTGGGCGGTAGCCACCCTGAACCCAAGCATTCTGGGCATGATTGAAACCTTGGGCGGCCCGATTATCGCGATGATCCTGTTCCTGATGCCGATGTACGCGATTCAGAAAGTGCCTGCGATGCGCAAATACAGCGGCCATATCAGCAACGTGTTCGTTGTTGTGATGGGCCTGATTGCCATCTCCGCTATTTTCTACTCGCTGTTCAGCTAATACCTCCTGCGCCGTCTGCGGACGGCGCACTTCTCCCCTCTGACTGAAGCAATGGACGCATCATGATTAGCGTATTCGATATCTTCAAAATCGGTATTGGTCCTTCCAGCTCTCACACCGTCGGACCAATGAAAGCCGGTAAACAATTCACGGATGACTTGATTGCACGCGGCATTTTGCACGACATCACCCGCGTGGTTGTCGATGTATATGGTTCCCTTTCCCTGACCGGTAAAGGCCACCATACCGATATTGCCATTATCATGGGGCTGGCGGGTAATCTGCCGGATACCGTTGATATTGATGCAATACCTGGCTTTATCCAGGACGTGAACACCCACGGTCGTTTGCTGCTGGCGAACGGCGAGCATGAGGTTGAATTCCCGGTTGATCACTGCATGAATTTCCATGCGGATAACCTGTCGTTGCACGAGAATGGCATGCGCATTACCGCGCTGGCCGGCGACAAAGCGGTTTACAGCCAGACGTATTACTCCATCGGCGGCGGGTTTATCGTCGACGAGGACCATTTTGGTCAAAGCACCAATTCTGCTGTTGATGTGCCGTACCCTTACAAAAACGCGGCCGACTTACAGCGTCACTGCCAGGAGACAGGGCTTTCTCTCTCCGGCCTGATGATGAAAAACGAGCTGGCCCTGCACAGCAAAGAGGAACTGGAACAGCACTTCGCTAACGTCTGGGAAGTGATGCGCAGCGGCATTGAGCGCGGGATCACCACCGAAGGCGTGCTGCCGGGTAAACTGCGTGTTCCGCGTCGTGCGGCTGCGCTGCGCCGCATGCTGGTCAGCGCCGACAAAACCACCACCGATCCGATGGCCGTCGTCGACTGGATCAACATGTTCGCGCTGGCGGTGAACGAAGAGAACGCCGCGGGCGGCCGCGTCGTCACCGCACCAACCAACGGGGCGTGCGGCATTGTTCCGGCGGTCCTGGCGTATTACGACAAGTTTATCCGTGAAGTGAACGCAAACTCACTTGCACGCTACCTGCTGGTCGCCAGTGCGATTGGCTCACTGTACAAGATGAACGCCTCAATTTCTGGCGCGGAAGTAGGCTGTCAGGGTGAAGTGGGCGTAGCCTGCTCTATGGCGGCGGCGGGTCTGGCCGAATTGCTGGGCGCAAGCCCTGCGCAGGTTTGTATCGCGGCGGAAATCGGCATGGAACATAACCTGGGGCTGACCTGCGATCCGGTCGGCGGACAGGTCCAGGTGCCATGCATCGAACGTAACGCCATCGCCTCGGTGAAAGCAGTGAACGCGGCCCGTATGGCGCTGCGTCGTACCAGCGAACCGCGCGTCTGCCTCGACAAGGTTATCGAAACCATGTACGAAACCGGCAAAGATATGAACGCCAAATACCGCGAAACCTCCCGCGGTGGCCTGGCGATGAAGATCGTCACCTGCGATTAAGCCTCTCAGGAAGCCTCGTTTTGCGAGGCTTCTTCCTGTTTTCCCCACCATTCATAGTTTCATGCTGCGCTCAGTGTTACCCTTCACCCATTAGACAGAAGGGAGATTATCTGTGGCCGTTCATTTGCTTATCGTCGATGCTCTTAACCTGATTCGCCGTATTCATGCGGTACAGGGCACACCCTGCAAGGACACCTGTTTACACGCGCTGGAGCAGCTTATCCGCCACAGTGAACCCACCCATGCGGTCGCGGTTTTTGATGACGAAGCCCGCAACACGGGCTGGCGGCACCAGCGCCTGCCGGACTACAAAGCCGGGCGTGCGCCGATGCCGGACGATCTGCACGCAGAAATGCCCGCTATCCGCGCGGCCTTTGAGCAGCGCGGCGTTCCGTGCTGGGGCGCCCACGGTAATGAGGCTGACGATTTAGCCGCAACGCTGGCGGTTAAAGTCGCGAGCGCCGGACATCAGGCGACTATCGTTTCAACCGACAAAGGCTACTGCCAGCTGCTCTCCCCCACTATCCGTATTCGCGACTATTTTCAAAAACGCTGGCTGGACGCGCCGTTCATTGCCAGCGAGTTTGGCGTATCGCCTGAGCAACTGCCGGATTACTGGGGGCTGGCGGGGATCAGCAGCTCTAAAGTGCCGGGTGTCGCCGGTATTGGACCCAAAAGCGCCGCACAGCTGCTGACGGAGTTTCAGAGTCTGGAAGGGATGTACGCCCGGCTGAACGAGGTGCCGGATAAATGGCGCAAAAAGCTGGAGGCGCATAAAGAAATGGCGTTTATCTGCCGGGAGGTGGCGACGCTACAGACGGATTTACAACTGGACGGGAATTTACAGCAGTTAAGGTTAGAGCGTTAAAACAACTACACGATTTTGTAGGCCCGGTAAGCGCAGCGCCACCGGGCGTTACAAACGTTATCGCTCGTCGCGACGCCCCCCCACGGCCGCCCACCAGCGACGGATATGCACCGTCACTTCTTCGCGGTCGTGATAAAGCTGACGCGCCTGGATTTCCGCGTTAATCCCGTGTTCATCCAGCTGCTGCTGAATGTAGGCCAGGTTCTGCGACACCTCCTCATAGCGCTTTTTCATCGGCAGCTTGAGGTTGAAAATGGTCTCGCGACACCAGCCGTTCACCAGCCAGGAGGCCATCAGCGCGGCCACTTTCGCCGGTTTCTCAACCATGTCGCACACCATCCAGGAGATGTTGTTGCGGTTCGGGCGATAGCGGAAACCGTCTTCACGCAGCCAGGTGACCTGTCCGGTGTCCATCAGGCTTTGCGCCATTGGGCCGTTATCAACGGACGATACCCACATGTTGCGTTTCACCAGCTGATAGGTCCAGCCGCCCGGGCACGCGCCAAGGTCGACGGCATACATGCCGTTTGCCAGCCGTTCGTCCCACTCGTCCGCCGGGATAAAGACGTGAAACGCCTCCTCCAGCTTGAGGGTTGAACGGCTCGGCGCATCTGCCGGGAAGCGCAGACGCGGGATCCCCATAAAGAACGGCGAGTTATTGGTGGTATACGAGTAGCCTGCGTAACAACATCCTGGCGCAATAAAGAAGATATGCACGACTGGGCGCTTTGGCGTTTCGTAGTTTGTCAGCACACCCGCATCACGCAGCGCCGCGCGCAGCGGCACGGTGAACTTACGGCAGAACTTCATCAGCTCTTTGCTTTCGTTGGTGTCGGCCACTTCCACGCGCAAATCGCCGCCCTTCTCCACCACGCCCTGCAACAGGCCAACAATCGGCGTGATGCGATCTTCCGGCGGAAGATCTTTCAGCAGTTCACCCGCGACAAACATCTGACGGGCGAAAATCAATGAGCTGAACGGCAGTTCGCGCGCCAGCTTGTCGGCATCATCAGGCTGATAGCATTCAAATACCACATAGCCCGCGTTCTCTTTGACGCGAGCGAATCCAAAGACTTCACGCTTCGCCGCTTTATCGGTGATTTCCGCGGCGCACTCTTTCTCAAACCCCGGGCGACAATATAAAACAACCTTATTCATGAACAACGCCCTTGCGTTTCAGACGGATAGCTCCGATAAACATTAACACCCAACCCGCCAGGAAGCTGACGCCGCCGACAGGTGTAACAAACGCCCACAGGCGTAAATGCGACAGCGCCAGACAGTAAAGACTGCCGCTGAACAGTACGGTACCCAGCGCCAGAAAGACGCTGCTCCAGTAAAACCAGATGCTGATGCGGCGCTGCATCGCCACCGCCAGCCCAAAAATTGCCAGCGTGTGGAACGCCTGATATTCAAGGCCGGTCTGGATCCACCCCATCTCCACAACGCCCAGAGATTTGCTTAAGACATGCGCGCCAAACGCGCCCAGAGCTACAAAAATAAAGCCACTCACCGCGGCGAAAATCAGCATGAATCGGCTGGTCATGTTTAAGTCCTGAATTGATGCGTGCCCGGCACACAAACGTTATTGTTCATACCTGAAGCGGAATTTTTCTTGCTCGCTTGCCGCTTTCGCCAGTATCCACTGCCGGAAAGCGGCTATTTTACCCAGTTCTGCCTGACTGTCATGACAAACCAGATAAAATGCATTCTTGCTGACCAGTACATCGTTAAATGGGCAAACCAGACGGCCTGCCTCAATTTCGGACTGCGCCATAACGTTGTTTGCCAACGCCACGCCCTGCCCGTGAATGGCAGCCTGTAGCACCATCGCGCTGTGGCTAAAAATGGGCCCCTGCTGCACGTTTATATGATTAAGACCTAACTGGCGGGTATAAGTTTGCCAGTCGCGACGCGACGCATCGTGCAAAAGCGTATGTTGCGCCAGATCGGCGGGCGTTTTGAGCGCTTTATCCCCCGTCAGCAGCAGCGGTGAACAGACCGGCAACAGATATTCTGCGTATAATTTTTCCACACGCAAGCCCGGCCAGTTACCGCGACCGTAAAAAATCGCCACGTCCACATCATCTGCAAGCTTGTCTTCCTGACGGTCCACCGCCTGGATTCGGACATCGATTCCCGGATAAGTTGAGTTAAAGCTTGAGAGTCGCGGCACCAGCCACTGAATGGCAAAACTGGGCAATAAACTCACAGTCAGGGCGCCTTTTGCGCTCCGGGCCTGAAGCTTGCGAGTGGCTTCCGTCAGCTGGGAAAAAATCTCTTTAATATCCTGAAAATAGCTCTGCCCCTCTTCGGTCAACAGCAACGAACGGTTGCGTCGACGGAACAGCTTAAGCCCCAGAAAATCCTCCAGAGACTTGATTTGATGACTTACTGCGGCCTGTGTCACAAAAAGCTCATCGGCTGCGCGGGTGAAGCTGAGGTGGCGTGCTGCTGCATCAAAAACACGTAATGCATTAAGGGGTGGCAATCGCTTGGACATGGTTATCTGGCTTAGATGTTAACGAGATTTAACATATAGGAAACAACGTTTAACCTATTAGTTTTTTTTATCTGAGCCATTATAATTTGTCCGTTGAGGAACTACCAGCAAATACCTATAGTGGCGGCACTTCCTGAGCCGGAACGAAAAGCTTTTTTTGGAATGCGTGTTCTGAAGGGCTTTTGGCTTACGGTTGTGATGTTGTGTTGTTGTGTTTGCAATTGGTCTGCGATTCAGACCACGGTAGCAACGCTACCAATTTTTCACTTCCTGTACATTTACCCTGTCTGTCCATAGTGATTAATGTAGCACCGCCAACTTGCGGTGCTTTTTTTTCGCTTATCTAACTGTTAATGCTCGATTTCCTTCATCTCTTTCACGTCAGTGCGATTGATCTGCTGTTTGTTCCCGTTAGCATCTTTGTATGAAATCATCCCGGTATCATTATCGGTTGTCGGTTTCCCTTCAGAGACGATAGATCGACCATCGTTGGTATGCATTACGTAGTTATTTCCAGAACAGGCGCTCAGGGCAAAGGTCAACGCACAGGCAGAAATGATTGCAGCTGTCTTTTTCATGATTATCTCCTTTAGCAATTAATGCTATTCAAACCTCGATTTATAACAGGCTAAAACATCCGCCTAACACTATTTAGCATAACCTGCTTTTTCAGACTCGCCAGGATAAGCAGACAAATCTGATAGATATCAACTTCCTTGCCCTGCCGATGAATTTGCGCGACGATCGTAGAATCGATATGAGGAATTCCATGAACGCTTTCAGTCCTGCGCAGTTTCGCGCACAGTTTCCCGCGCTGGCCGATGCCGGCATTTATCTTGATAGCGCTGCCACGGCCCTTAAACCGCAGGCGGTGATTGAGGCAACCCGCCAGTTTTACAGCCTGAGCGCCGGGAACGTGCACCGCAGCCAGTATGCCGACGCGCAGCGCTTAACGGCGCAATACGAAGCCGCACGGGATCAGGTCGCGCGCCTGATCAATGCTGACAGCGGTAAGAACATCGTCTGGACGCGGGGCACCACCGAGGCCATTAACATGGTTGCGCAATGTTACGCGCGTCCGCTGTTGCAGCCCGGGGATGAGATCATCGTCAGCGAGGCGGAACACCACGCCAACCTGGTGCCCTGGCTGATGGTGGCCGAACAAACCGGGGCACAGGTTGTAAAGCTCCCGTTGGGTGCGGACTTCCTGCCTGACGTGGCGCGTCTGCCTGAGCTGATTACGCCGCGCAGCCGTATTCTGGCGCTGGGGCAGATGTCCAACGTCACCGGCGGCTGCCCGGATCTGGCGCGTGCCATTGAGATTGCCCATGCCAGCGGCGTGGTGGTGATGGTCGACGGTGCGCAGGGTGTGGTGCATTTTCCGGCTGACGTTCAGGCGCTGGATATCGACTTCTATGCCTTCTCAGGACACAAATTGTACGGGCCAACAGGTATCGGCGCGCTGTACGGCAAACCTGAACTGCTGGCCCGGATGACGCCGTGGCTCGGCGGCGGCAAGATGATTACCGAAGTCACCTTCGACGGTTTTAAAACGCAGGATGTGCCCTACCGCCTGGAAGCCGGTACCCCAAACGTGGCCGGGGTTATCGGTCTGAGCGCAGCGCTCGAATGGCTGGCAGAAACGGACGTGGTTCAGGCTGAAAGCTGGAGCCGGGGTCTGGCGACGCTGGCGGAAGAAGAACTGAAAAAACGTCCGGGTTTTCGCTCGTTCCGCGTCCAGGACTCCAGCCTGCTCGCCTTTGATTTCGCGGGCGTGCACCATAGCGACATGGTAACGCTACTTGCCGGATACGGCATTGCCCTGCGTGCCGGACAGCACTGCGCCCAGCCGCTGCTGGCGGCTATTGGCGTGAGCGGTACCCTGCGCGCCTCGTTTGCACCGTACAATACAAAAAGTGACGTCGATGCGCTGGTTTCCGCCGTCGACCGCGCCCTGGAATTACTGGTGGATTAATGACAAGTTCAGCTTTAGCCGGACACCCGTTCGGCACCGTTATTACTGAAGAGACGTTAAAACAGACCTTTGTCCCGCTCACGCAGTGGGAAGATAAATATCGTCAGCTGATCCTGCTGGGCAAACAGCTGCCCACCCTGTCAGACGATCTGAAGTCACAGGCGAAGGAGATCGCTGGCTGCGAGAACCGCGTCTGGCTTGGGTTTAGCGTATCCGGTGAGAAACTGCATTTCTTCGGCGACAGCGAGGGACGCATTGTTCGCGGTCTGCTGGCGGTGCTGTTGACCGCAATCGAAGGGAAAAGCGCCGCAGAGCTGCTGGCGCATTCTCCGCTGGCGCTGTTTGATGAGCTGGGACTTCGCACGCAGCTTAGCGCCTCGCGCGGTCAGGGACTGATTGCGCTAAACGACGCGGTGCTGGATGCCGCCCGTCAGGCTCAGGCCTGACGTTCCGCCTTCGCCATCATCTTCTTCAGGGCGTGAGAGACCGCCACAAAGCCGAAGGAGGCGGTCACCATGGTGGCCGCTCCAAACCCAGAGGCACAATCCATCCGCTTTGGCCCTTCCGCCGTGCTTTTCATCGCACAAACTGAACCATCCGCCTGCGGGTAGACCAGCGCTTCGGTGGAGAACACGCAGTCGACGCCCAGCTTGCCCTTGCTGTTCTTCACCACATTGAAGTCGCTCTTCAGGCGTTCACGCAGCTTGGCAGCCAGCGGATCCTGAATGGTTTTCGCCAGATCCGCCACCTGGATCTGCGTCGGATCGATTTGCCCGCCCGCGCCGCCGGTCGTGACCAGCGGCACCTTGTAACGACGACAGTAAGCGATCAGCGCCGCTTTTGGCCGCACGCTGTCGATGGCGTCAATCACATAGCTGTAGCCTTTGCTCATGTACTCCGCGACGTTATCTGCCGTCACAAAGTCGTCGATCACCGTCACCCGGCACTCCGGGTTGATGAGACGAATACGCTCCGCCATCACCTCGGACTTCGCCAGACCGACGTTATCACGCAGGGCGTGGATCTGACGGTTAGTGTTAGTCACGCAGACATCATCCATATCAATCAACGTAATTGCGCCAATGCCGGTTCTCGCCAGCGCTTCTGCCGCCCACGAACCCACGCCACCAATGCCCACCACGCAGACATGCGCATCCGCGAACAGTTGCAGGGCTTTTTCACCATATAACCGTGCCGTGCCGCCGAAACGCTGGCGCCAGGCATCGCTGATTACCACAGACATAAAACCTCAGATGTAAAAAGGGTGAGGTATTCCTCACCCTGAACCGTAATCCGTCTTGCGCTCAGAATACCACAATCAGCCGCTGAATACGTTTCCGGTACCCGGCGCTGTCTTCAGCACCCACACGCGTCCGTAGTGGTTATACCAGCCTGCACGATGGCCGGCATCCGGGCCGATGCCCTGATAAATGTCGAAGTGCTGGCCTTTGATCGCCCCACCCACGTCCAGCGCCACCATCAGGCGTAATTCATATTTGCCGTTGAATTTGCCGTTGTTGTCGAGGAGTGGAACTTCCGCCAGCAGCGTGGTACCCGCCGGAATAATCGAACGATCCGATGCCACAGAAGCGCGGCCAATCAGCGGGACGGCGCTCGCCCCTTTCACCGGCGCAAAGTTCTGCGGTTTGAAGAAGACAAACGATGGGTTCTGCTCAAGCAGCTCACGCACTTCCGCTTCGCTGTGCTTTTCGCCCCATTCGCGGATAGCCTGCATCGACATATCTTCTCGTTTCACTTCGCCACGGTCGATCAGCACCTTACCGATGCTGCGATAGGCATGGCCATTTTTACCGGCATAGCTAAAGAAGTTCAGCGGCGAGCCGTCGCCAAAATCAATATAGCCACTGCCCTGCACGTCCATAATGAAGTTGTCCATCAGCGAGTTGCTGTAGGCCAGAACATAATTTTCGCTCAGCGCGCCGGCGTAGATCTCGGCGCGGGACGGCAGACGACCGCGTTTCGGCGGCATACGGTAAATGGGATACTGGAACTCGCCCTGGCGCGTGTGTCGCGCCTGGACAACCGGGGTGTAGTAACCGGTAAACTGGACGTTACCGTAGTTATCCGCCCCCTCCATCTGCCAGGCATCGATACCAAACTGGCGCATATTGCGGGTATCACCGCCTGCACGCAGCCAGTCCTGCACGGCACTATAAACGTTGTTCTGTGCGCCATACAGGCGCGGCGACGCTTTGCGGATCTGGTACACCTGCTCGGAGAAATCCCCGGCATTGATTGGAGCACCCACGGCATCGGGCTGGTTAACTAAAGAGAAAGGCTGGGATAATTTCCCGTCTTTATACTGTTGACCGCGATCGGTCGGTTTGGAAGAGCAGGCCGCAAGAATCGCCACCATTGCGCCTGTCATCAGATACTTCGCCCAACGTCCTTTCATTATATCTCGTCTTTTAGTTGCCCAATTCCGCGAGATGAAGATAACAAACCCACCGTGTTAATGAAATGCAATCGCCTTCCCTTTGGCAAATTCTGCACAAAAAATAGTCCAAAGTGGCTTTTGCCGTTCATTTTGCATACAAAATAATGAATTATGTGAAAAAGGGGTTGCATCACAAACCTATCCGAGTATAGTGCGCTTCCACGGACGCGGGGTGGAGCAGCCTGGTAGCTCGTCGGGCTCATAACCCGAAGGTCGTCGGTTCAAATCCGGCCCCCGCAACCAATTAAAATTTGATGAAGTATCTTCTACGACTGTAGAAGTTTTTGCGAAGTAGTTCGAATCACAGCAAGGCGACGACGCAGTGAATCCTTAGGAGCTTACTCCAGTAAGTGACTGAGGTGAACGAGGAAAGTCAACGCAGATGTGGTTTGAAATACGAAGCAAAAAGACGGACGCGGGGTGGAGCAGCCTGGTAGCTCGTCGGGCTCATAACCCGAAGGTCGTCGGTTCAAATCCGGCCCCCGCAACCAATCAAATTTGAAGAAGTAAGTTTCTACAAGTGTAGAAAGACGGACGCGGGGTGGAGCAGCCTGGTAGCTCGTCGGGCTCATAACCCGAAGGTCGTCGGTTCAAATCCGGCCCCCGCAACCAACACTTCTTAAAACAATAAACACCCTGAAGGGTGTTTTTTTGTATCTGGCGTTTGTGAAAATGCCGGGCATGATACCCGGCTTAATGCCCTACCCCCGCCGCGCCAGCGTTTCCCCGTCTGAGAAGTAGGCCCGGATCCCCGCCAGAATCGACTCCGCCACTTCCTGCTGGAATTTAGCCGTCTTGAGCTTACGTTCCTCTTCCACGTTACTGATAAACGCGGTTTCGACCAGAATGGAAGGAATATCCGGCGCTTTCAGTACCGCAAATCCGGCCTGCTCGACGCTGTTTTTGTGCAGCTTGTTGACCCGGCCCAGTTTGCCCAGCACCGCTTTACCAAACTTCAGGCTGTCGGTAATAGTCAGCGACTGCACCATATCAAACATCGTATGGTCGACGTAACGGTCGCCACTTTTGCTCACACCACCGATTAAATCCGAGGCGTTCTGCGTGTCCGCCAGGTATCTCGCCGCGGTGCTGGTCGCCCCTTTTGTTGACAGGGCAAACACTGAGGATCCGCTCGGCTGGCGGCTGGTGAAGGCATCCGCATGAATAGAGACAAACAGATCCGCGCGCTGCTTTTGCGCTTTTGCCACGCGGACCTTCAGCGGAATAAAGACATCTTCGTTGCGCGTCATATAGGCGCGCATATTGCCCTCTTTGTCG
Source organism: Enterobacter hormaechei subsp. xiangfangensis (assembly GCF_001729785.1). Lineage (NCBI taxonomy): Bacteria > Pseudomonadati > Pseudomonadota > Gammaproteobacteria > Enterobacterales > Enterobacteriaceae > Enterobacter > Enterobacter hormaechei. Next base: position 3,716,218 of record NZ_CP017183.1, read on the forward strand.
ATCAACGCCTTCAGACGACGGGCAATTTGCAGCACCACATCTTTTTCGCGGGTGCGATATTTCCCGACGGCGCCGGAATCTTCTCCGCCGTGGCCAGGATCGAGCATGATCACAATCGGGCGATCGCGCCCCGCCTTGCCAGGCTTTGGACCACTTTGCGCTGGCGGAACCTGGCTGTCGAGATCGCCTTTGTTGTAATCCTCAAGTAATGCCAGGAGCGGATCCTGAATATCCGTCGCATTCGCCGGATAGAGATCCATCACCAGACGCTCCTTAAAGGCGGCAACAGGCGCAAGGGCAAAGAGCTGCGGTTTCACGTTCTGCTTCAGCTCAAACACCATGCGCACGGTTTGCGGATCGAACTGCCCGACGCGCGCCGATTTGATAAACGGATCGTCGCCACGGATTTGTGCTGCCATGCCTTTAAGCACGGAGTTGAGGTTCACACCTTCGAGATCAACCACCACACGTTCAGGATTGCTGAGGGCAAATTGCTTGTATTTCAGCACGCGATTGGACTCGACCGTCACGCGCGTATAGGTCGACGACGGCCAGACGCGCACCGCGACTACCTGGCTTGTGGCGGCAAGACCCACCTGGCTGACGCTAAGCAACCACATCGCCCCGGCCCCTTTTAACAGGCGGCGGCGGCTTATTGCTGAATTGGATCCCGACATGCTTCTCCCGAGCAAGAAATCTGATTGATGAACAAAACGCCCAAATTGACCGAAAACTTTAACGAATGACGCATAAACTGTCATCTATAAAAGGGTAAACAATCATACGTTAACGCACGGATTACTTATTATTTTCTGTGGGTCGCAGAAAATTTAGGCTTGCACACGCGGCCGCGATCGAATAAAAATACATAAATTACGAATAAACATTCACTAAGGGTTGTATCATGGTTAAGGAACGCAGAACCGAACTGGTCCAGGGATTCCGCCATTCTGTTCCCTATATCAACACCCATCGGGGAAAAACGTTTGTCATCATGCTTGGCGGCGAAGCCATTGAGCATGAAAACTTTTCCAGCATCGTCAATGATATCGGCCTGCTGCACAGCCTCGGCATCCGTCTGGTGGTGGTGTATGGCGCACGTCCGCAAATCGAAGCCAACCTGGCCGCCCATCACCATGAGCCGATCTACCACAAACACACGCGCGTGACGGATGCGAAAACCCTCGAACTGGTCAAACAGGCGGCGGGTCTGTTGCAGCTCGATATCACCGCCCGCCTGTCGATGAGCCTGAATAATACGCCGTTGCAGGGCGCGCACATTAACGTGGTGAGCGGCAACTTTATCATCGCTCAGCCGCTCGGCGTGGACGATGGCGTGGATTACTGCCACAGCGGCCGCATCCGCCGTATTGATGAAGACGCCATTCACCGCCAGTTAGACAATGGCGCGATCGTCCTGATGGGGCCCGTTGCCGTCTCCGTAACGGGTGAAAGTTTTAATCTGACCTCAGAAGAGATTGCCACCCAGCTGGCCATCAAGCTGAAAGCGGAAAAAATGATCGGCTTTTGCTCCTCGCAGGGTGTCGTGAACGATGAGGGCGTGATTGTGCCAGAACTTTTTCCGAATGAAGCCCAGGCGCGCGTGGAAGCGCTGGAAGCAGAAGGCGATTACTATTCCGGTACCGTGCGTTTTCTGCGCGGCGCCGTTAAAGCGTGCCGCAGCGGGGTGCGCCGCAGCCACCTGATCAGCTATCAGGAAGACGGTGCGCTGTTGCAGGAACTGTTCTCCCGGGACGGGATCGGTACGCAGATCGTCATGGAGAGCGCCGAGCAGATCCGCCGTGCCACCATCAACGATATCGGCGGCATTCTGGAGCTGATCCGTCCGCTGGAACAACAGGGCATTCTGGTTCGCCGCTCCCGGGAGCAGCTGGAGATGGAGATCGACAAGTTCACCATCATTCAGCGCGATAACCTGACCATTGCCTGTGCGGCGCTTTATCCGTTCCCGGAAGAGCAGATTGGCGAAATGGCGTGCGTTGCCGTGCACCCGGATTACCGTAGCTCCTCGCGGGGGGAACTGCTGCTTGAACGCGTGGCGGCACAGGCGCGCCAGATGGGTCTGAGCAAGCTGTTCGTGCTCACCACGCGCAGCATTCACTGGTTCCAGGAGCGCGGCTTCACGCCGGTGGATATTGATTCCCTGCCGGAAAGTAAGAAAGAGATGTACAACTACCAGCGCCGCTCGAAGGTGTTAATGGCGGACCTGGGATAACAGTCACCCTCTCCTGTTGGAGAGGGCGTTCACTCAGACAGATTCAAATATCGCGCTTAATCCGCTTCTGCGCTCGGTACGGGTGGCAATAGCCTGGCTCAACACGCGCTCATCCGCATACAGCGACAGGCGCTGGCGCGCACGGGTAATGGCGGTGTAGACCAGTTCGCGGGTCACTACCGGCGACAGCTGTGTCGGCAGGATCAGCGCCGCATGGTTGAACTCGGAGCCCTGAGATTTATGTACCGTCATCGCCCATGCCGTTTCATGCTCTGGCAGGCGGCTGGGCTGGACGGACTTCACGCTACCGTCCGGTAGCTGGAACCAGACGCGCAGACCGTTACCGCGATCGAGCGCAATGCCGATATCCCCGTTGAACAGCCCCAGCGCACTGTCGTTGCGGGAGATCATCACTGGCCGGCCTTCATACCATCGCGAATGCAGCTGACGGTTAATTTTGCGTTTCTGCACCAGCAACTGCTCCAGCCTGTCGTTCAGGCCCGTGACGCCAAACGGCCCTTCCCGCAATGCGCACAGAAGCTGGTATTCGCCAAATGCGGCGATGACCTGTCCGGGCTGACTGCACTGCTGCACGCAGCTCAGAAAATGCTGGTATCCCTGGAGAGCCTCCTCAAGCATAGCCTGATACTCTTCCCCGCTTTGCAGCGATTTCTTTTCAATGTCAGTGAAGGTACCGTCAAACACCGTGCGCGTGGCGTGCCTGTCGCCACGGTTGACCGCCGCAGCCAGCTGGCCGATGCCGGAGTCGCTACCGAAACGGTAGCTTTTTTGCAGCAGGCACAGGCTGTCACGCAGTGCGCCCGCGATCGGCGTGTGATCGGGTTCAAGCGAGCAGCCGGTCAGACGGGCGAGCTCCTGCGCCCGCGCGGCGGTATAACCGTAACTGGCGTAGGTACAGATATCTCCCAGCACCGCCCCGGCTTCTACAGAGGCGAGCTGGTCGCGATCGCCCAGGAAAACCACCCGCGCATGGGGTGGCAGAGCATCAATCAGGCGCGACATCATGGTCAGGTCGATCATGGAGGCTTCATCCACCACCAGCACGTCCAGATGCAGCGGATTACCCGCATGGTAGCGCAGCCGCTGGCTACCCGGCTGCGCGCCGAGCAGACGGTGCAGAGTACTTGCTTCACCCGGGAAAAGCGCAAGCTGCTCCTGAGTGAGCGGCAGCTGTTGCATCGCGCCGCCCAGTGATTCGGTCAGACGCGCCGCAGCCTTCCCGGTGGGCGCCGCCAGACGAATACGGCATCGCTGCTCTCCTGAAAGCTGTATCAGGGCTGCCAGCAGCTTTGCGACGGTCGTTGTTTTCCCCGTTCCCGGGCCGCCGGATATCACCGAGATCCGCCGCGTCAGGGCGACGGCCGCCGCCACTTTCTGCCAGTCTGTGTCCTCACCGGAGTCAAACAGCCTGTCCAGCGTCTGGCGAAGCTGTGCTTCGTCGCAGGGAAGCGGCGCATTGGTCTCACTAAAGAAACGCGCTACCGTCAGTTCATTTCGCCACAGGCGGTTCAGGTATAAGCGCTCCCCCGTCAGGATCAGCGGTGCCTGGTTGTCTCCCGGCCCAACGGCTGACGATTCCCGCAAGATTTTCTGCCAGTCCACCTTATCTCCCAGCAGCGCAAAGCAGGACTGGAGGACAGGCGGCATTTTCTCGTCAACCACCAGACGCGAGAGCGGCAGACACACATGCCCCTCTCCGGCATCTTTACTCAACAGGGCAGCGGCAAGCATCACGGCGGGCTGGTCAGCGGCAATCATCATGGCAAACTGCACGTCCAGCTGACGCAGCACGCGTTGCTCTACCGCATCCAGCAATAAGTCCTGCATCGTCATGCCATCTCCTCCGTGTTTGCTGCAAACAGGTTATCCATTTTATTAATCAATTCCGCATCCGGACGAGTGCTGAAGATCCCGGAGCGCGGATCGGCAGCGTCAACCCCGCGCAGGAACAGGTAGATGACGCCGCCAAAATGATCGTCGTAGCGGTAATCCGCAATACGGTGGCGCAAATAGCGGTGCAGCGCCAGGGTATAGAGCTGATATTGCAGATCGTAGCGATGCATTTGCATGGCGGCCGCCATCGCCTGCTGGGTATAGGCTGCGCTGTTCTCGCCCAGCCAGTTTGATTTGTAATCCAGCAGGTAGTACCGTCCTTCGTGACGGAAGACCAGGTCGATAAACCCTTTCAGCATGCCCTGCACCTGACGGAAGTTCAGCGGCGGGCAACCGGCTGACAGCGGATCGTACTGACGGATAAGCGCATCGAGCGCGTCGGCCTTAAGCGGGCCTGCGACGGGCAGATAAAACTCCATCTCAACCTGCTTATTTTTGGCCGTTAACTGGCGAAGAGAGAAGCCCTGCGCCGTCAGCGGCGCTTGCAAAATGGCGTTGATCCAGTCAGTGAGAACGGGCTGCCAGTGCGCGTCATAGCCTCCGCTCTGCAACATCTTCAGCACCCACTCCTCACTGACAGGCTGGGTGAAATCAAGCTCTTCAAAAAGGCTGTGCAAAAAGGTGCCCGGCGACGCGCCGCGTGGGAACTGATGCGGAGTTAACGTCGGTTCAACCGGAACATCGCCTACCCCTGCGGCATCCACGTCCAGCTTCGGCATGAGATCCTGCGCAATACTTTGCCCGTGCTGTTGCAGGCCAGAGTAGCTGGTGACGCGCCAGTCGTCGGCAAGCACCCGTGTGATCTGGCGCGCGTTAAGATCGGTCACGGGCTCTTGCGCCATTTCCCAGCGGCTGTTGTCTGGCAGAGAAGGGATATGCAGGGCGATATCGTCTCCGCAAAGCGACTCGATACAGAGGCGCAACCCCGCCGCATCTTTCGGCTCACCACGCTGAATAAGCCGCCCTAAGGCGCTTAAATGGAAATCGCTCTCCCCTGTTTTCTCCCCGCGACGGCGGAAAACCGGCGCGACGCCCAGGCTGCAATGCCAGACAGAACGGGTCAGCGCCACGTAAAGCAGGCGCAAATCCTCCGCCAGACGCTCCGCTTCCGCCAGCTCAACGCTGGTTTCCGCCTTGCTGAGATCGAGCACCGCATCGAAAGTCTCGCGGTCATGATAATAGGCCTGATCCTGAACGCGGTAGTTGGCGATAAAGGGCAGCCAGACCAGCGGATACTCGAGACCTTTCGATTTGTGAATGGTGACGATTTGCACCAGATGCTTATCGCTCTCAAGACGCATCTGCTGGCTTGAGGCGTTACTGTTTGGATCCGCGATTTGCTGCGCCAGCCAGCGCACGAGGGCATGTTCACTTTCAAGCTGGGTGCCGGCTTCCTGCAACAGTTCGCTAATGTGTAAAATATCGGTAAGACGCCTTTCACCGCCGGATGACGCCAGCATATTTTCGGCAATCTGACGCCGCGTCATCAATTCGCGCAGCATCGCCATGACGCCGCGTTTTTGCCAGCGTTCACGGTAATGGACAAACTCTTCCACCACCGCATCCCATGCGTTTTCGTCATGGTTGAGCTCATCAATATCGCGCGCGTTCAAACCCAGCATAGAGCTGGCCAGCGCGCTTCGAAGCGTATTTTCGCGCTCCGGCGCCAGTACCGCCTGAAGCAGCCAGAGCATTTCCTGGGCTTCCAGCGTGTCGAACACGCTGTCACGGTTAGAGAGATACACTGACGGAATATCCAGCAATGTTAGCGCATCGCGGATTAACGCCGCTTCCTGACGACTGCGCACCAGCACGGTAATATCAGAGGCTTTAACAGGATTTGCCTGTTCCCCCTTCCACAGCAGCGCCTCGCCGCGGTTGCCTGCGCTCAGCCAGTCACGGATTTGCGCGGCGCAGTGCTGGGCCATCGCCGCCTGATAATCAGCAACGCCATAGCCTTCCTCTTCAAGCAGCCAGAAGGTCATGGCGGGCTGCTCCGCGCCACTGACTTCGAAGCGCAGGGATGCGTTTTTTGGGGCGGATTTCACCGGCAGAAAAGGGATTTCCTTGAACATGAACGCCGTCTCCATACGGCTGAACAGCGCATTGAAGCTCTCAACCATCCCCGGAGCGGAACGCCAGTTGGTGTCTAACGTGTAATGCGCGACAACTTCACTACGGGCTTTCATATAGGTGAAGATATCTGCCCCACGGAAGGCGTAAATCGCCTGTTTAGGGTCGCCAATCAACAACAGGGCAGTGTCGGGCTGCTGTCGCCAGATGCGGCGAAAAATGCGGTACTGCTGGGGGTCGGTGTCCTGAAATTCGTCAATCATCGCCACCGGAAAACGGGTACGGATCGCGCTGGCGAGCGCTTCACCATTCTCGCTGGACAGGGCTTCGTCCAGGCGGCTCAGCATGTCATCAAACCCCAGCTCGCCCCGGCGACGTTTTTTCGCGCGCGACGGCCTGGCGGATCTCCGTCATGGCGCGGGTGATCATCAGGTCATTGAGCGTTAATGGCTCCGCAAGCAGCGCTTCAATCGCCACAAACAGGGGATGCTCAGGCACAATACCGTCGGCTTTGGTTCGCTCGGTCAAAAAGCGTTGCGAAAATTTTTCCAGTGCGTCCGGAAGCTGGTAGCCCCGCGTCTCCTCCTGGGCCCAGGCGCTGATCTTTTCGATCCACTTCCCCTGGTTCCCACGGTTGAACTTGCGTCTGTCGATGCCTGAGTTTTCGATGATTGCATCAATTTCACCGACCGACTCATTCCACTTCTGCTTAAGCGCGGCAATTTTGGCGACGATCTTTTCATGGCGCGAGGCCAGCGTTTCATCGGCAGGCGGAGGAGATTTAATGACCGGCGCCTCGCCTTGCAGGTAACGGTCGATGGCGCGAAGAAGCTCTTCCGGACCTTTCCACAGGGCGTGAACCGCTTCGGCAATGTCGCGCTGCAACGGATAACAGTGTCGACGCCAGAAATCCGCACAGGCCTGATAGCGAAGCTCGGATTCATCTTCAATAAGCTGCTGCTCAAAGAGCATGCCGGATTCAAACGCATTCAGGCTCAGCATGCGCTGACAAAAACCGTGAATGGTGAAGACGGACGCTTCATCCATTTGCCGTTCGGCCAGCAGCAGCCATTGCGCAGCCTGTTGCTTATCCGCAATCTCGTCCAGCAGGCTCGCGTAGAGGGGGTTATCCGTCGTCTGACGCAGACAGGCAATGCGCAGCTCATGAATGTTGCTGCGAATACGGCCACGCAGCTCGGCAGTGGCCGCTTCGGTGAAGGTTACCACCAGCAGCTCTTCCACGCTTAACGGGCGCGAAAAAGCGGCGTTGCCGCCGAGCCCCAACAGCAGACGCAGATAGAGCGCGGCGATGGTATAGGTTTTTCCCGTTCCCGCTGAGGCTTCAATCAGTCGCTCACCCTGTAGAGGTAAACTTAGGGGATCAAGCGGCTCAGCGGTATGGGTCATTCTTTCTTACTCCAGGGCATTGTTTGTTGCAGCGCGCTGACGCTCTTCCAGACGGTCCACTCTTTTGATTTTACGTAGTCCGTTTTCCCGTTCTGGCTGCCAGAAACCTGAGACAGGATGGCCATACCCTGCGGTTTTACTACCGCCTGATGGAAGAAATCGGCAACCTTTTGTGGCGTCAGCTGTTTTATTTCGGCCACTATTTTATCACGCGAATCAAATTTCATATTACCGCGATCAAAATCTTTGCTCAGCTGCGAGGCCTCTTCACCCAGCGTCTGCGGCGGTTGCATCACCTGGGCGATAACCGCCTGCTGGATTTGGGCAAACTCTTCCGGCTTCATGGCGCGCAGTTTTGCTTCCGCCTGCGGGAAGAACGCCTGATAACGCTGCCACAGGTAAGCGGGTTGCTTGTCACTGCTTTGCAGAAGGAAGCCCAGCCCCCACTGACGGCCCACATTCATGGAGAAAGCGAACACCGCATAGCCCAGCTGCTCTTCGGTGCGCAGCTGGTTGTAAAACCACGGCTGAATAATTTGACCAAGCACAGCACTCTGGGCAGAGCTGGTAAATTCGTCATAACCGACAGGGACAAACACCGCGGCCAGCGCGGAATCCGTGCTGCTTCCCGCTTTTTCGAAGATCACGTTCTGCTTTTTCTCTACCAGCACATCCTGGTTACGGCACCACTCATCGCCTTTTGAACCCAGTTGCGCACGGACGTTTTGCGCCAGCGTTTTAGCCTGATCTTCGCTCATATTCCCTACAACCAGGAACTCCGGACGGGTATTGGTTTTCAGCGCATCACGGTAAGCCAGCACCTCTTTTAAGGTGACTGAGGGCAATATCGCGCGGCGATCTTCGCGCTGGAAGTACGGAATTTGCGACAGCATCTGTGCTGGCATAATCGCCTGATCGTAGGCTTTACCCTTCTCGGCAGAATCCATCATCTGGGCATACCAGGACTTAGCCTGCTCGAGCTGTTCTTCCGTAGGCGTATAGCTGAAATAACCGTCCAGCAGCGCCTGGAACAGCTGCGGCAAACGCTGGGTATAGCCGTTGGCATTCACCATCAGGCCGTTATTGGCGTTGGTGGAGAAACTGATACCACCAACGGCAGCCTGGTTGCTGAGCTGATCGAGGGCAATACCGGCCAGATAATCGTTAAGCGCAAACAGCACCTGGTTTCTGGCGCTGTCCATTGCTTTGGGGTTACGCAGCACCACGCTGACATCCGCTTTTGGCTCGTCGGCGAAATAGCGGCTTGGGGTGTAGACCACGCGCAGCGTCGGCTCATCAACAATCAGCTCCGGGTGCGGATACGCCTTTGCGGGTTTGATCAGCGAGAAATCGTCCGGGATGTAGGGGTTAAGCTCCGGTAACTTCAGCGCAATTTCCCCCGCCTTTTTCTGCCAGCCCGCGAAGGTCTGTTCGCTGATTTTTTCAACCTGATACGGGGCATCAACGAAGTAGGCCATTTTGTTATGCGGTTCGTTCGGGCTGATATACCAGACGCGGGCATTCTGCGGAGTCATCATCGCCAGACGCGCTTTGAGCGCTCCGGCGTCAAACTGGTCGGCAATATTTACCGCATCCAGCGTATGTTCCACCGGCACGCGGATCATGGTATCTGCCAGCCACTCAACGTAGTCCATATCACGCGTGATAGAGGGATAGCGGAAATCGAGATCCAGCACGTGCGCCAGCTCGTCAAAGTAGCGTTTATCGACGCCTTTGTCGCGCAGCAGAGAGAGATAACTGAAAATGGCCGCAACGACGTCGTTCCGGTGAGCCAGCCCTTTATCGGTCAGCGTCGCGGAGATGGCCAGCACGCCGCTATTCCCATTTACAACGGGATCGGAGTCAGCGCGAATACCTTCCACCAGCCCCTGCTTTTGCAGCCAGTCGGAGAGCGTACCCGGGCTGCGGTTGCCGATAAGATACGTCACCAGCTCGTCGGTTTTGCTGCGGAACTGCGCCGTGTTGTTATCAATACGGAATTCAACGCGTAACACCTTGCGCGGCAAGGCCGGCACATAGTGAATAACAATGCCTTTTTGCGCGTCCGTGACAACTGGCACGTTAATCTGCGGCAGATCGATATTTTTATTTGGCACCCTGCCGTAGGTCTGCGCGGCCATGTTTGCCAGCGTCGGCAACGGTTTATTGCTGTAGATAACCGCTTTCATCAGATTGGCGGAATAGTATTTTTCACGAAACGCATGCAGCGCATCGAGCACCGGGCTACCTGGCTTGTCGCTCAGCGTTTCAAGGTTGCCGCCTGAGAAGCGCGAACCCGGGTGCGCCGGATTGATGGTTTCAGCACTAACCTGCGCCATGCGCATACCGTCTCGCGTGCGCGCCATCGTCAGTTCGGCGTTCACGGCATTACGTTCACGGTCAGCGTATTTTTTATCCAGCAGCGGTGCGGCGATGGCATCCGCCAGACGGTCCACCGCCCCATCAAGCGCATCATTTTCCACTTCCAGGTAAAACGCGGTGCGATACGGCGCGGTACTGGCGTTGTGGCTGCCGCCATGCATTTTCAGAAATTCGGACAGGCTGTCAGGCTGTGGGTATTTTTTAGATCCCATCAGCGTCATGTGCTCAAGGTAGTGCGCCAGTCCCGGATGGGCGTCAGGATCTTCCAGCGAACCCACCGGCACAACCAGCGCGGAGAGCGATTTCACCGCCTGAGGATCGGAAACCAGCAGTACGGTCATCCCGTTATCAAGACGAATCGCCTGATACTGACGGGTGTCCTTATCGCTCTTACGGATTGTTTCCTTGACAGGTTGCCAACCGGAATCGGCCTGAGTGACGGGAGCCCAAAGGGCGATAAACAAAACAAACGCTTTGAACAAGGTGCTGCCTGGCATTACGACCTCTTTATCACGGCTACATCATTAACAACGTGCGTGCTGGACACGCCAGCATCTCTTTCTTTGGGTACATCAGTCCGTGATAAGAGGTGCATCATAAATGAACACCTCATACTGCGCAATTTTTATACAGCACTCAGGACTGATTAAATTTGTATAACGGTAACAGGTAGCGTTGCGCCTCCTGGGTGATAATGTCGAAATATTCTGGCTCCAGCGTTCGCCATAAACGTTGATACCAGACATCGTCACCTTCGCCACGTACCATCATGTTCCCTTCGTAGGCCTGCAAAAACTTGCTGCGCGCTTTCTGGAGCGAAGCCTCATCCGTTAACATGGCATCATTCTGCGCGTCATAACAGGCTTTTATCCATGCCCCCCCACTTTCAGGCAGCAAAAGCAGGGGTTTGTTCATGCCCTGACGGTAACCTTCAATATAAAGCGACAGGTACGTCAACGCCTGCTCAGGCTCCATCCGCGGGAAGCGCCATTCGCCGTCCTTACGTACAAACAACCGGCTTTCACCTTCGTGACCACTCGCACTGTAGACAAGATGTTCGAGCCAGAGTTGCAGGCCATGTGAAACGCTGAGCATGGATGGGCGCCAACGCAGCAGCCCGTCAGACTGCACGTGCGTGAGCCAGCCGCTAAGGTGCATACCGTTACAATCGAGATCGATTTCAATGCTGCTCGCCGGCTGCCGACACGCGATAACGCGGTCAGCTAGCGCTCGCATCTCCTCGCACTGGGCATCCCAGACGATTTCGCCGAATGCACCATACGGAAGTAATCCCGACGCCCTGTAACGTCGGAACAGTTTACTGGCGTCTTCTTCGTCAACCAGCGCATTCAGAAGCTGGGAATTAAGCTTAAAACGCTCCAGCCCATCAAGAATAAACGGTTCCGCATCGGGGATTTCGCTCTCTTCAGAGCGGAAATTCACCTGCAAGCGTTGCTGGAAAAACGCCCGAACCGGGTGTGCCCAAAAGCGCTGTAGCTGCTCAAACGTGAGGGTGTCTATAGCGCGCGGTTCGAGCGCCTGAATAAAATCGGTTTGCGGCGTCCCCGCTTTCTTCGCGGCGGGAAGCCACTCGCGGGCATAGCTTTGCAGTTCATCAGGAACGTAGTTGACAGGATCGAACGGCATACGGCTATGGTGGCAAGTGATATGCGCTATCACCCGACGTTCGCTTTCGTCGCAGTTGCAGGCTTCATCGCCCGGCAGATAGTGGCTCTGTCCAATGTAGTCCACCAGCTCCTGCACCAGCACAGACGGGAAACGCTCGCTGTTATCCTGAATTGAACGTCCGATATAGCTGATATACAGCCTGCTTTGCGCAGACATCAGCGCCTCAAGGAAGAGATAACGGTCATCATCGCGGCGGCTGCGGTCACCCCGCTTCGGTTGTGCGCTCATAAGATCAAAGCCCAGAGGCGGCAGCGCACGCGGATAAATACCGTCGTTCATGCCAAGCAGACAGACCACTTTGAACGGGATTGAACGCATTGGCATCAGGGTACAAATATTCACCGGCCCCGCAAGGAAGCGCTGGCTGATGCGCTCCTGATCGAGACGTTGCGTCAGCTCATCACGCAGAAGCGAAAGGGGAACCGCCTCGTGATAGTGCGAATTAACCCCTTCATCAACGATGGCCTGCCACTGCTTCTCGATAAGCGCCATGGCGGCTTCAGTTTCGCTGTCCGGCAGGAAGAAATCATTCAGCATTTCGCGGCAAACTGGCAGCCACTCTTCGAGCAGGCGGGGCTGCATCAATGCACGGCGCCAGCGGTTGAGCTGCATAAGCAGCGTGGCTAAGTGACCAACCAGTTCCGCGATCAACCCACTGGATTCATCGTACGGCAGCACGTCATTCCATTCGCCGTGGATGCTCTCCATTGCATACCCCAGCAGCATGCGCGTCAGCCCAAACTGCCAGGTATGCTGGCCGGTTGCTGGCAGTTCGAACTCCTGGACGTTATCATCGTCGATACCCCAGCGGACACCGGATTCGTTGACCCACTGGCGCAGATAGCGCAACCCCTCTTCGTTAATGTTGAAACGTGCGGCCAGAACTGGCACATCCAGCAGTGCCAGCACATCCTCAGAGATAAACCGGCTATCAGGCAGCGAAAGCAGGCTGATAAAGGCCTGTAGCGCCGGGTGTGACTGACGAGCGCGACGGTCAGAGATTGCGTAGGGCAGATAGCGGTCGCCCGTTGCGCTGCCAAATACCGCCTGAATAAACGGGCTGTAGCTGTCGATATCCGCCACCATCACCACGATATCGCGCGGTGTCAGGGTTGGGTCGTCCTGCAACATGGCCAGCAGGCGGTCATGAAGAATTTCAACTTCACGCTGTGGGCTGTGACAAACGTGGATCGCGATACTACGATCGTCAGGATCCAGTTTTCGCTTCTTATCGCTTCGCGCAAACTCCTCGGCAGTGATCCCGGCAACGGCACGGTTCTCTAAATCCAGAATATCAAGCTGAATATTGTGCAGCAGGCTATCCGGCGTAATATCGGCAAACGCATCCACATCCCCTTCTCCCGAGGAGGTGATATCTGAAAGCAGATAAATATAGTCACGTCCGAGCTTGCCCCACGAGGCAAGCAGCGGGTTCGGCAGGTTCTGAATCCCCTCTTCATCAAAAAGCTGCGCCGCGTTTTCACTGTCTTTAAACAGCGGCACCGCGCGTTCTTCAAAGAGACGTTTTCTCTGACGGGTGACCAGCCGTGAAAGCCAGCGCGGATCCTGAATATCCCCCCAATAGTGCCGACACGGGTTGGTAAAGAGGATATGGATATCAGTGTGCTTACCGAGCGCTTTTAGCGCGTTCAGGTAGACAGGCGGCAACGCGGAGATACCGCAAATGAACACGCGTGACGGCAAACGGGCTGGCCGTTCTGCGCTGTTCTCAAGTATCGAGATAAAGCGATCGTACAAGTTAGCACGGTGCCACTTAGGCTGACCGAGTTTCCCGGTATGCTCGACCAGCGCTTTCCAGAGCGGCGCCTGCCAGATTTGCGCTTCCGGTAACCCATCGACTAATTCTCCCGCTTCCCAGCGAATCAGCCAGTCTGCACGGTAAACCAGATACTGGTCATAGAGGTCGGCAGTACGTGAGGCCAGCTGGAAAAGTTTACGCTTGTCGGTGTCGTCATTCAGGTAGTGCCGCAGCATGGCAAACTCATCACGCGCCAGCATGTCCGGCAGCAGCGTCATCAGTTTCCAGGCCATGCTTTGTTTGTTGAAGGCGCTCTGCTCAGGGATGTCCGGCAGGACGCGAACAAACATCTCCCAGATAAAGCTCGCGGGCAGCGGAAAATCGATGTTCGCCGCAATGCCAAATTTCTGCGAAAGGGACATTTGCAGCCACTGCGCCATACCGGTGCTCTGCACCAGCACCATTTCTGGCTCAAACGGATCGTCAAGACGCTCTTGCTCAACGATATACTCCATCAGTGCTTCCAGCACATCCAGACGATTTGAGTGGTAAACCCTTAGCATAAACGCTCCCGACTAGCGGCTAACCGGGCAGTGCAGACGCGTTAACGCGCCCTGCCGCCCCATAGGAGAAATAAGTGTGACCGTGATGCTGACACATCCGGACTGTGTTGTCTGCCCCCGACTGACCTGCCAGCCCGGCGGGAGCGTTAATGTTGAGATCTGCGATTGATTCCACGCATGATGCCATAGCTGACGATACTGGCTAAGCGCCGCATACCGGGCTGCCAGCGCGCGATGATATCCGGATAACGCCGTCACAACCACAACCAGCAACATCATTGCCAGCAAAACCTCCACCATGCTAAATCCTTTTTGTCTGCTCAGGGTAACTGACATAGCGTACTTTCCTTAAGGGGGCAGAAATCACTCCAGCCGTGGGCGGAAAAGCGTATCTGCCCTTCCGCGATGTCCCCGCCTTGCCATAGCAACAGATCGTCATTGCCGGCAATAAGCAAAACACGCTCCCCAAACAGCCTTACACAGACCCGCAAACGCTGTGTCTGTTTGCACTGAACCTCTGGCTGTAAAGCCCATTCCTGAACGCGCCCCCACTCCAGTGCAGATTGCACGGCAGCCTGCTGGCGAACAGACAAACTCTCGCCACTTACCAGCGTGCTAAAGGTTTGCAACTGCTGATTTAATCCGGTGAGGATCAGCGTGCCGAGCACCAGCAATAGCAGGACCAGCGCCAGCGATGACATGCCCCGCTGACGATTCACAGATTAAACCCCGTTACGGTATGGCGAGCTGAAAAGGGTGCGGTCAGTTCACCTTTACGGCGGGCACGCAGCTCGATACTGATGACCGGCGCAAAGCCAGCACGATCGGTTTTAGTGACCATAAATTGCTCTATCAGGACCCGATCCGGGTCGGTGAGCTTATCCCATCCCTTACCGTCACAGGATGTGGCGCCCCGCAGCGTTTCAAGCGATCCGGACTCAAGCCGAAATCCCGTACTGTCGTTTTCTGACGCGGTGCTATCCCACTGGCCGTTGCTGTTCGCATCCCATTGCACAATCGCACATCGTCCTTGCCTGCCGATGATCATCCCCTGTCCCTGGCAATGCCCTGCACAGTATCCTGCTCTCTGAAACTGTTTACCGACCGCGAACAGACGTTGCCAGACCTCATCCTCCAGCTCCTGCTGCCCGGATTGCAGTAAAACCCCCCGCTGTAGCCCCGGTAAAAAACGTGACGTGCTGAGTAACAGAATGCTGCTTATCGTCATCGCAATCAGCACTTCCAGCAGGGAAAACCCTTTTCGATTTACTGGCATGCACCTTCTCCTGCGGCATTACACAGCCTGATACGTCCGCCATTTGAGACAATAACCCACCACCCACCAGCGCGGCTCTGCACCCGGATATGTCCGGCCCACGCGGTATCTCTTAAACCGTAAAATCCCAGCGCAGGTGTTATGTCGCTTATCGTGACCCCTGGCCACATCGGCTTCATCACGAACGGTCCGCCGCTGTCACAACCGGTCACCGCTGAACTGGCCAGACAGTTCTTTTCACCGTCGTTATACAGCGCGATCCTGTGCTCGCTGTTGTGACGGTTGGCGTCATTGCGCAAAAACACCAGGTAATCCCGCACCTGGCAGGCGGTTTGCCAAAGCCGCTGCCGCTGCTGCCAGCTGTCCCAGCCATAGAGTCCTGTGGCGCTGAGGATCACTGCCAGCGAAACGGCGATAAGGGTTTCGATAAGCGTAAAGCCTTGTTCGTTTTTCATGGCGGGAGTGTGGAGGAATAGCAGAAACGGTGCGAGCGTCAAACCAGAACTTTACGAGCCGCTTTCAGGAGATTTTCACCCGTTGCAACGCGTTGCATCATCTCTGGAAACAGGCTCGAAAAACAAAACGGGCGTGAAAAAAAACCGGCGCTAAAGAGCACCGGTTGTGTCAGGATTTGCCGTATCAGATGGCGACAGGAGCTTTAATGCCGGGATGCGGGTCGTAACCCTCAATCTCGAAATCATCAAAACGGTAATCGAAGATCGAGTCCGGTTTACGTTTGATCACCAGCTTCGGCAATGCACGCGGTTCGCGCGTCAGCTGGAGATGCGTCTGTTCCATATGATTGCTGTAGAGGTGGGTATCACCGCCCGTCCAGACAAAATCGCCTACTTCAAGATCGCACTGCTGCGCCATCATATGCACCAACAGCGCGTAGCTGGCGATGTTAAACGGCAGGCCGAGGAACACGTCGCAGGAGCGTTGATAGAGCTGGCAGGAGAGCTTGCCGTCCGCCACGTAAAACTGGAAAAACGCGTGGCAAGGCGCCAGCGCCATTTTATCCAGTTCACCCACGTTCCAGGCAGAGACAATGATACGGCGCGAGTCCGGATCATTTTTCAGCTGGTTTATGACGGTCGTGATCTGGTCGATATGACGGCCGTCCGGGGTAGGCCACGCGCGCCATTGCTTGCCGTAGACCGGACCCAGGTCGCCGTTCTCATCTGCCCACTCGTCCCAGATGGAGACATTGTTTTCATGTAGATAAGCAACGTTGGTATCGCCTTGCAGGAACCAGAGCAGTTCATGAATGATCGAGCGCAGATGGCAGCGCTTCGTTGTCACCAGAGGAAAGCCTTCTTGCAGATTGAAGCGCATCTGGTGGCCAAAAATGGAGAGCGTACCGGTGCCGGTGCGGTCGTTTTTCGGCGTGCCCTCGTCGAGCACTTTTTTCATCAATTCAAGATACTGTTTCATGATTCCTCAGGAAAGTTGTTGCTGTGGACGACGACGATACGCCCAAATCATCATAATGGCACCCGCGACAATCATCGGGATGGAGAGGATCTGCCCCATGCTGATGTACTGTACCCATTCACCGGTAAACTGCGCATCCGGCTGGCGGAAGAACTCGACGATGATACGAAACGCGCCGTAGCCAATCAGGAACAGACCGGAGACAGCCCCCATTGGACGCGGTTTGCGGATATAAAGATTCAGGATGATGAACAGCACCACGCCTTCCAGCGCCAGCTCATAGAGCTGTGACATATGGCGCGGCAGGACGCCGTAGGTATCGAAAATGGACTGCCACTCAGGATGCGAAGGCAGCAGCGCGATATCCTCTGCGCGGGAGCCCGGGAACAGCATGGTAAACGGCACGCTCGGATCGACACGCCCCCACAGCTCACCGTTGATGAAATTGCCCAGACGCCCTGCGCCCAGCCCAAACGGGATTAACGGCGCAATAAAATCAGCCACCTGGAAGAAGTTGCGTTTGGTGCGTCTGGCGAAGATCACCATCACGAGGATCACACCAATCAGTCCGCCGTGGAAGGACATACCGCCGTCCCAGACGCGGAACAGATAGAGCGGGTCGTTCAGGAATACCGGGAAATTATAGAACAGGACATAACCGATGCGACCTCCCAGGAATACGCCGAGGAAGCCGGCATAAAGCAGGTTTTCCACTTCGTTCTTCGTCCATCCACTGCCCGGACGACTGGCGCGACGGCCAGCAAGCCACATGGCAAAAACGAAGCCCACCAGGTACATCAGACCGTACCAGTGCAGCGCTACAGGTCCTATTGAGAAAATAACCGGATCGAATTCCGGAAAATGCAGATAACCACTGTTCATCTGTCACCACAAGATGTTGTTATTCCGCTGAAAGTGGACAGCGGGTGAATTGCATTCCCGCCGTTGGCAGGTGCTCCAAAGTTGCGAATCATAGCATAAGGCAGGCGCGGAGGATGCGCCTGAGATGTAAAAGATGTGTATAGGGGTTCATGCGCGCAGTTCTCCCTCACCCCATCCCTCTCCCTCAAGGGAGAGGGGTCGTCCGAGCAGTCATTATTTTGTGGGGATCAGCGGCCACCGCGGATCAAACCGCCCATGCCGCGTCGCTCCATAAACGCAGCCACCTGATGGCGCACTTCGGCTGCCAGCTGTGCTTCCAGGCTACGCGCGGCCAGTTCGCGCGCCTCATCTTGTTCGATGTGACGTAACAGGTATTTCACACGCGCAACGGAACGTCCGTTCATTGACAGGTGACGGAAACCGAGACCAATCAGGATCGCCACGCACATCGGATCGCCGGCCATTTCACCGCACAGGCGCAGGTCGATATTATGCTGCTCGGCTTCGCGGGCGATCATCGCCAGGGCACGAAGCATCGCCGGATGCAGGCTATCGTAGATGCTGGCAACACGCGTATTGTTGCGATCGACTGCCAGAATGTATTGCGTTAAGTCGTTGGTACCAACGGAGATAAAATCAACGCGGGTCGCCAGCTGCGGCAACATAAAGACCATCGAAGGCACTTCAAGCATCACGCCGATACGGGGTTTAGGGATCGCATAGCCGATCATCTCTTCCACTTCGCGCCCTGCACGTTCTATCAACCGCCGCGCTTCGTCGATCTCGTCAATACTGGTGACCATCGGCAGCAAAATGCTGAGATTCCCCGTGGCCGCGTTGGCACGCAGCATGGCACGAACCTGGATAAGGAAGATTTCCGGCTGATCGAGGGTTATGCGGATCCCACGCCAGCCGAGGCAGGGATTCTCTTCACTGATGGGCATATAGGGCAGTTGCTTATCCGCGCCGACGTCCAGGGTGCGCAACGTGACGGGTTTGTCATTAAACATCTGCAACATGCCCTGATACTGCGCCACCTGCTCCTCTTCTGACGGGAAGCCGCTTTGCAGCATAAACGGTATTTCAGTGCGGTAGAGGCCGATGCCATCGATGCGGCTGCCGAGCTTCTCTTCATGCTCGGGGCTTAAGCCAGCGTTGAGCATCACCTTCACCCGCTCACCGCTCTTGAGCTGCGCGGGCAGGTTGACGTCATCTTCCGCCAGCTTGCTTAATTCATTCTCTTCGCTGATAAGACGCTGGTACTCCTGAAGGAGAACCGGTTCAGGATCCACCAGCAACTCACCACGATATCCGTCCACCACCAGCGTACGGCGATGCAGTACGGAGGGCTGAATATCCGCCCCCATCACGGTCGGAATACCGAGCGCGCGCACCATAATGGCGGCATGGGAGTTAGCAGCGCCATCGCGCACCACCACGCCCGCCAGCCTGTCCTGCGGTAATTCAGCCAGCGTCGTCGCTGAGAGTTCATCGGCCACCAGCACAAACCGGTTCGGCCAGGCGTTCGCCCCCTGAATAGTATCATCGAGGTGGAACAGCAGACGTTGCCCAAGCGCGCGTAAATCGCCGGCGCGCTCTTTCAGATAACCGTCAGTCAGCACCGCAAACTGCTCAGCAAATTTTTCAATGACCTTTTTAACCGCCCATTCTGCCACCGACCCTTTATCGACCTCGGCAAATAACTCACGACGCAAACGCGCATCGGAAAGCAGGTGTGAGTAGAGATCGAAAATAGCCGCCGTCTCTTTTTGCGCGCCAGCGGCAAAGCGTTTGCTGTAGCGACGAAACTCATTCGCCGCCTCTTCCAGCGCAGCGGTAAGCCGTTCGCGCTCAAGCGCTTCATCCAGCGTCGAGGCTTCGTAGACCTGCTCCATCAGCGGGAGCGTGGCATCCATCCAGCCTTCGGCAATCGCGACGCCCGGCGAGGCCGGAAGCGCGCGGATGCGGGTATGACGATACTGCCCAAAAAGGGCTGCCAGCTGAGACTGGGAGAGGATAGCAGCCATCTGCGTTGCCAGCGTGACGAGGAAAGACTCCTCGCTTTCGTCGTACTGCCGCAACTCTCGTTGCTGGACAACAAGCACGCCAAGCAGTTGGCGGCGCTGAATAATAGGCACGCCAAGGAAAGCGCGGAACCGCTCCTCTTTGACGGAAGGGATATATTTGAAGCTGGGGTGTTTTTGCGCATCGGCAAGGTTGATTGGCTCCGCCAGTCGCCCGACCAGGCCAACAATACCTTCATCAAACGCGAGCGTGACGGTGCGTCCCCGTGGTTTTTTTAAACCGCGGGTTGCCATCAGGTAGTAGCAACGTCGGTCATGATCGGCCAGGTAGACCGAACAGACCTCGGTTTCCATCGCAAGACAGATGTCCGTCACCAGAATATTCAGCGCCTCGTTGAGGCGAGGCGCACTGGCAACCTTTTCAACTATTTCTCGCAAGCGGGTGAGCATGATTTGCGTAGCTTAACCTCTTTTACGTCGCCAGGCAGGTGCGCTCTGTGGCTTCGGAGGCGTCTCCTGAAGCTGCATCACGACACTTGCGAACTCTTTCATCACCCTACGATATACATCGCGCTTAAATGACACGACCTGACGAACCGGATACCAGTAGCTTACCCAGCGCCAGCCATCAAACTCTGGCGTGCTGCTGGTTTGCATATTGATATCTGAATCGTTGCCCACCAACTGCAAAAGAAACCACTTCTGTTTCTGGCCGATACAAACCGGCTTTGTGTCCCAACGCACCAAACGTTTCGGTAACTTGTAACGCAACCAGTTGCGGGTCGAAGCCAGAATACGAACATCTTTTCGGCTTAAACCAACCTCTTCAAACAGCTCCCGGTACATCGCTTGTTCTGGGGACTCTCCAGGATTGATCCCGCCTTGCGGGAACTGCCAGGAGTGCTGACCATATCGCCGGGCCCACATCACCTGGCCCTGACGATTACAAATTACTATTCCTACGTTTGGGCGGTAGCCATCGTCATCAATCACCGGACTACCCCAAACTAAATCTGATATATGAATGATTGTTTCACACTACAGGGAGGCGGTAAACCACTCTCTTACAGGCCTGCAACCTAATAACATTTGAATAACTCACAATTTAGTGAGGAGTTATAAACAGATGCGGGCGACAGAGACCATTTTTATTCACCTTTTCTGTGGATATAGTTGTGAAGAAGTGCGGAATTACCGATGAACAACCTTTTAACCCGACGAAACGCCACTTTACCCTGCCAAAAATAAATCATTTAAATTCATAATATTATATTGGAATTAAGGGTGCCAGAGGCGATTAACGTGACGATCGTCACATCAAAGATCCTCCTGCTGATGAAAGATCGAACAGCGTCGGTTTTATCCACAGATTGTGCCAATAAGTTAGGCACAATTTGTGTGAAAATTCGATTTTCATCGCACGTCAAGGCTGTAAATTGAAACAGTAGTGGCAGTTATTCCCAGTTATCCCATTTTTCTGTGGATAACATGGTGTAAGATCCTGTTTATTGTCAGTGACCAGAATTGCACAACCTGTTTTTTAGCCGCGGCGCGACGGGCTATAGTCTAAAAAAGATGAAATAAATCATACGCATGGGATATTCACTCAGAAAAAGGTAAACTCTGTCCACAAGGGATAAAATATCAGCTCATTTTTTAATCAAAAGGTTGTTAGTATGCATTCTCTCGCCCCACTGCTCTCCCCTCCCGTCAGTGAAGCCCAGTTGCTCCAGCAGGCGCAACGTCTGGCAGGCTATTCACTGGGCGAGCTGGCCGTGATGGCGGGGTTGACGATACCCAACGATCTAAAGCGTGATAAGGGCTGGATCGGCGTGTTGCTGGAACGCTGGCTGGGCGCAAGCGCGGGCAGTAAACCCGAGCAAGATTTTGCGGCGCTGGGGGTGGAACTGAAGACGATCCCCATCGATAGCCAGGGGCGGCCGCTGGAAACCACCTTTGTCTGCGTTGCGCCGCTCACGGGTAACAGCGGAGTGACCTGGGAAACCAGCCACGTCAGGCATAAGCTGAAGCGGGTGTTGTGGGTACCCGTTGAGGGCGACAGGCAGATCCCGCTGGCAGAGCGTCGCGTTGGCGCCCCGCTGCTCTGGAGTCCGAATGATGAAGAGGAGAGACTGCTTTCCCAGGACTGGGAAGAGCTGATGGACATGATTGTGCTGGGACAGGTTGAGCGGATCACCGCCCGGCATGGCGAAGTGCTGCAACTTCGTCCTAAAGCCGCCAATAGCAAAGCGCTCACTGAAGCGGTAGGCGCACAGGGCGAACCGATCCTGACGCTGCCGCGCGGTTTCTATCTTAAAAAGAATTTCACCGGGGCACTGCTGGCACGCCACTTCCTGTTGAAAACATAGTTTTTTACTAATTTTGCGCTCCGGCTAACATAATCTCCTCCTTTTTAAGATTTCCCCCCTTTCACCTGTCGTAATATCAGGTTATTACTACACTATGATTTGATACGAGCCAGGTGAGGATGAGAACGATGAAAAAATGGGCAGTAATTATCTCAGCAGTCGGTTTAGCGTTTGCGGTATCGGGTTGTAGCAGCGACTATGTCATGTCAACGAAAGATGGTCGTATGATCCTGACCGATGGCAAACCCGAAGTCGACGACGATACCGGTCTGGTGAGTTACCGCGATCGCGAAGGCAATCAAATGCAGATTAATCGCGACGAAGTCTCCCAGATCATCGAGCGTTAAACAGATAAAGGTCAGTAGCTTGCTGGCCTTTTTGATTTTTTCCTTCCCCTTTTGCCTTCCCTCTGCCATGTTTATATTCCTTTGTCGGGAGGCTCCTGACGCAGTCTGTATGTCTAAAAAAGGAAACCGGCTATGCATTATCATCGTATCCCCCACAGCGCTCTGGAGATCAGCCAACTGGGGTTGGGCACCATGACATTTGGTGAACAAAACAGCGAAGCCGATGCCCATGCACAACTCGATTACGCCGTCAGCCAGGGCATTAACCTGATTGACGTGGCGGAGATGTACCCCGTTCCTCCCCGCCCGGAAACACAAGGTCTTACTGAAACGTATGTCGGCAACTGGCTGGCGAAACGCGGCAATCGCGAAAAGCTGGTCATCGCCTCCAAAGTCAGCGGACCTTCCCGTAATAACGATGCCGGGATCCGCCCTAATCAGATCCTCGATCGCAAGAATATCCGTGCGGCGCTGGATGCAAGCCTCAAGCGCCTGCAAACCGACTATCTCGATCTTTATCAGGTGCACTGGCCGCAGCGTCCGACGAACTGCTTCGGTAAGCTTGGCTACACCTGGAACGAAAGTGCTCCGGCCGTTACCCTGCTGGAAACGCTGGAAGCGCTCACGGAGTGCCAGCGGGCGGGTAAGATCCGCTACATCGGCGTTTCCAACGAGACGGCGTTTGGCGTGATGCGCTATCTGCATCTGGCCGATAAACACGATCTGCCGCGCATCGTGACCATTCAGAACCCGTACAGCCTGCTGAACCGCAGTTATGAAGTGGGTCTGGCGGAGGTGACGCAGTACGAAGAGGTGGAGCTGCTCGCCTACTCCTGTCTGGGCTTCGGTACCCTGACGGGCAAATACCTGAACGGCGCGAAACCGGCTGGCGCGCGTAACACGCTTTTCAGCCGCTTCACCCGCTATAGCGGCGAGCAGACGCAAAAAGCCGTTGCGGCCTACGTGGATATCGCGAAACGCCACGGACTCGATCCGGCGCAGATGGCGCTGGCCTTCGTGCGTCGTCAGCCATTTGTGGCGAGTACCCTGCTCGGCGCAACGACGATGGATCAGTTGAAAACCAATATTGAGAGTTTCAATCTGAACCTGAGTGAAGAGGTATTAGCGGAGATAGAAGCGGTGCATCAGGTTTATACCTACCCGGCACCGTAATAAAAGCAAAACGGCAACGCACGTTGCCGTTTTTAGGGTTTTCACCCTCTCTCTGTGGGAGAGGGCCGGGGTGAGGGCATCAGGCAGCACAATTCAACGACGACGCTGCCAGACCCACAGCCCGCTAATCGCCAGCGCGAACAGCGCGCCGAATCCTACCCCGATTGCCACGACCGGCGCACCTGCTTTTACCGCCAGCGAGTAAATCCCCAGCATCAGCAACATCGCCATGTTTTCACCAAGGTTTTGCACCGCAATGGCGTTACCCGCCCCAACGGTCTGCTTGCCGCGCTCCTGCAACAGCGCGTTTAGCGGCACCACAAAGAAACCGCCTAACATGCCGATCAGCAACAGCAGGGCATAGGCAGGCAATAGGGCATGTTGCAGGGAGAAGAACAGAACGCCGACGCCAATCAGGATCCCCGCAGGCATGCAGCGCGCGACGGTTTCCAGCGTCACCAGTTTTGCCGCAGCCCCGGCCCCGACAACAATCCCGACGGCGACCATGGCATTCAGGTAAGTCGGCGTGGCGTTGTCAGTAATGCCCAGCGCCACCGGCACCCATAGCACCAGCAGGAAACGCAGCGTAACGCCGGCCCCCCAGAACATGCTGGTGCCCATCAGCGAGAAGCGTGTTTCACCGTTACGCCACAGTACGCGGCAGGCGTTGAAGAAGCTGCCGGTCATGGGCCCGAAGCGCCAGGATTGCCCCGGACGCGCCACGGCCAGTTTGGGGATAAACAGGTTGGCGATCACCGCGCCACCGTACATCAGGGCGCAGATGCCAAGCGCGGCGAGCACATGCCAGTCTGCCAGTACGCCACCCGCCACCGAACCCAGCAGAATAGCCGCAATGGTGGAGGACTCCATCAGGCCGTTGGCCTTCACCAGCTTATCACCGGTGGTGAGCTCACCCAGAATGCCGTACTTCGCCGGGGAGTAGGCTGCCGCACCAATGCCCACCAGCGTGTAGCCGACGAAAGGATTGATACCAAAGCAGATACTTGCCGCGCCCAGAAGCTTAAGGCTGTTGGCAAACATCATGACCCGACCTTTCGGGAAGCTGTCCGCCACCTGGCCGACAAACGGCGCAAATACGATGTAAGCACCCACAAACACCATCTGTAGGATCGGCTGGCTCCAGTCGGGATAAAACTCAGCTTTCAGCAACGCCAGCGTGGCAAACAGCAACGCGTTATCGCCGAACGCGGAAAGAAACTGGGCGGCGATAACCGCCATCATGCCTTTCGACCAGATTGAAGTGTTAGTGTGCACTGACTCACGCATTTTGCTGTTCCGCCTCTTCAACCATGCCCTTCAGGGTCACGAAATCGGGTTTACCGCTGCCCAGCACCGGTAACTGTTTGAGGTAACGAATATCGCGGGGGACCGCCAGCTCGGGGATACCGTGTTCGCGTGCATACCTGAGCAGCGCGTCACGCTTCAGTTCACCGTCTGTTGTGAAGAGCACCAGCGCCTCGCCTTTACTGGCATCACTTTTCACCACGGTCGCATGCATTTTCTCTGCTGAGACTGCGGTCGCCAGCGTCTCGACCATTTCAAGAGAGACCATTTCCCCGGCGATTTTGGCGAAGCGTTTTGCGCGTCCCTGGATCTGCACGAAGCCCTGATCGTCGAAGCGCACGATATCGCCCGTGTCGTACCAGCCCGTTTCAACCTCGCCATTGACGTTCTCAGCCGTCGGCGCCTCAAGCACCCCCGGGTTTTCCACACGCAAATAGCCGTTCATGACGTTCGGCCCTTTCAGCTGAAGACGTCCGCCGTCTTCAATACCCGGCACCGCCAGCAGACGCGCGTCCAGCCCCGGCAGAATGCGGCCAACCGTTCCGGGTTTTGCCGCCATCGGAACGTTGATGGAGACCACCGGCGCGCACTCCGTCACGCCATAGCCTTCCAGAATGCGCAGGCCAAACTTGTCCTGCCAGATTTGGCGCGTGCTGTCCTGGAGTTTTTCCGCCCCCGCCACCACGTAGCGCACGCGGAAGAAATCATACGGGTTGGCGAAGCGCGCGTAGTTTCCGAGGAAGGTGGACGTCCCGAACAGCACCGTGCAGTTACGGTCATAAACCAGTTCCGGCACAATGCGGTAGTGCAGCGGGCTTGGGTAGAGGAACACCTCGGCACCGGTCAGCAGCGGCGTAAAGAGCCCCACGGTCAGACCAAATGAGTGGAACAGCGGCAGCGCCGACATAAAGCGATCGTTGGCGGTAAAGTCAGCAATGGTTTTAATCTGTTCGACGTTCGCCAGAATGCTTTTGTGACTGTGAACCACACCTTTCGGGTTGCCTTCAGAGCCGGAGGTAAAGAGGATAATGGCATCATCCTCCGGCTGCTGCTTAACCTGCGCCAGACGCGGCAATAGCAGGTGCGCGAAAATCCACAGCTTGTCGGCGGTCGTGACGTCTGCTTTCAGATCTTCCAGGAACACCCAGCGCACCTGCGTCAGCTGTTCCGGCAGGTGCCACAGCTTGCCTTTATCCAGGAACTGGCGGGAGGTAAAGACGGTGTTGATTTGCGCCGCGGTAATCGCGCTGGAGAGCCCTTTCACGCCCGCCGTGTAGTTCATCATCGCCGGAATGCGGCCCCGGGAGACGGCACCAAAGATCACCGCCGCGCTGATACCCGCGTTTGGCAGCATCAGGCCGATCTTTTCACCCTGTTTGCTGTATTTTTCCAGGATACGCCCGACAAACAGCGTTTTGGTCAACAGCTTACGGTAGGTATCCGGCGTAAAGTTGATGTCTTCGATGCAGTTTTTCTTCGCACCGTAGCGATACTGGGCTGACAGCAACGATTCATACAGCGTTTCGCGCGGGCGAACGGCCATGCGCGCTTCCATCATAATCTGGTGCAGCATTTCCCCGGCGATTTTACGGCGGTCGCGCGCACGCGGCGCCTCGGGCATCGGCAGTGACGTCGGCGGTAATATATGCAGCGTAATTTTCGGGAACAGACGCTGCTTCACCAGCCCTTTCAGACGGCTGAAAAAGGTCAGCTCAGCCCCGTCGATGCGTAGCGGCACGACGGTGGCCTGAGACTTCGCCGCGACAAAACCGGCCCCATCGTAAATTTTCATCAGGGAGCCCGTCACTGAAATCCGCCCTTCCGGGAAGATAACCACCGGACGCCCCTGCCCAATCAGACGCACCAGATGTTTAATCATCATCGGTTTGGTTGGATCGAGCGGGACAAAATCAATCAGCGGTTTGAGCCAGCGCATGTACCATTTTTCACTGATGGAGCTGTACACCGCGAAGACGGGCCGCACGGGCAAAAACAGCGCCAGCAATACGCCATCAAGAAAAGAGACGTGATTCGGTGTGATAAGAACACGCTCGCCATAGAGTGCCTGCGTATCGCCAGTCACGCGGATGCGAAACAGGACACGAAACAGTGTGCGGAAGGACCCAAAAAGCATTTCAACTCCCTTTGCCAGCCAGTGTGAAAGGTATAAATGGTGGCAGATTACACGAGAAGTAGTGAGGGAGCGATAGCAAAAACAGAGGCGAAAAAAAACCTGCGCATCCGCGCAGGTTGGTGCAAGAGAAGAGTACGAAAACGTACCAGGAATTCTCACCAATCAATACCTCTGGGATCTTGATTGTGGCCTCCGGCGACAGGCTTCGCCAGCGGGAAAACGCAAGGGAATGAGCCGAAGTGCAACCAGGTGTGAATATTCTCTTTTGCTGTTACAGGTTGAACTTACAGGCAAAAAAAAAACCTGCGTAAAACGCAGGTTGGTGTAAATCGTGTTAATCAACCGAAGTTGATTCCACCTATCAATACCTCTGGGATCTCGACTCTAGCAATTCATAACGCATCGTTGCTAACGGACAATCGCAACAGCCTGAGGCAAAGTGTAACTAAAGATTCAGATTACCATTATTCAGACATGACTGGCCGTGTAACGATTACACCGCGAGGGATGTTCTGCTTCACGTTTGCAGAGGACGCTCACCCGCTCCCCTTGAATGCGCGCCGCTTTTCCGCAACACTAGTTAGTGTGTAAACGCTTACCCCTATAAGAAGGTATTGAATGGCGACAATTAAGGATGTGGCTCGTCTGGCCGGTGTTTCCGTCGCGACCGTCTCCCGCGTAATCAACAACTCCCCTAAAGCGAGTGATGCATCGCGCCAGGCCGTGCAGGACGCCATGGAAAACCTGAATTATCACCCTAACGCCAACGCGCGCGCCCTTGCCCAGCAGTCGACAGAAACCATCGGGCTGGTGGTCGGGGATGTATCCGATCCGTTTTTCGGTGCGATGGTCAAAGCCGTAGAACAAGTCTCTTATCACACCGGAAATTTCCTGCTGATTGGTAATGGCTACCACAATGAACAGAAAGAGCGCCAGGCCATTGAGCAGCTGATCCGTCATCGCTGTGCGGCACTGGTGGTCCATGCCAAAATGATCCCCGACGCCGAGCTGATCCATCTGATGAAACAGATGCCGGGGATGGTGATTATCAACCGTATTATTCCCGGTTTTGAAACCCGCTGCGTGGCGCTCGACGACCGTTACGGCGCATGGCTCGCAACCCGTCACCTAATCCAGCAGGGCCATACCCGAATTGGTTATCTGTGCTCCAACCACCCAATTTCCGATGCGGAAGATCGCCTTCAGGGCTATTACGACGCGCTGCGCGAAGCCGGTCTGCCCTGCAACGATCGCCTTGTGGCGTACGGAGAACCGGATGAGAGTGGCGGCGAGCAGGCGATGACCGAGCTGCTGGGACGCGGGCGGAATTTCACCGCCGTGGCCAGCTATAACGACTCCATGGCCGCCGGCGCAATGGGCGTGCTGAATGATAACGGGATCGACGTCCCGGCAGAAATTTCGCTGATTGGCTTTGATGATGTGCTGGTGTCGCGCTACGTGCGCCCTCGCCTGACAACCGTGCGCTACCCGATTGTAACCATGGCAACGCAGGCGGCAGAACTGGCGTTAGCGCTGGCCGAGCATCGCCCGCCGCCGGAAATTACTCACCTGTTCAGCCCAACCTTAGTGCGCCGTCACTCGGTGGTATCGCCCGCGGAAGCCGTGAGCGAACAGCGATAGAGATGGACGGTTTTATCCGGGTATTCCAGCGCATCGCCGATGTAGTGCCAGCCGTAACGTTCGTAGAAGTCGCGACAGGCAGACCAGAGATGAAGCTCGTGATACCCGGCGCGTCGCGCGTAGCCGATAACATGCTGCTGAAGTTTTCCCGCCAGCCCGTTTCCCCGGGCGGCTTCATCGACATACAGCGCAGCCAGCCAGGGGTGGAGATCCTGTCGGGAAATTAAATCGCAACGCCACAGCCCAACGGTGCCCAGCAGCTGGTCATCCTCAACGGCAATAAAGGTGAGCGGTAACTCGCCCGGCGTCAGGCTGTGCTCGACAATGCTCTGGAAAAAGGCACGCGGCATACCTTCACCAAACGCGTACCAGATCCAGTCGATCACCTGCTGTGTAAACTGCGGCGCAGCGTGAAGCGGCAGTATATTCACACCAGCTTCCCCTGGAAAAGAGGGACCGATTCGAAAAGGTAGCCGTCGAAATCGGGTGCGTCTTCGTCTGACAGCTCAAGCAGGCTCTTTTTGACGTTTTCAAGATGCTGGAACATCGCCTGCCACGCCCCCATCACGTCGCGGCGGCGGAGCGCAGCGAGAATGGTTTGCCTGTCGCCGAGCCATTTCAGCCGCCATGCGCGGCTGGCGATGTGGCCGTTGAATTGCTGCCACAGTGGGCTGCTGTCCATGTGATGCCAGACGCTTTCAACGGTCGCCAGCAGCATCTGGTTTTGTGTGGCCCCCGCCAGTACCAGGTGGAACATTTTGTTGTTGTCCTGGCTGCGATCGTCGGCGGCAATCGCCCGTTGCTCCTGCTCGATGATGCGGCGCAGGTTGTCGATATCCGCCCGCGTCGCCATTTTTGCGGCAAAGGCGGCAATGTTGCTTTCAAGCAGCTGACGCGCCTGGAGAATTTCAAACGGCCCCACGTCACTGTTCAGAAAACGCTCTTCCTCGTTTTCATGCTCCTCCGGAATGCGCATCACGTACACGCCAGACCCCTGGCGAATATCCACCGTCCCCTGAAGCTCAAGCATCAGCAGCGCCTCGCGCACGATAGTGCGGCTCACGCCATACGTCTCGGCGATGTTGCGCTCCGGCGGCAGACGCGATCCCACGGGATAATGCCCCTGGATAATCTGCGCCCGTAAATCCTCGCCAATCTCCTGGTACTGTTTTTTTTCCGGCAGGATGACAGCCTTATCCACGTTTTCACCTGTGTTTTTCAGTTAATGCGCGAGCCGGACGTCCTCCCGGCCAGTTTGTGCGCTATTTTACCAGAAGGCTTACTTCCATTCATCGTCTACCCTGAGCGTCAGCACACGCTCATCGCGCAGCTGGCGGAACCAGGACGCTGATTTCTTTGCCCGCCGTGCGCGTTGATTTTCAAGGTCGATCTCAATCAGCCCGTAGCGGTTTTTAAACGCGTTCATCGGCGAGACGTTGTCGGTGAAGGCCCACAGCATATAACCGTGACAGTTTGCCCCCGCCTCCCGCGCCAGCAGCGTGTAGTAGAGATGTTCGCTGATAAACGCGATGCGGTACGTGTCATCGATAATGCCGTCGCGATTGCGAAACTGCGCTTCGTTCTCCACACCCATCCCGCTTTCCGCTACAAACCAGTCAATGTTGCGATAGTCGTTTTTAATCCGCATCGCCATGTCGTAAATAATGCGCGGGAAGATCTCCCAGCCGCGGGAGGTGTTCATCCTCCGCCCCGGCAGCTCGAACGGCTCGTAGTAATACGCCGGGTGGAACGGCGTCTCCGGGTGCCAGGCGCGGGACGGGGCTTTGACGCGATGCGGGTAATAGAGGTTAATGCCCAGCTCGTCGACGGTGTTGTCGGCAATCAGCGCCAGCTCGTCAGCCGTGTAGTCCCACTGCACCTGATGCTGCGCCAGCAGGGTAAAGAGCGCCTGCGGATAGCGCCCGTGCACCAGTGGGTCGAGAAAGACGCGGTTGTAGAACAGATCGTACATCTCTGCCGCTCGCACGTCATGCGGTGCGCGCGAGCGTGGATAGGTCACTTCCGGGTTAAGAATACAACCCACTGAGCCGTCATACCCTTTCTCGCGAAACAGCTTCACCACTTTCGCCGTCGCCAGCACTTTATGGTGGTTCCACTGCATCCAGGTGCTGGTGTTCTGCTCATAGGGCCAGCGCAGTGCGTCAAGGTAGACGCGCGTCTGGACCACAATCGGCTCGTTGAAGGTAAACCAGCGGGTGACTTTGCCGTGAAAGCGCTCAAACACTTTTTCCGCATAGCGAACGAACAGCTCGACGACGTGCTTCGACGCCCAGCCGCCGTAGGTTTCCAGCAGCACGCCCGGCAATTCGTAGTGTTCCAGGCAGATCATCGGCTCAATGCCCTGACGGTGCATTTCATCGAACAGCGCGTCGTAATAGGCGGCGTACTCTTCATCTACGGTGGCGTTTTCATAGTCGGTCAAAAAGCGCGACCAGTTGATCGAGGTGCGATAGTGCGTCAGGCCCGCCTGCTTCATCAGCGCCACGTCTTCACGGAAGCGATTAATAAAGTCGGTTGCCACCGCCGGGCCATAGCCGTTGTGCCAGACGTGACGATCGTTCTTGTACCAGAGATCGATCCACGAATCCTGCCCTGGCTTTTTGCCGCTCCAGCCCTCGGTCTGCCAGGCCGATGCCGCCGCGCCCAGCATAAAATCCTGCGGTATAGTTATCTGTTTTATGCTCATCCGGTCCTCATGCGTTATCGGTGGCTTGTTGCAGCGCGGCCTGCTCTGCGCGGCGTGAGGCAATTTTCACAAACGGCAGATAGATAATCACCGCGGTCACGATGCAGATAAACTGGGTGATCACCGCCCCCATGGAGCCCGCGGTTGACAGCCAGGCGTTGATCAGCGGCGGCGTGGTCCAGGGCACCATCACCACGGCTTTCCCGGCAAATCCGGTCACGGTGGCAAAGTAGCCAATCGAGCCCGTCACCAGCGGCGTGATGATGAACGGGATAGCCAGGATCGGGTTGAGCATGATTGGCATCCCGAAGATCACCGGCTCGTTGATATTAAAAATACCCGGGCCGATGGAGAGCTTAGCGATCTCCTTCATCTCTTTACGTTTGGTGGCAATCATGACGGCGATCAGCAGGCCGATGGTCAGGCCGGAGCCGCCGATGCTCATATAGACGTCCCAGAACGGCATGGTGATGATGTTTGGCACCTCTTTGCCCTGCTCGAACGCGCTCATGTTAACGGTGATTGCCCCCAGCAACAGCGGCTCGCGGATCGGCTTGATCATCTGGTTGCCGTGAATACCAATCACCCAGAACAGCTGGGCGACAAACATCAGCAGCAGGATCCCCGGCAGGCTTTGCACCACGCGCTCCAGCGGCTGTTGCACCACCTGGTAAACCGCGTCGTAGAGATACATGCCGGTAATCTGATGAAACACGAAGCCAAAGGTGGCGATGGCGGTGGTGGTGATAATGGCCGGGATCAGCGCAGAGAACGACGCAGCGACGTTCGGCGGCACCGTGTCCGGCATCCTGATTTTCAGCCCCCTGCGGTTTTCCAGCCAGCAGTAAATCTCCACTGACAGGATGGCGATAAACATGCCGAGGAACAGGCTGCGGGTATCAGAGAACTGGCGCAGCAGCACGTCTTTCACCACGTGCATCTCGCCGTCCACCAGCATTTCCACCGTGGTTGGCGTCACGCAGATAAAGCAGATCACCGCCAGCAGGCCGGGGAACAGGGACTTAATGCCGTTAATACGCCCCAGCTCAATGCCGATTAAAAACACCGCACCGATGTTGAGAAAGTTAAGCGTGGCATAGTTGAGCGCGCTGGTGATCGGCTTTAACGCCGCAAGAAACGACAGCGACTGAAAGCTCGCCAGGCCGTTTTTCGGATCCAGCACCATATTGGAGATCAGTACCGAGAACGCCCCCACAATGATGACCGGCATTAAGGTAATAAACGCAGACTTGATCGCCTGGATATAGCGATAGCTGTTGAAGGTGGTGGCAAAACTGCCCAGAGCGTCGATCAGTTTTTCCTGAAATGCCATAGGGTAATACCTCAGTAAAAGGGCTTTTATTGAATAAGATGGACAGCCGGATACTATTGGTATGCCAAAAATAGCGCCCACAGGCGCTTTGTTCTGTGATTAAGCTCTCAATGAGGTAAGAGGTATTCCAGATTGCGATTTATCACCATTTTGGCATGCCAATGACAGGCATTTATCCCGCTGGCGAGGATCGTTACCGAAAAGCGTGATCGTTATGGGGTTTTGCCCTTCCCACGTCGCTTATGCGCCGGATGGTCTGTGTTAAACTGCAAACCATTACGTGGAAACAGGAATTTCGAATGGCAACAATGCTGGATGTCTCACTGCGTGCGGGCGTGTCGAAGGCCACCGTTTCGCGCGTGCTGAACGGCACAGGTCAGGTTAAAGAGAGCACGCGTCAGCAGGTATTTCGCGCGATGGAGGAGCTGGGCTATCGTCCGAACTTTCTCGCGCGTTCGCTGGCTAACCAGACCAGCAACAGCATTGGTCTTGTCGTCTCGACGTTCGACGGTTTTTACTTTGGTCGTTTGCTACAGCAGGCGTCACGGCAGACCGAAAAGCACGGAAAACAGCTGATTGTTACCGACGGTCACGACGCCCCTGAACAGGAAGAACAGGCGGTGCAGATGCTCGCCGACCGCAAGTGCGACGCCATCGTGCTGTACACGCGATACATGAGCGAAAAGACGATCCTGAAGCTGATCAACAGCGTGCAGACGCCGCTGGTGATCATTAACCGTGAAGTGAGCCAGGCGGCGGATCGCTGCGTCTTCTTTGAACAGCAGGACGCGGCCTTCAAAGCGGTGGATTACCTGATAAGCCAGGGTCATCGGGAGATCGCCTGTATCACCGTCCCGATCCACACCCCAACGGGTAAAGCGCGGCTGATGGGCTACCGTAAGGCGCTGGAGAAGCACGGTATTCGTCTCGACGAGCGGCGGATTAAATACGGCGATGCAGGCATGACGCGGGGTTACGAGCTGTGCAAGGAGCTGATTGCGGAAAAGACATCGTTCAGCGCCCTGTTTGCCTGTAATGATGATATGGCCCTGGGCGCCTCCAAAGCATTACACCAGGCCGGGCTGAAGATCCCGCAGGATATTTCGCTGTTTGGTTTTGACGATGCCCCCAGCGCAAAGTGGCTGGAGCCTGCCCTGTCGTCGGTATATTTGCCGATCGACAACATGATCGTCACGGCAATCGACCAGGCGATCCGGCTGGCAAAAAACCAGCCGGTTGAAGCGATCCCGCCGTTCACCGGCACGCTGGTGTTACGCGATTCGGTGACAACAGGGCCGTGGTTTAATCAGACCAGCTCTAACGCCAGCAGCTCCTGAATGGTCTGGCGACGGCGAATCAGCCGCGCCACGCCGTTATCAAACAGCACTTCCGGCAGCAGCGGGCGGCTATTGTAGTTGGAAGACATAGACGCCCCGTACGCACCGGTATCATGCAGCACCAGATAATCTCCCGGTTTTACCTCTGGCAGCGAACGGGTTTCGACTTTCCCGCCTTCCTGCTGAGTAAAGACGTCACCGGATTCACACAGCGGGCCGGCAACAACGGTCTCGATGCGCGGCGCGTTGACCAGATCGCGGCCATCGGCGGCAAGCGCGGTAATGTGATGATAGCTGCCGTACATGGACGGGCGCATCAGGTCGTTGAAGCCAGCATCAATCAGCACAAAGTGACGGCTTCCCATCTCCTTCACGCTCCGCACCTGCGCCACCAGCACGCCAGCTTCGGCGACCAGGAAACGACCCGGCTCAATCTCCAGCTTCACCGCATGGCCCAGATGGGCAGCGATCCTGTCACGCGCGGCGCTCCACAGGCCGTAATAGTGATCCGTGTCGATCGCCTCTTCTCCTTCGCGGTAAGGGATCGAAAGCCCTCCCCCTGCGGAGATCGCCTCCAGATCCTGACCAAAATCGATAACCTGACGCACCATTGCGCCACAGACCTGCTCAAGATGGCCATAATCCACGCCGGACCCGATATGCATGTGAATGCCCACCAGCTTGAGGTTGTAGCGTTGTAAAACCTCCAGCGCCGCAGGCATATCGGCATACCAGATCCCGTGTTTACTGTTTTCGCCCCCAGTGTTGGTTTTCTGACTGTGGCCGTGACCAAAGCCCGGGTTGACGCGCAGCCAGACGCGATGGCCAGGAGAGACCTGCCCAAGCTGTTCCAGCATATCCACCGAACCAGCATTGACCGGGATTTGCAGCTCGTGCACGCGCGCCAGCGTGGCGTCGTCTATCAGGTCAGCGGTGAAGACGATCGCGTCGCTGTCGGCTTTCGGATCAAACCCGGCCGCCAGCGCACGTTCGATCTCACCCAGCGATACGGAGTCAACCTTCACGCCCTGCTCGCGCATCAAGCGCAGAATATGAATATTGGAGCAGGCTTTCTGCGCAAAACGCACCACGTCAAACTGATGCAGCGCGGCGATCTTCTCGCGGACAATCTGCGCATCGTAGACCCACACCGGACAGCCGAATTCGGCAGGCAGGCGCAGCAGGTTATCGGCGTTTAAATCGGTTTCGGTCTGGTTGAGCGGGCGTGGCATGGTCGTCTCCGGAAATCTGTTTTTTATCATTACGCCATAGCCTGAAGAGAATAAAAAATATCGTTTTATCGTGAGTCTATGCAAAAATGATATGGAACACGCTCAGCCATCAGGTGCCCTATGCCCGCCGTTAACCTACGCCATATCGAGATTTTTCATGCGGTGATGACCACCGGCAATCTCACTGAAGCCGCGCACATGCTGCACACCTCGC
The DNA here is from genome assembly GCF_001729785.1 of Enterobacter hormaechei subsp. xiangfangensis. NCBI lineage: Bacteria > Pseudomonadati > Pseudomonadota > Gammaproteobacteria > Enterobacterales > Enterobacteriaceae > Enterobacter > Enterobacter hormaechei. Next base: position 3,751,649 of record NZ_CP017183.1, read on the forward strand.
AGCCGACGGTCAGCCGCGAGCTGGCGCGTTTTGAGAAAGTGCTGGGGCTGAAGCTGTTTGAACGCACCCGCGGCAGGCTGCATCCAACGGTGCAGGGTTTACGTCTGTTTGAGGAGGTTCAGCGCTCCTGGTACGGGCTGGACAGGATCGTGAGCGCGGCAGAGAGCCTGAGGGAGTTCCGCCAGGGCGAACTGTCCATCGTCTGCCTGCCGGTCTTTTCCCAGTCATTCCTGCCGGTACTGTTACAGCCGTTTCTGGCCCGCTATCCGGAGGTCAGCCTGACCATCGTGCCGCAGGAGTCGCCGCTGCTGGAGGAGTGGCTTTCGGCCCAGCGCCACGATCTGGGTCTGACTGAAACCCTCGTCACGCCAGCGGGAACGGAACGCACGGAGCTGCTGTCGCTGGATGAGGTCTGCGTGCTGCCTGCCAGCCACCCGCTTGCCCACAAAACCGTGCTGACACCGGCGGATTTTCACGGTGAGAACTATATCAGCCTGTCGCAGACCGACAGCTACCGGCAGCTTCTGGATGGCCTGTTTGCCGAACATCAGGTGAAGCGGCGGATGGTGATGGAAACGCACAGTGCGGCGTCAATTTGCGCGATGGTGCGCGCGGGCGTGGGTATTTCGGTGGTGAACCCGCTCACGGCCATGGACTACGCCAGCAGCGGCGTGGTTCTGCGCCGTTTTAGCGTTTCCGTTCCCTTTACCGTGAGCCTGATCCGCCCGCTGCACCGGCCCGCCTCAGCGCTGGTTGATGCCTTTTGTGAACATCTGATTGCGCACGCGCGTCAGGTGGCGCTTCGCTTACCTGACCTGCAAAAACCTTTATGACAGCATAAACTCCACCGCATCCGCGGCATGGATGGCGGCGGTATCGAAGACCGGTATCGGGCTTCGGTCTGCCGGCACCAGCAGACCGATTTCGGTACAGCCGAAGATGACCCCTTCCGCTCCCTGCTGCGCCAGTTTCTCTATCACGCTGACGTACCAGGCGCGCGAAGCTTCGCTGAAGGTGCCCAGACACAGCTCATCAAAAATAATCTGGTTAATGCGCGCCCGGTCAGCCTCCTCCGGGATCAGGCTTTCAATCCCGAACTGGCTGCTCAGCCGCCCGCGGTAAAAATCCTGTTCCATGGTGTAGCGCGTCCCCAGCAGCGCCACGCGCGTCATGCCGGCGGTACGTATGGCACGCCCGGTGGCATCCGCGATATGTAAGAACGGCAGCGAACAGCGGTCTTCAATGTGCGACGCCACCTTATGCATGGTGTTGGTACACAGCAGAATACCCTGCGCGCCCGCACGCTCCAGCCCGAGCGCGGCGTCCGCCAGTATCTGCCCCGCTTTGTCCCACTCCCCGCTCGACTGGCAGGCTTCTATTTCATGGAAATCCACGCTGTGCAGCAGCAGGCTGGCTGAATGCAGACCGCCCAGACGCTGTTTAACGCCTTCATTAATCAGGCGGTAGTACGGGATCGTTGATTCCCAGCTCATGCCCCCTAACAGACCGATCGTTTTCATCTTTCCTCCTGTGCGTTTCACCCAGTGAAGCAAACTTGTGATCGCCTTTCCAGTTATTTGGCTAAACGTTTCCTTTTCTCGGCGGGTGAGATAAGTTAATTGAAACAATGTTTCATTACATAACAGGGCGAAAATATGTTTATTTTCCATAAAGAGACCACGCTTGAGGATCTGGGCAACGGCGTGACGCGTCGTATTCTGGCGCACGACGGCAGGATGATGGCGGTGGAAGTGAATTTCGAGGAAGGCGCGATTGGCCCGATGCATAACCACCCGCATGAGCAACTCACCTACGTTCTCTCGGGGGAATTTGAGTTCACCATTGGCGAGGAGAAGCATGTGGTGACCGCGGGCGACACCCTCTATAAAGCGCCGCACGTGATGCACGGCTGCGTTTGCCTGAAACCCGGCACCCTGCTGGATACCTTTACGCCGGTACGCGAAGATTTCCTGAAATAAAAAAAGGCGCTCAGTTGAGCGCCTTTTTTGATGTTATTCCGTTACCGGCTCAGGAAGTTGTTCCGGCAGCGGGTTGCGGGTGCTCATAGCCTCGCGCAGCAGCACGCTGCCACAGGCGAACAGTCCACCCAGAATACACGCCAGCAGCACGATGAGGGCTTTGCCCGGGCCATCTTTTTTCACCGGCATAGAAGGTGAAAGCTGGTATTTGAACGGCTCCAGGCTCACATCTTCGAAGGAGAGTTTTTGCAGCTGTGCCAGATAGTATTCGCGGTTCTGGAAATCGGCGTTCAGCTCAGAAACGTCCTTGAGATTTTTTTCAATCTGCAATTTCTGCGCAATCCCGTCCGCACCGAGGGCGACGGAATAATCCGGATCGTCTTTCACCGCCTGTCCATTGCTGTAAACCGGCTTTTTGATCCCAGCCGCGTTCGCCACTTCCAGCGAGTAGTTCAGGCGTTGCAGGTTGGTATTGTGGATATTGGTCAGACGGACCCGATCCAACTCCAGCTGCTGCTGTACCGTTTTGGTTCTCAGGATCAGCTGATCGCGAATGTTTTGCATGGTCTCCTGCTCGACGATGCGGGAGATGTACTGAATGTAACCATTCAACACTTTCTGCGCATCCTCTGCCGTTGGGGCTGTGAAGCTTAACGTCCAGGAGAGGTATGGTGCTTTATCGGCATTTTTTTCCTGCGTGTTATCAACAGCCTTCATCTTTTCGGCAATATTGACCACCGCGCGGTGCAGTTCCAGCGGGTCAACCTCAGCGCCATCGAGCTGAGCCATCACGTAAGGTGAGCTCTTCATGTACTCTTCAAGCAGAGACTGGGACTGAAACTTTTTGATAAACAGATTAAACACATCCGCACGGGTAATTTTCACGTCGACATCAAGCACCTGGAGCGCCACCATCATCTGGCGCAGCGAACTCCACTGCGTCTGTTCCGCGGGCGTAATGACCGCTTTACTGGTCCATTTTTGCGGTATCAGAAAGGCGATTGCCAGGCCGACCAGTGCAAATGCAAAGACAATGGTGATGATGCGTTTTTTTGCTGCCAGCAGGACGTCCAGCAGACCCAGAAGATCTATTTCTTTAGCGCTGACCGCCGGGGGAGCATAGTGAGGAAAATTGAGATCCGTATGTTTTTTGAAATCCATCGCTGACATAACTGTTCTTCTTTTAAGGATGCAGTGAAATTCTGCCTGACTGGTTCCGGTGTAACAAATCATACAAGAATGTAAGAATTATCTGAATGACGAATTGGTACATCTGTAGACCTGCTATCAGATCTGGTAGTTAGCCACGCTGCGTGACTATTGTTATTCCTGCTCCCCTTTTGCTTCATTATCTCTTCCTCATGGGCCGCGGCGAACGTCCGTGGAAAGTCAAAAATGCCACCTCCCTCACTATATTGAAACAGCGTTTCGACGCTGATCACATTTCCACCATTAAGCGAATGACGCAGAAATAAATCGCAATAATATAAAATAAAACGTTGTTTTAGTATCCAAGAACACCGGTTCAGCTCTTTTGAAACCCGAAGCGCTTACACCACGACGAAAGACAAAAAAGCGTTAAAAAACAAACGTAGGTTTTGCCGTTGCCAGACGTTGCACCCTGAATTTCAGCTCCCATGCCGCGCATCGCAGGCCTGGGAAAATGTAACAAAGCAGATTTCGTATTAAACCATTGATTGCCAGGTAGGTATGTATGAATGAAAACAAGCTGCTGGGGCTCGCATGGATATCACCCTATATCATCGGGCTGATACTCTTTACGGCATTCCCCTTCGTCTCATCGTTTTTCCTCAGCTTTACGGATTACGATTTGATGAGTCCGCCGGTGTTTAACGGCATCGAAAACTATCGCTACATGTTTACCGAAGACACGCTCTTCTGGAAATCCATGGGCGTGACCTTTGCCTATGTATTTTTAACCATCCCGCTAAAGCTCGCCTTTGCATTAGGAATTGCCTTTGTCCTGAACTTTAAATTACGCGGCATCGGCTTTTTCCGAACGGCCTACTATATTCCGTCGATCCTCGGCAGCTCCGTCGCCATTGCCGTATTGTGGCGCGCCTTATTTGCCATCGATGGCCTGCTGAACAGCTTTATCGGCGTTTTTGGCTTTGATCCGGTGAACTGGCTGGGCGAGCCGTCGCTGGCGCTGATGTCCGTTACCCTGCTGCGCGTCTGGCAGTTCGGTTCCGCGATGGTCATCTTCCTGGCCGCGCTGCAAAACGTACCGCAGTCCCAGTATGAAGCGGCAATGATCGATGGCGCATCGAAATGGCAGATGTTCATGAAGGTGACCGTGCCACTGATTACGCCGGTGATCTTCTTCAACTTCATCATGCAGACCACGCAGGCGTTCCAGGAATTTACCGGGCCGTACGTGATTACCGGCGGCGGGCCAACCTATTCGACCTATCTGTTCTCGCTCTACATCTACGACACCGCCTTTAAGTATTTCGATATGGGCTATGGCGCGGCGCTGGCGTGGATCCTGTTCCTGGTGGTGGCCGTCTTCGCCGGTATCGCCTTTAAGTCGTCGAAATACTGGGTGTTCTACTCCGCCGATAAAGGAGGCAAAAATGGCTGATATTCAACAACTCTCCACGGCAAGAAGCGTCGCCGAACGCGAAGTGGCCCGCACGCTGCGCAGAGAGAAAATCAACGCCTCCGTTCGCTATGTGATTCTGCTGGTTGTCGGCCTGCTGATGCTTTACCCGCTGGTGTGGATGTTCTCCGCGTCGTTCAAACCGAACCACGAGATCTTCACCACACTGAGCCTGTGGCCTGCCCACGCCACCTGGGATGGTTTCGTAAACGGCTGGAAAACCGGCACCGAGTACAACTTCGGCCATTACATGCTGAACACCTTTAAGTATGTGATCCCGAAAGTGATCCTGACCATTATCTCCTCCACCATCGTGGCGTACGGCTTTGCCCGCTTCGAGATCCCGTGGAAGAAGTTCTGGTTCGCCACGCTCATCACCACCATGCTGCTGCCCAGCACCGTGCTGCTGATCCCGCAGTACCTGATGTTCCGTGAAATGGGCATGCTCAACAGCTATATGCCGCTGTACCTGCCGCTGGCCTTCGCCACTCAGGGGTTCTTCGTCTTCATGCTGATCCAGTTCCTGCGCGGCGTCCCGCGTGACATGGAAGAGGCGGCGCAGATTGACGGCTGTAACTCCATTCAGGTGCTGTGGTACGTGGTAGTGCCGATCCTGAAACCGGCCATTATCTCCGTCGCCCTGTTCCAGTTCATGTGGTCCATGAACGACTTTATCGGGCCGCTGATTTACGTCTACAGCGTGGATAAATACCCCATCGCACTGGCGCTGAAAATGTCCATCGATGTCACCGAAGGCGCGCCGTGGAACGAAATTCTGGCAATGGCGAGCATCTCCATTCTGCCATCCATCATTGTCTTCTTCCTGGCACAGCGCTACTTCGTACAGGGCGTCACCAGCAGCGGAATTAAAGGTTAAGAGGGAAATACCATGGCTGAAGTTATTTTCAACAAGCTGGAAAAGGTCTACTCCAACGGCTTTAAAGCGGTACACGCTATCGATCTTAAAATTGCTGAAGGGGAATTCATGGTGATCGTCGGCCCATCCGGCTGCGCCAAATCCACGACCCTGCGCATGCTGGCGGGGCTCGAAACCATCAGCGGCGGCGAGGTGCGCATTGGCGACAAGATCGTGAACAACCTCGCGCCGAAAGAGCGCGGTATTGCAATGGTGTTCCAGAACTATGCCCTCTATCCGCACATGACGGTGCGCGAGAATCTGGCCTTTGGTCTCAAGCTGAGCAAACTGCCGAAAGATCAGATTGAGTCTCAGGTGAATGAAGCTGCCAAAATTCTTGAACTGGAAGAGCTGCTCGACCGCCTGCCGCGCCAGCTTTCCGGCGGCCAGGCGCAGCGCGTGGCGGTAGGCCGTGCGATTGTGAAAAAACCGGATGTGTTCCTGTTCGATGAGCCGCTTTCAAACCTCGACGCCAAACTGCGCGCTTCGATGCGTATTCGTATTTCCGACCTGCACAAGCAGCTGAAGAAGTCAGGAAAACCGGCGACCACCGTTTACGTGACACACGACCAGACCGAAGCGATGACTATGGGCGACCGCATCTGCGTGATGAAGCTCGGCCATATCATGCAGGTGGATACGCCGGACAACCTCTACCACAGGCCGAGGAACATGTTCGTGGCGGGCTTTATCGGCGCGCCGGAGATGAATATACGCAAAAGCGTACTGGTCGAAAAAGCGGGCCAGCTGCACATCGCCATTGGCGATGAAACCATGCCGCTGAACGCGGAGAAGCAGGAGAAAGTCGCGGCCTACGCGGGTCAGGAGATTTACTACGGCGTGCGTCCGGAATTTGTGTCGCTCTCTGATGAGCCCTTCCCGAACGGCGGCTGTAGCGGGGAGATGGTGCGCGTTGAGAACATGGGCCACGAATTCTTTGTGTACCTGAAGGTCGCGGACTACGAACTGACCGCCCGAATCCCGTCCGATGAAGCTAAGCCAATGATTGATAAGGGGCTTCATCGTAAGGTGTATTTCACGTTTGAGATGAACAAGTGTCATATTTTTGACGCAAAAACTGAACAGAACCTCTCTCTCTGATGGAGTGATAAAAATGAAAAAAGTGCTTTTAAGCGCAGCAATCTCCGCGACCCTGGGTCTTACCGCTTTGCCATCGATGGCGCAGAATGTGGATTTACGGATGTCCTGGTGGGGCGGCAACGGCCGTCACCAGGTCACCCTGAAAGCGCTGGAAGAGTTCCATAAGCAGAACCCGGACATCAACGTGAAAGCGGAATACACCGGCTGGGATGGTCACCTCTCCCGTCTGACCACCCAGATTGCGGGCGGCACCGAGCCGGACGTAATGCAGACGAACTGGAACTGGCTGCCGATCTTCTCGAAAACCGGTGACGGCTTCTACGATCTGAACAAGATGAAGGACGTGATTGACCTGTCGCAGTTCGATCCCAAAGAGCTGCAAACCACCACCGTGGACGGCAAGCTGAACGGCATTCCGATCTCGGTGACGGCGCGCGTGTTCTACTTCAATGACGAAACCTGGAAAAAAGCGGGTATTGCGTACCCGAAAACCTGGGACGAGCTGATGGCGGCCGGTAAAACCTTCGAGAGCAAGCTCGGCAAGCAATACTATCCGGTGATACTGGAGCATCAGGATACGCTGGCGCTGCTGAATTCGTACATGATCCAGAAGTACAACATTCCTGCGGTGGATGAGAAAACCAAAAAGTTCAGCTACACAAAGGAACAGTGGGTAGAGTTTTTCCAGACCTACAAAAAGCTGATCGACAGCCACGTCATGCCGGACACCAAATACTATGCCTCTTTCGGTAAGAGCAACATGTATGAGATGAAGCCGTGGATCCAGGGTGAATGGGGCGGCACCTACATGTGGAACTCCACCATCAACAAATATTCCGACAACCTGAAGCCACCGGCGAAACTGGAGCTGGGCAACTACCCAATGCTGCCGGGCGCCACCGACGCAGGTCTGTTCTTCAAACCGGCGCAGATGCTGTCGATTGGTAAGACGACCAAAAACCCGGAGGCGGCAGCGAAGCTAATTAATTTCCTGCTCAACAGCAAAGAAGGGGTCGATACGCTGGGTCTTGAGCGTGGCGTACCGCTGAGCAAAGTAGCGGTGCAGTATCTGACCGAAGACGGCACCATTAAAGAGGACGATCCTTCCGTGGCAGGCCTGCGCCTGGCGCAGTCGCTGCCGGCGAAACTCACCGTCTCGCCATACTTTGACGACCCACAGATTGTGGCGCAGTTCGGTACCTCTTTGCAGTATATCGACTACGGGCAGAAAACCGTGGAAGAGTCGGCCGCTGACTTCCAGCGTCAGGCGGAGCGTATTTTGAGACGTGCGATGCGGTAAAAACAAAGCCGGGTGGCGCTTCGCTTACCCGGCCTACACGGTATCGTAGGCCCGGTAAGCGAAGCGCCACCCGGCAATGACATTACACGCCGATATTACGTAGTTTCTCCCCTTTCATCAGCTTGCGTTCAATATGCTCCAGGGTCACGCCTTTGGTTTCCGGGATCAGCCAGAATGTCACGCCGATAAACGCCACGTTCAGCACCGTATAGAGCCAGAAGGTGCCTGCCGCGCCAATCGCATCCAGCAGCGTCAGGAAGGTCGCGCCAATGATCATATTCGACACCCAGTTGGTGGTGGTGGAACAGGTGATACCAAAGTCGCGGCATTTCAGCGGCTGAATTTCAGAGCACAGGATCCACACCACCGGTGCGGCGCTCATCGCGTAACCGGCGATGCACATCATGGTCATGCCAACGGAGAGCCAGGAGAGGCCGCTTGACGCCGTGCCGTTATCGAACTGCATCAGGCAGTAACCAAGGATCAAGGTGCCGAGCGCCATTACGCTAAAGCCAATTTTCAGGGCCGGTTTACGTCCAGCCTTATCGACGGTGAACACCGCGATAAAGGTGGCGAACATAAAGGTCAGCCCCACCACCAGCGTGGCGATCATCTGCTGTTCGGTGGTGGTAAAACCAGCCATTTTAAAGATGCGTGGGGCGTAATACATGATGATGTTCATCCCCGTGAACTGCTGCATCGCCTGTAACAGCATGCCGAGGAACACCGCGCGGCGCACGTTGCGGTTCGCCTTAAACAGGGACCAGCCGCCCTGCTTCAGCTTCAGGCTTTCGCGGATTTCGTTCAGCTCTTCACGCGCTTTTTCAGACGTGTCGCGCAGCATGCGCAGCACCTCTTCCGCCTCCACGTGACGCCCTTTTTGCGCCAGCCAGCGCGGGCTGTTCGGCAGGAAAATGACTAACACAATCAGCAGCACCGCAGGCAGCGCCAGCACGCCAAGCATTGCCCGCCAGTTGCCGCTGTAGCTGAAGTACGTATCCGACAGGAACGCCAGCACGATACCGAGCGTCACCATCAGCTGGTACATGCTGATCATCTTCCCGCGCACGTTTTCGCTCGCCATTTCGGAGAGGTAAAGCGGCGCGGTGTAGGACGCGATACCTACCGCCACGCCCAGCAGCACGCGGGAAAGCAGCAACACTTCAACGTTGGTGGCAAACGCCGAACCAAGAGAGCCAGCAACAAACAGGATCGCCCCGACCATCAGGCTGTATTTGCGCCCGAGACGGAACGACAGCCAGCCGTTAAACAGTGCGCCGATGGCCGCACCCAGCATCATGCTGCTCACCACCCACTCTTGCAGGCGGTTGCTTAACGTAAAGTGGTCGGTAATAAAGGGCAGTGCGCCCGCGATAACGCCGATATCCAGACCAAACAGTAAACCGGCTACGGCGGCCGCAACAGAAACAAACTGGTTCATGCGTCGGGTATCGCGCAGCGCAGCGGGCATAAGGGTAGAGTCATTTACAGATGTCATAGTTTCCTGCCTCAACAGCGAAATTCGTTAAGTGAAATTACGAGATACCGGAAGAAAGTGTCAGGCCGGAAATGGTGAAGATATGGATTATTTCGCTACGACACACCGATCTGTGATGGACATTACAATTTCAAATCAGGATGGTTTAACCTTATTTTTGATTAATTAGTTAATATTTAAGCAATAAATGTGTGACACCCGTCATTCATTCCTTTTCAGTATGGATTTTTCATCTTTATGGATATGGATAAAGCCAATTTTGGCGCAAAAAAAACCTCTACACGAGGGCAGAGGTTCTTTATTCGGGCTGACTTAACGTGCCAGCCAGCCGCCGTCTACGGCAACGGTGTAGCCGTTAATGTAGTCCGAAGCCGGGGACGCCAGGAATACAACCGGGCCCATCAGATCGCTCGGCAGACCCCAGCGACCCGCTGGAATACGCTCCAGGATTGCCGCGCTGCGCTCTTCATCCGCACGCAGCTGCTGGGTATTGTTGGTGGCCATGTAGCCCGGCGCAATCGCGTTGACGTTGATGTTGTGCTGCGCCCACTCGTTCGCCAGCAGACGGGTCACGCCCATCACGGCACTCTTCGATGCGGTGTAAGACGGCACGCGGATGCCGCCCTGGAAAGAGAGCATGGAGGCAATATTAATGATCTTGCCACCTTTCCCCTGAGCGATGAAGTGCTTCGCAGCCGCCTGGGACATAAAGAACACGCTCTTGATGTTCAGATTCATCACGTCGTCCCAGTCCGTTTCGCTGAAGTTAATCGCGTCTTCACGACGGATCAGGCCGGCGTTGTTGACCAGAATATCGATATGCCCAAACTCCGCCACCGCGCGATCCAGCAGCTCAGGGATCGCATCGATTTTGCGCAGGTCCGCGGTCAGGCTCAGGAAACGGCGGCCCAGCGCGGTGACGCGCTCGATGGTTTCCGTTGGCTCAACGATGTTAATCCCGACGATATCGCAGCCCGCTTCCGCCAGACCTAACGCCATACCCTGCCCCAGCCCGGTGTCACAACCGGAAACCACAGCCACTTTACCTTGCAGAGAAAATGCATCCAGAATCATGTTTGTTCCTTAATCGTTCAGCGCCTGTCAGCAACAGGCAGATGTATGCTTAACTGCCTGCGACTAGCGCAGATCCTTAACAGCGACGTGGTCCATGTCATCAAAGACCTGGTTTTCACCGACCATCCCCCAGATAAAGGTATAGGCTTTCGTTCCCACGCCAGAGTGGATGGACCAGCTCGGCGAAATGACTGCCTGCTCGTTGTGCATAACGATATGGCGCGTCTCCTGCGGCTGTCCCATCATGTGGAACACGCAGGCGTCTTCATCCATGTTGAAATAGAAGTAGACTTCCATGCGGCGCTCGTGGGTATGGCACGGCATGGTGTTCCACAGGTTGCCCGGCGCAAGCTCGGTCAGCCCCATGCTGAGCTGGCAGGTTTCCAGCACATCCGGAACAAAGTATTTGTTGATGGTGCGACGGTTGCTGGTGAGGTTATCGCCAAGGGTCACCGGGGCAACGTCCGCTGGCGTGACTTTTTTGGTTGGGTAAGTCGTATGAGCCGGGGCGCAGTTGTAGTAAAACTTCGCCGGTTTGCTGGCATCAATGCTGGCGAACACCACCTCTTTCGCGCCTTTGCCGACGTACAGCGCGTCGCGGTGACCAATTTCGTAGCACTGGCCATCGACGGTAATGGTGCCCGGCCCGCCGATGTTAATCACGCCCAGTTCACGGCGTTCGAGGAAGTAGCTCACGCCCAGCTGTTTGCCCACTTCACCGCCCACGGAGACGGTTTTCGCCATCGGCATAATCCCGCCCACAATAATGCGGTCAATATGGCTGTAGACCATGGTGTACTTGTCGGCTTCGAACACTTGCTCAACTAAAAACTCACTGCGCAGCCCCTGAGTATCCAGCATTTTAGCGTGCGCACTGTGGATGCTTTGTCTGACGTCCACGTAAACCTCCAGAATTGATCGTGCCCGAAGGCAAAGATAAATAACGAAACAACGTTCCGTTTTAGTGATGAACACATATTATCCCCTGACAACGGGGTTTTCAATTACATTTAAAACAACGTTTCATTTTTCCTGCCTGTTTATGCCAGAAATGGTGTTTCGATCACGATAAATCTTTAAGACCCTCAATCTGGTTAATGAAAATGAGAAAGTGCGCTGTCAGTCACAAATAATGAAACAACGTTTTGATAATTTATCACCTAGTTTTCAACCTACATTACGCGTTCAAAGGAGTGCATTATGGCTAAAGGTATGCGGGTCAAGCTGAACTATGAGGTCAGCCGCGATCCGGATACAGGCGTGGAAGTCACCCGCCTGACCCCACCGGAAGTAACCTGTCATCGCAACTACTTTTACCAGAAGTGCTTCTTTAACGATGGCAGCCACCTGCTGTTCGCCGGGGAGTTCGACGGTCACTGGAACTATTACCTGTTGGATCTGAAAAACGCCGAAGCGGTACAGTTGACCGAAGGCGCGGGCGATAATACCTTTGGCGGGTTCCTCTCTCCGGACGATAAATCCCTCTACTATGTGAAGAACGATCGCACCCTGCTGGAGGTGGATTTACAGACGCTGGCAGAGCGCGAAGTGTACCGCGTTCCGGAAGAGTGGGTCGGCTACGGCACCTGGGTCGCGAACAGCGACTGCACCAAACTGGTGGGTATTGAGATTGCCAGATGTGACTGGACGCCACTCAACGACTGGAAAATTTTCCACGACTTCTTCCACAAAGGGCCGCACTGCCGCCTGCTGCGCGTTGATCTGAAAACGGGTGAAAGCACCACCATTCATGACGAGAAGATCTGGCTGGGACATCCGATTTATCGCCCGTTCGATGACAATACCGTGGCCTTCTGTCATGAAGGGCCGCACGACCTGGTCGACGCCCGCATGTGGCTGGTCAACGAAGATGGCAGCAACGTGCGGAAAGTGAAAACGCACGCGGAAGGTGAAAGCTGTACACATGAATTTTGGGTGCCCGACGGGTCCGCGCTGATCTACGTCTCTTATCTGAAAGGTCAGCAAGGGCGTACCATCTCCCGCTTCAACCCGGACACCGGCGTGAATGAAGCGGTAATGAACATGCCCGCCTGTTCACATCTGATGAGCAACGTTGACGGCAGCATGCTGGTTGGCGACGGTTCCGGTACGCCTGTTGACGTGAAAGACACCGGCGGCTACACCATTGATAACGATCCTTATCTGTATGCCTTTGACGTGGCGAAGAAAGCTTATTACCGCATCGCCCGTCATGACACCTCATGGGCTACGGTGGCGAACAGCCGCCAGGTAACCCACCCGCATCCGTCCTTCACGCCGGACGAAAAAGCGGTGCTGTACAGTTCCGATAAAGACGGCAAACCGGCCCTCTATATCGCGAAACTCCCCGAGCAACCTGAAATGTTGCATGCCTGAATGAGTTAGTGTTTCTGTAACTGGCCTTGCCCTCCGATTCGGAGGGCTTTTTTTTGGGTGATTGCGCGGCGCTTTTTGCCGGGTGGCGCTTCGCTTACCCGGCCTACGAAAAAATGGATTGGAAAGAATGTGTAGGCCGGGTAAGCGTTAGCGCCACCCGGCGGTTTTTAGCGAAGGAACTGAATTATCAGAAGGAGTACGCCACACCTAAACGGAAACGGGTCTGGCGTTCGTCCGTGTCTTTAACCCCCACGTTCCCCACCTCCACATACGGTGCCCAGTTTTTATCCCATTTGTAGGCCAGCTTGGCGTTATATTCGTTGGAATAATCTTTATTATTATTTCGGGCCACGCCTTCAGAACTTTTCGCGTAAACATAGTTCAGCTCGGTACGCCAGTCACCTAATACCCAACCGACCCACGCATCGCCACGGTTAACTTTATCATCGTCCTTATTTGAGCTTGACGGGTAGCGAGTATATTCGTAACGGTAACGCGCAGCCACGTAGAAGCCATTATCGAAGCTATATTGCACATGCAGATTCGGTTTATAAATGGTGCGACTGTCTGTGCTTTCAATCGTAAACGCAGGGGTCAGGGCGATATTGTCTGTCGCTTTCCAGCGCCAGCTAATCTGATCTTCGTGACCGTTCCCCACTACATCCGCGAATGGCTGATCTGCCTTGTCCCCGCCTGATTTCCACTTCGCCTCGACTGAAAAACCGAAGCCATTATCAAAGCGGTGCGAGACGGCAACACGGTCGGCATTCGAGCCGCTGTCAATATATTCGTGACGCAGATCGACGGTAACGGCGCTAGCCGCAAAAGAGGCACTAATAAGGGAAGCAAGGAGCAGAGATTTCTTAAACATGAAAAAACCCTCAATTAAAATAACGTTTCGTTTTTATGAAACTTGAGTTTATTTTTTATGCACCGTTATTTTAGTGACAAGGATCGAAATTATTTGTTTCATTTTTTTTGGCAAAGATCGACGTGAACCCCATCAACAAAAAAAGGGCATTAACCGTAAATTTCAGGGGGAAGATCACATTAAGCACTTCACAAAGCAAATAATTAACCGCGCAATAATTATTGCGGGCTTCAGAAAGAACGCAGAAGTGTTAAAAAAGGATTCTGCGGACACAAAAAAACCTCCCGTGGGAGGTTTTCTGTGCACAGAGAGGGGAAACTACCGTTCGATAGCCAGGGCCACCCCCTGCCCTCCGCCAATACAGAGCGTTGCGATCCCTTTTCGGGCGTTACGCTTTTTCATTTCGTGGACCAGCGACACCAGAATGCGGCAGCCGGAGGCGCCAATGGGATGACCCAGCGCAATTGCACCGCCGTTGACGTTGACCCGCAGCGGATCCCATTCCAGCATTTTCCCGACCGAGATCGCCTGTGCAGCAAAGGCTTCGTTGACCTCAATCAGATCCACATCGCTCAGCTCCCAGCCCGCCCGCTCCAGGCAGCGGCGCGTGGCATAGACCGGGGCGATCCCCATTAACGCAGGATCAACACCCACGCTGGCAAACGCTTTGATGCGCGCCAGCACCGGCAGCGCCAGCTCCTGGGCTTTGCTTTCACTCATCATCATCACCGCCGCCGCACCGTCGTTAATGGATGAGGCGTTGCCTGCCGTTACAGAACCGAGCGTTTCAAAGGCCGGATCGAGTTTTGCCAGCCCTTCTGCGCTGGCATCGGTGCGCGGCTGCTCGTCGGTATCGACGATGAGCGCTTCGCCGTTCTGGCGCTGGGTACTGACCGGGACAATTTCATCGCGAAAACGCCCGGAGTCGATCGCTGCACGCGCTTTTTGCTGTGAGCTGAGGGCATATGCATCCTGAAGCTCGCGGCTGATACCGTATTCCCGCGCCAGGTTTTCCGCCGTTACGCCCATATGGTAGTCGTTGAAGGCGTCCCACAGCCCGTCGTGAACCAGACTGTCAAGCAGCTGACTGTTCCCGAGCTGCGCGCCGGTCCGGCTGTCGGTCAGGACGTGCGGGGCGCGGCTCATATTCTCCTGCCCGCCGGCAATAACCACGTCCGCTTCACCGCACTGGATGGCCTGCGTCGCAAGATGGAGCGCTTTCAAACCTGAACCACAGACGTCGTTGATGGTAATTGCCGAAACGGTATTGGGCAGGCCCCCCTTCAGCGCTGCCTGGCGCGCAGGGTTTTGTCCCGCGCCAGCGGTCAGCACCTGGCCAAGGATCACCTCATCAATTTCATGTGCGGCAATCCCGCTGCGTTCCACCAGCGCTCTTACCACCACGCTGCCGAGATCAACCGCAGAGTGACGCGCAAGCGCTCCCTGAAAACAGCCGATAGCCGTACGTAACGCACCCACTATAACGACATCTTTCATCACGACCTCTGTGCAAAATGACATGACGATAGTAGAGGATTGTTATCAACAATTGACGCAAATGTTTAAAATTAGTGAGTTTAGTCACAGGATTATCGTGCGTCCTGCAAGTACTGGCGCAGCCAGCTTCCGGCGACGCCGGGCGGGGTTCGTTTGTTCCATACCAGATCGATGGCAATCGACCTCGGCCAGCCCGGCACGTTCAGCTGCACCAGCGATTTCGACGCGGCAAATTCGTCGACCAGCGCGCAGGGTAACGCGCACCAGCCAAAGCCCTGTACCGCCATACTCAGCAGTAACAGGTAATTCGGCGCAGACCAGACCGGCCCGCGCGCAAGGGGCGCTTCCCGTTCAAGATAGGTACTCAGCCGCAGCTCGCGCCAGCCATGCAGCTCGTCCGCCTGCGTCTCATGTTGCCCTGCCAGAGGATGTCCGGCAGAAACGTAAATAGCCATCCTTGTCTGCATAGGCAGACGGGTCGCGCCAATATCGGTCGGGTAGCTGTCGCGCGCTTCCGTCAGGCCAATTTGCGCCCGCTCCTTTTGCAGCAGATCGATCACGTCCTCCTCTTCACCAATCAGGCACTCAAATTCCGTGTGCGGAAAACGCTGGTCGAACTGGCTCATCATCTGTTCCAGCACGGCCGGGTTAAGCGTATCGGAGAGAACAAAGGTAAAACGCGCCTCCGTTTGCGCGGTTAAAGATACGGCCAGCTCATCCAGGCGCGCGCTGGCGGCGAGTATCGACTGGACATAGCCCAGCACCTGTTCACCCTGGGCGGTCAACACCGGGTGACGCGCCGAGCGATCGAACAGCTCAAAGCCAAGGTCAGCTTCAAGGTTGGCGATGGAGGTGCTGATGGTGGACTGGCTTTTACGCAGCCGCCGTGCCGCAGCAGAAAACGAACCTGCGGCGACAGTTTCAACAAACGCGGTCAGTGCTTCGGGAGAATAACGCATGATGTATCTACTTTATCGATGGATACCATCTTTTATATATCACCTTAAACGATAAGAATAGACCGCATCAACGCCCATACTGGCGTCAATATGAGGTAAATATGCAACATCAGGATGCACTCCAACGTAAATTGCCGGAGCGGATCTTCCATGCCGTCTGTTTTGAAGGCATTGCTACGGCGATCCTCGCCCCGACGGCCGCGTGGCTAATGCAGCGCTCGGTGGTTGAAATGGGGGGTCTCACCATAATTCTGGCGACCACGGCAATGCTCTGGAACATTATCTATAACTTTGGCTTCGACCGTTTCTGGCCCGTCCAGCGGGTGAAGCGCACGGCGAAAGTGCGCGCCCTGCATGCGCTGGGTTTTGAATGCGGTTTTATTGTGATTGGCGTAACCATCGTTGCCGCCGTGCTGGGCGTGACGCTGCTCCAGGCCTTTACGCTGGAAATTGGTTTCTTCCTGTTCTTCCTGCCGTACACCATGCTCTACAACTGGGCGTACGACACCCTGCGGGAGAAAATCATCAAGCGCCGCCAGCAACGCCGCGCCCTGGCAAGCGAATAACCTTCCGGCCGGAGACCTGCTCCGGCCCACCCCTGCGAAGCAACGGCGACCTCAACGCATAATTATGGTAAATTGCACTCCTTTTTGTTCGTTTTATAGTTGATACGTTGCTCTAATGTCGAAAATTTGGTCAAAAGAAGAGACTCTCTGGAGTTTCGCCCTCTACGGCACTGCCGTGGGCGCAGGAACCCTGTTCTTGCCCATTCAGCTCGGCTCTGCTGGCGCGATTGTCCTGCTGATCACCGCCCTTGTGGCGTATCCCTTAACCTACTGGCCGCATAAAGCGCTGGCGCAATTTATTCTGTCGTCGAAGACGAAAGGCAACGAAGGGATCACTGGTGCCGTTTCCCATTACTACGGCAAAAAGATCGGCAACCTCATTACCACGCTCTATTTTGTGGCTTTCTTTGTGGTGGTTCTGATTTACGCGGTGGCGATAACTAACTCACTCACTGAACAGCTGGCGAAACGGATGACGGTGGATACCGGCATGCGGATGCTGGTGAGTTTTGGCGTGGTGCTGATTCTGAATCTGATCTTCCTGATGGGGCGGCACATCACCATTAAGGTGATGGGTTTCCTTGTTTTTCCGCTGATCGCCTATTTCCTGTTTGTCTCGCTGTATCTGACGGGCAGCTGGCAGCCGTCGCTTCTGACGAGCCAGATGGCCTTCGACCAGCATACGTTGCACCAGGTGTGGATTTCGATCCCGGTGATGGTTTTCGCTTTTAGCCATACTCCGATCATCTCGACTTTCGCCGTGGACCGTCGCGAGAAATACGGTGAAGAGGCGATGGGTAAATGCAAAAAAATCATGAAAGTGGCGTATCTGATCATCTGCCTCAGCGTGCTGTTCTTTGTGTTCAGCTGCCTGCTTTCGATTCCACCGTCGTATATCGTGGCGGCAAAAGAGGAAGGGGTGACGATCCTGTCCGCGCTGTCGATGATGCCTTCGTCCCCGGCATGGCTGGGCATTTCCGGCATTATCGTGGCAATTATAGCGATGTCGAAATCGTTCCTCGGCACCTATTTTGGCGTGATTGAAGGGGCAACGGAAATTGTGAAATCGTCTCTGAATCAGGTGGGTGTGAAAAAAAGTCGCGCCTTTAACCGCGCGGTTTCGATTCTCGGCGTGTCGCTGATTACCTTTGCGGTCTGCTGCATCAACCCGAATGCGATCTCGATGATTTACGCCATCAGCGGTCCGCTTATCGCCATGATCCTGTTCATCATGCCGACGCTGTCGACGTACCTGATCCCGTCGTTAAAACCGTACCGCTCCATCGGTAACCTGCTGACGCTGATTGTGGGTGTGCTGTGTGTGTCGGTGATGTTTGTCGGTTGAGTGTGCTGCCCGGCGCAATGCCGGGCATCTGTTTTACGCCCGAATATCGTCATACTCCCGCGTATTATCAAACTCATGCTTCGCAAACGGACACAGCGGGATAATTTTACGGTTCTCCCCGCGCATCTTCTCTACCACCTTCGCCACCAGCTGTTTACCCACACCCTGCCCTTTCAGGCTTGGATCTACATCGGTGTGCTCAATGATGCTCAGATGCTCGCCGGTTGGGACAAAGACAATCTCCGCTACCTGATTGCCTTCGGCGTCGTTGACGTAAAACTTGTTATGGCCTTCAAGAATTTCCATGGTTCCTCACTTATTTTTGGCGGTACTTCAGCGCACCGCTCGGGCAGGTATCAATTACGCGCACAACCGTTTCTGCATCTACTTCATCCGGCGCGATCCATGGTTTACGCTTCAGGTCGAACAGCGCCGCGCTGCCGCGCACGCAGTTGCCCGAGTGTTTGCAGATCCCGGTATTGAAGTAAACATCAATTTTCTCACCGGTGTAGGCCCGGTACCCCGCATCCAGTAGCTCCTGATCCATGATATTGCCTCTGTAATTATTGTGGTGACAAAAGAAGCATACCCTCAGCCGATCCGCCTGACCACGTCAAAAACGAGGTTTGGCCACCCTCTTTTCAACACGTTATTTCGCCAGACACTTAAGATTATTCCGAATACAGAAGCACCCGTTGCGACGATATATTTTTGCGTTGTGTCAACTCTTGTAATAATTCACGCCACGTTCACATTAGGATTATTAGCTAAGCGAACTCCCAACATCCAGATTTATTTCTCCCTAACCAGTGGATTTACCGTCCGTTTTTAAAGTTCGTAACGAAGCGGTATTTCCTGAACACCTGCAAAACTACCGCAAAACAACCCAGACATGAAATTTGACTCTTCTCACATAACGTCTAATGTTAATTCCTGAACGACAACTGATACGAATTACTTATCGTATCTCCTGACATAAACGCAACATGAGGGTTGATATATGGCAGAGCAACATCGTGGTGGTTCCGGTAATTTCGCTGAAGACCGTGAAAAGGCATCAGAAGCTGGACGTAAAGGCGGCCAGCACAGCGGCGGTAATTTCAAAAACGATCCGCAACGCGCATCTGAAGCGGGTAAGAAAGGGGGCCAGAACAGTCACGGCGGAGGCCGTAAATCTGATAACTCCTGATCTTATTTAAAGCTCTTATAAATATACCGAGAGCATGCTGCGGGCCCGTCGGCTCGCAGTACCTTCCCTTTATTTCACTGGAGCGAAAATATGAATATGAAAACTGTTGAAGATGTATTTATTCACCTGTTATCCGACACCTACAGCGCTGAGAAGCAGCTGACCCGCGCTCTAAGCAAGTTAGCTCGCGCCGCATCCAGCGAGAAGTTGAGTGCCGCGTTCACGGCCCACCTCGAAGAGACTCAGGGACAAATCGAGCGTATCGATCAGATTATTGAGCAGGAATCCGGCCTCAAACTGAAGCGCATGAAATGCGTTGCGATGGAAGGCTTAATTGAAGAAGCCAACGAAGTTATTGAGAGCACTGAAAAAAATGAAGTGCGTGACGCTGCATTAATTGCCGCAGCACAAAAAGTCGAGCATTACGAGATTGCCAGCTACGGCACCCTGGCCACCCTGGCTGAACAATTAGGCTATAAAAAAGCCGTTAAACTTCTTGCCGAAACGCTGGAAGAAGAAAAAGAAACCGATCTCAAATTAACCGATCTGGCTGTCGGCAATATTAATCAAAAAGCCCAGAAAGGATAAATATTAATTTGATGAGCATCAGCAACAAAAATTAACCAGATAATAAATCACAGGAGTTAATTATGAATCATGTAGAACACTACCATGATTGGCTACGCGATGCCCATGCGATGGAAAAGCAAGCCGAATCCATGCTGGAATCTATGGCCAGCCGTATTAATAATTATCCCGACTTACGTGCACGAATTGAACAACACGTTAATGAGACTAAACACCAAATTACCGTGCTGGAAGAAATTCTCGACCGCAATGATATTTCCCGTTCGGTCATAAAAGATTCCATGAGCAAAATGGCGGCGCTCGGCCAGTCCATTGGCGGCATGTTCCCTTCCGACGAAATTGTTAAAGGCTCCATCAGCGGCTACGTTTTTGAGCAGTTTGAAATTGCCTGCTACACCTCTCTGCTGGCTGCGGCCAAACAAGCGGGCGATACCGCCTCCATTCCTGCCATTGAGTCCATTCTGGAAGAAGAGCGCCAGATGGCTGACTGGCTGCTCCAGCATATTCCACAGACGACGGAACAGTTCCTGCTGCGCTCCGATGCGGACGGTGTTGAAGCGAAAAAATAACGAAAGAGGGAGAAACTATGTTTCGACACGTAAAACAGCTGCAATACACGGTACGCGTAGCCGAACCGAATCCGGGCCTGGCCAATCTTCTGCTTGAGCAGTTTGGCGGGCCACAGGGCGAACTTGCCGCGGCATGTCGTTACTTTACGCAAGGATTGAGCGACGACGATCCCGGTCGTAAAGATATGCTGATGGATATCGCGACCGAGGAATTAAGTCACCTGGAAATTATCGGCACCCTGGTGGGTATGCTGAATAAGGGTGCGAAAGGTGAACTGGCGGAAGGCGTTGAAAATGAAGCGGAATTGTACCGCTCCATGACCGAGAACGGCAACGACAGTCATATCACCTCCCTGCTCTACGGCGGTGGTACTCCACTGACCAACTCCGGGGGCGTACCATGGACGGCGGCGTATGTGGATACTATTGGCGAGCCCACCGCCGATCTGCGCTCTAACATTGCGGCCGAGGCGCGCGCCAAAATTATCTACGAACGGCTTATTAACGTAACGGACGATCCGGGTGTTAAAGATGCGCTGGCGTTTTTAATGACGCGTGAGGCAGCACACCAGCTCTCGTTTGAGAAGGCGCTCCAGTCGATCCGTAACAATTTCCCACCGGGTAAATTGCCACCAATCGAAGAGTACACCAACAAGTACTACAATATGTCTGAGGGGGGAGAAGTTCGCGGCAGCTGGAACAGCGATAAGCACTTCGACTACGTGGAATCTCCTCAGCCAGCGGTCGATGGCGGTGACGGCGGCGCAAGCGTAACGCTCACGACAGAGCAGGAAACGCTGGTCAAAGCGATGTGCGCACGTACGAAATCCGACCCTAACGCCGATCCGCTTACCGGTGCCGAGCTTGGCGCAGGTAAGAAAAAACCGTAACCGGTTTTGCCAGGCAGCCTGAGGCTGTCTGGCAATGCCTTGTGCGCTATCAGTTCCAGAGGTACGGAGCATGTTCGAGCTTGATGCGTTTCATCTGGCCAGGATACAGTTCGCCTTTACCGTCTCTTTTCATATTCTCTTCCCGGCGATCACCATCGGGCTTGCGAGCTATCTGGTGGTTCTCGAAGGCATGTGGCTTCGCACAAAAAATAATGTCTGGCGCTCGCTATACCATTTCTGGCTAAAAATTTTCGCCGTCAACTTTGGTATGGGCGTGGTTTCCGGGCTGGTGATGGCTTACCAGTTTGGGACTAACTGGAGCGGCTTTTCCCAGTTCGCGGGCAGCATAACCGGCCCTTTGCTCACCTATGAAGTCTTAACCGCCTTCTTCCTGGAAGCCGGTTTCTTAGGCGTGATGCTGTTCGGCTGGAACAAGGTTGGCCCCGGCCTGCACTTCTTTGCCACCTGCATGGTGGCGCTGGGCACGCTGATGTCCACCTTCTGGATCCTCGCCTCTAACAGCTGGATGCACACCCCGCAGGGCTTCAGTATTCAGAACGGTCAGGTCATTCCCGAAGACTGGCTGGCCATTATCTTTAACCCCTCATTCCCTTACCGCCTGATCCATATGTCCATCGCCGCCTTCCTGTGCAGCGCCTTGTTTGTGGGCGCGTCCGGGGCATGGCATCTGCTGCGCGGTAACGATACGCCCGCGATCCGCAAGATGTTCTCCATGGCCATGTGGATGGCGCTGCTGGTCGCGCCCATTCAGGCCGTGGTTGGTGATATGCACGGGCTGAATACGCTTGAGCACCAGCCTGCCAAAATCGCCGCGATTGAAGGCCACTGGGAAAACCCGCCCGGCGAGGCCACCCCGCTGCTGTTGTTTGGCGTACCGGATATGGAAGAGGAACGCACCAAATACGGGCTTGAAATTCCCGCGCTCGGCAGCCTGATCCTGACGCACAGCCTGGATAAACAGGTCCCGGCGCTGAAGGATTTCCCGAAAGAGGACCGCCCTAACTCGCTCATCGTCTTCTGGTCCTTCCGCATTATGGTCGGCATGGGGCTGCTGATGATTACCCTTGGCGTACTGAGCGTCTGGCTGCGCTATCGCCGTCGACTCTATCACTCACGGCCATTCCACTGGTTTGCCCTCTGTATGGGGCCTGCCGGATTACTCGCGCTGCTCGCCGGGTGGGTCACCACCGAAGTGGGCCGCCAGCCGTGGGTCGTTTACGGCTATCTGCGCACGATAGATGCGGTGTCTCTGCACAGCACGTTGCAGATGAGCATCAGCCTGCTGGCCTTTATCGTGGTCTACTGTTCGGTATTTGGCGTGGGATATGTGTATCTCGCCCGGTTGATTAAAAAAGGTCCGCAGCCTGTGGGCACGCTAACGTCTAATACATCGGGCACCCCTGCCCGTCCGCTGTCCGCCGCCGAGTCTGTTCCGGAAGAGGAGAAGATCTGATGGGCGTCGATATCCCGGTCATCTGGTTTGCCATTATTGTCTTCGCCACGCTGATGTACATCATCATGGACGGTTTCGATCTCGGTATCGGCATGCTGTTCAGCTTTGTGGGTGATGCCAAAGAGCGCGACGTGATGGTGAACAGCGTTGCCCCGGTCTGGGACGGAAATGAAACCTGGCTGGTTCTCGGCGGCGCAGGGTTGTTCGGCGCGTTTCCGCTGGCCTACGCGGTAATAATCGATGCCCTGACCATCCCGCTGACGGCCATGCTGATCGGGCTTATTTTCCGCGGCGTGGCATTTGAGTTTCGCTTTAAGGCGACCCCTTCCCACCGCAAATTCTGGGACTATTCTTTTGCTGGCGGTTCCCTGCTCGCAACCTTCAGCCAGGGGATCGTGGTTGGCGCGATGATCAACGGCTTTGACGTGGAAGGGCGTCGCTTTGTGGGCTCCTCGCTGGACTGGTTCACCCCGTTTAACCTGTTCTGCGGGCTGGGCTTAATTGTCGCCTATACCCTGCTGGCCACCACGTGGCTGATCATGAAAAGCGAAGGCGCGCTGCAAAACCGGATGCGCGAGCTGACCCGCCACGTTCTGCTGGCGCTGATTGCCGTCATTGCGGTGGTAAGTATCTGGACCCCGCTCGGCTGGCAGTTTGTCGCCGAACGCTGGTTTACTCTGCCTAACTTCTTCTGGTTCCTGCCGGTTCCGGTTCTTGTGGCGGTATTCAGCCTGTGGATCTGGCGGCTGACGCGTAATCCCGACAGCCATGCCCGTCCGTTCCTGTTAACGCTGGGCCTGATCTTCCTCGGCTTTAGCGGCCTGGGCATCAGCCTGTGGCCACACATAATTCCGCCGCACATCACCTTGTGGGAAGCCGCCGCGCCGCCTGCCAGCCAGCTGTTTATGCTGATCGGCACGCTGTTAATCATCCCGGTGATCCTGGTTTATACCGCCTGGAGCTATTACGTCTTCCGGGGCAAAGTGTCTGATACCGAAGGTTATCACTAAGGATTACTATGGCAGGCTGGCATACACGCGCCATTATTTACCAGATAGATACTGCCCTGTTTTACGATCTGAACGGCGATGGCTGTGGCGACATCGCCGGGATCGCCGCGAAGCTACGCTACATCCGCCGGATGGGCGCGACGGTTATCTGGATCACTCCGTTTTACCTCACGCCTTTTCTCGATGAAGGCTATGACGTGAGCGACCATTTGCAGGTCGATCCCCGCTTCGGCAAGCTCAACGATATCATCGCCTTTATTGAACAGGCGCGGGAGCTGGGGATGCAGGTCATTATTGAGCTGCTGATCCAGCATACCTCGGATGCGCATCCCTGGTTTCAACAGGCCCGCCGCAACCCTCATTCACCCTATCGTGACTATTACCTGTGGTCCGACACGGACGACGACGATACGCCGCCGATGTTCCCCGGCGTGGAGAAGAGTATCTGGACATGGGACGACGAGGCGGGGCAATACTATCGGCATATGTTTTATCACCACGAGCCGGATCTCAATCTGGCCTCCCCTGCGGTGCTGAAGGAGGTTGAGAACATCATCATCTTCTGGCTAAAGCTCGGGGTGTCGGGCTTTCGCCTGGATGCGGCGTCGCACCTGACAAAACAGGCCGGACGTGGGGATGAAAAACGCGGCCTGTGGATCCTGGAGCATCTGCGCCGTCTTATCGAGCAGCGTAACCCGGATGCGATCCTGCTCGGCGAAGTCGACGTGGAGGTCGAGGCCTACAAAGATTATTTTGGTCAGAACGACCGGCTCAACCTGGTGCTGAATTTCTGGCTCAATAAGTACTTCTACGTCAGCCTTGCGGAGAAAAGCGCACGACCGCTGCGCAACGCGGTGAAGAAGATGATTGTGCCGCCTGACTCCTGCTGCTTCGCCAACTGGCTGCGCAATCATGATGAGCTGGATCTGGAAGGGATAGGAAAAAAAGCGAAGCAGACCGTCATTGATGCCTTTGCCCCTGACGAAGAAATGAGTGTGTATCAGCGAGGTATCCGCCGCCGTCTGGCGCCGATGCTTAATGGCGATCGAAAGCGGCTGGCCTTTTGCCATGCGGTCTTGTTTTCGCTGCCGGGCGTACCGGTCATGCGCTACGGGGATGAGATTGGCATGGGAGATGATTTGGAACTGGAGGAGCGTTACGCCGTACGCACCCCAATGCAGTGGGCCGGATCGCAAGGCGGCGGTTTCTCAGACGCCGACCCGGAAACTTTTATCGCCCCGATGATTGACCGCGGCCCGTACCGCTATCAAAAAATCAACGTGGCGGATTCGCTGTTGCACCGCAACTCACTCCTGCACTGCATTATCGATATCGCCAATACGCGCTCGGAGTTCCCTGAGATCGGCGTCGCGCCGTTTCGTCTTATTAATATCGACAGCGATGCGGTGCTGGGGATCTATTACGAAACCGACACGCGCAGCATTCTGACCTTCGTTAACTTCAGCGATAAGCCCGTTAATTTTACCGCCAGAGGGATCCGGCATGCGACCTGGACCGCCTGCCTGGCGGACAAACGCTACAACGACGCGCTGGTGTGCGGCAAAACCGTCGCGCTTAACCTCAGCGGCTATGGCTACCGCTGGTTCTGGACCGATCGTACCGCACTGCGCTGATTATCGTCTCCGCGAGAGCAGAAGACGCGCCACGATCGCACCCGTGACGGCGAGGGAGCCGAGCAGCACTTTCCCCGGCATGCCGGAGGTAACGCTGGTGGCGCGCTCTTTTGCTTCGTCGGTGAAGTGCCCGTGGATTTTATGCAGATCGTTAACCGGCTGATCCAGATAGTCCTGACGGTCATCCGCATTTAGCGTATCGGTCATCTGCCCTTCCCAGGCCTTTTTAACCATCAGCCGATCCAGAAAGCCGGGAAAAAGAAATTGCCCGACAATCGACTGGACGGTGCTGCTGCCCACCCACAGCTCCCGCACCGGTTTTTGCGCTACCTTGAAAATCGCGCTGGCAGCCACTTCCGGCTGAAACACGGGAGGAACCGGGCGCATCGCCCAGGCAAATGTATTCCTCGCCCACTCGAACTGCGGCGTGTTGAGGCCCGGCATCTGTACCATGGCGATCTGCACCCGGCTGTTTTCATGCATCAGTTCGGTGCGCACGGCATCGGTAAATCCGCGGATCGCGGCTTTCGCCCCGCAGTAGGCTGACTGCAAGGGAATGGAGCGGTAGGCCAGCGCGGAGCCAACCTGAATAATCGTCCCCCGGTCACGAGGAGTCATTAACTCCAGCGCGGCGCGGGTACCGTTAACATAGCCCAGATAGGTCACCTCGGTGACGCGGCGAAACTCCTCAGGCGACATGGTGCGAAAAGGCGCCAGCATCCCGCCCATGGCGTTATTCACCCACACATCGATGGCCCCAAGCCGGTATTCAATCTCGTTAGCAGCATCGGTCACCGCCTTGCTGTCCGCCACGTCGGCCTGAACGGCACAGGCGTTGATCCCGAAACGGCGCAACTCCTCTTCTGTGGAGCGCAGGCTCTGCTCATCGCGGGCAATGATGCCCACATCGTAGCCCGCTTTGGCAAAGTGCAGCGCCGTGGCCTTCCCCACACCCGCCGTACCGCCGGTAATCACGATGACAGCCATAGCCTTTCCCCTTGTTTCAGACGTTATCCCAGCCGGAGAGTATTTCGATCAGTTCAGACAGGGAATAACGCACCGCCTTATCCACCACATCCTGACATTCACCGGAAAACAGCACGGTGCGGGTTTCCGTCTGTCCGCGAATATTCCAGCCGAAGCAGACCGTACCGGCTGCGGTGCCATCGTCTCCGCCTTCCGGTCCCGCATAGCCGCTGATGGCAAGGCCAATATCCGCCTCGGCAATTTCGCGAATTTTAGCGGCCATCTCGGTCACCGTTTGTTCACTGACGGCGGTGAAGCGCTCAATGGTTTCGTGCCGCACGCCGAGGATCCTCTCCTTCGCCGCATCGCTGAACACCACCATGCCAACGTCATAAAATTCCGCGGTGTTCTCTTCGGCACAAAGCGCAACCGCGAGATTGCCGCCGGTACAGGACTCTGCGGTAGTTAACCGCAAACCTCTGTCCGTAAGCTGAGTGGCGAGCTTTTTCGTCAGCTCGCTGATGGTGCTGTTACTGTCGTGAATAAGATTGCTCATCGCGTTGCCCTTAATTTTCGTCAGGAATAATAGAAATATGGCCATTACGCTCAAGAATAGCGTATTTTATCTTCTTCAATTCTGTAATACCGTGATTCTGGCGGGCTGATACCAATATATCATCACAGGATACATCGACCTTTTTCAGTTTATCGGCAAGGGGGACACCGTTCTCCACCAATATCACCGGCGTGCCATCAAGAATATTCTCAACAGTGGAAAAATATTTTTTCAGGAGGCCAAATATAATATCCACCACCACCAGCGTTGTTATTGTAATCATCGCACCGGTGATGGAAAAATCTTCGCCAAGCAGCGCCTGCTGTGTCGCCTCGCTGATAATTAAGAGCAAAATAAGGTCAAAACTGGTCATTTGTAGCAGGGCGCGCCGCCCGGCAACTTTAAACACAATGACCAGAAACAGGTAAATTGCCAGGGCACGAAAAACCATGTCCATATTCGACTCCTAGGGGTAAATAAACTGCCAGAAACGGATATCTGGCTCGTTGTTTACGCGGATGCTGTTTGTCCACTTCCCTGCTTTTGACGGCGTGATGAATAATAGAACGGTAAATTTATCGGTCTGTTGTAAACGATCGTAGACGAGAAACAGGGTATTCCCCCGGCTGTACATGCTGTCCGGTTGTGGCCAGACGCTGCCGGGCTCATACGCGTCGCTGCTTTCGCTGGTCAGGCTGATGGTATATTTCCCCTCAGACGTCACCGGAAACGTCAGCGCCATCCGCGATTCGGTCTGGCGGCGACCGAAGCGCTCATAGCTCAGGGTCAGGGATTTTGCATCGTTTGTTTTCTCCACGTCGCTGACCACACCGCTTGAAAAAAGCCCGGCAATTGCCGCCACGATAATAGCTAACAGCACAATAAAACCCACCTGACGAAATGCGTACTCAAACGTCAGTAAACGATAACTCTCTTTTATCCCAGGCACTTTTTCATTTTTTGGTTCCATGGCAGTCGTCACCGTTTCGCTTAATTGCCGAAATTTTTGATTTCTCTGTGCAAATGCTTTTAAGACTTATCACATTTGCCACATAAAGAAATAGCAACAATACTTAATAAGTCAAGACATCCAAAATGAAGGATATCAGATGAAATTATCAGTGATTTCAGCCTTGTTAATATTAATTATCCCTACTGCCTGGGCAGATAATAACGGCGGGTTACAAAAGGGTGACGCGCCACCACCGCCGCATGCGCTGGACAGCGGTTATCGTGGTACCGATGATGCGCGCATTATGACCATTACTCAGGCGAAAGAGATGCATGATGGCGCCTCTATTTCACTGCGCGGCAATCTTATTGATGGCAATGGCGATAAATACGTATTCCAGGATAAAACCGGGAAAATCGACGTTATTATCCCGAAAGCCGTATTTGACGACAGAACCGTGGAACCTGACAACATGATCAGTATTAGCGGCTCGCTCGATAAAAAATCATCCCCACCCGTAGTCCGGGTCAGCCACTTGCAAAAATAATTCAGCGAAGCGTTAACGCTGTAACTATCCATCAAATCTCACCCCTAACAAGGAGTTAGCTATGAGTGATAATGAACAACGTACGAACGCTTACCCAACGCCACCTTTCCCGAAGCAACCCCAGACGCCGCCGGGCCTGTCCTCAGAAATGGAACCCGTACCCGACCACGGCGAGAAGAGCTACAAAGGGCATGGACGTCTTGCCGGTAAGAAGGCGCTAATTACCGGGGGCGATTCCGGCATCGGACGCGCGGTAGCCATTGCCTATGCCCGCGAAGGGGCAGATGTCGCCATTAACTATTTGCCGGAAGAGGAAGAAGACGCAGCGGAAGTCATCACCCTGATTAAAGCGGAAGGACGGAACGCCGTCGCGCTTCCGGGCGATGTGCGCGACGAAACTTTTTGTCAGAACCTGGTGGAGCAGGCCGTCTCAAAACTGGGCGGGCTGGATATCCTGGTGAATAACGCAGGCCGCCAGCAGTATCGTGAGTCGCTGGAAGAACTGACTACGGAAGATTTTGACGCGACCTTTAAGACCAACGTCTATGCGCCTTTCTGGATCACAAAGGCGGCGTTGCGCCACATGAAAGCCCCTGCATCCATTATTAACACCTCCTCCGTTCAGGCGGTTAAACCGAGCGCCGTACTGCTTGACTATGCGCAGACCAAAGCCTGTCTCGCGGTGTTTACCAAAGCGCTGGCGAAACAGCTGGGTCCGAAAGGGATCCGCGTGAACGCGGTAGCGCCCGGACCTTACTGGACCGTGCTTCAGCCCAGCGGTGGGCAGCCACAGGAAAAAGTGAAACATTTTGGCGAGAGTACCCCTCTGGGACGCCCGGGACAGCCCGTGGAGATCGCACCGCTGTATGTCACTCTGGCCTCGGATGAGTGTTCATACACCTCCGGGCAGGTCTGGTGTTCAGACGGCGGCGACGGCGTCATTTGACGAAAAAGGCTGCGAAAGCAGCCTTTTTTACTTTTAAGGGGTGACGACAGGAAACCAGAAACTGAAGCTCTCCATGCAGCGCAGCATTTCGTCTACCTTCGCGGCGTTGCCGACGATCGTCACCTCTCCTGCCTGTTGCGCCTTTTTCAGCGTGGTTTCCTTAAGGATGATTTTGTTCAGCGTTTCGCGGCTGAGCGTAATGGTTGCATCCGGATCTTCTGCCTGGATATTGGCACTATGGTTCAGCACGCCATTCTCCAGCTCCAGCTTATACCTGCCGCCCTCGCGGCCTAAATCAACGTTAAAAATACCTCTGGCATTCGCCGCTCTGACGCCGTTAAGGTGAACGCCGAAGTAGTCAAAAATCATCTCAGTCGACATGGCACGGACCGCATCCGGGCTGGCGGTTTTGGGCGTCGGCTTTATCTTCACGCCGTTACGCAACTCTTGCGCACCGGTGAGGTAGGCGTTACGCCACGGCCCTGACTCCGCATGGTATCCCAGCTGTTCAAACGCATCGGCTTCCAGTTCGCGCGCCGCCTTATTATTCGGATCGGCAAAAACGACTTTACTGACCACCTGAGCCACCCAGCGATAATTCCCCCGGGCATAATCGACACGGGCTTTTTCAAGGATCGCGCGGGCTCCGCCCATGTAATCGACATACTTTTTCGCCGCCTCGACCGGAGGCAGTTCATCGAGCGTCGCCGGATTGCCGTCGAACCAGCCAAGATAGTAGACATAGGTGGCTTTGACGTTGTTGCTTACCGAGCCGTAATAGCCACGGCCTGCTCAGGATTTAGCCAGTCCGTAAGGCAGGGCGAAATTTGCGGCTATTTCATCCCTCGTCAGCCCCTTATTCGCCAGTCTGAGCGTCTGGTCGTTGATATAGCGGTAGATATCACGCTGGCTTTTCATCAGCTTCACCACTTTCTTATTACCCCATGTGGGCCAGTGGTGCTGCGCGATAATAATTTCCGCTTTATCCCCCCAACGATCGAGAGCGTTATTGATGTACTTTGACCATGCCAGCGGATCGTGTATCTTCGCCCCGCGCAGCGAGTAGGTATTGTGCAGGGTGTGAGTGACGTTCTCTGCTGCTTGAATCAGCTTTTTCTCTTCCACATACCAGAGCATTTCAGACGGCGCTTCCGACCCCGGCGCCAGCATAAAATCATAGGTGAGACCGTCGATGATCTCTTTCTGCCCGTCTTTGGTAATGGCGTGAGTGGGCGCGATAAGCGTGACCGTCCCCGCTGAGGTGGTCGTCCCCAGACCCGCTCCTATCTGACCTTTTACATTGGCCTTTAACAGGTTTCCGTAGATATAACTGGCACGGCGGCTGATGGCATTTCCGGCCATGATATTTTCCGATACCGCCTCTTCCATAAAACCTGCTGGAGCATAGACTTTCACTTTGCCGGTCATCACTCCCGCTTCATCGACCACGCCACGCACGCCGCCATAATGATCGACATGACTATGGGTATAAATAACGGCAACAACCGGGCGTTTGCCACGATGTTGAACGTAAAGATCCATGCCCGCTTTGGCCGTTTCCGCAGACAGCAGCGGATCGATAACCGTGATCCCCTCTTTGCCCTCTATAATCGTCATATTCGACAGATCGAGGTTGCGGATCTGGTAGACGCCTTCCGTGACCTCAAACAGACCGCCAATATTATTCAGCTGCGCCTGACGCCACAGGCTCGGGTTGACGGTATCCGGCGCTTTTTGCCCTTCTTTGATAAAAGCGTATTTCTGGGGGTTCCAGATAACGGCGCCTTTTTCGTCTTTAATCACCGCGGGTGGCAGCGAGGCAATAAAGCCTTTGTGCGCATTTCGGAAATCGGTCTTATCAAAGAAGGGCAGTTGACCATAAAGTGCATCATTCATCTCTTTCGTATGGGCAGTGGCTCCCTTCCCTTCCTTTTGTGCCAGGACAGGCAATGAGGTCAACGAGACTAATAGCAGACCAGCAACGGCCATCGCACTAACGAGAGTTTTAAATTTCATACTTCCTCGAGGAGTTATATTCACGCTGGCGGTACATGGGGGGAAAGGAGGCTATCACCAGGCTTATCTTTAACCTATGAAATTAACGTTTATAAATAAATAAGTTAATTCTTTCGTCGCTGCGGCCTTCAGGGATAATGCTGAGTCCAGTTATTTCCCCGGAGTGATTCGATGAAGAGCCTGCCGTTCTTTTTCGCTGTATTAACCCTCAGCACATTAACAGCCTGTAGTTCTCCCCAACCAGACAATGTTGAAAAAATTAATCATCTGCAAATTCCACTGGTGTTGCCGGGGGAAAAACCGCCGCAGGTACAGATATCGCATATCGCGTCTCTTTATCAGGAAAATAAACAGCAGATCGAGACCCTAACGCGCAGCGTAAAATCACAGTATCTACAGGACACCACCGCAAAAGAAATTTTTGTTGCGGACAGTGCCGTTCAACGCGTCTATGCCTCGCTGACCAAACTGGAACAGTTAGATATGGTTAATCAGCAATATCTGAAAGATAATAATGTCACGGGTCTGCAAAATATTCATATCGTTCTTGAACCGTTATTCACCAGCTGAAAACAAAAAACCCGGCAACTTAAGCAGCCGGGTTTTTATTAATGGGCATATCACGGGCATCAGTCGTACTGACCAAAGCGATAGCTAAGCCCTGCGGTGACGGAACTCAGGTCGCTGCTCACGCCGATCTGGTTAACATTGCCCACGTTGCTTACCCACTGATACTCCAGACGGCCCGCCCAGTTTTTATTGAAGGCGTATTCAGTACCCACGGCAGCAAGCGGGCGCACACCGGTTTCAAAACGATTGTGACCACTTACATCGGATTCAGCGCGATAGCCCATTGCGCCGGCACGGCCGTAAATATCCCAGTCATTGGTCAGGGCATAACTGGCCTTCAGAGACAGTTGCAGGCCCTGAGTTTTCATTTGCGCCCCTGCGCCATGCTGGCCTTTAATCTGCATGTTGCCTAAATAATCATAACCACCTTCTACCGCAAGCCATGGGGTAATCTGATAACCCGTATAAACACCCCCGCCGACATTATCATGGTCAAAATCGAAGTGATCGGAATGCGTGCTCTCAAACGCTTTTGAACCCATATTGGTATCAAAATAGTGAGACCAGCCGAATTTCGCCCCGCTATACCAGGTGCCCGCATCCGCGGCGGCGAAGGCGGAAGTGGCGGTAAATACATTAGCCACAATCAATGCGATAACTGTCTTTTTCATAAAAATACCGTTTACTTGATAAAGTTAAATCTGAGAAAGCAAACGATATAGAAAATTAACGGCAGCGTTAATTCCATTTCTGTTTAATTTTAAACTTCCGCTAGAATGATTCGGGTAAATGTCTGACTTCAAGCAGGTATCCGCCGCGCTTAAAGGAGATATATTCTCCCTGCTTAAGGGCGGATAATACATTGAGTATACTGCTGCGAGAGAGCAGCGTACGATCCTGAATATATTCCAGAATCGTGGTACGCAGACGCGTCTCTTCCGGGAGCAAAATCATTTCCTGAAGGTGGTTACGAATAACGGAATAGGTACGCTGCTGGAGTACCTGTGCATCACGAAATATTAAATAGGCCGTATGGTATGAAAGCAGCGCGGCGACATCCTCCCAGACGCCCTCGGCGCGAAACAACTCAGCCGCCTTGTCCGCATCGAGACGTAAAATAGTCGACTCCCTTTCCGCACGGAGAAGATGCCCCTGCGTAGGCTGGATCATCTCTGCAATACCAAACAAATGCGGCTCGTAAACGGTCACTACCACCAGTCCATCCGAAGCCCGCAGCAGGGATAACTCCCCTTCCAGAAAGAGGTACATCTGCTGTTTCCCCTTCCGTAACCAGGTGAGTCGCTTACGCGGAACAACGTGCACTTTCTCCGCTATCGGCTCAAGGATGGCGGTCAGTCGTTCGATGGATTTTTCGGGTCGAACAGGCGGTAAAATATGCATGGTACAACCTTCAGACATTCAATATCTGCCATTATAGACCATATATTTTAAGCGGTTAGCCGATCAAAACTGATAGCTGTAGTTGACGCTGGCAAACCAAAGATAAGGATGGTCGTAACTTCCGGCAAACGCCACCGGCGATTTCACATGCGACGACTGCATATGAAGATACGACACGGCAATACCAATATTGCTGGCCGGGGTAATCTGATACTGGGCTCCCGTACCAAATCGCCACTCATCGCCGGTAGGTAAGGTTAAGGCCACATCGCTCTGGCTTTCATACGGCGAGCTGTCGAACGCCACACCGGCATTCAGTCGCCACTGAGGCGTTGGACGATACTGCACGCCCACCGCACCGTGCCACGTGTCCTTCAGGCGGCTGACGTTGTTCAGCTGCTGGTCCCCGACGACGATTTGCGGCGCGCCGAACTGGCTCCAGTCCTGCCAGCCGAGATCGCCCATAACCGACCACCGCGGGTTAATATCATGCACCAGACTGAGCATGATTTGCTGCGGCGCGCTGATCTGTGCCGACAACGGCAGGTCGTAGGTGCCGTTCTGTAGACGCGCGTTGCCGTCAATATTGAAGCTGTAGTCCGTTTCGCTGTTCCAGGTAATACCGGCTCGGGTCTGGTCAGTTAGCTGCATCAGCAGCCCAAGCCGATAGCTCATGGCCAGGTCTTCATCGCGTCGCTGGTAGTCATCATCGTTAACGCTGCGAGTCAGCGAGAAGTAACCGTAGTTAACGTTGGCGGACGCGCCAATCGAAAGACGGTCGTTAAGCTTATAGGCCAGCGAGGGGCTGAGCGTCATGGCTACCATGGTACTCTTTTTAATCAACCTGTCGCCCGCCCAGCTACCGTAGTCGATCCCCAGGCCGTAATTACCGTAAAGCCCGACCCCGGCATAAAGATTATCGTTCACCTTCTGGCTATAAAAGGCGCTGGCATTCGGGATGGTTTTCATCACATCGCCGGGGCTTTGATGGGCATCGTTATCCAGCTGGTTGTCGATGGAGCCATCCATAACCTGTAACCCACCAGTGACCATATGATCCGGTAAGCGCGTCATGCCAGCCGGGTTGGTCATGATTGTCGAGGCATCCTGCGCACGAGCCGCCTGCCCTGCTCCGGCAAGCGCGGTATCTTCGGTGCCGGCTTCATAAAAATAGAGGGCGCTGGCATGGGCACTGGAGGCTGCTAATACGCCAGCGCACAGGAGGAGTCGTGTTTTCATCTGTGGTCCGGGAAATAAAAAATTTGCCGACAGATATAACAGGGGCGATTGATTACGTAAAAAGAAAGAGGGTTTAATTTTAAATTATGCGCGGTTCAGCCCCTCTTAATATCTCTGACAATTCAGCGACGTCCGGAATACGACGCCGCTACGTCCTGCACCTGTAATACGCTCAGGTACAGGACGATAAAATCCAGCAACTTTTATACAGGTTTATTAGGACTTACTTATAATGCTCCAGATTGGTTTCCGGGCCCGTTCTGGCAATTTCCTGAGCTTTGCCGAAACTTTCAATCAGGCACTTATATTCCGGACAGACATGCTCTGCCAGGATCTCAGCAAAGCGAGAACCTTCCTCGCGGTTCCAGGTTCTCATTAATTCAGCGACAATGGCAAACGTATCGGTAGGGATCGCCCCCGCCTGAGCCACGCGCGCGATGGTGGTATCGGTCGCGATTTTGGACCAGTTCCCCGAGGCATCCACAACACAGTAAACCTTATACCCCTCCTGGACAGCGCTAACCGCAGGGAACGCCATGCAGACGCTGGTGAGCGTGCCGGCAATAATCAGGGTCTTTCTGCCCGTCTTTTCCACTTCCTTCACAAACGCCGGATTATCCCAGGTATTAATCTGCCCGGTGCGTGGAACATACACGGCATGGGGTGCATATTTGTGAATTTCCGGGATGAGCGGGCCATTGGGACCGTCAGGAACAGAGGCCGTGGTGATCACCGGGATATTTAAAAGCGTGGCAACTTTGGCTATCGCTGTCACATAATTACGAAGGTCTGGTACAGGCACATCACGTACCGTGTTGAATAAGCCACTCTGATGGTCGATGAGTAAAATTACAGCGTCATCAGTATCAATCATACCGTTTGTAGCAGCCATATTTCTTTCCTCATGATTTCTTTTACATTGCCGTCAACTCTCCCGGCTCCGCGATTTTACATGCACATGGTCAGGGTATAATGCATTGATAAATCATAATGAATAGTAGTTCGATCCGGTCTGAATACCGCATCATTTCAGGACAATTTCTGGCACGGTACGCTGAGCCATCGACGCTGACGGAAAGCCCTCGTGAGGAGAAAAAATCTTTACAATGCCGTTATGCGGCCATTCGTATTCGTTCGGCTGAAGGCAAGCGTTACTCACTACTGGGATCGCCCTTATCCTCCCGCATGGATTCGATAAACTCCCGTTGCTCCTCTGTGAGTTCAAGCTCATCCAGCAAGCGATCTAACTCTTCTTCAGGTGATTCCTTTTGGTTCTTTCTCTTCCCGGTAGCCATACTCACCCTTGAGTTATTAGGATTAATCTCAGGGTATCCAGGGTACAGGAAATGTGCAACTTAGCGTGTTATGCCATGGGTGATTCCTTGTTTAGCAAAAGAAGGCTTTTTACTACGAAAAGAGAGCTTTGTGCCTGTTGCAATAAAGCGAGGCAAATTGCAGCGTAAGCAAAGCGGTGTGACGCAGTGGCAACACCAGAATATTTCATGCAGATCCAGTGAAATTATTAGGCGGTTAATCGTTCCACTCAGCGGATCTATAATAGAGCCGGGGATATTTTAAGCAGGAGGAAGTAAACTGGGAGGATAAAGAGACGGGACACCCACGGGGGTGGGTTGTGAAAGTATTTCCTATGGTCTTCGACCTTATTGCACCTAAAATGACCAGACACATTTTGGGAAGGAGTCTTTAATGGATATTGCGTTGCTTAACAGGGCCTGGAACAGAACATGGTCAGATACCATGGTGAATCTAGAGGCCCGGAAACTCGTCGAAACAGCAAACCGGCTGTCAGCATTCTATTTGCAAGATGGTCTTACACGTATCAAGTTTGTCGAAGAGATAAAACAGGTTGTAGATAAAGAATTTGAAACAGCACGACGAGCTAAAACCGATGAAGAATGCATTGCATGCATCAAAAATCTGCGTGCTGAAACAGATAATCTACACGAACAAGAACGCCTGTTAAGAACCAGAGCCGCACAGCTTTACGCGAAGGTCGAGTTTGTTAAGGAAAATAATAAAATCGTCGGTTATGTTATATCCGCCGTAAACGTGGTGCTATCAGGCGTGGTTCTCTTTGGTGGCTTTATGATGTTATCCACTATGGGGCCGATTGGTATGCTGGCTGGGGCAGTCCTGATTGCCGATGGAATGAACGGATTAACGAAAGAAGTGCTCAACTTTGATCAGCCAGAAGGACATAAACCCTCGCAAGGTATCATTGCTGACTCCGCGATGCATACGGCCCAGTTCATGGGATTTAATCCTAACACGGGCTTGGCTCTCTATAATGGTGTTACTCTCGGTGCCAGTGTGTACAGCATTGTAGGACTCGCTCGAAAAACTGGAGCCTGGAGATTATTTCGCTGGCTTCCACACGATTACTATCGCAAAGTCAGCACAATGAGCACTCCTAAGCTAACAATGAAGATTGTCGGTTATGGTGTTAAAGCAAAAGTGATTTTCGATCTATTGACAACCGAAAATGGAACCAGTTAATCCTTGATAGTTTTTCGGTAACGCCAGGATTTATAGGAAATTACCGGCGGCTGCGCGAAGGACATAATGGCAACCCCAAAGATCATCGCCAGCCCCCATGCAACTGCTCTATCAGGTGAGCTGAAGACGATAAGTAGCAGTAGGATTAAGGCACACACAGCCACCACTCCCGCCAAGGTAACAAATCGCCTAGCGAGGTCATTTATGGCCTCTCCAAGCGTTCCTCCATATTTTTCAATGTTGCTTTTTATCTTCTGCAATTCGGGCTGCGTAAACCCTGAACGTAACAAAGCCTCATCAGTCACTTTCATATCGTCTCGTCCCTTATCTCCCAGAAGTGTTTTCCCAATCGCTGATTGTGCAAGCAATCATACTGATGAACTTTACAGCAATCCACATGATGTTTGTCCAATGAATCAGATTTCAGACAATAGAAGCCATAAAGCCCCGTTGGTGATACAGCAACAAGTGGAGCCGTTAGGCGACAACATCAGACTGTCAGAGGGATCACACCTTATCAGGATAACCGTGTACCCTTGCGGGAGCGTGGCTGAAACGCTGATAGATCCTACATGTCGTTTGTAGGTACGTTATCACCATAAACCTGTTTTCGGGAGTTATGCCAGATATGCGGCTTTTAGTTCGTTGTTGTGCTGTCGCGGTAAGAAACTGGAACCACCGCCAGCGTGGATGATATGTTTCCTTGTACTACAGACCCTGTCACGCGACGCCAGATACGGGCATAGAACATTGGGTAGTTTTAGTTGTACCTGCTAAAGCGGAGCAAAGTAACTAACTGATAAATTATAACTTGTTAATTTATGAGGAGACTGGAGCGGGCGAAGGGAATCGAACCCTCGTATAGAGCTTGGGAAGCTCTCGTTCTACCATTGAACTACGCCCGCTTTGAGGTGCGTAAGGCATTATAGACCTTACGCCTCTTCATACAAGCCTTTACCCCACTAAGTGGCGATTAAATAATCACTTAGCACTTCGGCTTACTGCCCTGCGCCGGAAGATAACGCTGCGGATCGATGGCTGTAGCCTTATAGCGGATCTGGAAGTGCAGCTTCACCGTATCCGTCCCGGTACTGCCCATGGTCGCAATCTTCTGCCCCGCCTTCACGTTCTGCCCGTTATTGACCAGCATCGTGTCGTTATGCGCATACGCCGTAATGTAGTCCTCACCATGCTTAATCATGATCAGGTTACCGTATCCACGAAGCTGGTTACCGACATAGACCACCTTCCCGGCCCCTGAAGCGTAAACCGGTGTACCGCGTGCGGCAGCGATATCAATACCTTTATTGCCACCTTCCGAGAGCGAGTACGGCGCAACCACTTTTCCGCTTGCAGGCCAGATCCAGCAGCGCTGACCGACCGGCGGCCAGGATGATTTAGGCACCTGATAGGATGGCGTGACTTTGGCTGTTTTACGCGTTGAGGACTTTTTCCCTGAGGAAGAACCGCCGTTTACCTTGAGCTTCTGCCCTACCTCAATAGTATACGGTGGAGAAATATTATTCAGGCGCGCCAGCTCCTTCACGCTGGTTCCCGTGGCGCGTGAGATACGGTAGAGCGTGTCCCCGCGCTTAACGGTATAGACTGCACCGGAATAACTGCCCATATCCGAAGATTTACTCCCCGAGCATCCTGCTACAAGTAGCGTCAGCGTCAGGCAGAAAACGGCAATGATCGGGTTTCTCGTCAGGCTTCCTGCAAACAAAACAGCTCCTCGGTCAGCGTGAATGGCGCACTATGATAGCAGCCCAAACTGATGCGGGTCATGCCCTTTTCCGCTCTGTGGGCCAAACCGTTCGCATAAGAATGCAGTATAATAATTCCGCTGATGGTGCTGAACCATTAAGCATTTTGGCACTGGAGCATCAATGAGTATTCAAGAACACGTTATTTTGGTAAATGACCAGGGAAAAGTGATTGGCACTCAGGAGAAGTACGCCGCGCACACGTCACACACCCCGCTACACCTGGCCTTCTCTTCATGGCTGTTTAACGCTAACGGAGAATGTCTGATCACCCGTCGCGCCTTAAGTAAAAAAGCCTGGCCCGGCGTATGGACCAACTCCGTTTGCGGTCATCCACAGGCCGACGAAGCGACAGAGCAGGCGATTATCCGCCGCTGCCGCTTTGAAGTCGGCGCCGAAATCACAGACATCACCCCCATTGCCCCGGAGTTCCGCTACCGTGAAGCCGACCCGTCAGGGATCGTTGAAAACGAAATCTGCCCGGTCTATGCCGCCCGCGTAACGAATACCCTCGCAATCAATGAAGATGAAGTGATGGAATATCAGTGGGTGGAGCTGGACGCGCTATTCCGCGCGCTGGACGCCACACCGTGGGCATTTAGCCCGTGGATGGTGCAAGAAGCGAACACTGCGCGTGAAAAACTCAGCGCCTTCGCGGCGCAATAAAAAAGCCCCGGCGATAAACGCACGGGGCTTTTTTTACGTCTTAACGGCTTATTTCACCGGACGCATCGCCGGGAACAGGATCACGTCGCGGATGGTGTGGCTGTTGGTGAACAGCATCACCATACGGTCGATACCAATACCCAGGCCAGCCGTCGGCGGCAGGCCGTGCTCCAGCGCGGTCACGTAGTCTTCGTCGAAGAACATCGCTTCGTCATCGCCTGCCGCTTTCGCGTTAACCTGATCCTGGAAGCGCTGCGCCTGATCTTCTGCATCGTTCAGCTCGCTAAAGCCGTTACCGATTTCGCGGCCACCAATGAAGAATTCGAAGCGGTCAGTGATTTCCGGGTTCTCGTCATTACGACGCGCCAGCGGAGACACTTCCGCCGGGTATTCGGTGATGAAGGTAGGCTGAATCAGGTGCGCTTCGGCCACTTCTTCGAAGATCTCGGTCACGATACGGCCCAGACCCCAGCTCTTCTCAACCTTAATACCGATGCTTTCAGCGATCGCTTTCGCAGAGTCGAAGTTATCCAGATCCGCCATATTGGTTTCAGGACGGTATTTCTTGATCGCTTCGCGCATGGTCAGTTTTTCGAACGGCTTGCCGAAGTCGAACACCTCTTCACCGTAAGGTACCTGGGTGGTGCCCAGAATGTCCTGCGCCAGGGTGCGGAACAGGGATTCGGTCAGCTCGATCAGATCTTTGTAATCCGCATAGGCCATATAGAGTTCCATCATGGTGAACTCTGGGTTATGACGTACGGAGATACCTTCGTTACGGAAGTTACGGTTGATCTCAAACACGCGGTCAAAACCGCCGACCACCAGACGCTTCAGGTACAGTTCCGGCGCGATACGCAGGTACATGTCCAGGTCCAGGGCGTTGTGATGGGTGATGAACGGACGAGCGGAGGCTCCACCTGGGATCACCTGCATCATCGGGGTTTCTACTTCCATAAAGTCGCGGTTAACCATGAACTGGCGAATGCCGGCCATGATCTGGGAGCGAATTTTGAAGGTCTTACGGGATTCATCGTTAGAGATGAGATCCAGGTAACGCTGACGATAGCGCGCTTCCTGATCCTGCAAACCGTGGAACTTGTCCGGCAGCGGGCGCAGGGCTTTTGTCAGCAGACGCAGCTCGGTGCAGTGGATAGACAGTTCACCGGTCTTGGTTTTGAACAGTTTACCTTTAGCGCCCAGGATGTCGCCCAGGTCCCACTTCTTGAACTGCTCGTTGTAGATGCCTTCCGGCAGGTCGTCACGAGAGACGTACAGCTGAATGCGGCCGCCAACGTCCTGTAAGGTCACGAAGGACGCTTTACCCATGATACGACGGGTCATCATGCGGCCCGCCACGGACACTTCAACGTTCAGCGCTTCCAGCTCTTCGTTCTCTTTACCGTCGAAGTCTGCGTGCAGTTGGTCTGAGGTGTGGTCACGACGAAAATCGTTCGGGAACGGCACGCCCTGCTCGCGCAGCGCTGCCAGCTTCTCGCGGCGGGTTTTCAGTTCGTTGTTAAGATCGACTACCGCGTCAGCGCCCTGTGCTTGTTGTTCAGACATGTTGGTTCCTCATAACCCTGCTTTCAAACTTGCTTCGATAAATTGGTCCAGGCTGCCGTCCAGCACCGCCTGCGTGTTACGGGTTTCAACCCCGGTGCGCAGGTCTTTGATGCGGGAGTCATCAAGGACGTAAGAACGGATCTGGCTGCCCCAGCCGATATCGGACTTGTTGTCTTCCATCGCCTGCTTCTCAGCATTTTTCTTCTGCATCTCCAGCTCATAAAGCTTCGCTTTCATCTGCTTCATGGCCTGGTCTTTGTTCTTATGCTGGGAACGGTCGTTCTGGCACTGTGTTACCAGCCCGGTTGGAATGTGGGTAATACGCACCGCAGATTCCGTACGGTTAACGTGCTGACCACCCGCACCGGATGCGCGGTAAACGTCGATACGCAGGTCCGCCGGGTTGATGTCGATATCGATATCTTCATCCACTTCCGGGTAGACAAACGCGGAGCTGAAGGAGGTGTGACGACGGCCGCCGGAATCGAACGGGCTCTTACGCACCAGGCGGTGAACGCCGGTTTCAGTACGTAGCCAGCCGTAGGCGTAATCGCCAATAATCTTGATAGTGACGGATTTGATACCCGCCACTTCACCTTCGGATTCTTCGATAATCTCGGTTTTGAAACCGCGCGCTTCCGCCCAGCGCAGGTACATGCGCATCAGCATGCTCGCCCAGTCCTGTGCTTCGGTACCGCCAGAACCTGCCTGAATATCGAGATAGCAGTCAGCGCTATCGTATTCGCCGGAGAACATGCGACGGAATTCCAGCTGCGCCAGCTTCTCTTCCAGCACGTCGAGCTCTGCCACGGCTTCGTTAAAGGTTTCTTCGTCGTCGGCTTCGACAGCCAGCTCCAGCAGCCCAGAAACATCTTCCAGACCCTGCGCCATTTGATCCAGCGTATCTACGATGGCTTCGAGGGAAGAACGCTCTTTACCCAGCGCCTGCGCGCGCTCAGGTTCGTTCCAGACGTCCGGCTGTTCCAGCTCGGCGTTTACTTCTTCGAGACGCTCTTTCTTGGCATCGTAGTCAAAGATACCCCCTAAGAACGTCAGAGCGCTCCGTGAGGTCCTGAATGCGGTTTTTTACCGGATTAATTTCAAACATGGTCTGTTTTCTTTTATGAGCTTGTCAAAATGCGGTGATAAGAGCGGGATTGTACCGAATCCACGCCCTTTTTTATAGAGATTACTGACGCTAAATTGGCCAGATATTGTCGATGATGAGCTGAAGGGAGCGGTTACCACGGAACTCGTTAATATCCAGCTTATAGGCCAGCTCAACCTCGCGCACGCCGTTGTCCGGCCAGATGGAGGTATCAACGTTAAAGGCGATGCCGTCGAGCAGCGGTCCGCCGCCGACCGGTTCCACCATCACTTTGAGATGGCGTTCGCCCACGATGCGCTGTTGCAACAAACGAAAACGTCCGTCGAAAAGCGGCTCCGGAAACATCTGCCCCCACGGGCCGGCATCGCGCAGCATCTGCGCCACCTCCATGGTCATTTCAGCCGGTGAAAGCTCACCGTCAGAAACCACTTCACCCTGCAACAGAGCCGGATCGATCCACTCGGTGACCAGTTCGCCAAACAGACGCTGGAACTCGTCGAACTTCGCCTCTTCCAGCGACAGGCCTGCCGCCATCGCGTGACCGCCGAACTTAATCATCAGGTTCGGATGCAGCGTATCCAGACGCTCCAGCGCATCGCGCATATGCAGCCCCTGAATGGAACGACCGGAGCCTTTCAGCGTGCCGTCCCCGGCGGGGGCGAACGCGATCACCGGGCGGTGGAAACGCTCTTTAATACGCGACGCCAGAATGCCCACCACGCCCTGGTGCCATTCGGGGTGATACATCGCCAGCCCGCCCGGCAGGGTGTCACCGCTGCGCTCCAGCTTTTCGCACAG
The DNA here is from genome assembly GCF_001729785.1 of Enterobacter hormaechei subsp. xiangfangensis. NCBI lineage: Bacteria > Pseudomonadati > Pseudomonadota > Gammaproteobacteria > Enterobacterales > Enterobacteriaceae > Enterobacter > Enterobacter hormaechei. The sequence goes on from NZ_CP017183.1 coordinate 3,794,722, forward strand.
GGTCAGTGCTTCGGCCTGCATCCCCTGCTCAATCTCTTTACGGGTCTGGTTGAGTGCGTCCAGCTCACTGGCCAGCACGCGCGCTTCGCCGATGTTGTCACACAGCAGCAGCGCGACGCCAACCGACATATCGTCCAGCCGCCCCGCCGCGTTCAGGCGCGGGCCGAGGGCAAAGCCTAAATCGCTTGCCGCGAGCTTCAGCGGATCGCGGTTGGCAATTTCCAGCAGCGCCTTAATCCCCGGACGGCATTTACCTGCCCGAATGCGGCTCAAGCCCTGCCAGGTGAGAATACGGTTATTGGTATCAAGCGGCACCACGTCCGCCACGGTTCCCAGCGCCACCAGATCGAGATACTCCGCGAGGTTCGGCACGGCAATCCCGCGCGATTCGAACCAGCCCTTATCACGCAGCAACGTGCGTAACGCCAGCATCAGATAAAACGCCACCCCTACTCCGGCCAGCGATTTCGACGGGAAATCGCAGTCGCGCAGGTTCGGGTTAATGATGGCTTCGGCGGCAGGCAGAGTTTCGCCTGGCAGGTGGTGATCGGTGACCAGTACCGGGATCCCCAGCGCATGGGCATGATCGACCCCCGCATGAGAAGAGATCCCGTTATCCACGGTCATGATCATCTGTGCGCCACGGGCATGGGCCTGATCGACCACTTCCGGGCTGAGGCCGTAGCCGTCTTCAAACCGGTTCGGCACCAGGTAAGCCACGTTATCGCAGCCCAGCGCACGCAGGCTGAGTACGCTCAGCGCGGTACTGGTTGCGCCGTCGGCATCGAAATCGCCCACCACGACAATCCGCGTGCCTTCCCGGAACGCGTCGTAGAGCATTTCACTCGCTTGTTCGATGCCACTCAGCGCTTGCCAGGGCAGCATGCCTTTGACGCTGCGCTCAAGATCGCTTGCCGTACGCACGCCACGGCTGGCGTACAGCCGCTTTAGCAGCAGCGGAAGCGTGTCTGGTAAATCCGCGGTTTCACCCGCATCGCGGCGGCGCAGTTTTATCGGGGCTTTCACGCGAATTATTTACCAACCATCTGTTTCTGGTGCTCGTCGAGGAACGCTTTCATCTCTTTTGGCCCCTGGTAGCCCGGCACCACATAGCCGTTACTCAGCACAATGGCTGGCGTACCGCTCACGCCAAACTGTACGCCCAGCGCGTAATGGTTAGCGATGTCGATATCGCAGGACGCGGGCTTCACGCCTTTGCCGTTCATCGCGTCATCAAAGGCCTTGTTGCGGTCTTTCGCACACCAGATCGCTTTCATATCCTGCTCAGGCTGGCTCTGCACGCCAGCACGTGGGAAAGCCAGGTAACGCACGGTAATGCCCAGCGCGTTGTAGTCTTTCATCTCTTCATGCAGCTTGTGGCAGTAGCCGCAGGTGATGTCGGTGAAGACGGTAATAACGTGCTTTTCCTGCGCCGCTTTGTAGACAATCATCTCTTTTTCGAGCGCGTTCAGGTTTTTCATCAGCAGCTGGTTGGTGACGTTCACCGGCTGCGCGCCGCTCACGTCGTACATGGGTCCCTGAATGATGTGCTTACCGTCTTCGGTCACGTACAGCACGCCGCTGTTGGTCAGCACCGTTTTCATGCCAGCCACCGGCGCTGGCTGGATCTCGCTGCTGGCGACGCCGAGTTTCGTCAGAGACTGTTTAATGGCGGCATCATCCGCATGGGCAAAACCGGAAACCGAAGCTGCCAGCAGGGTGAACAGCGCTAAAGACTTTTTCATATATGTTCCTGTAACAATTCGTCGGCACTCACGCGCGAGGGTGGTGCTGTTGGTGTAGCTGCCGCAGGCGTTCCGTCGCGACATGGGTGTATATTTGCGTCGTTGAAAGATCGCTGTGTCCAAGCAACATCTGCACCACGCGTAAATCAGCGCCGTGGTTTAACAGATGCGTCGCGAAGGCGTGACGCAAAACGTGCGGCGACAGCTTCTCACTGTCAATACCCGCCAGTGTGGCGTAATGTTTAATGCGATGCCAGAACGTTTGTCGCGTCATCTGCTGCGCGCGCTGGCTCGGGAACAATACATCTATGGAGACGCCGTTCAGCAGCCACGGACGCCCGTGTTCCAGATACGTCTCCAGCCAGTAGACCGCCTCTTCACCCAGCGGCACCAGCCGTTCTTTGTTCCCTTTACCGATAACGCGCACCACGCCCTGACGCAGGCTGATATCGCTCATCGTCAGGCCCACCAGCTCGGAAACGCGCAAGCCCGTGGCATACAATAGTTCAAGCATGGCTTTATCGCGTAACTCCAGCGGAAGGTCAACTGCGGGCGACTGTAATAATCTCTCAACTTGTGCTTCGCTGAGATCTTTTGGCAGCCGCTGAGGCAGTTTAGGCGATGCCAGCAGTGCGCTGGGGTCATCCGCGCGGATCTTCTCGCGGTACAGGTGCTGGAACAGGCGGCGCATGGCGCTCAGCAGACGCGCGGAGCTGGTGGCTTTGTACCCCCCTTCCATCCGCTCAGCCAGCAACCCTTGCAGGTCATCGCTTTGCGCGCTTTCAAGCGTCAGCCCCCGATGCGCCAGCCACTCGACCAGCAGCGTGAGATCCCGACGATAGGCGCTGAGCGTATTTTCAGCGAGGTTTTTCTCCAGCCACAGCGCGTCGAGAAACTGTTCGATGAGTGCGAGATCCTTTTCCACATCAGCCCCTTTGGTTCTGCAATCTGGCCATTATGCCTGATTGCCATCGGTTTCTGGTACACTACGCGCAAAGTCATAGCAAGAATTGAGATAGTTACGCGATGAATATTGGTCTGTTCTATGGTTCCAGCACCTGCTACACCGAAATGGCGGCGGAGAAAATTCGTGACATCATTGGCCCGGAACTGGTGACGTTGCATAACCTGAAAGATGACGCGGTTGCCTTGATGGAGCAGTACGATGTGCTGATTCTGGGTATCCCTACCTGGGACTTTGGTGAGATTCAGGAAGACTGGGAAGCCATCTGGGATCAGCTCGATTCAGTCAATTTTGAAGGCAAAATCATTGCGATGTACGGCATGGGCGACCAGTTGGGCTACGGGGAGTGGTTCCTCGACGCGCTCGGCATGCTGCATGACAAACTGGCGCCAAAGGGCGCGACGTTTATCGGCTACTGGCCTACGGAAGGCTATGAGTTCACCAGCCCAAAACCCGTCATTGCCGACGGCCAGCTGTTTGTCGGGCTCGCGCTGGATGAAACCAACCAGTACGATCTCAGCGACGAGCGCCTCCAGACCTGGTGCGAACAAATTCTGGGTGAGATGGCCGAGCAGTTTAGCTGATTTATTCCTGCGTCGGCTGTTGCACGATTAGCCGGCGCAGATCCCGCCACTCCGCGGGATCCATACTGTCTGCGGCCAGCCACAGATGCTGGCGACGGTTGTCCTCGACCCGACGCAGCCGTAGCATCATCCCGGTATTAAGCATCCACGGCGTCCCTATCATTTCCCACTCTTTTCCCTGCCAGCGCAGGCGAGAATCCATCAGCAGCTTAATTTCACCCTGACGGGCGTTGATTCGACGCTGGCTGCGCACGCTATCAAACACTACAAACGACAGCAAAAGCAGCCACAGAGGGGTATAGCTTAGCGGCCACGGCACCAATAACACCATTGCCGCGACCAGACCGTGGAGCAGTAAGGACATCCACTGTGAGCGCCACGAGACGCGAAGATCAGATTGCCACAGGACCACGTTCCTGATTCCGTGTTTGAATTAATTGCACCATCCGTTGCAACTCGGTGTCGGCGGGCTTGCCGTGATTCATCAGCCAGTTGAATAAATCCGGATCGTCAGACTCAAGCAGACGGACAAACAGGCGCTTATCGTCATCGCTTAAGCTGTCGTACTCATACTCGAAGAAAGGCATGATGGAGATATCAAGTTCACGCATGCCGCGACGGCACGCCCAGTGAATACGGGCCTTGTTGTTAATATCCATGTTCTGTTTCCTGCATTACGTTTGGCACAGTCGGTATCCCGTTCGGTATTCATTATTGCTCTCCGGGAACACCTGCTAGTGTAACGTGTTTTTGACCGTTTCTTTACTGGAATATTGCGAACCTCGAGCAGGCTTCCTGAATAATCCTTATAAAGACAGCGGATTACACTATTTTGCGTAGCGCCACGCATAACCGCGTAATGGCACGAATGGCCTGCTGAAAGCGCTTGCATTGAATACAGTCTCTTTTACCATTAGGTATTATCAAAGCGTTAAGCAATTCAGGACATCACTATGGCATTTACACCATTTTCTCCTCGCCAGCCCGCCGCCTCTGCGCGTCTGCCGCTGACGCTGATTACTCTTGATGACTGGGCACTGGCGACACTGACCGGTGCGGACAGCGAAAAATACCTGCAAGGCCAGGTCACGGCGGACGTGGCGCAGTTGACTGAGCACCAGCATCTGCTGGCCGCGCATTGCGATCCAAAAGGCAAAATGTGGAGCAACCTGCGTCTGTTCCGCCGTCAGGACGGATTCGCCTTTATTGAGCGCCGCAGCCTGCGTGACGCCCAGCTTAAAGAGCTAAAAAAATACGCGGTCTTTTCTAAAGTCACCATCGCCCCGGACGATGAACACGTTCTGCTGGGGGTCGCGGGTTTCCAGGCGCGTGCAGCGCTGAAAAACCTGTTTGCCGAGCTACCGGATGCTGAAAAACAGCTGGTCAGCGAGGGAGCGACCTCCATTCTGTGGTTCGAGCACCCGACGGAGCGCTTCCTGCTGGTAACCGACGAAGCAACGGCGGAACGCGTCACTGACGCCCTGCGCGGTGAAGCACAGCTCAACAACAGCCAGCAGTGGCTGGCGCTGAACATCGAAGCGGGCCTGCCGGTCATTGACGCGGCAAACAGCGCGCAGTTTATCCCGCAGGCGACAAACATCCAGGCGCTGGGTGGTATCAGCTTTAAGAAGGGCTGCTACACCGGTCAGGAAATGGTGGCGCGTGCGAAATTCCGCGGCGCGAACAAACGCGCCCTGTGGACGCTGGCTGGTCACGCCAGCCGTGTGCCGGAAGCGGGTGAAGATCTTGAGATGAAGATGGGCGAAAACTGGCGCCGTACCGGCACCGTGTTAGCCGCCGTCCAGCTCGATGATGGCCGCCTGCTGGTGCAGGTTGTCATGAATAATGATATGGAGCCCGACAGCGTGTTCCGCGTGCGTGATGATGCAAACACGCTCAGCATTGAGCCGCTGCCGTATTCACTGGAAGATTGATGCTGTATCGCCCGGTGTTGATATTCACCCTCTCCCTGTGGGAGAGGGTCGGGGTGAGGGCATCAGACCGCACCTTACAAAAAAACTACACCTGCCCAACATACAGATAAATTGCCAGGAAGTGACACACGCTGCCGCCCAGCACAAAGCCGTGCCAGATGGCATGGTTGTACGGAATACGCTTGCAGACGTAGAAAATCACGCCCAGCGAGTAGACCACACCGCCCACCGCCAGAAGCGTCACGCCCCCCACCGCCAGCTTAATGGCTAACTGATACACCACAATCAGCGACAGCCAGCCCATTGTCAGATAGGTAACCAGCGACAACACTTTAAACCGGTGCGCAATGGTCAGCTTAAACAAGATCCCCAGCAGCGCCAGGCTCCAGATCACAATCATCAGGCCACGCGACAGCGGTGAGTTGAGCCCCACCAGCAAAAACGGCGTATAGGTACCCGCAATAAGAAGATAGATAGCGCAGTGGTCAAATTTCTTGAGCCATATCTTCGCCCGTTGATGCGGAATCGCGTGATACAGCGTTGAGGCAAGGAAAAGCAGGATCATACTCCCGCCATACAGGCTGTAGCTGGTAATGGCCATCGCGCTGGCGTTGGTATCCACTGCCTGTACCAGCAATAACACTAAGCCGACAATCCCAAAAACCAGGCCAATGCCATGGCTTATACTGTTGGCTACTTCCTCAGCCAGCGAATATCCCTGTGCGATTAATGGTCTGCTCACCATACTTAACTCCGGGAAAACAAAAGATGATTATTCATCGCCAGTCTATGCTAACTGAGAATGATTCCAGTGAACACCTGTTAGCTAAAATAAATCCATAATCAAGATTTATCCTTATAAATCAGTACAATGCAAAAGCAATCCACCGCACAGGTGTAAATGATTTTATTAACATCTGAGTAATCAAGGAGATAAATCCGTCTCCCGCCCTTCGTCATCATGGTATGCTTCAGGAATAGTGTCCGACAGCGAGTTTAGCCATTGTGAGTATGTTCAGCCATTCCGCCATTGCCAGCCTCAACAATCTGGAAATGATGGTCTACAACTATGTCATTAAGAACCGCGATAAAGTGATGTACATGACCATCCGCGAGCTGGCGGATGCGGTGGGCGTTTCCACTACCACTATCCTGCGCTTCTGCCGCAAGCTCAACTGTGATGGTTACTCGGAATTTCGGGTGCGCTTTAAACTCTATCTGGAGCAGAACGAGCCGCAGCAGGCGAATTTTGGTGCCAGTGAAATTATCAGCTTCTTTAAAAGCGTAAATAACGAAGAGTTTGATGCGCTATTAGATAAAGCCGTCGATATTATTTTATCATCTGAACGAATTATTTTTGTCGGTGCGGGCACCTCCGGATCGCTGGCAAAATATGGCGCACGTTTCTTTTCAAATATCGGCAAATTCAGTAACCATATCGACGATCCTTATTTCCCGGTCACTAACGACATGGCTAAAAATGCGCTGGCCATTGTACTCTCCGTCTCCGGCGAAACCGAGGAGATCCTGCGCTTCGCCAGCCAGTTCAGCCTGCATCACTGCAAGGTGCTCTCCGTCACCAGCCATGAACATTCTCGTCTCGCAAAGCTGGCGGACTTTAACCTCTCCTGGCATGTCCCGCAAACGCGTATTGGCGGCGTTTACGATATCACCACGCAAATTCCCGTCATCTATATTCTGGAATCATTAGGCCGAAAACTGGCGAAGAAATTAACAGAATAAAACATCCTGTTTTTTTGATGTGACAAATTACAATTTCCACAAATTGTTATATCGTGACATTTAATTCCGCTTTGCTAGACTCGAAATCAATAAGTCCTGAATTGAGAATAGCAAAGATGAAAAAACTCACCTTACCGAAAGATTTTTTATGGGGCGGCGCGGTGGCGGCGCACCAGGTTGAAGGCGGCTGGAACAAAGGCGGCAAAGGGCCAAGCATCTGCGACGTGCTCACCGGCGGCGCACACGGCGTTCCGCGTGAAATCACGCAGGAAGTGATTGAAGGCAAATATTACCCGAACCACGAAGCCGTCGACTTCTATGGCCATTACAAAGAAGATATTAAGCTGTTTGCCGAGATGGGCTTCAAATGTTTCCGTACCTCCATCGCCTGGACGCGCATCTTCCCGAAAGGCGACGAAACTCAGCCAAACGAAGAGGGGCTGAAGTTTTACGACGACATGTTCGATGAACTGCTGAAGTACAACATCGAGCCGGTGATCACCCTCTCCCACTTTGAAATGCCGCTGCATCTCGTTCAGGAATATGGCGGATGGACCAACCGTAAAGTGGTCGATTTCTTTGTGCGCTTCTCGGAAGTGGTATTTGAGCGCTACAAAAATAAGGTCAAATACTGGATGACCTTCAACGAAATCAACAACCAGCGCAACTGGCGTGCGCCGCTGTTCGGCTACTGCTGCTCTGGCGTGGTCTATACCGAGCACGACAACCCGGAAGAGACCATGTACCAGGTGCTGCACCACCAGTTCGTGGCCAGCGCGCTGGCGGTGAAAGCCGCACGCCGCATTAACCCGGAGATGAAAGTCGGCTGCATGCTGGCGATGGTGGCGCTCTATCCTTACTCCTGCAAGCCAGAGGACGTCATGTTTGCTCAGGAATCCATGCGCGAGCGCTACGTCTTTACCGACGTGCAGCTGCGCGGCTACTACCCGTCTTACGTGCTGAACGAGTGGGAGCGCCGTGGGTTCTCCATCAGGATGGAAGCGGGCGACGAGCAGATCCTGCGTGAGGGCACCTGCGACTACTTAGGTTTCAGCTACTACATGACCAACGCGGTCAAAGCGGAAGGCGGCACCGGTGACGCCATTTCCGGCTTCGAGGGCAGCGTGCCGAACCCGCACGTCAAGGCGTCCGACTGGGGCTGGCAGATTGATCCGGTAGGCCTGCGCTATTCGCTTTGTGAACTGTACGAACGTTATCAGAAGCCGCTGTTTATCGTCGAAAATGGTTTCGGCGCCTACGACAAAGTGGAAGAGGACGGCAGCATCAACGATGACTACCGCATCGACTACCTGCGCGCCCACGTGGAAGAGATGATGAAGGCCGTGACCTGGGACGGCGTGGATCTGATGGGCTATACCCCGTGGGGCTGCATCGACTGCGTCTCCTTCACCACCGGCCAGTACAGTAAGCGCTACGGCTTTATCTACGTCAACAAGCACGACGACGGTACCGGTGACATGTCCCGCTCCCGTAAGAAGAGCTTTGAGTGGTATAAAACCGTCATTGCCAGCAACGGCGAAACGCTGTAATGGCTCGCCCTCTCTGCAAGCGGAGAGGGCAAACCGCTTATCTTCCAGACACTTCTTTACAGCTTTTGCGTTGCCAAAATATGTTCGCCCGATAATATAGGCGTCCTGAATATTTGAGGCGAACATGATCAAGCGACAACGCAACGCTATCCTGCTTGTAGCCCTGGCCTGCCTGGTGGTGCTGATATGCACCGCCCAGCGGATGGCCGGGATGCACGCGCTTGTCATGAACGTCACCGCCACGAGCCAGTCTGTCCAGCAGGGGCAGGAGAGTGCCGACGCACCGGTAACCCCGTGTGAGCTTAGCGCCAAGTCGCTGATGTCGGTCCCGCCTGTTTTGTTTGAAGGCGCCCTGATTGCCGTCACCCTGCTGCTGGCGTTGCTGGCAGCCAGCCCGCCGCGCCGCGAACGGCAGTGGCCTCCCCGCGTTATCTCCCCGCCCCGGTTAAGGGTGCATCTGCGATTATGCGTCTTCCGTGAATGAGTCTTCGCCTGTTACTTCAGGTTAATTCATCATTTACGGAGATAATTTATGTTTACTGTATTCAGGCGACTGCTGGTCTGCCTGCTTTGGCTATGGCTGCCCCTCAGCCAGGCTGCCGACAGCGGCTGGCTGCGCGCCGCCGATAATCAGCACGCCAGCGTCAGGCTGCGTGCGCAACCCGAAAGCACTGGCGAAACCCGCCTGCTGCTGGACGTCGCCCTGCAAAAAGGCTGGAAAACCTACTGGCGCTCGCCGGGCGAAGGGGGCGTCGCACCCGCGATTAAATGGCATCAGCCCGTCGAGGCGATCTGGCGCTGGCCTGTGCCGCAGCGTTTCGACGTCGCGGGTATCACCACGCAGGGCTATCACGGCGATGTCAGCTTTCCCATCACCCTGCGGGGCGACGTCCCGAAGATCCTGAGCGGCGTGCTTACGCTCTCCACCTGTAGCAACGTCTGTATTCTTACCGACTACCCGTTTTCACTGAACATGACCGCATCCGCAGGCGCCGGTTTTGATTACGATTTCAGTCGGGCCATGGGCACCCTTCCGCTCAGCGGCGGGTTGACCTCAACGCTTAACGCCACCTATGCCCCCGGCAAGCTGACCGTAACGGCGCAGCGTGACGCAGGCTGGCAGGCGCCGTCCCTGTTTATCGACGGTATGGATGATGTTGATTTCGGCAAACCGGCCCTCACCGTGCGCGGTGATTCGCTGGTCGCCACCGTGCCCGTGACGGACAGCTGGGGCGAGGCCGCGCCCAACCTCAGCGGCAAAACCCTGTCGCTGGTTCTGGCCGATAGCGGGCAGGCGCAGGAGTCCAGCCTGAGCATTCAGCCGGGGAACGCCGCGCCGACGCTCTCGTTAGGCTGGGTGCTGCTGATGGCGCTGGCGGGCGGTCTGATCCTTAACGTCATGCCCTGCGTACTGCCCGTGCTGGCCATGAAGCTGGGCACGCTGATGCAAACCGAACGGCAGGCGCGGGGTCAGGTACGCCGACAGTTTCTTGCGTCGGTAGCCGGGATCGTGATCTCGTTCCTCGCGCTGGCGCTGATGATGACGGTTTTACGCTTAGGCAATCAGGCACTCGGCTGGGGGATCCAGTTCCAGAACCCGTGGTTTATTGGTGCGATGGCGATGGTGATGGTGCTTTTCAGCGCCAGCCTGCTGGGGTTGTTTGAAATCCGTCTCCCTTCCGGCGCCAGCACCTTCCTCGCCACACGCGGCGGTAACGGGCTTGCGGGTCATTTCTGGCAAGGCGCGTTTGCCACGCTGCTGGCAACGCCCTGCACCGCGCCGTTCCTGGGGACGGCGGTCTCGGTCGCGCTGGCGGCGCCGCTTCCCCTGCTGTGGGGGATCTTCCTGGCGATGGGTATCGGCATGAGCCTGCCGTGGCTGCTGGTGGCGGCCTGGCCGGGGCTGGCCCAGCGCTTGCCGCGTCCGGGACGCTGGATGAACGTCGTACGCGTAGTGCTGGGGATAATGATGCTCGGCTCATCGCTGTGGCTGCTGAGCCTGCTGACGGTGCACATTGGCAGCCTGCCCGTCATCACGCTGGGCGTGCTCCTGATCCTTACGCTGCTGCTGGTCACCGCCTGGCGCTACCGCTGGCAAACGGCACTGCGCGTCGGGGTATTAGCTGTAGTGGTGGCCGGAGCAGTCGCGTTTGTATCCGGCTCCGGCGGCGAGGGTTCCCGCCGCGATCGTATCCACTGGCAACCGCTCAGCGAGCAGGCCATTGCCCGCGCGCTGGCGGAGAACAAACGGGTGTTCGTCGACGTGACCGCCGACTGGTGCGTGACCTGTAAAGCCAATAAATACAACGTGCTGCTGCGCGACGACGTGCAGGATGCGCTCTCCGCCCCGGACGTTGTCGCCCTGCGCGGCGACTGGAGCCGCCCCTCAGATACCATCAGCCAGTTCTTAACCACGCGCGGCAGCGCCGCCGTGCCGTTTAACCAGATCTACGGACCGGGATTACCGCAGGGCCACGTGCTGCCTGCGTTGTTAAGCCGCGAAGCGGTGCTGAGCACCCTATCCGATGCAAAAGGAAAATAACATGAGAGCCTTAATAGCCTTACTTCTGCTGTCGTTATCAACGTTCGGTTTCGCCGCACCGTCAGATGACGCTTCCAGCGACCAGCTGGCAAAACTGTTGTTTAACGACCCCAACAGCCCGCGAACCGGCGCGGCATCGCCGAAGCTGACCATCGTCTCCTTCACGGACTACAACTGCCCGTATTGCAAGCAGTTCGACCCAATGCTGGAGAAAATCGTGCAGGAAAATCCCGACGTGCAGCTCATCGTCAAACTGCTGCCGTTTAAGGGACAAAGCTCGGTAAATGCCGCGAAAGCGGCGCTCTCGACGTGGCAGCAGGCGCCGGATAAATTCTGGGCGCTGCACCAGCGGCTGATGATGAAAAAGGGCTATCACGATGACGCCAGCATCGCCGCCGCAAAGGTCAAGACCGGAACGGACAGCATTAAAACGGATGATAAAACCTTGGACAGCCTAAAGATGAACCTCATCCTGGCGCAGGTGCTGAATATTCAGGGTACCCCGGCGACCATTATCGGCGACCAGATGGTGGCGGGCGCCATTCCGTATGACGACCTGGAGGGGCTGGTCAAAGAACAGCTGGCAAACGCCCGTGGCAAGTAAGCTTCCGCGCCTGCTGCGCGAGCTGGGCGTGTGGCTGCTGATTGGCGTAGCCGTGAGCCTGGCGGTGGACTATTTCCGCCAGCCCGCGCTGCCGCAGAATTTCTCCGCGACGGCACTGCACACCCTCGACGGTCAGCCCGTCGATCTTATCGCCATGAGTAAGGAGCGACCGCTGCTGGTCTACGTCTGGGCGACATGGTGCGGCGTTTGCCGCTACACCACGCCGTCGGTGGCGGCGCTTGCCGCGGACGGGGGTAACGTGATGTCGGTTGCGCTGCGCTCGGGCGATAACGCGACGCTCGAAACATGGATGAGGAAGAAGAAGGCGATGATGCCCACGGTCAACGACGCCAGCGGAGAACTGGCGCGTGAGTGGGACGTTAAGGTGACGCCAACGCTGGTGGTGATCTCTCACGGTGAGGTGAAGTCGATCACCACCGGCTGGACCAGCGGCTGGGGAATGCGCCTGCGGCTGTGGCTGGCGTCGTAGCGTTACTTCCCGCCAGCCAGCTCCAGGAAGCTACCGGTAACATAGGAGGCTTTGTCGCTCAGCAGCCAGGCAATGGCCTGGGCGACCTCCTCCGGCTGACCGCCACGCTGCATCGGTAACATCGACTTCACCCGATCCACACGCCCCGGCTCGCCGCCGGAGGCGTGAATATCGGTATAAATCAGGCCTGGCCGCACGCAGTTAACGCGAATGCCCTGTGCCGCCACCTCCAGCGCGAGGCCGGTAGTCAGGGAATCCACCGCCCCTTTTGAGGCGGCATAATCCACATATTCCCCCGGCGCGCCCAGCCGTGACGCCGCCGAGGAGACATTCACAATCGCGCCGCCCTTGCCGCCGTGTTTATGCGACATGCGCTTAACCGCTTCACGGCAGCAGAGAAAATAGCCGGTGACGTTGGTAGCCAGCACGCGGTTAATACGTTCAGCGGAGAGGTGTTCGATGGTGGATTGTTCAAACAAAATCCCGGCGTTGTTCACCAGCGCGGCGAGCGGCTCACCTTCGCGATCGATGCTGGCGAACATCGCCATCACCTGCGCCTCATCGCTGATGTCCGCGCGCACGGCAAAGGCTTTACCGCCCGCGTCCACGATCTGATTAATGACCTCTGTCGCGGCTTTGATGTTGTGATGAAAATTCACCGCAACGGTGTAGCCTTCGCTTGCCAGCTGTAGCGCGGTGGCTTTACCAATACCCCGGCTGGCGCCGGTGACCAGTGCAATTGCCATTCTTTTCTCCCAATAAAAAAGCCGGGTAGCGGCTTCGCTTTACCCGGCCTACGTTACTACAGGAACAACGTTACTGGTATTCGCTCATCGGTACGCAGGAGCAGAACAGGTTACGGTCGCCGTAAACATCATCAAGACGTTTCACGGTTGGCCAGTATTTGTTTACCACACCTGCCGGGAAGACAGCCAGTTCGCGGGTATAACCGTGGTTCCACTCTGCCACCAGTTCGTTCTGGGTATGCGGCGCGTTAACCAGCGGGTTATCTTCCAGCGTCCACTCCCCGCCTTTCACGCGGTCGATTTCGCTGCGGATCGCCAGCATGGCGTTGATAAAGCGATCCAGTTCCACCTTGCTTTCAGACTCGGTCGGCTCAACCATCAGCGTTCCCGCAACCGGGAAGGACATGGTTGGCGCGTGGAATCCGTAGTCGATCAGGCGCTTGGCAATATCCAGCTCGCTGATGCCCGTCTCTTCTTTCAGAGGACGAATATCGAGGATGCATTCGTGCGCCACGCGACCGTCGCGGCCGGTATAGAGCACCGGATAGGCGTCCTTCAGACGCGTTGCGATGTAGTTGGCGTTAAGGATCGCTACCTGGCTGGCCTGCTTCAGCCCTTCCGCGCCCATCATGCGGATATACATCCAGCTGATTGGCAGGATAGAGGCGCTGCCGAACGGTGCCGCGGAGACCGCGCCCTGACGGGTCAGCATGCCTTCAATCTGCACCACGCTGTGGCCCGGCACAAACGGTGCCAGGTGCGCTTTCACGCCGATTGGGCCCATCCCCGGGCCGCCACCGCCGTGCGGAATGCAGAAGGTTTTGTGCAGGTTCAGGTGCGACACATCCGCGCCAATAAAGCCCGGAGAGGTGATGCCCACCTGGGCGTTCATGTTTGCGCCGTCGAGGTAAACCTGGCCGCCGAACTGATGCACCACTTCACACACTTCACGGATAGTTTCTTCGTACACGCCATGGGTGGATGGGTAGGTCACCATGATGCAGGAGAGTTTGTCGCCCGCCTGCTCGGCTTTGGCGCGCAGGTCGGCCAGATCGATGTTGCCGTTTTTGTCGCACGCCACAACCACCACTTCCATTCCTGCCATCTGGGCAGAAGCCGGGTTGGTACCGTGGGCGGAGCTTGGGATCAGGCAGATATCGCGATGGCCTTCGTTGCGGCTTTCGTGATAGTGACGGATTGCCAGCAGACCGGCGTATTCACCCTGCGCGCCGGAGTTCGGCTGCATGCAGAGCGCGTCGTACCCGGTCAGCTTCACCAGCCAGTCGGAGAGCTGGTTGATCATCATGTGATACCCTTCCGCCTGCTCAGCCGGGCAGAACGGGTGCAGCTCAGAGAATTCAGGCCAGGTAATTGGGATCATCTCAGCCGCGGCGTTCAGCTTCATGGTGCAGGAGCCCAGCGGGATCATCGCCTGGTTCAGCGCCAGATCTTTACGTTCCAGTGAGTGCATGTAACGCATCATCTCGGTTTCGCTGTGATAGCGGTTGAACACCGGATGAGTCAGGATCGCGTCGTCGCGCAGCATGCTTTCCTGAATGGAGCGGCTGTCGAGCGCAACCTCTTTGTCGAGCGTATCAACGTCCAGACCGTGTGCGTCACCCAGCAATACGTTGAACAGGGTCAGGATATCGTCACGGGTGGTGCTTTCGTCCAGCGTAATGCCGACCGCATTGTGAATGTCGCTGCGCAGGTTGATTTGCGCTGCCTCGGCGCGCGCCAGCACGGCCGCTTTGTCTGCCACCTCGACGCACAGGGTGTCGAAATAGTGTTCATGACGCAGTCTGAGACCTTTCTGTTGCAGACCGCAGGCCAGGATATCGGCCAGACGGTGGATGCGGCTGGCAATGCGCTTCAGGCCAGCCGGACCGTGGAACACCGCGTACAGGCTGGCAATGTTAGCCAGCAGTACCTGCGAGGTACAGATGTTGGAGTTCGCTTTCTCGCGGCGGATATGCTGCTCGCGGGTCTGCATCGCCATGCGCAGCGCGGTGTTACCGGCGGCATCTTTCGATACGCCGATAATACGGCCTGGCATGGAGCGTTTAAATTCATCTTTCGCGCCAAAGAACGCCGCGTGCGGGCCGCCGTAGCCCATCGGCACGCCGAAACGCTGGGCTGAGCCGAAGACAATATCCGCGCCCTGTTTACCTGGCGCCGTCAGCAGCACCAGCGCCATAAAATCAGCGGCGACGCTAACAATAATCTTACGGGATTTCAGCTCGGCGATCAGTGCGCCGTAGTCGTGTACTTCCCCGGTGGTGCCCACCTGCTGCAACAGCACGCCGAAGACGTCCTGGTGATCCAGCACTTTTTCAGCGTCGTCGACAATCACCTCAAAGCCGAAGGTTTCCGCACGGGTGCGCACCACGTCCAGCGTCTGGGGATGCACGTCCGCCGCGACGAAGAAGCGATTGGCGTTTTTCAGTTTGCTCACGCGCTTCGCCATCGCCATCGCTTCGGCGGCGGCGGTGGCTTCATCCAGCAGCGAGGCAGAGGCGATATCCATACCGGTCAGATCCAGCGTCACCTGCTGGAAGTTCAGCAGCGCTTCCAGACGGCCCTGGGAGACTTCTGGCTGATACGGGGTATAAGCGGTGTACCAGCCCGGGTTTTCCAGCATGTTACGCAGGATCACCGGCGGTAACTGCACGTTGGTGTAGCCCATGCCAATGTAAGACTTATAGCGCTTGTTAAGGCCGGCGATGGCCTTCAGCTCCGCCAGCGCGGCGAACTCCGTCGTGGACTCGCCTACCTGCGGCGGCGTGGCAAGCTGGATGTCTTTTGGCACGATCTGGCCGATCAGTGCGTTTAATGAATCCGCGCCAACTGTCTTCAGCATCTCCTGCTGTTGCTGAGCATCCGGCCCAATGTGACGTTCAATGAAGGCGCCACGGTTTTCAAGCTGGCTTAAAGTCTGTGTCATGAGCGATGGTTCCTGAAACGTGCAGTGAATGTGTTTTCTCCCTCTCCCTAAGGGAGAGGGCTGGGGTGAGGGTATCGTCTGTTCCCCTCACCCTACCCTCTCCCCAAGGGGAGAGGGAAATGGCTTATTCGTCTTCCAGTAGTGCTTCGTACGCGGTCGCATCCAGCAGCGCGGCAACCTGCGCTTCGTCGCTGGCTTTGATCTTGAAGATCCAGCCGCCTTCATACGGTTCGCTGTTCACCAGCTCCGGGGAGTCGCTGAGCGCGTCGTTCACGGCAACAATTTCACCGCTTACCGGGGCGTAGATGTCAGAGGCCGCTTTAACGGATTCCGCCACCGCACAGTCATCGCCTGCGCTCACGGTTGCGCCCACTTCCGGCAGGTCAACAAACACCATGTCGCCCAGCAGCTCCTGCGCGTGCTCGGTGATCCCAACGGTGTAAGTGCCGTCCGCCTCTTTGCGCAGCCACTCGTGTTCTTTGCTGTATTTCAGTTCTGCTGGCACATTGCTCATTGAAGTTCTCCTGATAAAAATAGTTAGGCGACCGGCTTACCGGCGCGAACAAAAATCGGTTTGGTCACGTTGACCGGCATTTCGCGGTTGCGGATCTGCACCACCGCCGTTTCGCCAATCCCCGCCGGCACGCGTGCCAGGGCAATACTGTAGCCGAGCGTCGGGGAGAACGTTCCGCTGGTGATCACGCCTTCGCGATGATTGCCATCGGCATCGGTGAAGCGCACCGGCAGCTCGCCGCGCAGCACGCCTTTTTCTTTCATCACCAGGCCTACCAGCTGTTCAGTGCCCTTCTCGCGCTGCATCTCCAGCGCTTCACGACCAATAAAATCACGGTCAGCCGGTTCCCATGCGATGGTCCAGCCCATGTTGGCGGCCAGCGGAGAGACGCCTTCGTCCATCTCCTGACCGTAGAGGTTCATCCCCGCTTCCAGACGCAGCGTATCGCGCGCGCCCAGGCCCGCAGGCTTCACACCTGCCTCCACCAGCGCACGCCAGAAATCAGCGGCCTTCTCGTTTGGCATGGCAATTTCATAGCCCGCTTCACCGGTGTAGCCGGTGGTGGCGATAAACAGATCCCCCGCCTGCACGCCGAAGAATGGCTTCATGCCTTCGGTGGCTTTGCGCTGCTCGTCGCTAAACAGAGACGCGGCTTTCGCCTGGGCGTTTGGCCCCTGTACGGCAATCAGCGACAGATCGTCACGGACAGTGATGTCAATGGCGTAAGGTTCAGCGTGTTGGGAAATCCAGGAGAGGTCTTTTTCGCGGGTGGCGGAGTTTACAACGAGGCGGAAGAAATCTTCGGTGAAGTAGTAGACGATGAGGTCGTCAATCACGCCGCCAGAGGCATTGAGCATACCGGTATAGAGCGCTTTGCCCGGCGTCTTCAGTTTGGCGACGTCGTTTGCCAGCAGATAACGCAAAAACTCCCGGGTGCGACTACCGCGCAGGTCGACAATCGTCATATGAGACACGTCGAACATACCGGCATCGGTGCGCACCGCGTGGTGCTCATCAATCTGCGAGCCGTAGTGTAGCGGCATCATCCAGCCGTGGAAGTCCACCATGCGGGCACCGCATAACACGTGCTGTTCGTACAAAGGAGTCTGTTGAGCCATCTTTTCCTCGTTGAAAAATTCACCGTGAAACCCGGTGTCGGCCTCGCGATCGGGGGCCGACGCAAACGTTCTCTTTTACCTGAACTTACCACCTAAACCGGCGGTTAACCATAAGGTAAAACGGGTCATCACATTAGCTTATGACCAAAAATCGCTGAAAAGCCTACAGAGTTATTCACTGGGAAAATGCGATTAAACCCGCATAAAATTAACAATGATCTAACAGGATTTAGCAGATGCTGATATTTCATGCGGAAAAATGGGCCGAATTTCCGTAACATAAAAATAGTAAGATTAGATTTTCTAATGCGAAAAATGACGTGAAATTAGATTATTTCAAACGAGGGAATTTCCCCGGCGCGCAGGCCGGGAAAATAAAGTGTGACGGGGATCGAGACTAACGTAACCAGTCGGGAAGATCGTTGAGGCCCATTGCCTGACGAAGAAGCTGCGGTTTTACGCCGGGAAGGGTGTCGGCCAGTTTGAGGCCAATATCGCGCAGCAGTTTTTTCGCCGGGTTCGCTCCGGCAAACAGCTCGCGGAAGCCCTGCATACCCGCCAGCATCATCGCCGCACTGTGTTTGCGGCTGCGCTCGTAGCGACGCAGATACAGATGCTGACCAATATCTTTGCCTTCCCGATGCAGGCGACGCAGCTCTTCAACCAGCTCAGCCGCGTCCATAAAGCCGAGGTTCACTCCCTGCCCGGCCAGCGGATGAATGGTATGCGCCGCATCCCCCACCAGCGCCAGACGGTGCGCGGCAAACTGACGCGCGTAGCGACCGGTTAACGGAAACGTCTGGCGTTCGCTTTCAAGCCCGCACAGGCCCAGACGGTTATCAAACGCCACGCATAGCGCCTGACTGAAGGCATCCGGCGTCGTCTCCTGCATCTGCTGCGCTTTCTCCGGCTCTAAGGACCAGACGATGGAGCAGAGATGCGGATCGGCAAGCGGCAGGAAGGCCAGAATGCCGTCATTATGGAAAATCTGGCGCGCCACGCCGCCGTGCGGCTCTTCGGTGCGGATTGTGGCCACCAACGCGTGATGACGGTAATCCCAGAAAGTCAGCGGAATATCCGCTTTGTTACGGAGCCAGGAATTAGCGCCGTCGGCACCCACTACCAGACGCGCAGTCAGCATATCGCCACTTTCAAGAGTGATAAACGCGTCGTTTTCGCCCCACGCCACCTGATGAAGTTTCGCCGGTGCGATCAGCGTGACGTCGCTGCACTGCTGCGCTTTCTGCCACAGCGCGTGGTGGATCACCGCGTTTTCAACGATATGTCCAAGGTGGCTGTAACCCATGCTTTCATCGTCAAACGCGATACGGCCAAAGCTGTCTTTGTCCCACACTTCCATCCCGTGATAGCAACTGGCACGGAGCGCCACGATTTCAGACCAGACGCCAAGGTGCGTCAGTAGCTTTTCGCTGGCGGCATTGATCGCCGAGACGCGAAGCTCTGGCGGTGCATCCTGCGCCACAGGCTGCGGCGCTTTTTGCTCAAGCACGGCCACGCGCAGGCCGCTGCCCTGTAAACCACAAGCCAGCGCCAGTCCTACCATTCCGCCGCCCACAATGGCGACATCAACATTTTGCACGGTCAATACTCCTTAACGCGCGACCCAACCCAGGGTCCGCTGCGCCAGCACGTCACGTGCCGGAATGAACAGTTCCATCGCCATAAGCCCAAGGTTGCGACCCGCAACCAGCGGTGCCCAGCGATTGGCAAACAGGTGGACTAAACCGTCGGTGACGCCAATGGTCGCCGCTTTGTCCGCCTGGCGTCGTTTCTGGTAATGGCTCAGCACTGAGTATGCGCCACAATCCTGTTGTTCGCTCCACGTCCGGGCCAGGAGCTCGGCCAGGCTCATCACGTCACGGAGGCCAAGGTTGAAGCCTTGCCCGGCGATGGGGTGTAGCGTCTGCGCGGCGTTGCCGACCAGGGCGACGCGATGGGAGACAGTCTGCGATGCGGTCGTCAGCGCAAGCGGATAGGCCACGCGTTTTCCGGCGTGGGTGATGCGCCCAAGCCGCCAGCCGAAGGCCTTTTGCAGCTCGGAACAAAAACGTTCGTCGGACCAGGAGAGAACCTCATCGGCCCGATCCTGCGCATGGCACCATACCAGCGAGCAGCGCCCGTTCGACATCGGCAGCATGGCCAGCGGGCCGTGCTCCGTGAAGCGCTCAAATGCCCTGCCGTTATGCGCGCCAGCCGTAGAGACATTAGCGATGACCGCCGCCTGTCCATAGGGTTCAGAGCGCCATTCGACGCCGCACTGCGTGGCGATCGCGGAGCGTGAACCATCTGCCGCCACCAGCAGTTGCCCCTCCAGCGTGGTGCCGTTGTCCAGCGTCACGCTGACGGCCTCGTCACGGCGGCTGAAGCTGGCGACGCGCGCCGGACAGTGCAGCGTAACGCCAGGGGCATCCTGTAACAGACGGAACAGCCGCAGCCCCACGTCATGCAGCTCGACGACCTGCCCCAGTGCCTCAATTCGGTAATCGTGGGCATCCAGCGTCACAAACCCGGCGTGGCCGCGATCGCTGACGTGAACGGTGCCGATTGCCGTCGCGCAGTCCGCTATCGCCTGCCAGATGCCAATGCGCGCAAGCTGCTGGCAGGTTCCCTGGGCCAGCGCGATGGCGCGGGCATCGAAGCCGGGATGATCGGCCGCCTGCGGCGTAACCGCCTCAACAAGATGCACCGGAAGCTGGCCTTTGGTTAACTGCGAAATGGCCAGCGCCAGAGTAGCGCCGGTCATGCCTCCGCCAACGATGATCACGCTCATACGCGTGCCGCCGCCATCAGCGCCTCGATGTCGTCGGCTTTTTTCACCACGGTCGCGGTCAGGTTTTCGTTACCGGTTTCGGTGATGACGATGTCATCTTCAATACGAATGCCGATCCCGCGGTACTGTTCTGGCACGTCGGCATCCGGCGCGATGTACAGCCCAGGCTCGACGGTCAGCACCATGCCTGGCTCCAGCACGCGCGAACGTTCCGGTCCGTATGCCCCGACGTCATGCACATCCAGCCCCAGCCAGTGGCTCAGGCCGTGCATAAAGTACGGACGATGGGCGTTTTCGGTTATAAGGGTGTCCACATCGCCTTTCAAAATGCCGAGCTTTACCAGCCCGGTAATCATGATGCGCACCACCTCGCCCGTAACCTCCTGGATGGAGGTGCCAGGGCGGAACAGCGTCAGCGCGGTCTCCAGAGACTCAAGCACGATGTCATAGATTTCACGCTGCGCGGTGGTGAATTTACCGTTCACCGGGAAGGTACGGGTGATGTCGCCCGCGTAACCCTGATATTCACAGCCCGCGTCAATCAGCACCAGATCGCCGTCGCGCAGTTCACTTTCGTTTTCGGTGTAGTGCAGAATGCAGCCGTTTTCACCGCCGCCTACGATGGTGTTATAGGACGGGAAGCGCGCGCCGTGACGGTTAAATTCATGGTGAATTTCGCCTTCAAGCTGGTACTCGAACATACCGGGACGGCACTTTTCCATGGCGCGGGTATGCGCCAGGGCGCTGATTTCGCCCGCGCGGCGCATCACGTTCAGCTCTTCTTCAGACTTAAACAGACGCATCTCATGCACCATCGGACGCCAGTCCGTCAGGGTGGCGGGTGCAGACAAATTCTGACGTGAGCCTTTACGCAGCTTATCCAGCGCGGTGAAGACAATGTCATCCGCATACGCGTATTCGCCCTGCGCGTGATAGAGCACGTCCAGGCCATTCAGCAGTTGGTAAAGCTGCTGGTTGATTTCGCTGTAGGCCAGCGCACGGTCCACGCCCAGTTTTTCCGGCGCCGCCTCCTGCCCTAAGCGGCGGCCAAACCAGATTTCCGCGGTCAGATCGCGCACGCGGTTAAAAATCACGCTGTGGTTGTGGGTGTCATTGCTTTTAATCAGCACCAGTACCGCTTCCGGCTCGTTAAACCCGGTGAAGTACCAGAAATCACTGCTCTGGCGATAGGGGTATTCGCTGTCGGCGCTGCGCGTCACTTCCGGCGCGGCGAAAATCAGGGCAGCGCTTCCCGGCTGCATTTTTGCCAGCAGCGCCTGACGACGGCGAGAATACTCTTGACTGGAGATAACCATGACACCCTCCTGTGCGTTATTTTTCTTAGTGTAATGTTGGCTTGCGAACTTCCGGCGCGGTCGGCTGCGAGCGCGTAAAGTTGTCGTGGCACAGCAGAGACGCCACGCGCACGTACTCGATAATCTCTTCGAGAGACATTTCCAGCTCTTCCTGGTCTTCGTCTTCATCGTAGCCGAGCTGGGCGATATTACGCAGATCGTCGATCGCTTCACCCGCTTCGCCGGTCACTTTATCCAGTTTAGGCTGGGTTACGCCCAGGCCAAGAAGATAGTGGTTTACCCAACCCGCGAGCGCATCGGCGCGATCGAAGACGCTGACATCGTCGCCTTCAGGCAGATAAAGCTGAAAAAGAAAGCCATCGTCTTCCAGGGAATCGCTGGTTGCGGCGTGCATTTTACGCAGCGCTTCCGCCAGTTCGTGGCCAAACGCCAGCCCTTCGTTGGTGAGGTCGTGGATCAGCGGCTGCCATGAGCTGTCGCTGTTTCCGCCGCACAGTATGCCGCTGATCAGACCGTGCATTTCGGCAGGGGTCAGACCGACTCCCTGCTGGTTCAGTAACTGGTTTAAATCCTTGTAACCAGGCATTTCGTTCTGTATAGACATACGCATTCGTCATCAAAGGGAGGATATTCATGATATGCTACCACTTTGGACCCTGGTGATACCAGAAAAGGGCTTGTATCTTCACATCAGGGTAGCTATAGTGTCGCCCCTTCGCAGCCCCCGGGGCAGTAAGCGAAGGCAGCGCAGTCAATCAGCAGGAAGGTGGCATGTCTGCACAACCCGTCGATCTCCAGATTTTTGGCCGTTCACTGCGAGTGAATTGTCCGCCTGAACAAAGGGATGCCTTGAATCAGGCTGCGGACGATTTGAATCAGCGGTTGCAAGATCTAAAAGAACGCACTAGAGTCACAAATACTGAGCAGCTGGTTTTCATCGCCGCGTTGAACATCAGCTATGAACTGACTCAGGAAAAAGCGAAGACCCGCGATTACGCGGCAAGCATGGAGCAGCGCATTAAAATGCTCCAGCAGACCATAGAACAGGCATTGCTTGATCAAGGTCGCAGTCCCGAAAGACCGGGACCAAAGTTTGAATAACACTTCTCAGTTGACTATGGTAGAGTAACTGTGAAGACAAAATTTCTCTGAGATGTTCGCAAGCGGGCCAGTCCCCTGAGCCGATATTTCATACCACAAGAATGTGGCGCTCCATGGTTGGTGAGCACGCTCGGTCCGTCCGAGAAGCCTTAAAACTATGACGACACATTCACCTTGAACCAAGGGTTCAAGGGTTACAGCCTGCGGCGGCATCTCGGAGATTCCCTCTCTTTTCTTCTACCGACTACCATGACTCAATTCCCTGAAGTTTCTGCTTCACGCCAGGACATCCGTCAGCTTATTCGCCAGCGTCGTCGCGCCTTAAGCGCCGAGCAACAGGCACATTTTGCCCAGCAGGCCGCCGCCCGCATGATGGCCTATCCGCCTGTGGTGATGGCAAACACCGTCGCCCTGTTTCTCTCGTTTGATGGTGAGCTGGATACCCAACCGCTTATCGACCAGCTCTGGCGCGCCGGGAAAAAAGTTTATCTGCCGGTGCTACATCCCTTTAGCCGAGGCAATCTGCTGTTTCTGCACTACCATCCGCACAGCGAGCTGGTGGTAAATCGTCTGAAAATCACCGAACCCAAACTCGACGTGCGCGACGTGCTGCCGCTATCTGAACTGGATGTGCTGATTACGCCGCTGGTGGCGTTTGACGAGCAGGGCCAGCGATTAGGCATGGGCGGGGGGTTCTATGACAGGACGCTGCAAAACTGGCAGCAGTACGGATTGCAGCCGGTGGGGTATGCGCATGATTGCCAGGGCGTGGAGGTATTATCCGTAGAGAAATGGGATGTGCCGTTGCCGGCGGTGGTGACGCCCAGTAAAACCTGGACCTGGTAGAATAAAGCCGGGTGGCGGCTACGCCTTACCCGGCCTACATAAATCCTCGAACATTGTAGGTCGGGTAAGCGTAAGCGCCACCCGACACCACAGACCGCACCATCAGTACAGCAGACGCGCGCGAATCGTCCCCGGAATGGCCTTCATGCTCTGCAATGCTTTCTCGGCGATGTCTTCATCCGCTTCAATATCAATAACCACATAACCCATCTGCGAGTTAGTTTGCAGATACTGCGCAGCAATGTTAACGCCCTGCTCGGCAAAGATCTGGTTGATGGCGGTCAGCACGCCAGGACGGTTTTCGTGGATGTGCAGCAGACGACGCCCACCGTGCAGCGGCAGAGACACCTCCGGGAAGTTCACCGCAGAGAGCGTTGAACCGTTGTCGGAATATTTGCTCAACTTACCCGCCACTTCCAGGCCGATATTCTCCTGCGCTTCCTGAGTAGAACCGCCGATGTGCGGCGTCAGGATCACGTTGTCGAACTCGCACAGCGGAGAGGTGAACGGATCGCTGTTAGTGGCCGGTTCCGTCGGGAACACGTCAATCGCCGCACCCGCCAGATGTTTACGCTTCAGCGCGTCGCACAGTGCAGGAATATCGACCACCGTACCGCGCGCGGCGTTGATCAGCAGAGAGCCCGGCTTCATCAGCGCCAGCTCTTCTGCGCCCATCATGTTTTTGGTGGACGCATTTTCCGGCACGTGCAGGCTTACCACGTCGCTCATGTTCAGCAGGTCAGAAAGATGCTGCACCTGCGTCGCGTTACCCAGCGGCAGCTTGCTTTCGATATCGTAAAAATAGACATGCATACCGAGAGATTCCGCCAGAATCCCCAACTGGGTACCGATGTGGCCATAGCCGATGATACCCAGTTTTTTCCCACGGGCTTCGTAGGAGCCCGCAGCCAGCTTATTCCACACGCCGCGGTGCGCTTTGGCGTTAGCCTCCGGAATGCCGCGAAGCAGCAGCAGCAGCTCGCCAATTACCAGCTCCGCCACGGAACGGGTGTTAGAGAACGGCGCGTTAAAGACCGGGATACCGCGTTTTGCGGCGGCATTCAGATCAACCTGGTTGGTGCCGATGCAGAAACAGCCAATCGCCACCAGCTTTTCCGCCGCAGCAATAACGTCTTCAGTCAGTTGGGTACGGGATCGCAGGCCAATGAAATGGGCATCACGGATGGACGCTTTCAGCTCTTCGGTATCGAGCGCGCCTTTGTGAAATTCGATGTTGGTGTAACCTGCCGCACGAAGGCTATCGATTGCTTTTTGATGCACGCCCTCGACCAGCAGGAATTTAATCTTGTCTTTCTCCAGTGATACCTTTGCCATTTACCCGACCCTGTTTTTGTCTGAACTGATGTTGTGCTGGATATAAATCCGCTGTAGCCAACATATCAAAAAAAACTATTGCAGCAATATGAACGTTTGCGTCAGTACGCTGAAGGAAAGTCATACAGCGCAAAATGGCAGAGGAAAATGCTATGGAAATTTACAAACGCGGAAGGATCGGCAAAAGAGACATAAAAACGTGACACAAGTCACCGAATTTAGCGTTTCAAAAATTTTTTAGCGGGGGGAGGACTCCCCCCGTCAGATCATTTTACGATGGTTTTCACGCCGTCAGCGGTGCCGATCAGCGCCACATCCGCGCCACGGTTGGCAAATAACCCTACGGTAACAACGCCTGGAATGCCGTTGATCGCATTTTCCAGCGCAATGGCATCGAGGATCTCAAGGCCGTGAACGTCGAGGATCACGTTGCCGTTGTCGGTCACCACACCCTGACGGTATTCCGGACGACCGCCCAGCTTCACAAGTTGACGGGCAACCGCGCTGCGCGCCATCGGGATCACTTCGACCGGCAGCGGGAAATTCCCCAGAATGTCGACCTGCTTGGAGGCGTCCGCGATGCAGATGAACTTATCCGCCACGGAAGCGATGATTTTTTCGCGGGTCAGCGCCGCGCCACCGCCTTTGATCATCTGCATGTGGCCGTTGATTTCATCCGCGCCATCAACGTAAATGCCCAGACGGTCCACTTCGTTGAGGTCGAAAACGGTGATGCCGAGGCTTTTCAGCTTTTCCGTGGAAGCATCGGAGCTGGAAACCGCGCCCTCGATCTGCCCCTTCATCGTGCCCAGCGCATCGATAAAGTGCGCCGCCGTCGACCCCGTACCAACACCGACAATGGTACCCGGCTGTACGTACTGGAGAGCGGCCCATCCTACTGCTTTTTTCAGTTCATCCTGCGTCATGATCGTTTTGCCTGTGGTGTGAAAACTCAGGGCGCATTATAGAACACGTCGAATGGATTTCGTCTGCCACGAAGGGAAAATTGTGTCATAGTGCAGATTAAGCAAAATTAAGGAGTCAGCCAGAGCAATGAAACGTCCGGACTACAGAACACTACAGGCACTTGATGCAGTTATTCGTGAACGCGGTTTTGAGCGCGCGGCGCAAAAGCTGTGCATCACCCAGTCCGCCGTATCACAGCGTATCAAACAGCTTGAAAACATGTTCGGGCAGCCGCTGCTGGTGCGTACCGTACCGCCGCGTCCGACAGAGCAAGGACAAAAGCTCCTCGCCCTGCTGCGTCAGGTTGAACTGCTGGAAGATGAATGGCTGGGCGATGAACAAACCGGCTCCACGCCGCTGCTGCTGTCGCTGGCGGTGAACGCCGACAGTCTGGCAACCTGGCTGCTGCCGGCCCTTGCGCCGGTGCTGGCCGACTCCCCAATCCGCCTGAACCTTCAGGTTGAAGACGAGACCCGCACTCAGGAACGCCTGCGCCGTGGCGAAGTGGTTGGGGCGGTCAGTATTCAGCCGCAGGCGCTGCCAAGCTGTCTGGTGGATCAGCTGGGCGCGCTGGATTACCTGTTTGTCGGTTCAAAAGCCTTTGCCGAGCGCTACTTCCCGAACGGCGTGACTCGCGCCGCGCTGCTGAAAGCCCCTGCCGTCGCGTTCGACCATCTGGACGATATGCATCAGGCCTTCCTGCAACAAAACTTCGATTTGCCGCCGGGCAGCGTGCCGTGTCATATCGTTAACTCGTCCGAAGCCTTCGTACAGCTCGCGCGTCAGGGCACGACCTGCTGCATGATCCCGCATTTGCAGATTGAGAAAGAGTTGAAAAGTGGTGAGCTGATTGATTTAACCCCGGGGCTGTATCAGCGCCGGATGCTCTACTGGCACCGTTTTGCCCCGGAAAGCCGCATGATGCGCAACGTCACCGACGCGCTACTGGCGTTTGGGCATAAGGTGTTGAGACAGGATTAATCGCTTGAATTCCCTCTCCCTGTGGGAGAGGGTTAGGGTGAGGGCAAACTACTGCGCCTTAGCCGCCTCAGTTTGCTGAGTTTGAGTTGGCTCCAGCTGGAACACCACATCAACCTGATCGTCGAACTGAATGGTTGGCTGCTCGTAGGTTTCCTGAGCAGAAACCGGCGCGGCGTCCGCCTTCATCATCCGCACCATCGGGCTTGGCTGGTAGTTTGAAACGTGGTAACGGACGCTGTAAACCGGACCGAGCTTGCTCTTGAAGCCGGATGCCAGCTGCTGCGCCTGATGAATGGCATCATCAATTGCCGCTTTACGCGCTTCGTCTTTATATTTTTCCGGTTGCGCAACGCCCAGCGAGACGGAACGAATTTCGTTCAGCCCTGCCTTCAGCGCACCATCCAGCAATCCGTTGAGCTTATCAAGCTGGCGTACAGTCACTTCCACAGTACGCACGGCGCGATAGCCTTTCAGGATGCTTTTGCCGTTCTGGTAGTCGTAATCCGGTTGGGTACGCAGGTTCGCAGAGCTGATGTCTTTTTTCGCGACACCGTTCTGTTCCAGGAAAGAGAGGTATTGCGCAACACGATCGTCTGCCTGTTTCTTGGCGGAAGCAGCATCTTTCGCCGCCACGTTCACTTCAATTGCCAGGGTTGCAACATCGGGTACCGCATCCACACTTGCCGTGCCTGAAGTGACAATGTGCGGGCCGTTTGGCAGTTCATTCGCCTGCACCGACACCGCACCTAAACTTACTAATGCCGCCAGGGCCATCACCTTAAACTTCACTGTCATTCCTCCATGTTGCGAAGAGTGCCCTGTTAACAGGGCTCATGCCAGCAAGCTTAGCGGGTCTTGTTCAGATGTCCATAAGACAACGCTTAGTTGAACAATCCCTGTACGTGATGAATGCCCTCTTTCGCCAACTGGAAGGCAATAAACCACATCACCAGCCCCACCAGGGTATTGATAATGCGCTGCGCTTTGGCGGTACGCAGTCGTGGTGCCAGCCATGCCGCCAGGATCGCAAGACCAAAGAACCAGAGGAAGGAGGCGCTGACCGTACCGAGCGCAAACCAGCGTTTCGGCTCAACGTCCAGCTGTCCGCCCAGGCTGCCCAGCACCACAAAGGTATCAAGGTAGACGTGCGGGTTAAGCCACGTTACGGCGAGCATGGTGACGATAATCTTCCAGCGCCCCTGCTTCATCACTTCGGCGCTCGCCAGCTCAAGATTGCTGCTCATGGCCGTTTTCAGGGCACCAAA
The DNA here is from genome assembly GCF_001729785.1 of Enterobacter hormaechei subsp. xiangfangensis. Taxonomy (NCBI): domain Bacteria; kingdom Pseudomonadati; phylum Pseudomonadota; class Gammaproteobacteria; order Enterobacterales; family Enterobacteriaceae; genus Enterobacter; species Enterobacter hormaechei. The sequence goes on from NZ_CP017183.1 coordinate 3,822,801, forward strand.
CCCGTACCACAGCAGAAACGCTACGCCGCCCCAGGTAACCAGCGCCAGCAGCCACGGCGACTGCATCAACAGGGCGCTGCCGCCAAAAATCCCGGCGCAAATCAGCAGCAGATCGCTCACCGCACACAGCAGGGCAATCATCAGATGATACTGGCGGCGAATGCCCTGGTTCATCACGAACGCATTTTGTGGACCAAGGGGAAGGATCATGGCCGCACCTAACACAAGCCCCTGAAAATAATAAGATAACATGACGTAATTCTCGCAGAGTTGTCCTGGAGGCAGACTATACTGCGGGAACGTCATTAGAGGAAATGGATAATATTAATTGGGGATTAGCTGGGCTAATAAAAGAAAAGCCCGGTGTCGCTGACGCTTACCGGGCCTACGGGAGACGTTACTCTGCTTCTTTGACTTTTTTGACGTTTACGTCCATCTGCGGGTACGGGAAGCTGATGCCGTTGGCATCGAAATCACGCTTGATGCGCTCCAGCACATCCCAGTAAACGTTTTGAAGATCGCTGCTTTTGCTCCAGATGCGCACCACAAAATTAATAGATGACGCGCCCAGCTCATTCAGACGAACGGTCTGCTCGCGGTCCTTCAGAATGCGATCGTCAGAGGCAATGATGTTGGCGATCAGCGACTTCACCTGATCGATATCGGAGTCGTACGCCACGCTGATGATCAGCTCGTTACGACGCACCGGCTCGCGGGAGAAGTTAATGATATTGCCCGCAATGATTTTCCCGTTCGGGACTACCACAATGCGACCATCCACGGTACGCAGGGTCGTGGAGAAAATCTGAACCTGCAACACGGTACCGGCAATACCGCCCAGATCCACATACTCACCGGAACGGAACGGACGGAAGGTCACCAGCAATACGCCCGCCGCCAGGTTAGACAGCGAACCCTGCAATGCCAGACCAATGGCCAGACCGGCAGCACCGAGCACAGCGATGACGGATGCCGTCTGCACGCCGACACGCCCCAGCGCCGCAATCAGCGTAAAGGCGATAATGCCGTAACGGACCAGCGCGGAGAGGAAATCGGCGACTGTGGCATCAATGTGTCGTGCGACCATCACCCGGTTGACAGCGTTCGAAACGATACGCGCCACGATCATCCCGACAATGATGATGGCAATAGCGGCAACAATATTCACGGCGTAGCTCAGCAGTAGCGCCTGGTTGCGCACCAGCCAGTTACCCGCGTTATTGATGCTGTCTACAACATCAAGTTGTTCCATTTATTCTTCCTTTTGTTAAACCAAAACACAAAATCCATCCCCCATGGAGACAGGCAGGTCAGTAAAGGGTAAACAAAAAGCACCGGCTTTGCCAAACAGATCACAAAATCAGGTATTGCAGGATATTGAAAAAGCATAAAAAAAGGCCCGCATATGCGGACCTTCTTGACGCTATGAACAGCTCAAATTACAGAACGTCAACCGCGTTCAGTTCTTTGAATGCCTGCTCCAGACGAGTAATCATAGAAGTCTGGGCAGCGCGCAGCCATACGCGTGGATCGTAGTATTTCTTGTTCGGCTGGTCTTCGCCTTTCGGGTTGCCCAGCTGACCTTGCAGGTAAGCTTCGTTGGTTTTGTAGTATTGCAGGATACCGTCCCAGGTTGCCCATTGGGTGTCGGTATCGATATTCATTTTCACTACGCCGTAGCTTACGGAATCTTTGATTTCCTGAGCAGAAGAACCGGAACCGCCGTGGAAGACGAAGTTCAGGCTGTTGTGCGGCAGGTTGTGTTTTTTGGACACGTATTCCTGAGAATCACGCAGGATGGTCGGGGTCAGAACCACGTTACCTGGTTTGTATACGCCGTGTACGTTACCGAAGGACGCTGCGATAGTGAAGCGTGGGCTGATTTTGCTCAGCTCGGTGTAAGCGTAATCAACGTCTTCTGGCTGAGTGTACAGTGCAGAAGCGTCCATGTGGCTGTTGTCCACACCGTCTTCTTCACCGCCGGTGCAACCCAGTTCGATTTCCAGGGTCATGCCCATTTTGGACATACGCGCCAGGTACTTAGAGCAGATCTCGATGTTTTCTTCCAGAGACTCTTCGGACAGGTCGATCATGTGAGAAGAGAACAGTGGCTTACCGGTTGCTGCGAAGTGTTTTTCACCTGCGTCCAGCAGACCGTCGATCCATGGCAGCAGTTTTTTCGCGCAGTGGTCAGTGTGCAGGATAACCGGAACACCGTAGTGCTCAGCCATCTGGTGAACGTGATATGCGCCAGAGATAGCGCCCAGGATTGCAGCACCCTGAGGAATGTCAGTTTTCACGCCTTTACCTGCGATGAACGCAGCGCCGCCGTTAGAGAACTGAACGATAACTGGAGCTTTAACTTTAGCAGCAGTTTCCAGTACGGCGTTGATGGAGTCGGTACCCACGCAGTTAACTGCTGGCAGAGCGAAGTTGTTTTCTTTAGCTACCTGGAACACTTTCTGTACGTCATCACCAGTGATAACGCCAGGTTTTACGAAATCAAAAATTTTAGACATGTTGCTTAGTCCTGTATCTTCGGCCGTTAGAAATGGTGCGAGCTCTGATAAGCGCGCTGAAAATTGGGCAGGTTTCCCTGCCCCTGAATGGCTTACTTCTTAGCGCGCTCTTCGAGCATTGCTACTGCTGGCAGAACTTTGCCTTCCACGAATTCGAGGAATGCGCCGCCACCAGTGGAGATGTAGGAGATCTTGTCAGCGATACCGAACAGGTCGATTGCTGCCAGGGTGTCACCACCGCCTGCGATAGAGAACGCTTCGCTGTCTGCGATTGCGTTAGCCACGATCTCAGTCCCTTTGCGGAAGTTCGGGAATTCGAACACGCCGACAGGACCGTTCCACAGGATAGTTTTTGCGTTTTTCAGGATTTCAGCCAGTTTCTGTGCAGAAACGTCGCCCAGGTCCAGAATCTGCTCTTCATCTTTGATGTCGTTAACAGATTTCAGGGTTGCGGTAGCAGTTTCAGAGAACTCGGTTGCCACGCGAACGTCAGTTGGAACCGGGATATCACAGGTACCCAGCAGACGTTTGGCTTCGTCAACCAGATCCGCTTCGTACAGGGATTTACCCACGTTGTGGCCTTGCGCAGCAACGAAGGTGTTCGCGATACCACCGCCAACGATCAGCTGGTCAGCGATTTTGGACAGAGAATCCAGTACGGTCAGTTTGGTAGAAACTTTAGAACCACCAACGATAGCGACCATTGGACGAGCAGGTTCTTTCAGTGCTTTACCCAGCGCTTCCAGTTCGTCAGCCAGCAGCGGACCTGCACAGGCGACGTCTGCGAATTTACCGATACCGTGGGTAGATGCCTGCGCACGGTGAGCCGTACCGAATGCATCCATCACGAATACGTCGCACAGCGCAGCGTATTTTTTGGACAGGGTTTCGTCGTCTTTCTTTTCGCCTTTGTTGAAGCGAACGTTTTCCAGAACAACCAGCTCACCTTCGGCAACTTCCACGCCGTCCAGGTAATCTTTCACCAGGCGAACCGGGCTGGACAGTTTGTCTTTCAGGTAATTAACAACCGGCAGCAGAGAGAACTCTTCGTTGTACTCGCCTTCAGTTGGACGGCCCAGGTGGGAGGTGACCATCACTTTAGCGCCCTGCTTCAGAGCCAGTTCAATGGTTGGCAGAGATGCACGGATACGCGCGTCGCTGGTCACTTTGCCATCTTTAACCGGTACGTTCAGATCGGCACGGATGAAAACGCGTTTACCTGCCAGATCCAGATCGGTCATCTTAATTACAGACATGGTGAATCCTCTCGTTGATTCTTAAAGTTTTGCAAGCGCAAGGTGCGCTCTACCTGAAACCTTTCGCGGCCATGGCTAACGTGGTGTCGAGCATTCGGTTAGCAAAGCCCCATTCGTTATCACACCAGACCAGCGTCTTGATGAGGTGCGCACCACTGACTCGCGTCTGCGTGCCATCCACGATGGCGCTATGCGGGTCGTGGTTAAAATCTACTGAGACCAACGGTAATTCCGTATAGTCAACTATACCATGAAATGCTCCCTGTGCCGCTTTTTGCAGCAACAGGTTGACTTCACAGGCTTTTACCGGTTTTTTCACCGTCACGCTAAGATCGATTGCGGTGACGTTTATCGTCGGAACGCGCACGGCAATCGCTTCAAAACGGTCGTTAAACTGCGGGAAAATACGGGTGATCCCGGCAGCCAGTTTCGTATCCACCGGAATGATTGACTGGCTCGCCGCGCGAGTGCGTCGTAAATCCGGATGGTAGGCGTCGATTACCTGCTGATCGTGCATGGCGGAGTGAATCGTGGTCACGGTGCCGGATTCAATGCCATAAGCATCGTCTAACAGTTTAATGACCGGAATAATGCAGTTGGTGGTGCAGGAGGCGTTGGAGACAATGCGGTGTTCAGCGTGCAGCTCGTGCTGGTTAACACCAAACACGACGGTGGCGTCGAGGTCGTTACTGCCGGGATGGGAGAACAGCACTTTTTTCGCGCCAGCATTCAGATGCGCTTCGCCATGTTCACGGTTACCGTACACGCCGGTACAGTCCAGCACCACATCCACACCCAGTTCGCGCCAGGGCAGCCCTTCAATACTGTTCTCATGCAGCACGCGGATGGCATCGTCACCGACGAACAGCTGTTCCCTTTCCTGGCGAACATCCCAGGCAAAGCGACCGTGGCTGGTGTCATATTTCAACAAATGTGCCATGCCCGCAGCATCCGCCAGTTCATTGATTGCCACCACGGTGATTTCCGCACGACGCCCGGATTCATATAAAGCACGAACCACGTTGCGCCCGATGCGACCGAAGCCATTAATCGCTACGCGTACGGTCATAGATCTCCTGCAAAGCTATCCCTGAGTTTGAGGTGGCTGAAAGAGTAATCCAGCGACGCCCGAAGGGGAATCCTTGCTGTCACAAACTGCGATTGATTGGTCAATTGTCGAACATTTAATCGACTGAAACGCTTCAGCAAGAATAAGCGAATCGGGGAATAAAAGGAATCTCTGTCCAGATTAAGAGCGATTTTATCTGATCTCCATCACATTTTTCCGGAATAATCCCTTTCCATCCCGCCACGTAAAAACGCGGCGGGTCGACCGGTGTCCCCACTGAAAGCTGCGGAGGCTCAGACGAGTCGGTATTCGCCATTTGCCGACATCATCAGTTCCACCTTGGCAGGACGGCTGTGACGCAAAACACGCTCCACGTTTGGCCCGTCGGTGCGCGCATAAAACGCGTCGGCGTCGGCCTGAGAGAGTCCGCCGGCCAGCTTACGTCCCACCAGGCGCGTACGTAACGCTTCGGCGGGGGCGCGAATAAACAATGAAAAATCGCAGTATTCCATCAGCGTTCGCCATCGTTCGTCATCAAGCAGCAGCCAGTTACCCTCAACAATCACGACAGGGGCCGTTACCACGATTGCCTCTTCGACAGGATCGTGCGTTTGTCGGTCATACTGCGGCCAGGTACTGTCGCCCTCTTTTATCTGCCGCAGATGTTGCGCCAGCCTGTCGACATCAAAGGTTTCCGGGGCGCCTTTGTACGCGCGCAGGTTATGCGCTTCCAGCCAGACGTTGTAGTGATGAAATCCATCCATCGGCAACGTCTGGATCGGCGGCATCCCCTCCATCTGACGAGAGAGGAATTCCCAGAAGGCGGTCAGCGTGGATTTGCCCGTCCCGGGCGGCGCGCTGAGAAAAACAATCGTACGTCTGCTGGCGCTGGCGAAATGCCGTTTCGCCAGTTGCCGCAGCAAAGGCTTATGAACATTTTCAATTTCGTCGTCAGGATAATGTGCTTCTACATGTAGCCCGTTAACCGTTAGCCCAATTTTCACGGCGTAAGTTCCTTTAAAATTGTCGTTACCGCCAGGGTGAGCGCCGTCTTGATCATTGCGGTAAAGCGCACCTCAGACCATGCGGCAAAGTCAGCAAATTTCATCGACTCCAGCGCGCTGAATAACGTCGCGTTACGGGTGATGCAATTAACGTTGCTGATAAAATCCCAGGTGATGTCATCGGCAAAGCCAGGGAGGGTATCCTGCTCTTTCAGATACTGATAAAACTGTGAAAAATGCGTAATGTCGGCGTAGAGCCATTTTTCCATTTTCCCCAGCGCATAGATCAGGCGTAACGCCACGTCGATGTCATCAAGCGGCCCACTCCGGGCGAGTAACGGCTTCACTGCATATTCCACGATCTCTTCATCGTTATCGACAAACAGCGACGGCAGAAAACATTTAATGCCCTGGAGCAAAAAAGACTGTGCCGTCGTCATGAATGCGAGGAGGTTATTCTGAGCATCCAGTTGCTCAAGCACGTCGTCTTCTGTCAGCGTCGTCATTTGTATCTCGATAAATCACTGTGAATGCAGAGAGTCTATTATATTACACGTTCGATCTGCGCCGCCGATCAATAAAGTTTGCGTGCGCACACCCTCCGCAACCTGTTGAATACCTTTAACCAGTTCGCCACCCGTCACGCCCGTCGCGCTGAACAGGATGTCATTGCCCTTTACCAGTTCGCTAAGGGTATAGATACGATTGACTTCCACCTTCATCTCCGCACAGCGACGGTGCTCCTGCACGGCGACCCGACGGTTCTCAGGACTCTCCCCTTTCGCTTCACAAAAATCGATCAGCTCCGCCTGCATTTCGCCACCCAGCGCTTTCACCGCGCAGGCAGAGATCACCCCTTCCGGCGCGCCGCCTGTGGTGTACATCAGATCATAGGGATTATCCTGTAAGCAGGTCAGAACGCTGGCGGCGACGTCGCCATCGGGCAGCGCGAACACTTTCACGCCCAGCTGCCTTGCCTCGGCAATTACATTTTGCAGGCGCGGTTTGTCCAGCGTTACCATCCGCAGATGGTCCAGCGGCTTGCCCAGCGCCCGGGCAACGTTGCGAAGGTTTTCTGCCAGCGGGAGAGCGAGGCTGATTGCCCCGGTTGCCGCTGCGTTAACCACCAGTTTTTTCATGTACATATCAGGGGCATGAAACAGGCTGCCCTCAGGCGCAAACGCCATCACTGCCAGCGCATTGCTTTGTCCCATCGCCACCATGCGGGTCCCCTCAATGGGATCGACGGCAATATCCACCGCCAGGCCGACGCCGCTTCCGACCTCCTCGCCAATCCACAGCATTGGCGCATGGTCGATCTCACCTTCGCCGATGACGATACGCCCGCGAATCGCTATCGCGTTTAGCGCCTCGCGCATGGCGGTTACCGCCAGCCCGTCGATTCGGTTTTTATCGCCGCACCCGGTTTGCGGCCAGGCGGCCAGCGCCGCCTGTTCCGTGACGCGAAAGAGCGGCCATGCCAGAGACATCATGCGGCCGCCTCCCCAATATCCACCCCAAACTTCGCCAGCAGATAGCGCTCTGCTTTTTCATTCCAGATGCCGTGAGTCTCTTCCACAAGCCTTGCCAGCTCCCGGAAAAGCGGATCGGTTTTACCCTTTTCGGCAAAATCGGCAATGGCCGTTAACGGCATGGTGACACCGTTGTAGATAAGCTTCTTGCCCCCAGGAATGTCCGGCAGATTGAGTACCGTATGCGGCACCGCATCCAGACCGCCGATGTGAGTCACCATAAACGACGGCTGGAGCTGGCCTGTCGCACTCAGCGCAATCGCCTCTTTCATGTCCTCCGTCGAGCCGCCGGAGGTGCCCACCACGTGGGTACTGTTGTAATGGACGTTGTAAAAATTAAACGGCACCTTGAAATTGCTGTCCGTTGGTCCGGCGAAGAAATTCAGGCACCCGTCCTCGGCGAGAAGATCGTCTGCCAGTTCAATGACCGCCGGAACCGCGGCATAGACAAACACGTCGTCAAAGCCTGCATTGTCAGTTAATGCGCGTAACGTAGCGGCAGGGTTCTCCAGTTCGGAGGTATTAACATAGATAAGCTCAATGCCCTTTTGTGCCGCCAGCTCAACCGGCAGGAGTTTTTCCGCCTGCGCAAGGCGTGCCTCATCGATATCCACCACCACAACGCGCGACGGCTGAATCCCGCCGTTAATCGCATAATCAATAGCGCCAATTCCCATCGGCCCGGCGCAGGCCAGAAGCGCAATATTACCTCCCGGTTTCACGCCCATCCGGTGCTCATAGACATATTGTGTCGTATGATAATTGGCGTTATACGCGCCGATAATGCAGCACATGGGTTCCGCCAGCGAAGCCGCCGCAAAATAGGAGCCGTGATAAGGTAAAACGCAGCCCAGATTAATTGCGACTTCTGGAATAATCATATACGTCGCATTGCCGCCAAAATATTCATAGCTGTAGCCAGCAGAATAAGCGCTCGGCAATCCCATTGCCGGTTGTAAAACAAAGCGCTGACCTTTTTTAAATTTCCCGGTAAGGTTTTTTCCGACCTCAACAATCACCCCGGCACATTCATGTCCGGTTATGACCGGATGATTTTCCAGATCGTCCGGCACACGTTTATGTTCACTACCTAATTTCGCCGCCTTCCAGGTTGATAAACAAACGCTGTCGGAAATTACGCTCACCAGCAGTTCATTGTCGCTTATTTCGGGCAGTTCGAATTCGCGGATACGAACATCCTGCTTGCCATAAATGGCAGCCACTTTCGTTTTCATAATGACTCCAGGAACCAGATAGATTAATTCGCCGTTAGATGCTTAAATAACTCGTCAAGCTTAGGATCGCCGAGATAGTTTTTTATCAACACTAACGGTTTGTCACTGACCCGTTTAGCGCGCCCCTCCAGGCTGGCATGGGTAACAATAATGTCCGCGTCGTCAGGCACATTTTCGATGGCATAATGTTTTACTTCGATGTTTTGTCCGGCTTTTTCCAGACGCTTCCGGAATGTCGTCGCGCCCATAGCGCTGGAGCCCATTCCGGCATCGCAGACAAAAGCGATATGCTTAACATCCTGGTAAGTAAACTTGCCTTCCTGCTTCATGGCTTTTACGGCGTTGGCAGAATCATTGAAAGTATCTTCCGTTTCAGCTTCGTTATTTTTATCCATCTTCAGGATAAAAGAGGCGACCGCAAAGGTGACCAGCGTGCCTGTCGTTACGCCAGCAATCGTGGCGAGGAATGCGCCTTTAGGCGTTAACGCGAGGTAGGCGAAAATCGAACCCGGACTTGGGCCAGCCACCAGACCACCGCCTAACAGGTTAAACACCCACGTCCCGCTCATGCCGCCAGCAATCATCGCAATCAGCGTCAGCGGTTTCATCAGTACGTAAGGGAAATAGAGCTCATGAATGCCGCCCAGGAAGTGAATGATCATCGCGCCGGGGGCTGACTTCTTCGCCATTCCTTTGCCGAAAAAAGCAAAAGCCAGCAGCAGACCTAAACCCGGCCCGGGGTTGGAGGCCACCATAAAGAAGATGGATTTACCCGTCTCGGAAGCCTGCTGCATCCCCAGCGGATAATAAACACCCTGATCGATAGCGTTATTTAAAAACAGGATTTTTGCCGGTTCGTTAATCAACGACAGCAGCGGCAGGTAGCCTGCATGTACCAGTGATTCAATACACTCTTTAATAAAGTTATTGGCAATCGACACCGCAGGACCGATCACTTCAAATCCCAGCAGGCAGAGGAGCATACCCGCAATACCCAGCGAGAAGTTGTTGATGACCATCTCAAAACCAGCGGGAATGCGTTTATCCAGCAGCCGATCGATGTGCTTAATTACCAGACCGCCGAGTGGCCCCATGATCATTGAGCCGAGGAACATAGGAATATCCGCGCCGATAATCACGCCGATAGTGCCGATCCCCCCCATCACTGCCCCACGTTTGCCGCCAACCAGGTGTCCGCCGGTAGAGCCAATCATCACCGGCAATAAATAGGTGATCATCGGACCAACAATTTTGGCGAAATGCTCATTTGGCATCCAGCCGGTTGGAATAAATAATGCGGTAATAAATCCCCAGGCAATAAAAGCGCCAATATTCGGGATGACCATTGCAGTCAAAAAGCCCCCAAAAGCCTGGACCTTTGCACGAGCAGACTTGTGTTCCATAATAATGTCCTGTAAAGGAGAGAATAATTATGCGTGAGCGATAATATCCGCCAACTGCTTTTCTGACTTAGCGGTTAACAACGCCGACAGCCTGTCTTCTTCACATAATAATTCGCTTAATGCCTGGATAGCGCCGATATGTGAATCCGCATCCGCCGCCGATAAACCAATGAGTAATTTTACGGGCTCATCGTCGTCGGCAAACTGCACTTCCTGTTTAAGAAGCGTTAATGACATACCTGTTTTTAAGGCACCGCACTCCGGACGGGCATGAGGCATTGCCACACCCGGAGCGAGAATGTAATAAGGGCCATTAGTAAGCGTCGAGGTTTTAATTGCTTCAATATAATCAGCGTTAATATAATGATTTTGCAGCAAAGACGACATGGAAAAATCAATGGCTTCCTGCCAGTCCTTTGCTGCGGATTTTATTGATATTGAGGATTCAGGGAAATAATCAATTAACCGCATATATCATCCTTATTTTATTTTTAGGGTACAACGTATCGCTAAAAACAAAATACGCCTGCGGTAAAATGAAATCAAACGGAGACAAAATAGCGAGCGTGCCAGAGTGCATTTTAATAAAACGAATAAAAACAGATCGTTAAAAACGAAAAATTAAAAAGCAAGTCTATATATGTGATACCCATTGCAAATTAAACATATTATGACTTTGCGTATTTGTGATAGGAATCACCAATTATATGTTGTTAACACCAAAAAAAATACCTCCAAAATAAAAACGGGCCGCCTGAGCGACCCGTTTTGCATCACTGGGAGAGTTACAGCAGTTCTTTCGCCTTAGCGACAACGTTTTCAACGGTGAAGCCGAACTCTTCAAACAGCTGTTCAGCTGGCGCAGACTCACCAAACGTGGTCATCCCGACGATAGCGCCGTTCAGACCCACGTATTTGAACCAGTAGTCTGCGATACCCGCTTCCACTGCCACGCGAGCGGAGACCGCTTTAGGCAGTACGGATTCGCGGTACGCGGCATCCTGCTTGTCGAACGCATCGGTAGACGGCATGGAAACCACACGCGCCTTCACGCCTTCGGCAGTCAGTTTTTCCCATGCTGCTACAGCCAGTTCAACTTCTGAACCGGTGGCGATGAAGATCAGCTCAGGCTGGCCCGCGCAATCTTTCAGCACGTAACCACCGCGTGCGATGTTCGCCAGCTGCTCTGGAGTACGCTCCTGCTGCGCCAGGTTCTGACGGGAGAGGATCAGCGCGGTTGGACCGTCCTGACGCTCAACGCCGTATTTCCACGCCACCGCAGATTCAACCTGGTCACATGGACGCCATGTGCTCATGTTCGGGGTCACGCGCAGGGAAGCCACCTGCTCTACTGGCTGGTGAGTTGGACCATCTTCGCCCAGACCGATGGAGTCGTGGGTGTAGACCATCACCTGACGCTGTTTCATCAGCGCAGCCATACGCACGGCGTTACGTGCATATTCCACAAACATCAGGAAGGTAGAAGTGTACGGCAGGAAACCACCGTGCAGAGCGATACCGTTGGCAATCGCAGTCATACCGAACTCACGTACACCGTAATGGATGTAGTTACCGGCAGTATCTTCGTTGATTGGCTTAGATCCGGACCACAGGGTCAGGTTTGATGGCGCCAGGTCAGCGGAGCCGCCGAGGAATTCTGGAAGCAGAGGGCCAAACGCTTCGATCGCATTCTGAGATGCTTTACGGCTGGCGATCTTGGCTGGGTTCGCCTGCAACTTCGCGATGAACTCGTTCGCTTTGGCGTCGAAGTCAGACGGCATGTCACCTTTCATACGACGGGTGAACTCAGCCGCTTCCTGTGGGAAGGCTTTCGCGTAAGCCGCGAACTTCTCGTTCCAGGCCGCTTCTTTCGCCTGACCCACTTCTTTCGCATCCCACTGAGCGTAGATTTCAGACGGGATTTCGAAGGCAGGGTGTTTCCAGCCCAGCGCTTCACGGGTCAGTGCAATTTCCGCGTCGCCCAGCGGTGCGCCGTGGGAGTCGTGAGTGCCCGCTTTGTTCGGAGAACCGAAGCCGATGATGGTTTTGCACATCAGCAGGGACGGTTTGTCGGTCACGGCGCGCGCTTCTTCTACGGCACGTTTAATCGAGTCAGCATCGTGGCCATCAACGCCGCGCACAACGTGCCAGCCGTAGGCTTCGAAACGTGCTGCGGTGTCGTCAGTGAACCAGCCTTCAACATGACCGTCGATGGAGATACCGTTGTCGTCGTAGAACGCAACCAGTTTACCCAGCTTCAGGGTGCCTGCCAGGGAGCACACTTCGTGAGAAATGCCTTCCATCATGCAGCCGTCGCCCAGGAAGGCGTAGGTGAAGTGGTCAACGATGTCGTGGCCAGGACGGTTAAACTGCGCCGCCAGGGTCTTCTCTGCAATCGCCATACCTACGGCGTTAGCGATGCCCTGACCCAGCGGACCGGTAGTGGTTTCAACGCCAGCGGTGTAGCCCACTTCCGGGTGACCTGGAGTTTTGGAGTGCAGCTGACGGAAGTTTTTCAGCTCTTCGATTGGCAGATCGTAGCCGGTGAGGTGCAGCAGGCTGTAGATCAGCATAGAGCCGTGGCCGTTAGACAGCACGAAACGGTCGCGGTCTGCCCATGCCGGGTTCTGCGGGTTATGGTTCAGGAAATCACGCCACAGGACTTCGGCGATGTCAGCCATGCCCATAGGGGCGCCCGGGTGGCCGGATTTGGCTTTCTGTACTGCGTCCATGCTCAGCGCACGAATAGCATTAGCAAGCTCTTTACGTGAGGACATTTTAACTCCAGATCGGACTGTTAAAGGCCATGCCCTTGACGACAGCGCGTTTTGGGCTACGCCGGAAAAAAGTGCCAACAATGTAACCCAAGCCGCAGGGCATGTACATGGAGCATTCTTTTGCTGCTTAAGAAATCTCTGGATCATGCTCGCATGTTGCGCAATCTGCTCGCCCGCCCCTGTAGATATTCCTTATACTTAGCCCGACACCGGCTTCGTTGACGGTGCATTTTTCGGAATTAATTCAGATTAACGAGTACGGAAGCAACATCATGAAAATGCGTGCAATCGGGCTGGCTGTGGGAACAACGCTCCTGCTAAGCGGCTGTCAGAATATGGATTCTAACGGCCTGATGACCTCAGGCGCAGAAGCTTTTCAGGCCTACTCACTGAGCGATGCGCAGGTGAAAGCGCTGAGCGACGAGGCCTGTAAGGATATGGATGGAAAAGCTACGCTTGCCCCGGCAAACAGCACCTACACGCAGCGTCTGAACAAGATTGCTTCCGCGCTGGGCGACAACATTAACGGTCAGCCGGTGAACTACAAGGTGTATATGGCGAAAGACGTGAACGCCTTCGCGATGGCTAACGGCTGTATCCGCGTATACAGCGGCCTGATGGACATGATGACCGACAACGAAGTGGAAGCGGTGATCGGCCATGAAATGGGTCACGTTGCTCTGGGTCACGTGAAGAAAGGGATGCAGGTTGCGCTGGGCACCAATGCCGTGCGTGCAGCGGCGGCCTCTGCGGGCGGCATTGTCGGCAGCCTGTCCCAGTCGCAGCTGGGCGACGTGGGTGAGAAACTGGTTAACTCCCAGTTCTCCCAGCGTCAGGAGTCGGAAGCGGATGACTATTCTTACGATCTGTTGCGCAAGCGCGGCATCAACCCATCAGGTTTAGCCACCAGCTTCGAAAAACTGGCGAAACTGGAGGAAGGCCGTCAAAGCTCCATGTTTGACGATCACCCGGCCTCCGTTGAACGCGCGCAGCATATCCGTGACCGCATGGCGGCAGACGGTATTAAATAATACTCCGGCCCGGTGCGCGCCGCGCTACCGGGCAACAAGACTCAATCAGTACAGCGTTTTCTGTGGCGGCCCGGCAAACTTAAGGGCGCCAATCTGCCCCATCCGCACCTCTACCACCGACGGCCCCGGCATCGCTAACGCTTCCATCATCACCGCGTCAAAATCCTCGGCCTGCTCAACGCTCCAGGCCTGTAGACCAATCGCCTGCGCCAGCAGGGTAAAATCCGGAGTATGCAGCGCGTTATAATACTGACGCCCGCCAAAATATTTATCCTGAATACCACGCATTACGCCGTAGCCCCCGTCGTTCATGATCAGCAGCGTCACGTTGGCTTTCTCCTGCGCCAGCGTCGCCAGTTCGCCTAAATTGAGGCTCAGGCCGCCGTCGCCCACCAGCCCCACCACCTTGCGCTGTGGGTTGGCAATCGCGGTGCCGATAGCCATCGGCAGGCCCATGCCAATCGCCCCGGCGAGGGAGTGAATATTCATCAGCGGACCGTTAGCCCTGAACAGGCGGCTACCCCACAGGCTGCCGGACACGGTGATATCGCGCACCAGCAGGCCGTCTTTCGGCAGGGCTTTCTCAATGGCGTCGTTAAGCTTCGCATAGGCGCCGCACTGCTCGCGCAGCCCCTGCTCAGCTTGCCCGACAGCCTGCTGTACCTGCGTATCCCACTGGGCGTTGCCCCACTCGCGGCCCTGCACTTTTTCAGCCAGCGCGCCAAGCAGCGCGGAACAATCGGCTATCAACGTGCTATCCATCAGGTAGTTACGGCTTGCTGCCGCCGGGTCGATATCGAGCTGCACCCGCGGGGAAGGCAGCTCAAGCGTCCAGGATCGGGTTTCGTTGCTGCGCAGGCGAGAACCGGCCACCAACGTAAAATCACACTGCGCAATGAGCGCCTCCACCGACGGCGAGTTGTGGAACGCCCGCAGGCTGGCGCGGTGGTTGTCCGGCAGCACGCCGCGCGCGTGGGTGCTGGAAATCACGGTGATGCCCGCATCCGCCAGTTTTTTCACCGCCTCAGCGCTTCCCAGCGCCCCGCCGCCCAGCCACAGCAGCGGCTGTTTCGCCTGTTTGAGCTGCGCCCACAGCGCGTCAACCATTCCGGTATCCACGGCCGGAGCCGATACCGGTTTGATCGGAGCGGTTACCAGCGACAGCGGAATTTTGGCGCTCTGAATATCAATCGGGATTTCCACCGAGACCGGTCCGCACGGCGGGGTCTGCGCGTCCTGGATGGCTTTATGCAGAATCGCTATCGCCTGATTCGCATTGCTGATGCGGTACGCCCGTTTTGAGCTGGCCTTCAGGAAGGTCAGCTGGTCACGGGTTTCATGGATAAACCCGGTGTCGGCGTCCAGCCAGGCTTTCTCAACCTGCCCGGTTAAATGCAGCAGCGGCGTGCAGGCATTCATGGCTTCCACCAGCGCGCCTACCGCGTTCCCGGCCCCCGCGCCGGTGCTGGTCAGCGCCACGCCGAGGCCGGAAAAGCGCCCGTGAGCATCGGCCATGGTGACGGAACCGGCTTCACCGCGCGCGGGCACAAAGCGGATATTGCCCCGCTGCCCAACCGCATCCGCGATCGGCAGGTTGTGAATGGAGATGACGCCGTAGATGGCCTCAACCTGATACTGCTCCAGCGTTCTGGCGATGGCGTCGCCGACGGTTATCATTTCGCTCATTGCTCACCCTTTCTCAGTCGCACCAGTGGTTGACGCTGTTACCCGTCGCCAGATAAATGCTCTTTTGTTGCATCCAGGCTTTCAGCCCCTGGATACCCTTCTCGCGGCCCAGACCGCTCTCTTTAAAGCCCCCGAACGGGGTCGAAATCGCAAAAACCTTGTAGGTGTTGATCCACACCGTGCCTGCCTCCAGCTGCTCGCTGAGAGGCAGGGCGCGACCGGTATCGCGCGTCCAGATCCCCGCCGCCAGGCCGTACACCGAGTCGTTCGCCTCGTGGATAAGCGTGGCTTCATCGCCAAACGGCATCGCCACCAGCACCGGGCCGAAGATCTCTTCCTGACAGGCGCGGGCGCTGTTGCTCAGCCCTTCGATAATGGTTGGCAGAAAGAAGCTGCCGTTTACCAGAGCGGGATCGGCGGGGATCTCGCCGCCGCACAGCACGCGGCCCCCTTCACGCTTCGCCAGTTCGACGTACTGGATCACGCTCTGGCGATGTTTTTCGTTGATCAGCGGTCCTACATGGACGCCGTCGGTAAACGGATGTCCGACGCGCAGCCCGCGTGTTAATTCCAGCAGCCTCGCCATCAGCGGGGCGTAAATACTCTCGTGGATAAACAGCCGCGACCCGGCGATACACGCCTGCCCCGCCGAGCTGAAAATGCCGTAGCAGATCCCGCGCGCGGCCTGTTCGATATCGGCATCCTCCAGCACGATGGTCGGCGATTTGCCGCCCAGTTCCAGCGAGGCCGGGATCAGTTTTTCCGCCGCCACGTGCGCCAGATGACGGCCCGTGGTGGTGCCGCCGGTAAAGGAAATTTTCCGCACGCGAGGATGACGCGCCAGCGCATCGCCAATCACCGAGCCTTTGCCCGGCAGGACGCTCAGCAGCCCGGCGGGCAGCCCGGCCTGTTCAAAAATCCGCGCCAGCTCCAGCGCCATCAGCGGCGTGGCTTCGGCGGGCTTGAGGATCACCGCGTTCCCGGCGGCAATCGCCGGTGCGACCTTCTGCATTTCGCTGGCAATCGGCGAGTTCCACGGCGTGATGGCCGCCACCACGCCAAGGGGCTCGTAGCAGCTCAGCGTCAGCAGATCCGGCTGGCGCGGCGTCGGAAGTTCCCCTTCCAGCAGCTCGCAGGCGGCGGCAAAGTAGCGCGCCGTTCCCGCCGCGCTCATCACCAGCCCGCGTGCTTCCGCCAGCGGCTTGCCGTTATCACGGCTCTGCATCTGCGCCAGCGCATCGACGCGGGATTCAATAAGATCGGCAACGTTATGCAGGATCTTCGCGCGCATGTGCGGCAGACTGTTACGCCATGCGGGATCGCGCCAGGCGCGCTCTCCGGCGGCTACCGCCTCCTCCAGGTCATCCAGACTGGCGGCATTCAGCGTCGCGTTGATCGACCCGTCTGCCGGAAAGTGGCTCTGCATCGGGTTGCCGCCGCCGCGTCGCCACTGGCCGCCGATAAAAATCTTCAGATCGTCCATCGTCACTCCTCAGCTCAGGGCCAGCTCGCGGCAGGCGCGCACCGCGCTCAGTGCCGCCAGGGTGGAGGTTTTAGGATTAGAAGCCAGCGGCAGTCCGCTCAGCTCCAGATGGAACTCGCCGAATAATCCTTCGACATGCAGCGTGTGGGTGTTACGTTTCGTTGCCGGGTCAACCATCAGTTGCACGCGGGTGTCGTCCATCCCGACGCCGCCGAGCGCCACGGTCGCCGCCACGTTGGCGTTCGCCGGGAACAGGCGCGCCGCCTCGCGGGCGCTGCCCTCGAAGAAAACCTTTGCCTCTGACACCGCATTCAGATCGATAAGCTGCTCGGCATAGCTGCCGCGCCAGCTGGCCGGGCTTTTGCGCGACTGATAGGTGACGCGCTCAAGCCCGCCCTCTTTCGCCGCCGCCAGCCCGTCGATACCAGCCACCGCACCGGAAAGCAGGGTCAGTTTTCCGCCCGCGGCGAGCAGACGCTGCTCCAGCGCGCTGTCCGCCAGCGCGCCGGTGGAAATGATGGCCAGATGCCAGCCGCGACGCAGGATCTCTTCCCCGTACTGGGCCACCGCCTGCTGGCTGGCGCATTCCAGCACCAGATCCGGCGTTTGTGCGCACGCCATCGGCGACGTCAGCGCCTCAACCGCATCGCCAAACTGGTCGTGAATGGCGGGATGGTGAGACGCGCGCGCCACGATCCAGCCAATAGCCACACCGGCGGGCAGGCGCTCAATCACCGCCTGCGCCATGGCGCCAAAACCAATCAACATTACCTTTTTCATGATGTGTCCTTACAGATGGCGGCAGAAGCCGCCGGAAACGTCCAGCGCCGCGCCGGTGGTAAACGAGGCCAGCGGCGAGGCGAGGAACAGCAGCGCCTGCGCGGGCTCCTGCGGCTTGCCGAGGCGCGCCATTGGAATGCCACGCTTGCGCGCGATATCCGCCGTCCACTCCGGCCAGCTTTGGCTTTTGTCCGCCCGGCGTTCAAAGCGGCGCTGCCACTGACCGGATTCCACCATGCCGAGCAGTATGGAATTGACGCGAATGCCCTTGCCCACCAGCTCTTTCGAGAGCGTCAGCGTCATGTTCAGCAGCGCGGCACGAGCGGCGGAGGTGGCGATCATGTGCTCCTCCGGCTGTAGCGCCAGCAGGGAGTTGACGCAGGTAACAGAGGCAATGTCCGATTGCTCCAGCAGAGGCTGAAACGCCTGCACCGGGTTAATCACCCCGAACAGTTTGAGTTCGGCTTCGTGCAGCCACGCCTCGCGCGGCGTGTCATGGAAGTGCGCCACGTAGCCCTGCCCGGCGTTGTTGATCAGCATATCCGCCGCGCCAAAACGCGCCTGCACCGCATCCGCGAAGGCCTGAACTTCGTCGGCATTCAGCACGTCGCAGCGGAAAGCGAAAATCTCCCCGTGGGGAAATTCGTTTTGCAGCGTCGCATGGGCGCTGGCGAGCCGGTCCTCGTCACGGCCGCAGAAGGCGACTTTCGCCCCTTCCCCCAGCAGCAGGCGCAGCGTTTCAAAGCCAATGCCGGAAGAACCGCCGGTGACTACCGCTACGCGCCCGTCAATTTGTGCATTCATCGCGCACCTCTTCGTTAATGCGTAAAAGCTGTTGGTTGAAAAACGCGTCGTTATCGAGATAGCTGGCGTGCCCGGCCTGCGGAATGGCGATAAACGGCATGCCGTAGCGCAGCGCCAGACCCTGAACCAGCTCCGGCTGGGTGATGGCATCCTGCTCGCCGCACCAGACTTCAAAACTGCCGGAATAACGCTTCAGCCAGCCGTGGATGTCGTCATGCGCCAGCATCCACGAGGCGGCAAGGTAGCCTTCCGGGCGCAGCACCCGCATGCCCGCCGCGACGGTGGCGATATCTTCCGCGCGCGCGCCGGGGCGCAGCAGCTTCGGGGCGCGGGTCTGGGCGAGGATTTCGCCCCCCAGCGCCATCTGCTGCTCGCGGTTGCGCCAGACCTGCTCCCGCTGCTCCGGCGCGGCATTGCCGTACCCCTGCGCCGCGTCGGCCAGCACCAGATGAATGACGCGATCCGGGAACTTTGCCGCAAAGGCGCTGGCCACCAGCGCCCCCAGGGAATGGCCGACCAGCACTGTCTGCCAGACACCGGCGCGATCCAGCATGGCCGCCAGCGCGTCGGCGTAATCCCCCGCGTTTGCCCGCGCTACGGCCAGCATCGGGCTTTCGCCATAGCCCGGCATGTCCCACGCCAGCACGCGAAAACCGTTCAGCGCCATCTGCTTGTGCCAGGAGGCGGCGCCGGAGCTGATCCCGTGCAGCAGCATCAGCGGAATGCCGCTTCCCTGTTCACGAAAACCCGTCATCATGCCCCCTTAGTTCCGCTTCACTTTGGAAAGCGGATGGTCGGACGGATAGGTCGGGATTTCCGGCTTATTGGTCCCCAGCATGACGCACATCAGCGCTTCTTCTTCGCCGTGGTTAAACAGGCCGCGATAGATGCCCGGCGGAACGGAGATCAGGTCACGCTCGCGCAGCACGGTTTCGGTGTAGTTGTCGCCGTCCTGGATCATCAGCGTGATCTGCCCCTTGAGCATGAAGAACACCTCTTCCACGTCGTCGTGCAGGTGCAGCGGTCCTTCGCACTTCGACGGCAGCACCATGGTGGAGAAGGTAAAATGGTCCGCCTGCACGGTATTGGTGTCGTTCGCCACGCCGGTTGCGCCGGTGCCGATGTAGCGCATCTGCGCCCGGCGATATTTCGGATCAAAATCGGCCTGGAACTTCAGCGCGTTCCAGTCGTATTTACGGCCTTCGAAGCGCGCGATGCGCGACTCGACCCACTCTTCCATCGTCAGATGGTCAGGTTTGATGCCTGTTTTGTTGGTTACGGTTGAATCAGTCATGACACTCTCCTCAGTAACGTCTCAGCAGCGGCAGTAACAGGACGCAGCCCACCGCCGCCATCACCGCCAGAAAAATCAGCCCGGAATCCATGCTGTGGGTAAAGGCGATAAGCGCGCCCATCACCGCCGGCGACAGCGCGCCCGCAAAGTTTCCCAGCCCGTTGAAGATACCGCCCGCCGTGGCGCTCACCCGGGGATGGGTGGCCTTCGCCAGCAGGGCGAAAATGTTGGGTGCGCCGGTGCCCCACATAAAGGTGCTGAAGCTCATCGCCGCGATGATGGCAAGCGGGGTGTCGAGGTGCATCACCGCCGCCAGGCCTACCGCCGCCCCCGCCATCGAGATAAAGCAGGCCGCCGCGCGCTTATCGACCCGGTCAGAGAGCCACGCGCCAATCACTTCCCCTGCCAACATGGCGATGAACGGCATCGACGACAGCCAGCCCGCATGCTCCAGGTGGATGCCTTTGCCCTTAATTAAGTAGCCAGGCAACCAGCCGTTGATGCCCCACAGGTAGGTCAGGAAAGCGATGTTAAAGATGCAGATGATCCAGAAGTGCGGGCTGACAAACAGTTCGCGCCGCGCGGCGCGCCGCTCGTCCCGGGACGCCTGCGAGGTGCCGAGTTTTGCCTCCAGGCGGATACCGCGCAGACCAATGCGCACAAAGATAAGCACCGGCACGGTAAGCATGGCCATCACAAAGAAAGTGCTCTGCCAGCCAAAGGTGTTCAGCAGCCAGAGGGAGAGCGGGAAACCAATCGCCGCGCCCACCGGGGTGCCCAGCAACCACAGCATGGTGGCGCGCGCCTGCAAATGCTGCGGGAAGTTGTGGCGCACAATGGCGAAGGCCAGCGGGAACAGCGGTCCTTCCGCCACGCCCAGCAGAATACGCAGGACGATCATCAGCGTGTAGTTATGGGTAAAGCCCATCGCCACCATCAGCACGCACCACACTGCCATCATCCCGGTGAGCAGGCGCAGCGGCGCGATTTTGTCGCCTAAACCGCTTAAAAACACCGATGAGAAGCCATAGCTCAGCAGGAAAGCGCTCATCAGAATGCCGAGACGCGTGGTGTCGAAATCAATGCCCATCGCCTGCTGGAAATGGGTATCCGAAAAGAGCGCCGCGATGCTGATTTTGTCGAAAAAGGCCAGCAGCACGCAGGCCAGCAGCGACAGCGGGATGGCCCAGCGCACCGCTTTTTCGGGCGTGCGGGTTCCCTCACCGCTCGCCTCAACCGGCTCGGTGTTAGTCTCTAGTGTGGTCATTTCTCCCCCTACGGGTGCGGGTTAGCTATCGCAGTGACATCAGTGAAAATGTCGGGTCGGCAAGCGGTACGTCCGACAGATCCCGCCCTGCCGCCATCCAGCGCTTCGCCAGCTTGACGGTGCGCGCATCGTTGAACGCCACCAGCTGCGTCAGCCGCCCGTTGTCGTCCAGCGAGAAGTACAGCGCCTCTTCACGCACTATCGTTCGGCAGCCTGCCTGCGGAATGCCGAGGATCTGAATGTTGTGCTGGTATTGATCCGACCACAGCCACGGCGCGTCGTCATAACCTGGCGCATCGGGATTGAGCATCGCTTTCGCCGTTGCCACCGCCTGATTCTGGGCGAAGGCCCAGGACTGGATGCACAAGCCGTAGTGATGGTGCTGGGCGACATCTCCTGCGGCAAAGATGAACGGATCCGAGGTGCGTCCCTGGGCATCCACCACGATCCCGCGCCCGGTTTTCAGCCCCGCGTCACGCGCCAGCTCCAGATTGAGATCGACGCCGATCCCCACCAACACTGCATCAAAGGTTTCACGGTTGCCGTCGCAGTGGACGACCGGCAGGCCGCCGTCGTCCTCCAGCTCCAGCGCGCCGCAGCCGGTACGGATCTCCACCCCCTGCTCGCGGTGGATGGCCTCCAGGCGCTGCGACA
Organism: Enterobacter hormaechei subsp. xiangfangensis; assembly: GCF_001729785.1. NCBI lineage: Bacteria > Pseudomonadati > Pseudomonadota > Gammaproteobacteria > Enterobacterales > Enterobacteriaceae > Enterobacter > Enterobacter hormaechei. The sequence continues at coordinate 3,844,595 of NZ_CP017183.1, forward strand.
CCTCGCCGCTCACCGAGCGCATGCACAGCGCAGGCTGCTGCTCGAACAGCGTGACCGCCACGCAGCTTTTCCGCGCGGAAGCGGCAATCTCAAGGCCAATCCAGCCGCCGCCGATAATCGCCAGTTTGTGACTTTCCGACAGGCGACTTTTCAGGCGCTGCGCGTCCTGCCAGTGGCGCAGGGTATAGACCTGCGGATGGCTGGCCCACGCCTGCGAAGGCAGGCGCGCCCGACCGCCGGTAGCGATTAAAAGGATGTTGTAACTAAGCTGCTCGCCGTTGCTAAGAAGGACTTTTTTTTCATCGCGATCGACAGATTCAGCGCGCAGCGGTCGGTACCAGGTCAGGTCCAGCGCCTGCTGCACCTCGTCGGTAAACAGCCTTGGGAGCGCCGCGTCCGGTTCCAGCAGAGACGCTTTTGACAGCGGCGGCCGCTCGTAGAAATCCCATTCCTCTTCCGCTACCACGCAAATCTCGCCGTCGAAGCCCTCGTCACGCAGGGTTTTCGCCGCCCAGCCGCCTGACTGGCCGCCGCCGATAATGACAATGCGCGATGTCATACCGCCTCCGGCTTTTTCTGCTGACGGCGCGTGTCGTGGTCAATCCCGCCTTCCACCGCCCACTCGGTGAAGGAGACCAGGGAATGCTCCAGCTCGCGCGGCTGCCAGTTTTCCGTCAGGTAATCATCGTTGGTGTAATACTCAAACGCGCCGCCGGTCGGGCTGTTGACGTACCAGAAGTACGCCGACGACACCGGATGACGTCCCGGCCCGATAAAGGTGCTCCAGTCATGTTTATTCATCGCGATACCGCCGCCGATCACCTCGTGGATATCGCGCACGGTGAAGGCCACGTGGTTAAGGCCGCGCTTGCGGTTCGGCAGTTGCAGCAGGAACAGGTTGTGATGGCCGCCACGCACGCCGCAGCGCAGGAACACGGCGCGGTTGATATAGCGATCCGAGACCTGGAAGCCGAGCACCTCGCGGTAGAATTTTTCCACCGCCGCCAGCTCCTCCACGAAGAACACCACATGCCCCACGTTGATCGGCTGGGCGCGATCGTAAACCGGGCTGGGCGTGTCGATACGGCGGGCGTCGCCCCACTGGTTTATTGGCTCGACGTTAAGCTCCACGTCGGTCTGCTGGGTCACCTGCACGCGCAGCGTCATGCCGTTCGGATCGAGGCATTCCAGCGCGTCGCCCACTTCGCGAAAGCCGGGCTGCTGCGCCAGCTTCGGGCGCAGCGCGTCGAGATCGGACTGTGCGGCAACCGCCCAGGTCATGCGGCGCAGGGTGTTGCCCGCTTCAAACGCGGGCGGCAGGTCGGGGCTGTCGATCGGGTTAAGCTCCACGCGCGCGCCGCTCAGGGTGGTGAAACGCTGGCCGCTGGCATCGCCCGTCAGGCCAAAATCACGCATAAATTTGGCGCAGTGCGTCAGGTCTTCCACACCAAATTCCAGCTTTTCAATTCCGGTTACACTCATCGTTCGTTGCCTCATCTGGCCCAGATTGGGCGTAAAACATGCCCGACGCAGTCAAGCGCCTGGCGTTAACTCACTGATTTAACTGGCCTGTGATAGATACCCTAAGAAGCCAGAAATTTTATCCGCCGCAAGGCGAACCTCGTTTTGCAGGCGCTCGCGGTCGCTCTGCGGGATCTCCTCCGACGGCACCAGAATGCTGACTACCGCCGCCACGCGGCCGCTTCGGTCATACACCGGGTAGACGATGGAAGAGATGCCGTGGCGGAAGAAGGATTCGCCGATGACATACCCGCGGGCTTTGTCCTGCTGCACCATCTGCCACAGGGCTTCACGGTCGTGAAGCTGCCCCGGCGTGTTGCCCGGCAGACGCTCATGCGGGAACAGCTGTTCGAAATCAGCGCGGGAAATATCGGTCAACAGCATGCGGCCCAGCGAGGTACAGTGCACCGGCAGACGGGTACCAATGCTGACCTGGTTGATACGCGACCCGGCGGCGCTGACGCGGGCGATGTATATAATGTCGCGCCCGTCGCGGATCGCCAGATGGCTGCTGCACTGGCTCACGTCGCGCAGTTGCTCGATCACCGGCTGGCCGACCTGCGCCACGTCCAGCGAGGCGATGTACTCAAAGCCAAGACGCAGCACGTTCATGCCCAGCGAAAAGGTATTGGTGCGCGTGTTGCGCTCCAGAAAGCCCATGTACTCCAGCGTCTGCACCACGCGATAGGCGGTCGCCTTCGGCATATCCACCAGCCGGTGCAGCTCGGCAAAAGTCAGATCGCGATGCTGCTCGCCAAAGGCCAACAGCAGCTGTAAACCGCGCTCCAGCCCCGGCACCAGATACTTCACTTCCTGATCGTTTGCCATCATCGCCCTACCTTAGTTAAAGACAAAACCGCCGTTGACCGGGATCAGCTGTCCGGTGATGAACCGAGACAGATCGCTTAGCAGCCAGACCACGCTGCCGGTGACATCTTCCGGCTGCTGCGCGCCGGTTAACGCGCGTCCGTTTTCGTAGAGCTGATGCCGTTCGGCGGGGACATATTCCGTCGCCTCGACGCGGGTTAACCCCGGCGCGATGGCATTAATGCGTATACGCTTTTCACCCAGTTCGCGCGCCATTGATCGGGTCATGGCAATGACGGCCCCCTTGCTGGCGACGTAGGCCATCAGGCGCGGCGCGCCCCACAGCGCGGTGTCGGACGCCACGTTCACAATGCCCGCCCCTTCACGCAGCAGCGGCACGGCGGCGCGCGTCACCAGCCAGGTGCCTTTGACATTGACGCTCATCACCCGATCCCAGAGATCCGGATCGTAATCGAGCATGTTTTTGCCGCCGACGCCCGTCGCCATCGCCGCGTTGTTCACCAGGCCATCGATCTGACCCTGCTCGCCAATGGCGCTGAACACCTGCTCAATGGACTGTGGATCGGCCAGATCGATAACGTGCGGTTCGATCGCATAGCCCCGCTCGCTCAGGGCGTGGGCGCTTTCGGCCAGCTCGCCCTTCAGGATGTCGCACATCACCACCGCCGCGCCCTGCTCCGCGCAGGCTTTGGCAAAGTGAAAGCCCAGCCCGCGCGCGGCGCCGGTTATGACGATGCGCTTGCCGCTCAGCAGCCCGTTCATCAGGCGGCTCCCTGCTGTGCTTCACGCATCGCCAGCTGCTCTTTGGCGGCCTTTTGCATCATGCGGCGCAGGCGCGAAAGACCGACGTCGTGCTGATACAGGTACTCATGATCGCGCGCGTTTGGCGCCAGGCTTTCCAGCACCACGCGGTCCTGCTCCAGCACTTCCCAGTGCAGTTTTTCCAGACGGTTGCGGTACATGAAACGCCACATATCGCGCTGCCAGCCCTGCACACGGCGAATGCGCCAGAAGAAGACGCGGCAGTTGTCGTTATCTTCCGGCACCACCATGCCGACGATAAAGAAGTGGCCGCCCGGCCCGAAGCGCTTCTTGTACGGAATGGAGAGGCGCATCCAGCAGGTGCCGCTGTTGCCCAGCTCCACCCAGTCAAAATTGACGCCGCTCTGCCCTTTCTTCTCGAAAATAAAACCGGTTTTGGTCGGCTGGAGCACCATGTCGGCCTTGCGATCCCCTTCCGCCATCGAGTGCGACGAGGAGTGCAGATAGGTGCCGTGCATCGGGTCCATCACGTTTTCCAGCGCGTACTGGTAATTGCATTTCCACGCGGCGGTGCAGAGGAAGTTGCTGAAGCTGTCCGTATCGGCGAGCTCGTCCGGGAAGGTCAGCTCGTCCGGCTGCTGGTCCGCGGTGACGCCAAACCAGAGGAAGATGGCGCCGTGCGCCTCCTGCACGTTATAGCTGCGTACGCACTGCTGGCCGACCAGCGGACATTTATCTACGGCGGGCACGTCTTTCACTTCGCCGTTGCCCGCCACCTCTACGCCGTGATACCAGCAGGCAATGCGGTCCCCGAGGTTCCAGCCCATCGACAGGCGCGCGCCGCGGTGCGGGCAGCGGTCCTCCAGCGCCTGCACCTGGCCATCTTTATTGCGCCAGACCACAATCTGCTCGCCCAGGCGGGTGATGCCCACCGGCGCAGACTGCACTTCCCAGCTCGCCAGCACCGGATACCAGAGGCCACGCAGGCCTTTATCCAGATAATGTTGTACGGTCGTCGTCATCGCGTTGCCCTCAGTAGCCGTTAACCTGTAAGAATGCCTGGAAGCTGGCGTCGCTCCACGGCTCGCCCTGCTGGTCGTGCATGCGCACCGCGTTCAGCCCGCTTACCAGCTCCGGCAAGGTTTCAACGCCCTGCTCGAAGAGATCTTCCAGCGTCGCAATCAGCTTCACTTCCCAGCTTTCCGGCTCGCGGCTGCGGGTTTGCCAGATCAGGTTGGTGTAATCACCCGGCTTATGAATGGCGCCATTACCGCCCTCTGCCGGTGGGGTAAACTGGCGGCTTTCCGGCAGCGCCGGGTTGAAGTTCAGGGTGTCGCTCATGCCACGGTCTCCTCGACGAAGGTAATCTGAATCTGGTTTTCAAAGACCCGAACCGGGTAGCGGTTGAGGTTGCGCCCGCCGGGGCCGTGCAGGCACTGACCGGTTTTGACGTCGAATACCGCCTCGTGCAGCGGGCATTCCACCTTGCCGTCTTCCACGAAGCCCTGACTCAGCAGGGCATAGGCGTGCGGGCATACGTCCTCCAGCGCGTAATATTCACCGTCGATCAGGTAAACGCCGATCTCTTTACCGTCGACGTTGCCGCTAAAAGGGAAATCTTCCTGTACTTGCTCTGCGTCACATACGCCTATCCAGCTCATCACGATCCTCCAGGCTTTTGTTTCATATATGAAACTCTGTTTCTTATTTAATACGGTCAATATAAAAGCGATGAATGTTTCGTCAAGCGACAATGTGACGAATTTGTTAATCGACCAGCAATTAATTAACTAAGTGTGCAAGGGATCACGAAAAAATGCAGCGATATGAAATTTTCATTATTGCAGCGTGAGAAATACGTTTTTTTAATGGCCTCTTATTTTGAATAAAAGATATTGACTTCCTTTCTTTTTACTCTTTAAAAATAAATGAACGTCACCTCTTTCGCGTTTCACCTGTGAAACTAATTTTTAATTTATCTTTACTAAACAAAGAGTTTCACAGGTGAACCATTTTAGATCCGTGACAATCACATTGATGAAAAATATAAGTTACAAAAAACGTAAGGCGGACATGATGACGGCAAGATGGCAAGGCACGATTGCGCTTTTATTACTCATTATTATTTCGTACGTCGATCGGGTAAATATCTCGGTAATGATTTTAAACCCGGAATTTGCCGAACATTTTCAGTTAAATGAAAACAGAATGTTACAGGGCCTGCTCATGACCTGCTTTCTTCTGGGTTATGGTTTTTCCGCTCTATTATTAACGCCGGTTATTGAAAGCAAACTTCATTATCGGCAGGGATTATTAAGCAGCATTGCGATTTGGGCCGCGGTCTGCGCGGCTTCACCTTTGCTCGGCTCGCTGACGGGAATGCTCATCGCCCGCGTGATTCTGGGGATCGCGGAGGGTCCGCTATTTTCGCTGAAAACGCGCTTTATCAGCGATAACTTTAGCGCGCAAGAGATCGGTAAACCCAACGCCGTGACCGCGCTGGGCGTCTCGCTCGGGCTGGCCGTGGGCTTTCCGCTGGTGACCTGGCTGATGTCGCATCTGGGCTGGGCCGGATCGTTTTATGCACTGGCGGCAATCAACCTTCTCCTCGGGGGCAGCTTAATCTGGCGTTTTCTGCCCGCGCCGCGCAAGCTCCCGACCGCGAAAAAACCGGGGTTTGTCCACACCTTCACGCTGGCCTGGCAGACGCCGCTGCTGGGCTGGATTATGGTGGTTGAAATCGCCACCCTGAGCTATCTCTGGGGAAGCAGCGCCTGGCTGCCCGCGTGGCTGCGCGACGAGCATCATTTCTCGCTGCATGCCACGGGCTGGCTTGCGGCGATCCCCTTCCTGCTCAGCCTGGGGTCAAAGTTTCTGGGCGGCGTGCTGCTCGACAAAATGCGTCCGGAACAGGCACCGATGCTGTTTGTGGTGGGCGGGGCGATGACGGCGCTGTCCGTGGTCGCGCTGATGCTCAGCCATCAGCCTGCCTGGCTGGCGCTGTTTATGCTTTCGGCTAATGTCTTCTGGGGGCTACAGGGGGCGGCTATTCCGGCGGTGATCCAGCATCACGCCGCGCGGGAAGCGGTGGGCAGCGCTTACGGCATAATCAATGGGATCGGCAATATCTGCGCGGCGTTTATTCCGCTGCTGATGGGGATGGTGATGAGATCGGTGGGGTCGGTCAGTTCAGGCTTTTCGGTGCTGGTCGTCTCGCAGGTTGTCACCCTGCTTGCCGGGGGAATGTTGCTGCTGCGCATGCGGCGCGCAGCAGCAATCAGCGCGTAAGGCTTATTCGCCTTTTTTCGCCGCCTGGATGTAGAGCATTTCCAGCGCCAGGGTCGCCGCGGCCAGCGCGGTGATCTCGGACTGGTCATAGGCCGGAGCCACTTCCACCACGTCCATCCCGACGATGTTCAGATCCTTCAGGCCGCGCACCAGCTTGATGGCGCGATCTGACGTCAGGCCGCCGATCACCGGCGTACCGGTCCCCGGTGCGAATGCCGGATCAAGGCAGTCAATGTCGAAGGTCAGGTAGACAGGCATATCGCCGACGATCTGCTTAACCTGAGACAGAATATCGTCCACGCCGCGATCGTTCACCTGGCCCGCGTCAAGTACGGTGAAGCCGTTGTCTTTGTCGAACTCGGTGCGGATGCCGATCTGCACGGAGTGGTTTGGATCGATCAGGCCTTCCTTCGGCGCGGTGTAGAACATGGTGCCGTGGTCGAACTCGCAGCCGTTCGCGTAGGTGTCGGTGTGCGCATCGAAGTGCACCAGCGCCATTTTACCGAAGTGCTTCGCGTGGGCGCGCAGCAGCGGCAGGGTCACGAAGTGGTCACCGCCGAAGGAGAGCATGCGTTTACCGGCCGCCAGCAGCTTCTCGGCGTGCGCCTGCAATTTTTCGCTCATTTCACGCGCGTCGCCGAAGGCGTACACCAGATCGCCGCAGTCCACCACGTTCAGGCGCTCGCGCATGTCGAAGTTCCACGGGAAGCGGTTGTGCTCCCAGGCCAGGTTAGTGGAAACCTGACGGATCGCCGCCGGACCATGACGACCACCCGCGCGACCGGACGTTGCCATGTCGAACGGTACGCCGGTGATCACCCAGTCCGCATCGCTGTCGTACGGCTGGAAGTTCATCGGAAGGCGTAAAAAACCAAACGCGTTAGATACCAGAGAGTTATCGTACTGATGACCTAAAGTGCTCATGTCCTGACCTCTTATAAAGTCGATACATTAAAAACAGATGAAAAAAAATCCCCTCCGCGTCGTTAAACCCGACGAGGAAGGGATTGATTCGTAAATCGCTAATTGGGGCGAATTATCGCCGTTAATTCATACGGGTTCAAGTGAGTATAGGGCATTGTGCGGTCTGTTGCCCTCACTCCGCCCCTCTCCCACCGGGAGAGGGAGTTTACCTACTCATCTTCCAGGTAGGTGTACCCGTACAGACCCGCTTCAAACTCTTCCAGGAACTGCTGCTGTAACGCGTCGTCCAGACCGGTGTTTTTCACCTGATCGCGGAACTGGGTGAGCAGTTTTTTCGGATCCAGCTGAACGTATTCGAGCATGTCCGCCACGGTGTCCCCTTCGTCGGACAGCTCAACCTCCACGCTGCCGTCAGGGAAGACAAACACGTCAACCGCTTCGGTATCACCGAACAGGTTGTGCATGTTGCCGAGGATCTCCTGATACGCCCCCACCATAAAGAAGCCCAGCATTGGCGGGTTCTCCGGATCGTACTCCGGCATTGGCATCGTCGTTGCGATACCGTCACCGTCAACGTAATGGTCAATCGCGCCGTCAGAGTCACAGGTGATGTCCAGCAGCACGGCGCGGCGTTCCGGGGCGTGGTTCAGCCCTTCCAGCGGCAGAACCGGGAACAGCTGGTCGATACCCCAGGCATCCGGCATCGACTGGAACAGGGAGAAGTTGACGTACATTTTGTCCGCCATACGCTCCTGCAACTCGTCGATAATCGGACGGTGCGCGCGGTTGCTCGGGTCGAGCTGTTTCTGCACTTCGTGGCACATATTCAGGTAGAGCTGCTCGGCCCACGCGCGCTCTTGCAGGCTGAATGTGCCTGACGAGTAGCCGACGTGAATATCGTGCAGGTCCATCTGGCTGTCGTGCAGCCATTCGCGCAGGGAACGACGCGTGCCCGGCTCGTGCATCTCCTGCCAGGTTTCCCACATGCTTTGCAGGGAACGTGGGGCATCGTCTGCCGGAGGCGTGGCTTCGGTGATTTCGCTACGCTCAACGCCAATGATGTTAGAGACCAGTACCGTATGGTGCGCCGTGACCGCGCGGCCGGATTCGGTGATCACCGTCGGGTGCGGCAGGCCGTGCTCTTCGCAGGCATCGCCAATCGCCCAGATGATGTTGTTGGCATATTCGTTCAGGCCATAGTTTACCGAACAGTCAGACTGCGAGCGGGTCCCTTCGTAGTCCACGCCCAGGCCGCCGCCCACGTCAAAGCACTGAATATTCACGCCGAGCTTATGCAGCTCAACGTAGAAACGTGCCGATTCACGCACGCCGGTGGCGATGTCGCGAATGTTGGCCATCTGCGAGCCGAGGTGGAAGTGCAGCAGCTGAATGCTGTCCAGACGACCGCGCTCGCGCAGAATTTCCACCAGCTGAAGCACCTGGTTCGCCGCGAGGCCGAACTTGGATTTTTCACCGCCGGAAGACTGCCATTTACCGGAACCCTGCGACGCCAGTCGCGCACGCACGCCAAGGCGCGGGATCACGTTCAGACGCTCGGCCTCTTCCAGCACGATCGCGATTTCGGTCATCTTCTCGATCACCAGATAGACCTTGTGCCCCATCTTCTCGCCAATCAGCGCCAGACGAATGTATTCGCGATCTTTATAGCCGTTACAGACGATCACCGACCGGGTCATGCCCGCGTGCGCCAGAACCGCCATCAGCTCCGCTTTAGAGCCTGCTTCCAGGCCCAGCGGCTCGCCGGAGTGGATCAGGGACTCAATCACGCGACGGTGCTGGTTGACCTTGATCGGGTAAACGAGGAAATAGTCGCCGTTATAACCATACGATTCCCGCGCGCGTTTGAACGCGGCGTTAATAGAACGCAGGCGATGTTGCAGGATCTGCGGGAAGCAGAACAGTGCAGGCAAGCGCTGACCCTGCGCTTCACGGGTTTTCACCAGTTTAGCGAGATCCACGCGCGCTTCCGGGACGTCCGGATCCGGGCAGACACTGATGTGGCCCAGCTCGTTAACGTCGTAGTAGTTATTGCCCCACCAGGCAATATTGTAAGTGCGCAGCATCTTGCTGGCTTCCTCGGAGCTCATCGCAACCTCCTGCATAGAACGTAGTACACCCTGTTCGCCCGCTGACGAAGGCGAAAAAGAAGACATGTCGTCAGACATAGCGAACCTCAACTCTTTGTATTAAGTGTAAAACAGTTGACTACTATCGCAGCGTTATACGGCGATAACAACCCATTAACGGCTCCATTTCCCAGCAGAGTATGCTGAAATCCAGACCGTGCGACCGGTTTCTTATTCATATCATTGTAAAACACGTATCCGAACTCTGTATGACAAGGTTCGGCGAAACCACGAGAAAACTCCTGTATTAACAAGAGCGCCCTTGTTCAGTTTTCACAAAGCGTGACCGGCTCTGGAATCCTGAGAAGCACCGAGATGGGTATAACATCGGCAGGTGTTTAGACCAGAAGTGCGGGTGGGAATCAAATGCGCGCCAGAACGGCTGCGCTGAATGAGCGGAAAACGATGGTTCATTATCTGGTATCACCTCCACGGCCGCCTCTGCTGAAACGGACCACAAGCCAAAGCTAAAAGTTCACTGCTTAACCCGGCTGGAAGTGGCGACACGATGTGTTCATCGAGCGCTTATTTTATATGAGCCGCGCGCCGCGTTTTATACCGAGAAGGTCGCTAAAAAGCAAAACAAAAATGCGCAGGTTGCCAGCGTCGTCAGGAAAAATTTCCAGCAGCGTTTTCAACGCAGTGAGAGGTGAGTCAAAAAAAACTGGAAATCGGGTGAAGAAGTGACCTAAAATAGACGTCCAGATGTTAATCCATCCATACCGATTAACACTCAGACTGCCAGTGTCAAAATCCTGTAGGCCTTGGTAGAATTATCTCCTATGGCTATTCCACACAGCAGCTTGAGCTAACCAAATTCCTCTTAGGTGAAATAAAACATGGCAAAACACCTGTTTACGTCCGAGTCCGTATCAGAAGGACATCCTGATAAAATTGCTGACCAAATCTCCGATGCGGTGCTGGATGCGATCCTCGCGCAGGATCCAAAGGCGCGCGTAGCGTGTGAAACCTATGTCAAAACCGGCATGGTTCTGGTTGGCGGTGAGATCACCACCAGCGCATGGGTTGATATCGAAGAGATCACCCGTAACACGGTGCGTGAGATCGGTTATGTACATTCTGATATGGGCTTTGATGCCAACTCCTGCGCCGTACTGAGCGCGATTGGCAAACAGTCTCCGGACATCAACCAGGGCGTTGACCGTGCCGATCCGCTGGAACAGGGCGCGGGCGACCAGGGCCTGATGTTCGGCTACGCAACCAACGAAACCGACGTACTGATGCCAGCGCCGGTGACCTACGCACACCGTCTGGTGCAGCGTCAGGCTGAAGTGCGTAAAAACGGCACTCTGCCGTGGCTGCGTCCGGATGCAAAAAGCCAGGTGACCTTCCAGTATGACGACGGGAAAATCGTCGGTATTGATGCCGTGGTTCTTTCCACGCAGCATGCTGAAGAGATTGACCAGAAATCCCTGCAAGAAGCGGTGATGGAAGAGATCATCAAGCCGGTTCTGCCAACTGAATGGCTGAGCTCTGCGACCAAATTCTTCATCAACCCAACCGGACGCTTTGTTATCGGCGGCCCAATGGGTGACTGCGGTCTGACCGGTCGTAAAATCATTGTAGATACCTACGGCGGCATGGCACGTCACGGCGGCGGCGCATTCTCCGGTAAAGATCCGTCTAAAGTTGACCGTTCTGCCGCGTACGCTGCACGTTATGTGGCGAAAAACATCGTTGCTGCCGGTCTGGCTGACCGCTGTGAAATTCAGGTTTCCTACGCCATCGGCGTGGCTGAGCCAACCTCCATCATGGTGGAAACCTTCGGTACTGAAAAAGTGCCTTCTGAACAGCTGACCCTGCTGGTGCGTGAGTTCTTCGACCTGCGTCCATACGGTCTGATTCAGATGCTGGATCTGCTGCACCCAATCTACCAGGAAACCGCAGCGTACGGTCACTTTGGTCGCGAACATTTCCCATGGGAAAAAACCGACAAAGCCGCCCTGCTGCGTGATGCTGCCGGTCTGAAATAATCGACTGCCAGCAGCTTAAAAAGGCCAGCCTTTGTGCTGGCCTTTTTTATGTCGGGTGGCGGCTATGCCTTACCCGACCTACGGGTAGTGAGTTTTTGTAGGCCGGGTAAGGCGCTAGTAGCCACCCGACAATGTTTGGAACCGTTTACACCTCACTCTCTATATCCCGCTTTCAGAATATTCTCTTTGCATGATCGCATTTCTTCTGCTGTTACATTCCCTTTCAGTTAAGTCTGAAATTTGTGCAAACGCGATGCACATCAATTAATTTACCTCTATATTTTCAAAGCTTTAATTATTTTTACGGTTACAAGCCAGTGTAACCGATTACACCGTTGTGATTTGACTCACATATTTTTATGAGCCGCTCACCTACTCTTTATATCGTAAAAACTGATAACCCAACTGGAGGGCATAATGCCTGACAATAATAAACAGGGGCGTACGTCCAATAAGGCAATGACGTTCTTCGTCTGCTTCCTCGCCGCTCTGGCAGGATTACTCTTTGGCCTGGATATTGGCGTAATTGCCGGTGCATTACCTTTCATCACCGATGAGTTCCAGATTAGCGCACACACTCAGGAATGGGTGGTTAGCTCCATGATGTTCGGTGCCGCCGTCGGCGCGGTCGGCAGCGGCTGGCTCTCCTTTAAGCTCGGGCGTAAAAAGAGCCTGATGATCGGCGCGATCCTGTTCGTTGCCGGCTCACTGTTCTCTGCGGCTGCGCCTAACGTTGAAGTGCTGATCATCTCCCGCGTGCTGCTCGGTCTGGCAGTGGGCGTGGCGTCTTATACTGCCCCGCTGTACCTGTCTGAAATCGCTCCGGAAAAAATCCGCGGCAGCATGATTTCCATGTATCAGCTGATGATCACCATCGGTATTCTGGGGGCTTATCTCTCCGATACCGCATTCAGCTACAGCGGCGCATGGCGCTGGATGCTGGGCGTCATCATCATTCCTGCCATCCTGCTGCTGATTGGCGTCTTCTTCCTGCCGGACAGTCCGCGCTGGTTTGCCGCCAAACGCCGCTTCCATGATGCCGAACGCGTGCTCTTACGCCTGCGTGATACCAGCGCCGAAGCCAAAAACGAGCTGGAAGAGATCCGCGAAAGCCTGAAGGTCAAACAGTCCGGCTGGGCGCTGTTCAAAGAGAACAGCAACTTCCGCCGCGCGGTGTTCCTCGGCGTGCTGTTACAGATCATGCAACAGTTCACCGGGATGAACGTCATCATGTATTACGCGCCGAAAATCTTCGAACTGGCGGGCTACACCAACACCACCGAGCAGATGTGGGGCACCGTGATCGTTGGCCTGACCAACGTGCTGGCGACCTTTATCGCTATCGGTCTGGTGGACTGCTGGGGACGTAAGCCAACCCTGACGCTGGGCTTCCTGGTGATGGCCGTCGGGATGGGCGTGCTGGGTACCATGATGCACATGGGCATTCACTCCCCAACGGCACAGTACTTCGCCGTGGCGATGCTGCTGATGTTTATTATTGGGTTTGCGATGAGCGCCGGTCCGCTGATTTGGGTGCTGTGCTCTGAGATCCAGCCGCTGAAAGGACGTGATTTTGGCATCACCTGCTCTACCGCGACCAACTGGATTGCCAACATGATCGTCGGCGCAACGTTCCTGACCATGCTTAATACTCTGGGTAATGCCAACACCTTCTGGGTGTACGCCGGTCTGAACCTGTTCTTTATTGTTCTCACTATCTGGCTGGTTCCTGAAACCAAACATGTTTCACTGGAACACATTGAACGTAACCTGATGAAAGGTCGTCCTCTGCGCGAAATCGGCGCACACGACTGATCCTCCTGCGGGAGGCGCCTCTTGCGCCTCCCCGCTTCCCGCTTTATGCTCTGCCCCTATGAAAGCACCCCGTCTCCCCATCGCCATTCAGCAAGCCGTTATGCGCAGCCTGCGGGAAAAACTCGCCCAGGCCAACCTGAAGCTCGGCCGCAATTATCCTGAACCGAAGCTGGTCTATCAGCAGCGTGGCACCGCGGCAGGTACCGCCTGGCTGGAATCGTATGAGATCCGCCTCAACCCGGTGTTGATGATGGAAAATCAGCAGGCGTTTATCGAAGAAGTGGTGCCGCACGAGCTGGCGCATCTGCTGGTGTGGAAGCACTTTGGCCGCGTCGCGCCGCACGGCAAAGAGTGGAAGTGGATGATGGAGGCGGTGCTCGGCGTTCCGGCCCGTCGCACCCATCAGTTCGAGCTGGAATCGGTACGCCGCAATACCTTCCCCTACCGCTGCCAGTGCCAGCAGCACCAGCTTACCGTCCGCCGCCATAACCGCGTAGTGCGGGGCGAGGCGACCTACCGCTGCGTTAAATGCGGCGAACCGCTGGTTGCGGAATAATCACGCGAACTTTCAGGAACTTTCCTGATCTGACTGATTGCATACGGGAACAACATTCGTTACGTTGCGGGCTCGTTTTGACACGGAGTGTAAGATGTCCCGTAATGTTTCTCTCGCGGTCGCTTTTCTGGCGACAGCGCTCTCCGGCCATGCTCTGGCCGACGGTATTCACAGTTTCTCTCAGGCAAAAACCGCAGGCGTAAAGATTAACGCCGACGTACCGGGTGATTTCTACTGCGGCTGTAAAATTAACTGGCAGGGTAAGAAAGGGGTCGTGGATCTGGGATCCTGCGGCTATAAGGTGCGCAAGAACGAGAACCGCGCCAGCCGAATCGAATGGGAACACGTCGTTCCGGCCTGGCAGTTTGGCCACCAGCGCCAGTGCTGGCAGGACGGTGGACGTAAAAATTGCGCAAAAGATCCGGTCTACCGCCAGATGGAAAGCGATATGCACAACCTGCAACCCGCCGTGGGTGAGGTCAATGGCGACCGCGGAAACTTCATGTACAGCCAGTGGAACGGTGGCGAAGGCCAGTACGGCCAGTGCGCCATGAAGGTCGATTTCAAAGAGAAAGTCGCCGAACCGCCTGCCCGCGCGCGCGGTAGCATCGCCCGCACTTATTTCTATATGCGCGACCGCTACGATCTCAATCTTTCCCGCCAGCAGACGCAACTCTTCAATGCCTGGGACAAGCTCTACCCGGTGACGGACTGGGAATGCCAGCGCGACGAACGTATCGCCAAAGTCCAGGGGAATCACAACCCTTACGTCCAGCGGGCTTGCCAGGCGCAAAAGAGCTAACCTACACTACGGCAATTCGCTTATATCGCATGACACATGGAATTTCTGACTATGCGCATCCCTCGCATCTATCACCCTGAACTGATTACCCCAGGCGGCGAAATCGCCCTGTCTGATGATGCCGCAAACCATGTTGGTCGCGTGCTGCGCATGGGTGCAGGCCAGGCGATTCAGCTCTTTGACGGCTCTAATCAGATTTTCGACGCTGAAATTACGCGCGCCGATAAAAAAAGCGTGCACGTGAAGGTGCTGCGTGGCGACGTGGATGACCGGGAATCGCCGCTGCACATTCACCTGGGCCAGGTGATGTCGCGTGGGGAAAAGATGGAGTTCACCGTTCAGAAATCCATTGAACTGGGTGTAAGCCTCATTACGCCACTTTTTTCTGAGCGCTGCGGCGTTAAACTGGATGCGGAACGTCTGAACAAAAAGATCCAGCAGTGGCAAAAAATTGCCATTGCGGCCTGCGAACAGAGCGGCCGCAATCGTATCCCGGAGATCCGCCCGGCGATGGATCTGGAGGACTGGTGTGCAGAAGAGGAAAGCGGGCTTAAGCTTAATCTTCATCCGCGCGCCAGCGCCAGCATCAATACGCTGCCGCTGCCCGTTGAGCGTGTACGCCTGCTGATTGGCCCGGAAGGCGGCCTGTCGGCTGACGAAATTGCCATGACGGCGCGTTACCAGTTTACTGATATTCTGTTGGGACCTCGCGTTCTGCGCACTGAGACAACGGCACTCACCGCCATTACCGCGCTACAGGTGCGATTTGGCGATCTGGGTTGAAGCAAAGACCCATAACCGGAGAAGAAGATGATTAAGCTCGGCATCGTGATGGACCCCATCGCAAACATTAACATCAAGAAAGACTCCAGCTTCGCTATGCTGCTGGAAGCGCAGCGTCGCGGCTATGAACTCCACTACATGGAGATGAACGATCTTTACCTGATCAACGGTGAAGCCCGCGCACGCACCCGCATCGTTAACGTCGAGCAGAACTACGAAAAATGGTACGAATTCGGTACCGAGCAGGATATTGCCCTGGCCGACCTCAACGTCATCCTGATGCGTAAAGATCCGCCGTTCGACACCGAATACATTTATTCCACCTATATCCTTGAGCGTGCCGAAGAGAAAGGCACGCTGATCGTCAACAAGCCGCAGAGCCTGCGCGACTGCAACGAGAAGCTCTATACCGCATGGTTCTCTGACCTGACGCCGGAAACGCTCGTCACCCGCAGCAAAACGCAGCTGAAAGAATTCTGGCAGAAGCACGGCGACATCATCATGAAACCGCTGGACGGCATGGGCGGCGCGTCGATCTTCCGGGTGAAAGAAGGCGATCCGAACATTGGCGTGATTGCCGAAACGCTGACCGAGCTGGGAACCCGCTACTGTATGGCACAGAACTATCTGCCAGCCATTAAAGACGGCGACAAGCGTGTGCTGGTCGTAGACGGCGAGCCGGTGCCTTACTGCCTGGCGCGTATCCCGCAGGGAGGGGAAACCCGTGGCAACCTGGCGGCTGGCGGCCGTGGCGAACCGCGTCCGTTAAGCGAAAGCGACTGGGAAATTGCCCGCCGCGTCGGCCCTACGCTTAAAGCCAAAGGCCTGATCTTCGTTGGCCTCGATATCATCGGCGATCGTCTGACCGAAGTGAACGTCACTAGCCCAACCTGCATTCGTGAAATCGAAGCGGAATTCCCGATCTCGATCACCGGAATGCTGATGGACGCTATCGAAAAACGTTTACAGAAATAACCTGTGACAGCGCCTGTGTTTATCCCCATACTGGGCGCTGTCGCTTTTTAAACCAGGAAACAGTACCTCTGACAATGAATTTACAGCATCACTTTCTTATTGCCATGCCTGCTCTCCAGGATCCGATTTTCCGCCGCGCCGTGGTCTATATTTGTGAATACAACGAAGACGGCGCGATGGGGATTATCATCAATAAGCCGCTGGAAAACCTTCAGGTTGAAGGGATTCTGGACAAGCTGAAAATCCCTGCTGAAGCGCGGCTGCCGGAAATCCGTCTCGATAAACCGGTGATGCTCGGCGGCCCGCTTGCAGAAGATCGTGGTTTTATCCTGCATACCCCGCCGGTTTTCTCGTCCAGCATTCGTATCTCCGATAACACCGTCGTCACCACCTCTCGCGATGTGCTCGAAACACTGGGCACGGCAAATCAGCCTTCTGAGGTGCTGGTTGCGCTCGGCTACGCTTCCTGGGAAAAAGGGCAGCTGGAACAAGAAATTCTGGACAACGCCTGGCTGACGGCCCCTGCGGATATGAATATCCTGTTTAAAACCCCTATCGCCGATCGCTGGCGTGACGCGGCAAAACTGATTGGCATTGATATTCTGACCATGCCTGGCGTTGCGGGGCACGCGTAATGAGCGGCACCCTTCTCGCCTTCGACTTCGGCACCAAAAGCATCGGCGTCGCTGTGGGTCAACGGATCACCGGCACCGCCCGCCCGCTCACGGCGCTGAAAGCTAACGACGGCACGCCGGACTGGAACCTTATTGAGCGCTTGCTCAAAGAGTGGCAGCCGGACGACGTGATTGTCGGCCTGCCGCTGAACATGGACGGCACCGAGCAGCCGCTTACCGCCCGCGCGCGCAAGTTCGCGAACAAAATCCATGGCCGCTTTGGTGTCTCCGTTAAGCTGCACGATGAACGTTTGAGCACCGTCGAGGCACGCGCTGGCCTGTTCGAGCACGGTGGCTTCCGGGCGTTGAACAAAGGCAGCGTGGATTCAGCTTCAGCCGTCATTATCCTCGAAAGCTATTTCGACCAGGGTTACTGAGCGCCGGGGTCTACAGCCGCCCCTGCGCCCGTCGCTCCGCCAGACTCTGCTCAAAGTTCTGCATTCCCGCCTGCTGCCCCGTTTGAATAATGCCCGGCAGTTGCCAGGTTTTGCCTTCGCGGATCAGGTTTGCCGCCGCCGAGGTATTCACCAGCAGCTCATACAGCGCCACGCGCCCGCCCTGGACATCCTGACGCAGCTTCTGCGCCAGAACCGCACGCAGGCTTCCCGCCAGCTGATTACGCACCGGATCTTTCTCCTGCGCCGGAAAGGTGTCGACCAGGCGCTCGATCGCCTGCGCCGCACCGCGCGTGTGCAGCGTGGCCAACACCAGATGGCCGGTTTCCGCCGCCGTCAGCGCCAGGCGTATCGTCTCGCTGTCGCGCAGCTCACCAAGCAGAATTACATCCGGATCTTCACGCAGCGCGCTGCGCAGCGCCTCGGCAAAGGACGGGCTGTGCAGGCCTATCTCCCGCTGCTGGATCAGGCAACGTTCACTCTGGTACATAAACTCCACCGGATCTTCCAGGGTCAGAATGTGCCCGTCTGTCTGGTGATTGAGAAAATCGACCATCGCGGCCAGAGTGGTCGATTTCCCGCTGCCGGTGGCGCCGGTGACCAGAATCAGGCCATTGTCATTGGACAAAAGCTCCGGGATCGCGCGCGGCACGCCTAACGCAGAGAGCTGCGGGCACGTCAGCGGCAACAGGCGCAGCGCGATCGAAACGCCGTGCATATGCTTAAACGCACTGCCGCGCAGCCGCTGACCGCCTGTGAGGGTAACGGCAAAATCCACCTGCCCGTTTGCCCACCAGGCGCCCTGCTGTTCGTCATTGAGCCACGCTTTTAATAACGCCTCCACATCCGGGGGCGGAAACGGCGCAGGTTCAAGACGGCCTGACCTGCGCCAGCGCGGTGGTGAATCACTGCACAGGTGTAGATCGGAGACGTTATGCTTTACACTAAGGGCCACAATTTCTTCCACATCCATAGACAACTCCTCGGAAAATGAACGACATTGCGCATAACCTGGCACAGGTCCGGGACAAAATCTCAGCCGCGGCAACGCGTTGCGGCCGTGCTTCAGAAGAAATTACGTTGCTTGCAGTCAGCAAAACCAAGCCTGCGAGCGCCATCGCAGAAGCGATAGCCGCCGGTCATCGTGCCTTTGGTGAAAACTATGTGCAGGAAGGCGTAGATAAGATTCTCGCTTTCCGGGAACGGGGAAATGCAGACCTGCAATGGCACTTTATCGGTCCGCTACAGTCGAACAAAAGCCGTCTGGTAGCAGAGCACTTCGACTGGTGTCACACCATCGATCGTCTGCGTATCGCTACCCGTTTGAGCGACCAGCGCCCTATTGAGATGCCAGCGCTTAACGTGCTAATTCAAATCAACATCAGCGATGAAAACAGCAAGTCCGGCATTACGCTGAGCGAACTGGATGCGCTGGCGGCGGACGTGGCGGCGCTGCCGCGCTTAACCCTGCGCGGGCTGATGGCTATCCCGGCGCCAGAGTCAAGTTATGAAAGGCAGTTTGCCGTAGCACAGCAAATGGCTGTAGCATTTGAGGCGCTTAAAGCGCGCTATGACACGGTAGACACGCTTTCTCTGGGCATGTCGGATGATATGGAAGCCGCCATCGCGGCAGGCAGCACCATGGTGCGCATCGGCACGGCAATTTTCGGTGCGCGCGATTACCCCCAATAATAAGGAAACCTGAGGAACGCCATGAAGACGTTGACTTTCCTGCTTTCAACGGTCATTGAACTGTATACGATGGCGCTGCTGTTGCGCGTCTGGATGCAGTGGGCCCGTTGTGATTTTTACAATCCATTCTCACAATTTATCGTGAAAATCACGCAGCCCATTGTGGGGCCGCTTCGCCGCATCATTCCGGCAATGGGGCCGATTGACAGTTCATCTCTGCTGATGGCGTTTATTCTGAGCGTTATCAAAGCGATCGTGCTGTTTATGGTCATCACTTTCCAGCCGATTATCTGGATTTCAGCCGTTCTGATCCTGGTTAAAACCGTCGGCTCGCTGATCTTCTGGGTCCTGCTGGTGATGGCGATCATGAGCTGGGTAAGCCGGGGCCGTAGCCCGGTGGAGTACGCGTTGATTCAGCTGACAGAACCGTTGCTGCGTCCAATTCGTAGCCTGCTGCCTGCGATGGGCGGAATCGACTTCTCACCGATGCTTCTCGTTCTGCTGCTGTACGTGCTGAATATGGGTATCGCGGAACTGTTACAGGCGACGGGTAATATGCTGCTGCCGGGGCTGTGGATGGCGTTATGAGTGCAGTTAGCCCCTGCGCCGACGGGCTGGTTTTACGGCTGTACATTCAGCCGAAAGCCAGCCGCGACAGTATTGTTGGGCTGCATGGCGACGAGCTAAAAGTCGCCATCACGGCCCCGCCGGTTGACGGCCAGGCGAATGCGCATCTGACCAAATATCTGGCTAAACAGTTTCGCGTCGCTAAAAGCCAGGTCATCATTGAGAAAGGTGAACTTGGCCGGCATAAACAGGTAAAAATCCTTAACCCGCAATCTATCCCGACGGAAGTCGCGGCTCTGACAGAACAGGACTAAACCATGCAGAAAGTTGTTCTCGCCACCGGTAACGCCGGTAAAGTGCGCGAGCTGGCCTCGCTATTAAATGATTTTGGGCTGGACGTGGTGGCTCAGACCGAGCTGGGCGTGGACTCCGCCGAAGAGACCGGCCTGACGTTTATCGAAAACGCCATTCTGAAAGCGCGCCATGCGGCGCAGGTAACCGGACTGCCCGCGATTGCCGATGATTCCGGTCTGGCCGTGAATTTTCTGGGCGGTGCGCCGGGGATTTACTCCGCCCGCTATTCCGGGCCGGACGCCACCGACCAGCAGAACCTGGAAAAGCTGCTTGTGGCCCTGAAAGACGTTCCTGACGAACAGCGTACCGCGCAGTTCCACTGCGTGCTGGTCTACATGCGTCACGCGGAAGATCCCACTCCGATTGTCTGTCACGGCAGCTGGCCGGGCGTGATCACCCGTGAAGCGGCGGGCAACGGCGGCTTTGGTTACGACCCGATTTTCTTTGTCCCGACCGAGGGCAAAACCGCTGCGGAACTCACCCGCGAAGAGAAAAGCGCGATCTCCCACCGTGGACGCGCCCTGAAACTGTTACTGGAAGCACTGCGTAATGGCTAATTTGCCGCCTCTGAGTCTTTATATTCACATCCCATGGTGCGTGCAGAAATGTCCGTACTGTGATTTCAACTCGCACGCGCTGAAGGGTGAAGTGCCGCACGATGATTACGTCGCGCATCTGCTGGCCGATCTGGATGCCGATGTACTGTACGCACAGGGACGTGAAGTGAAGACCATTTTTATTGGTGGCGGTACGCCGAGCCTGCTTTCAGGCCCGGCGATGCAGACGCTGCTGGACGGTGTGCGCGCACGCCTGAATCTGGCAGCGGATGCTGAAATTACGATGGAAGCCAACCCCGGCACCGTTGAGGCCGACCGTTTTGTCGAGTACCAGCGTGCGGGCGTGAACCGTATCTCTATCGGCGTGCAGAGCTTTAGCGAGCCAAAGCTGAAGCGTCTGGGGCGCATTCACGGCCCGGAAGAGGCAAAGCGCGCGGCAAACCTGGCAACGGGGCTTGGGCTGCGCAGCTTTAACCTCGACCTGATGCACGGCCTGCCGGATCAGTCGCTCGAAGAAGCGCTGGACGATTTGCGTCAGGCGATTGAACTGAACCCGCCGCATCTGTCGTGGTATCAGTTGACCATTGAACCGAACACCCTGTTTGGTTCGCGCCCGCCGGTGCTGCCGGACGACGACGCGCTGTGGGATATCTTCGAGCAGGGCCACCAGCTTTTGACCGCGGCGGGATATCAGCAATACGAAACGTCGGCGTATGCGAAGCCGGGCTATCAGTGTCAGCACAATCTGAACTACTGGCGTTTTGGCGACTATCTCGGAATTGGCTGCGGTGCGCACGGCAAGGTGACCTTCCCGGACGGACGCATTCTGCGTACCGCCAAAACGCGTCATCCGCGCGGGTATATGGAAGGCCGCTACCTGGAGCGTCAGCACGACGTCGAGGCGGTGGATAAGCCGTTTGAGTTCTTTATGAACCGCTTCCGTCTGCTGGAAGCCGCTCCGCGCGCGGAATTTACGCGTTATACCGGGCTGCCGGAGTCAGTGATTCGCCCGCAGATTGACGAGGCGCTGGCGCAGGGGTACCTGACCGAGTGTGATGTGTCCTGGCAGATCACCGAGCACGGCAAGCTGTTCCTGAACTCCCTTCTTGAGTTGTTCCTCGCTGAAAATCCTGAAGGCTGATTCAGAATTTTACATCCCGTTCTGCTGGCTGAGGGAAAGGCTGGCAGAGTGTGGGGATGGAAACAATACGTTCATACGCAAAGCAGCTCAGACGCGAGCTGACACAGGAAGAAAGACGGCTTTGGTATTTACTGCGCAGCCGCCGTTTCGAAAATTATAAATTTCGCCGACAGCACCCGGTAGGTCACTACATTCTGGATTTCGCCTGTTGCGCGGCTCGGCTGGCCGTTGAGCTGGATGGCGGACAACATGATGAAAATCAGGAATACGATCGACAAAGGACATTGTGGTTAAACCATAAGGACTGGCACGTCATTCGATTCTGGAACAACGAACTCTGGAATAACGAAGAGGCGGTGTTAGAAAGGATCCTTGAAACGCTGCAAGCGCTGCAACCCTCACCCCGGCCCTCTCCCTGAAAGGGAGAGGGGGCAAACATCCCCTCGCCCCTTTAGGAAAAGGGTTAATGTGAGGGCGCAAACTATTCCCTCGCCCCTTTGGGGAGAGGGTTAGGGTGAGGGGCTGAGTGAATTACTTCAGCGTCCCCACCAGCGCCTTCCGGCTGTCTTCCAGCGACACCACGCGCTTACACACGTCTTTGCCGAACTGCTGGAAATCGGCTTCCTGATTCTTCCACTCGTTCTGAATCGAGGTTTGCAGTCCGCCCAGACTACCCAGTACACCCTGCAAAGGATTACCGCCACCCTTCAGCACCGCTTTGGCGCCCATCTCGTTGATGCTGTCCTGGAGAATGCCGCCCATCGCCTGGTTCACCAGCTGCTGACCGTCGGCACGCACCTGATCGATCGCCTTATAATGGAACGTCAGGCCATCAGAGCGCGTCTCGATAATACGGTTCATCTGCTCTTTCAGCTGCTTATCCAGCTTCGTCAGGCGGGTGCGCATATTGCTGCTCTCCCCCACCTCTTTGGTGATGATTTTATCCAGCGCCACGCGGCTCTTTTCAACGCGGGTCAGCGCGCCATCGTTGATCCAGGGCAGCGCGGTACGCAACTCGGCCTGGTAGTCCATCGCCTGCTCGCGCTGTGCGGCCGTCAGGTTTTGCGGTTTGCCGTTAAAGGTCACGTTGCCATCCGGCGTAATCACCAGATTGCCATTCTCGCCCTTAACCTGCACGGTTTGCGGACTCAGCACCACGTCATCACGCGGGGTGACGCTACATTTATACTCCGCATGGGCGGTGGATCCGATTGCCAGTAAAGCAACAGCCAGCAACGTTTTGCGCATCTTAAACACTCCCTCAGACAAAATGGGCCAGCTAATGCTGGCCCCGTTCTTGCTTTATTAGTCCCACCAAACGTCGAAAAGTTCGCTAACGCGGACATCTTCCAGTTTGTGGTCTTCAAGCCATTTGCGTACCAGCGCCTGATGCTCTTCGGTGCATTTCCCCACTTCCTGGGTGCAAATCAGACCTTCCCACGCCAGATAGCCGCTACCGTCGAAGGCCAGCTTGTTTGGCTCGATCACCTCGTTGATGAACGCATCAACGTCCTGATCGATCTGCTCAACGCTGGTGCCTTCCGGGAAACGCCAGGCAACGGAGAAACCCACTTCCTGGAATTCTTCGATGTGCATCTTTTTACGCAGACGACGGCTACGATTCTTTGCCATTATTTCACCCTCTCGAACATTAAGTCCCATACGCCGTGACCAAGACGATGGCCACGCTGTTCAAATTTTGTCACCGGACGTGAATCCGGACGCGGTACGTAGTCGTTGCTTTCAGACTGATTTTTATACCCGTCCAGGGACGACATCACTTCCAGCATATGTTCCGCATAAGGTTCCCAGTCGGTTGCCATGTGGAAAACGCCGCCCAGCTTGAGCTTACTTTTCACCAGCTCGGCAAACGGTGCCTGAACGATACGGCGTTTATTATGACGCGCTTTGTGCCATGGGTCAGGGAAAAAGAGCTGAACCATGTTCAAAGAATTGTCAGGAATCATTTTGTGCAGCACTTCCACCGCGTCGTGACACATGACGCGCAGGTTCTCAACGCCCTCTTCATGGGCCGTTGCTAGGCATGCGCCGACGCCCGGCGAATGTACTTCAATACCGAGGAAGTTCTGCTCCGGGCGCGCTTTCGCCATAGTGACCAGCGAGGTGCCCATACCAAAGCCGATCTCCAGGGTCACTGGCGCGTCGCGGCCAAACAGGTCGGTGAAGTCGAGCGGTTGCTCGCTGAACTCAACGCCCATCACCGGCCAGTAGTTGTCCAGCGCGTGTTGCTGCCCTTTTGTCAGGCGCCCCTGACGGCGGACAAAGCTGCGAATACGGCGCAGCGGGCGACCGTTTTCATCAAATTCCGGTGAAATGACGTCGTTTTTCATAAAAGAGTTGTCTGCTTGTGAGAATGTTCGGGAAACGGGCATTATCCAAAGTTAAGGCTTCTATGCAAGCATGGGAAAGATCCGGTTTACAGCAGATTGACGCTGTGCTGCAATCTGCGTCCCTGATTAAGCGAATCGATGACCATGCAAGCCTCTCAATTTTCAGCCCAGGTGCTGGACTGGTACGACAAATACGGGCGTAAAACCCTGCCCTGGCAAATTGAAAAAACGCCGTACAAAGTATGGCTCTCCGAGGTGATGTTGCAACAAACGCAGGTCGCGACGGTCATTCCTTACTTCGAGCGTTTTATGGCGCGCTTCCCGACAGTTACCGATCTGGCGAACGCCCCGTTGGACGAGGTGCTGCACCTGTGGACCGGGCTTGGCTATTACGCCCGCGCGCGCAACCTGCACAAGGCCGCACAGCAGGTCGCGACGCGCCACAACGGTAAATTCCCGGAAACCTTCGACGAGGTGGCGGATTTGCCCGGCGTCGGGCGTTCGACCGCAGGCGCAATCCTCTCCCTCTCTTTAGGCAAACATTTCCCTATTCTCGACGGCAACGTCAAGCGCGTGCTCGCACGCTGCTACGCCGTAGATGGCTGGCCGGGTAAGAAAGAGGTTGAGAAACACCTGTGGGAGATCAGTGAAGCGGTCACTCCGGCGAAAGGGGTGGAGCGTTTTAACCAGGCGATGATGGATCTGGGCGCGATGGTCTGTACCCGTTCAAAACCGAAGTGCGAACTCTGCCCGGTAAACAACCTCTGCGTGGCCTATGCGAACCACACCTGGGCGCAGTATCCGGGGAAAAAACCGAAGCAGACGCTGCCTGAACGCACCGGGTACATGCTGCTGATGCAGCATGGCGACGAGGTGTTTCTCGCTCAGCGCCCGCCGAGTGGCCTGTGGGGTGGTCTATACTGCTTCCCACAGTTTGAGGATGAAGCCTCGCTTCGGGCATGGCTTGAACAGCGCGGCATTGCGGCCGAAACCCTGATGCAACTCAACGCGTTCCGTCATACCTTCAGCCATTTCCATCTGGACATTGTGCCGATGTGGCTTCCCGTGTCCTCATTCACGTCGTGCATGGATGAAGGCACCGCTCTCTGGTATAACTTAGCGCAACCGCCATCAGTCGGGCTGGCGGCTCCCGTGGAGCGCCTGTTACAGCAATTACGTGTCGGTGCAATGGTTTAGCATCGGCAAGACAAAGAGGAATGAGTATGGCCAGAACCATTTTTTGTACTTTCCTACAGCGCGACGCTGAAGGCCAGGATTTCCAGCTCTACCCGGGCGACCTGGGTAAGCGCATTTACAACGAGATCTCCAAAGAAGCCTGGGGACAGTGGCAGAAAAAACAGACCATGCTGATCAACGAGAAAAAGCTCAGCATGATGAACCCGGAACACCGCAAACTGCTGGAGCAGGAGATGGTGAACTTCCTGTTCGAGGGTAAAGACGTCCACATCGAAGGCTATACGCCACCGGAAAAATAATAACGCGCAGCTGCTGCCCGGCTGCGCTGCGCTTGCACGGGCCTACGGTTTTGTAGGTCGGGTAAGCGCAGCGCCACCCGGCAACAGCAACCCCAAAGCAAACACAACACGCACTCCCGGAATGATGAAAAAACTTTTAGCGCTAGCCCTTGTTGCGCCGTTGCTTGTGTCTTGTTCTTCCAAAAAAGGCGATGAATACAACGAAGCCTGGGTCAAGGACACCAACGGTTTTGACATTTTGATGGGGCAGTTTGCCCACAACATCGAGAACATATGGGGATTTAACGAAGTTCTTATTGCCGGACCGAAGGACTACGTTAAGTACACCGACGCCTATCAGACCCGTAGCCACATCAACTTTGATGACGGTACGATTACGGTTGAAACCATCGCGGGGACTGAACCTGCGGCGCATTTACGTCAGGCCATCATTAAAACCCTGCTGATGGGCGACGATCCGGGGTCTATCGACCTCTACTCTGATGCCGATGACATCACCATCTCCAAAGAGCCGTTCCTGTATGGCCAGGTCGTTGACCAGACCGGTCAGCCGATCCGCTGGGAAGGCCGCGCCACGAAATTTGCCGACTATCTGCTGCAAACGCGCCTGAAAAGCCGTACCAACGGCCTGAAAGTGATCTACAGCGTCACCATCAACCTGGTGCCAAACCACCTCGACAAGCGTGCGCATAAGTATCTGGGCATGGTGCGTCAGGCGTCGCGTAAGTATGGCGTGGATGAGTCGCTGATCCTGGCGATTATGCAGACCGAGTCCTCGTTCAACCCCTACGCGGTAAGCCGTTCCGACGCGCTGGGGCTGATGCAGGTTGTGCAGCACAGCGCCGGTAAAGACGTGTTCCGCGCGCAGGGGAAATCCGGCACGCCGAGCCGCAGCTACCTGTTTGACCCGCAGAGCAACATTGATACCGGCACGGCCTATCTGGCGATGCTGAACAATGTCTATCTCGGCGGGATTGATAACCCAACCTCACGTCGCTATGCGGTGATCACCGCCTACAACGGCGGGGCGGGCAGCGTGCTGCGCGTCTTCTCGAATGACAAAGTGCAGGCCGCGAACATCATCAACAGCATGGCGCCGGGGGATGTGTACGCTACCCTCACCACCCGCCACCCGTCTGCGGAATCCCGCCGCTATCTGTATAAGGTGAATACGGCGCAGAAGAACTATCGTCGCCGTTAAAAACCAACACCATCCCTCACCCTGCCCTCACCCCAAAGGGGAGAGGGTGTTCAAGTTCCCTCTCCCCTTTGGGGTGAGGGTTAGGGTGAGGGGGCATCAGGCCGCACTCACTCCACCCCACCCATACGAAAATGCTATTTGCATCACAATCCAGACTGCAAATTAATGTGGATTGCATTTTTTTGCGGGAGGTAACAAAACATAACGTTGCCAACTGATAGAATTGCATCAAATAACAACCCTGAATGTTCCTATAACAACATATCTCCCGCTCACTTGTGAGGAAAGTAACATGAACCTTAAGCTGCAGCTTAAAATCTTGTCGTTTCTGCAGTTCTGCCTGTGGGGTAGCTGGCTGACTACACTCGGCTCCTATATGTTTGTGACGCTCAAGTTCGATGGTGCGTCGATCGGTGCCGTTTACAGCTCGCTGGGCATTGCGGCTGTTTTCATGCCAACGCTGCTCGGTATCGTGGCGGATAAATGGTTAAGTGCGAAATGGCTATACATGCTTTGCCATCTGGTGGGTGCGGGGACGCTGTTTATGGCGGCCGAAGTGACCACGCCGGGGGCGATGTTTATGGTGATCCTGCTTAACTCGCTGGCGTATATGCCAACGCTTGGCCTGATCAACACCATCTCCTACTACCGCCTGAAATCTGCCGGACTGGATATCGTCACCGACTTCCCGCCTATCCGTATCTGGGGCACCATCGGCTTTATCATGGCGATGTGGGGCGTGAGCTTCGCGGGCTTCGAGCTGAGCCATATGCAGCTGTATATTGGTGCCGCGCTCTCCGTGCTGCTGGCGCTGTTCACCCTGACGCTGCCCACCATTCCGGTGTCTAACCAGCAGAAAAACCAGAGCTGGAGCACCATGCTTGGCCTGGACGCTTTCGCACTGTTCAAAAACAAGCGCATGGCGATCTTCTTTATCTTCTCCATGCTGCTGGGCGCGGAACTGCAAATCACCAACATGTTCGGTAATACCTTCCTGCACAGCTTCGATAACGATCCGCTGTTTGCCGGGAGCTTTATCGTCGAACACGCGTCGGTGATGATGTCCATCTCGCAGATCTCCGAGACGCTGTTCATCCTGACCATCCCGTTCTTCCTGAGCCGCTACGGCATCAAGAACGTCATGCTGATCAGTATCGCCGCCTGGATGTTGCGCTTCGGTCTGTTCGCCTATGGCGACCCAAGCGCGTTCGGCACCGTGCTGCTGGTTCTGTCGATGATTGTTTACGGCTGTGCCTTCGACTTCTTCAACATCTCCGGCTCGGTGTTTGTGGAAAAAGAGGTGAAGCCTGAAATCCGCGCCAGTGCGCAGGGCATGTTCCTGATGATGACCAACGGCTTCGGTTGTATTCTGGGCGGCGTGGTAAGCGGTAAAGTGGTTGAGATGTACACCACCAACGGCATTACAGACTGGCAGCCGGTGTGGCTGATCTTCGCCGGGTACTCGCTGGTGCTGTTCTTCGCGTTCATCGCGCTGTTCAAGTACAAGCATGTTCGCGTGCCGAATGGTGCGCAGCCGATCGCGCATTGATTGTTGTGCCCGGTGGCGCTGCGCTTACCGGGCCTACAAAACCAGACCGTAGGCCGGGTAAGGCGTAGCCGCCACCCGGCTATTTTATAGCAGACAGCACCCACCCCACCGACAGCAAATCCGCGCTGCCGCCCGGACTCAGGTTTCGTTCAATCAGTGCCTTATCCATCTTAAGCAACGCCTCGCGATCCCAGCCGTTAGCCAGCAGTTCCCGCGCGTAGCCCTGAACATAGCGCAGCCCCTGAATGCCGCCGCGTGACACGAGATTACTGTCCTGATTGACCGCCATCAGGCGCAACAGCAGGTCGTGAAGCAACTGTCCGTTCCACTGCCCCAGCGCCTTACGCACCGTCGCAAAGCCGCTCTCCGCCTCGCCTCGCGCCCCGGTTAAGCCGTAATGCTGAAACTGCCGCTCCCCCGCCGTTGCCTGCCCGCTGCGCCCGGCCAGCTCCCGCGCCACCAGCCCGCGACAGATGTTACTTACCTCACAACAGAGGCTATCCGCAGAGATATTTTTCACACGACCGGCGGCGAAGCAGAGCAAACCAAGAGCAAAAATACCGCCCTTGTGGGTATTTACCCCGCCCGTGGCGGCGTACATTGCCTGCTCGCAGGCCATTCCCATTGGGCGGAGAATCCGCAACTGCCGATCGGCAGGTTTGGCCGCATGTGCTTCACCCAGTTCCGCAAACCGGGCAAACCACGGCGTAATCGCCATAATGCTGCGGACAAACAAGGCATGGTCCATATCCCGATGCGAGCCGTTATTGAGCCTGTCCACCAGCCCCGGCTTGGGCGTCAGCTCCAGCTCCTGCCACAGTGCCGCTTCGGCAAGCGCGGGCACATCAATCGGGCGCGGTTTAGTCGCGAGCAAACCAGTCATCGATCGTCTTCTCCACGCGGGAAACTACCTGCTCAACGGGATGGCGCCGCGAACGGGAGCAGGCGTGGGCGGGCTCGTCGCAGATCAGGCAGCGCCTGAGGTTTGCCCCCAGCGACTGGCGTCCGACGTGGCCATGCTGAGGACAGATCACATCCAGGTCCCACAGTCTGCCGAGCGGGTGCGTCTGCTCCAGTTCCGCACAGTGCGCTTTGATTTCCGCCGCCGGATGCGCGACGCACCACAATGCTTCAGGTCCGGTGGGTAGCCAGAGCACCTGGCGGTCCAGCACCTGCCAGCGGTTTTCCCACAGCAGCTGGTCGCACATCTGTAACGCCACGCCCATGGTGTTGCGATAGCGCAGGCTGTCTTTGATTTGCCCGGGCGTGACCAGCGTGAGGGAGATCACCGGTTGTTGATAGTGCGTAAGCCAGTCAGCCTGACGGGCTGCGCGGCGCTCTTTCGCCGCCAGCAGTTCCTCCAGGCTGACACCCGCCCGCACGGGTGTCGCAAAAGTCATACTTCCTCCTTCACCTGTCGCACAGTGTCGATCACGCTGCCGTCGCGGTAGCGGATCACCCCGACGATTTTGTCGGTGAACTCAATCGGTTTCGGTACGCCTGTCAACGAAATCGCTCGCTCATACAGCGCGTTGATATCTACAACCTTCATCCCTGCTTCCATGAGTCGTTCGCGGATCTCCGGGCGCGCCGGGTTGACCGCAATACCGTGGTCGGTGACCAGCACGTCAATGCTCTCCCCCGGCGTGAGGCGAGTGGTAACGCGCTTCACGACGGTCGGGATGCGGCTTCGCAGCAGCGGCGCGACCACAATGGTCAGGTTGGCTGCCGCCGCCACGTCGCAGTGTCCGCCGGATGCGCCACGCATCACGCCATCGGAGCCGGTGATGACATTGACGTTAAAGTCGACGTCGATTTCCAGGGCGCTGAGGATCACCACGTCGAGCTGGTCGCAGCTTGCCGCCTTGCTGCCGGGGTTGGCGTAGACGTTGGTGGAGATCTCCACGTGGTTCGGGTTACGCGCCAGCGAGGCCGCCGCCTGACCGTCAAAACACTGGGTATCGAGCAGCTTTTCGATGAGCCCCTTCTCGTGCAGATCCACCAGGCTGCCGGTGATGCCGCCGAGCGCAAAGCGCGCCTTCACGCCGCTGCGCTCCATCTTCTCTTCCATAAAGCGAGTGCAGGCCGTGGCCGCCGCGCCGGAGCCGGTCTGCATCGAGAAGCCCGGTTTGAAGTAGCCGGAGTGTTCAATCACGTCCGCCGCATAGCGGGCAATCATCAGCTCGCGCGGGTTGCTGGTGACGCGCGCTGCGCCGACGCTGATTTTCGCCGGGTCGCCCACGCTCTCCACCTGCACGATGTAGTCCACCTGATCCTGCACCAGGCTGGCGGGCATATTGGGGAACGGCACCAGCGCTTCGGTCAGCAGCACCACCTTGCGGGCAAACTGCGCGTCCACCATCGCGTAGCCCAGCGAGCCGCAGCACGATTTGCCGTGCGTGCCGTTGGCGTTGCCAAACTCATCGCTGCACGGCACGCCGAGAAACGCCACGTCGATGTTCAGTTCGCCGTCCTGGAGTAGCTTCACGCGCCCGCCGTGGGAGTGAATTTGTACCGGCTCGTCCATCAGCCCGTGAGAGATGGCATCCGCCAGCCTGCCGCGCATGCCGGAGGTGTAAATCCGGGTGATGACGCCGCTTTCGATATGCTCGATCAGCGCGTCGTTGCAGGTCATCAGCGAGCTGGAAGCCAGGGTCAGATTTTTGAGGCCCATCCGCGCCAGCAGCGCCACGACGGTGTTGATCACCCGGTCGCCTTCGCGAAAGGCGTGGTGGAAGGAGATGGTCATCCCGTCCTGCAAGCCGCAGCGCTTAACCGCCTCTTCAATAGAGGCGCAGAGCTTGCGGCTGTGCTTCGCCTCGCTGTCCGCCAGCCACGGCGTCGCGCTGTGGGCGGTATCAAAGGGTTTCAGATCCCGCAGATGGGGGAAATTCATATGGAGAAGTTCTGTCTGATTCATTATGTCATCCTTACCGACGCACGCCGGAGGCCGCCGCGCGCTCCAGCACCACCTGCGCGTGGTTAATAATCGGTGCATCCACCATTTTGCCGTTGAGCGACACCACGCCCAGGCCGTTACGCTCGCCCTCTTCTGCCGCCTCAATCACCCGTTTCGCGTGTTCCACTTCTTCCCGTGTCGGGGCGTAGGCGTTGTGCAGCAGGTCTATCTGGCGCGGGTTAATCAGCGATTTGCCGTTAAAGCCCATCTTGCGGATCAGATCGACTTCGCGCAGGAACCCGGCTTCATCGTTAACGTCTGACCACACCACGTCGAAGGCGTCGATGCCTGCCGCGCGGGCGGCGTGCAGCACGGCGCAGCGGGCGTAGAACAGCTCGGTGCCGTCGCCGCGCTCGGTCTGCATGTCCATCACGTAGTCAAAGGCGGCCAGCGCAATGCCGATCAGGCGCGGGGAGCTGCGGGCAATCGCCACGGCGTTGATGACGCCAATGGCCGATTCAATCGCCGCCATCACGCGGGTGGAACCCACCTCGCGGCCGCACGCCTGCTCGATACGCTCGAGGTGGCCTTCCAGCTCGTAAATATAGTCCGGGGTGTCGGTTTTCGGCAGGCGTATCACGTCCACGCCCGCGCGCACGGCGGCCTCCAGATCCAGCAGGCCAAACGGCGTGCTCAGCGGGTTAATGCGCACCACGGTTTCGATATCCTGATACATCGGGTGCTGCAACGCGTGGAACACCAGCATGCGTGCGGTGTCTTTCTCGCGCAGGGCCACGGCGTCCTCAAGGTCAAACATGATGGAGTCGGGGCGGTAGATAAAGGCGGTAGAGAGCATGGCGGCATTGGCGCCCGGCAGGAACAGCATACTGCGGCGGAGTTTGCTCATTTCAGCGCCCCCCAGTTGATGGCCTGTTCATCGGCGGCACGCAGAAGCGCGCTTTGCAGGCGAGCGCGGATCACACAGTCCAGCGCCCCTTTGTCTTCAATAATGATTAATCCCTGGTGCACGTTCATGGCGCGCAATGTGTCGTTGACCACCTGGCGAATCTGCTCGCCAAACTGCTTAATCACTTCGCTGTGGATGACGATCTCCAGCTCACCGTGAGCGGGGGCGATTTTCACCATCAGGTCGCTGGACTCCTGCGTTCCGGCCAGCGCCTCCCTTACAATATTCATGATAAATTCCTGATAGTTATGCGACTTCCGCACTCGCACGATAATGTGCTTCGAGGTGCGCGAAGGTGGAGTCCGGGACAATCTCCCGGATCCGGGAAAACTGCTGTGTCTTGAGTAAACGGCGCACTTCCGAGGCCGAAATGGCGTTGCCGGTGGCCTTGATGCGCGGCATCTCCACCACGTCAATATGCGAGGCCAGCAGGTCGTGCAGCGTCTGGTTGTACTGGCGGGTGATATCGCAGAACGGCTCCGAGCCGATGAAACGGTGCGTGATGCCCAGCGCCGGGGCGATGAAGTCCCGGAAGATCAGCACGTCGATCTCGCTCCACGCCTGCTGCACTTTGCCGGTCTCCTTCAGGAAGTAGGCCGGAAACGTGGCGCGGGAGATGATGTACTGCGAGCCTTCATGCACCACCACGCTCGGCAGATGCGCCACGCCCGCGCGCACCATCTCAAGGCGCGCGCTGAACGGGAAGAACGAGGCGTCTTCACGCACTACAAACAGATGCAGGGCATCGCACTGCGCCGCCGCCTGCTCCACCAGATGACGGTGGCCGAGGGTGAATGGGTTGGCATTCATCACAATGGCACCAATTTTTTCCCCGCCCCTTCGCATCCGGCTTAAGGTACGGCAGTAGCGCGCGATCCCCTGCGGGGTGTTCTCCATTAGCACCGCGTTGTTCCCGCTCTGGGCAATCGGCCAGAAACCGCTGCGGCCAAAGCGTTCCTTATTGCACGGACGGGTGCAGAGGAAGAGGTGAAAATGGCCGCGCTCCAGCGCCGCATTTTCCACCTCTGCCAGCAGACGCGCGCTGAGGTTTTCCCCACGAAGCAGCTCGTTGACCGCCACGCATTTGATGACGTTGGCAGCCAGCCCGGCGCAACCCACCAGCTGCGCGCCGGACCAGGCTTCGACGAACAGCGTGATGTCGTTGTCCAGGCCAAGGCCGCTGTCTGCCAGCAGGTAACGGATCTGACTCAAGCGTTCCGGGTGTTTCGCCACCAGCGTGTGGCGAAAATCGATGGGTTGCGAATGCATGCTGCCGCCTTACTTAATGTGCTGCCGCAAGCCCGACGGCTGGCGCTTCCACGATCACGTTGCTCAGATGACCGATATGCTCGATCTCCACCTCAATGCGATCCCCCTCTTTCATAAACAGCGGCGGGTTACGCTTTTTACCCACCCCACCTGGGGATCCGGTGATGATCACATCGCCAGGACTTAAGCGGGTGAAGGTGCTGATGTACTCGATCAGCTCCGCCACCTTGTGGATCATGCTGCTGGTGTTGTCTTCCTGCACCATGCGGCCGTTCAGCCAGGTGCGGATTGCCAGTTGGTGCGGATCGGGGATCTCGTCCGCCGTCGCCATCCACGGGCCAAACGCGCCGGTTTTGCGCCAGTTTTTACCGGCGGTAAACCAGGTGTGCTGCCAGTCGCGGGCGGAGCCGTCCATGTAGCAGCTGTAGCCGGCCACATGGCGCAGGGCGTCGTCGCGGCTGATGTTCTCCCCGCCTTTACCGATGATCACCGCCAGCTCGCCTTCGTAGTCGAATTCGCTGGAGTGGCGCGGCTTCAGCACCGGCTCGTTGTGGCCGGTCTGTGAATCCGGGAAGCGAACAAACAGCGTCGGGGCCGGGTTGTGCTGGTCAAACTCCTTGCGCTTGTCGGCGTAGTTCATGCCCACGCAGAGGATTTTTTCCGGCTGCTCAATCACCGGTAAGAAGGTGATGGCGCTCATCGGCACGTCCACGGCATCGTTCAGGTAGCGGGTAGCCTGCGCCAGCCCGTTGCCCTGCAGCAGCGCCTTAAGGTCGCTGTAGCGGTCGCCCAGACGGCGACCTAAATCAATCACGCCGTCGGCCTGGACAATGCCGTAGCTGCGTTTTCCCTGGTATAAAAAGCTTGCGAGTTTCATTGTTCTTTCCTGAAAACTTAAACGAGGAAGTTGCCCAGAATCAGCAGAGAGATGGAGACGTTAATCGCCCCGCCGATACGGGTAGCAATCTGGGCGAACGGCATCAGGCTCATGCGGTTGCCTGCGGTCAGGATCGCCACGTCGCCGGTACCGCCCTGGCCGCTCTGGCAGCAGGAGACGATGGCGACATCAATCGGGTGCATGCCAATCTTTTTGCCGACGAAGAACCCGGTTGCCACCAGCGCGGAGACGGTGCTGATAATCACCAGCAGGTTGGTCAGCGTGAAGGCGGCCACCAGTTCATGCCATGGGGTGATGGCTACGCCAACGGCAAAGAGAATCGGGTAGGTCACAGAGGTCTGGAAGAATTTGTACACCACCTGAGAGCCCTCCAGCAGACGCGGAGAGGCACCGTTGCAGAGCTTCACCAGCACCGCCATAAACAGCATGCCCACCGGCGCTGGCAGACCAATCAGCTTGTGACCGAGCATACCCAGCATGTACAGCAACACCGCCAGCAGCGCGCCGGAGGCGATGGTCGTCACGTCCGCTTTGCCGGAGAACGCAGGCTGAGAGACGGTGGCATCGGCATTGGCGCGATTCGGCATCAGCTGGCCTTCACCGGTCAGGTGCGGGTAGCGTTTCCCGAGCTGGTTGAGGCAACCGGAGATAATGATCGCCGTCAGGCCGCCGAGCATCACCATCGGCAGTACGCGGCCGAGCGCCACGCCCTGATCCATATGCAACAGGGTGGCATAGCCGATGGAAAGCGGGATTGCCCCTTCCCCGACGCCGCCCGCCATGATCGGCAGAATGATAAAGAAGAAGATCTGGAACGGCTCGAGGCCCAGCGCCAGCCCAACACCCATGCCGACAATCATGCCGACGATTTCACCGCACAGCATCGGGAAGAAGATGCGCAGGAAGCCCTGGATCAGCACGGTGCGGTTCATACTCATGATGCTGCCGACGATAATGCAGCAAATATAGAGATAAAGAATGTTGGTGGATTTATAGAACTTAGTGGTGGATTCCACTACTACATCCGGCAGCAGGCCGTAATAGACCAGCGCGGAAGGGATAAAGGTGGCGCAAATTGCCGCCGCGCCGAGCTTGCCGACAATCGGCAGGCGTTTGCCGAACTCACCGCAGGCAAAGCCGAAGAAGGCCAGCGTGGCCACCATGACCACAATGTCGCTCGGTAGTTTTCCGCCCAGGCAATCAATCGCAATCAGCGCGCCCGCCAGAACGAACAGCGGCAGAGGTATAATGCCGATTTTCCAGGTATCCATAATATGCCACCAGCGCTCTTTGAGCGATGGCCGCTGAATATCAATCGGGTCGTGGGTAACAGAGAATGAATCGTCAGTTGTGCTCATAATAAGCCCCTTAGTTATTTTGTGCGTTCAGCTTAGAGTCACAAAGGCTTACTTTATGTGAGGGATGGCATATTAAAAGCGAAGTTTTAATGGACACTATGGTTTTAATGGTTTCTTTTATTTAATGTGATTTATGCCTTATTTATTGCCGTGGTTTTTATGGTTTCTTTTCTTAACTGAACAAAGAAATAACATTTATTCATTTAACCTTAAGAGGATGAGACTTTCGGAAAAATCTTTTACAGGCTGCGCTGTGCAAGGGATCACAAGTTTTCGGCAAAGCGGGCATCCTGGCCTTAAAAGATGATATATTCAGCCGACCTGTTGATATCTCGCGTGATAGTTATGAAAGTATCGTTTCAGATCAAGCTGTTTATTTCGCTGGTCGCCTTTTTCTCAGTGCTGTTCGCATTACTGGGCGGATATTATTATGTCGATGTCGGCAGGCAGCTTTATCAGGAAATGAGCGCGCGCGCAAAAATACAGGCTGAAGAAATTGCGCTTATTCCAACCCTGCGAAAAGAAGTCGAACAAAAGGATATCCAGGGCATCCATGACTTTATGCAGAAAATAGCCGCCCGCAGCGACGCCAGTTTTATTGTGATTGGTGACAATAAGGGGCTGCATCTTTTCCACTCCGTGTTTGCCGACCGGGTAGGCAAAACGCTGGTTGGCGGAGATAACGACGAGGTATTACACGGCAAAAGTACCATCACCATCCGCAAGGGCGGGTTAGGCATTTCACTGCGCAGCAAAGCGCCCATTTTTAATGATGCCGGGCAGGTGGTGGGGATTGTTTCGGTAGGCTATCTCACAAGCTATCTGGACACCATCACCGTCAGCAAGGTGGTTAATATCCTGATTGCCGCCGTGCTGCTGCTTATCGCCCTGTTTATTTTCTCCTGGTTCTTCACCCGCAGCATCAAGAAGCAGATATTCTCTCTGGAGCCGCGCGAAATCGGCCTGCTGGTGCGCCAGCAAAAGGCGATGATGGAATCCATTTATGAAGGGGTGATTGCCATCGATGACGATCTCCGCATTGAGGTGATCAACCAGGCGGCGCGTAAATTATTAGGCTTACGCCAGCCCGCCCGCGAACTGCGGGGTCAACTCATCAGCCAGGTGATCGCGCCCGTCCCGTTCTTCAATGCGCAAACCATGCTTGCGAAAGACACCCACGATGAGATCTGTCGCTTTAACGATCTCACGGTCATTGCCAGCCGGGTGCGGATAATGCTGGAAGATGCATTGCAGGGCTGGGTGATCACCTTTCGCGATCGCAACGAGATCGACTCGCTCAGCGCCCAGCTCAGCCAGGTGAAGCGCTACGTTGATAACCTGCGCATCATGCGCCATGAACAGCTGAACCGCATGACTACGCTGTCCGGCCTGCTGCATATGGGCCGTTATGACGAGGCAATTCGCTACATACAGGCGCAGTCGGAACACGCTCAGGAGCTGCTGGACTTTATCTCGTCCCGCTTTAGCTCTCCGACGCTGTGTGGTTTGCTGCTTGGAAAGGCCGCCCGCGCGCGTGAAAAAGGCGTTGAGCTGAGTTTCGATCCGGCCTGCCGGGTGGATAAACCGTTCCTGCCGCTGCTCGAATCGGAACTTATCTCGATCATCGGGAACTTGCTGGATAACGCCATTGAAGCGACCCAGCGTGCACCGCTCCCGCATGCCCCGGTGGACGTGCTGATAAAGCTGAACGAGCAGGAACTGATTATTGAAGTCGCCGACCAGGGCGTCGGCATCACACCGGAGATCCGCGACCGGATCTTTGAGCGCGGCATCACCACCAAAACGCGCGGCGATCATGGTATTGGCCTGTATCTGATTGAAAGCTATGTCACACAGGCTGGCGGTGCAATTGAAGTTGCCGATAACACCCCACGCGGTGCCATTTTCTCACTGTTTATTCCCGCCACGGGAACGGCCCGGCACCCCGTACAGGAACTGGAAGATACCGACTATGCAACATGAACTTATCGACGTACTGATTGTTGAAGACGAGAACGAACTGGCGCAACTGCACGCGGAGCTTATCGGTAAACATCCGCGTCTGAGGCTGGTGGGGATTGCCGCGTCGCTGGCCGACGCGCAGGTACAACTGGAGAGCAAACAGCCGAAGCTGATGCTGCTGGATAACTACCTGCCGGACGGCAAAGGCATCACCCTTATCAGCAACCCGATGCTCACCCGCGCCAACTGCTCGGTGATTTTCATCACCGCCGCCAGCGATATGGACACCTGTAGCTAGGCCATTCGTAACGGCGCGTTCGACTATATCCTTAAGCCGGTCTCCTGGAAGCGGCTCAGCCAGTCGCTGGAGCGTTTTGTGCAGTTTGCCGAACAGCAGCGCGTCTGGAAGATTGTCGACCAGCAGAACGTGGATTCACTCTATCAGTTACAGGCGAAAAACTATCGTCTGGACAACGGCAGCAAAGGGATAGAGGAGAACACGCTGGCGCGGGTGCAAATGCTGTTTAACAACAAGGCGGCGCACTGTTTTACGGTGGATGAGGTGGTGAGCGAGACGGGCCTGAGTAAAACCACCACCCGGCGCTATCTGGAACACTGCGTGGAGGTGGGTTTTCTGACGGTGGAGATGCTGTACGGTAAGATTGGACATCCGAGAAGGATGTACAGGCGTAGTGCGACTTAACTCCCCTCACCCCGGCCCTCTCCCCAAAGGGGCGAGGGTGAAAAGACGGCTCCGTGCAATCCCCTCTCCCCTTTGGGGAGAGGGTGAGGGTCCCTACTTCAATACGTACCCATACAGCCGCTTAATCCCGTCCGCATCCTTCTCGCTGTAAACGCCCTGCAACTCTGGGGAGAAACCCGGCAGCATATTAATGCCCTCTTCCAGTGCCAGGAAGTAGCGCTGTACTGCTCCACCCCAGACTTCCCCCGGCACCACGCACAGCACGCCCGGCGGGTATGGCAGCGCACCTTCGGCGGCAATGCGTCCTTCGGCGTCACGAATACGCACCAGTTCGACGTTCCCGCGAATGTACTCCTGGTTGGCATCCTGGGGGTTCATCACCACGGCAGGCAGGCTCTCCTGACGGAACATCGCCTTCTGTAAATCCTTCACGTTAAAGCTGACGTAGAGATCGTGCATCTCCTGGCATAGCTGACGGATCGTATAGTCGCGGTAACGCACCGGGTATTTCTGATAGATGGTCGGAAGCACATCCGCGAGCGGTGTGTCGTCTTCAATATGCTGTTCAAACTGCCCCAGCATCGCCACCAGCTGCATCAGCTTCTCCGCGCTCTCGGCTGGCGTCAGCAGGAACAGGATGGAGTTGAGATCGCACTTCTCCGGCACAATGCCGTTCTCGCGCAGGTAGTGGGCGAGAATGGTCGCCGGAATGCCGAAATCGGTATAGTGCCCTGTTTCAGCATCAATGCCCGGCGTGGTCAGCAGCAGCTTGCACGGATCGACGAAATACTGCTCGCGGGCATAGCCTTCAAAACCGTGCCATTTTGCACCCGGTTCAAAACTAAAGAAGCGACGTTCGCTGGCGATGGCCTGCGTGGGGTGATCCTGCCATGGCCGCCCCGCCACCACCGGTGGGATAAACGGTTTGATCATATGGCAGTTAGCGATGATGGCCTTGCGCGCTTCAATGCCCAACTCGACACACTCCGCCCACAGCCTGCGTCCGCTTTCGCCCTCGTGGATCTTGGCGTTCACGTCCAGCGCCGCAAACAGCGGGTAAAACGGGCTGGTGGAGGCATGCAGCATGAACGCGTTGTTCAGCCGCTTGTGCGGGCAGAAGCGCGACTGACCGCGAATATGGTTATCCTTTTTATGGATCTGCGACGTTTGTGAGAACCCGGCCTGCTGCTTGTGGACCGACTGGGTCACGAAAATTCCCGGATCGTTCTCGTTCAGTTCCAGCAGAAGCGGAGACGTTTCCGCCATCATCGGGATAAATTGCTCGTAGCCGACCCAGGCGGAGTCAAAGAGGATGTAGTCGCAAAGGTGCCCGATCTTGTCGATCACCTGACGGGCGTTGTAGATCGTGCCATCGTAGGTGCCGAGCTGAATGATCGCCAGACGGAACGGGCGCGCCTCGGCGGCTTTCTGCGGCGCGACGTCACGGATCAGTTCCCGCAGCCAGGCCTCATCAAAGCAGTGCTCATCAATCCCGCCGATAAAACCAAACGGATTACGGGCTGCCTCAAGATAGACAGGCGTTGCCCCGGCCTGGATCAGCGCCCCATGATGGTTGGACTTGTGGTTGTTACGATCGAACAGCACCAGATCGCCACGAGTCAGCAGCGCATTGGTCACCACTTTATTGGCCGCCGACGTGCCGTTCAGCACGAAGTAGGTTTTATCCGCGTTGAACACTTTCGCCGCGAACTTTTGCGCGTGCTTGGCAGAACCTTCGTGGATCAGCAAATCACCGAGCTTCACGTCGGCATTGCACATATCGGCACGAAACACGTTTTCACCGAAGAAGTCGTAAAACTGCCGCCCCGCCGGGTGTTTTTTGAAAAAGGCGCCGTGCTGGTGACCCGGACAGGCAAAGGTGCTGTTTCCCATCGCCACATACTGGCTCAGGGTGTCAAAAAAGGGTGGCAGCAGGTTCTCTTCATACCGGCAGGCGGCAGATTCCAGTTCCAGCAATTCCTGTGCTTTGCCCGAGATGATCGCCGTGACACCCTCTGGCACCTCTCCTGGCTCTGTTGAGAACATAAATACCGGTAGCTGAAAGCCCGTACGCTTCAGCAACGCGAGAATGCCGCTGTAGCTTTCAACAACCGTAATGACGACTGCCGCCACATCGGTGAAATCAGTGTTATCCAGCATAACCTTTTCGCGATGCGTAGAAACTTTGGATACCAGCTCGCGGCTGACGGCAATTTTCATGGTTTTCATAGGCGCAAATACCCTCACCGAGCGGTGAGACAGGAAGGAGAAAATTCGCGCAATCATGTCACCTTTTATTTTCAGGTGCAAGAAGGAATCAGTATGCGTTACGCCTCCCAAAGCTAAGCGTAATCAGGGACGAACGTGCCATAATGATGCAATGCCAGTGCTTAAATAACAGGAGTTAAACGTGGTAATTGGACCCTTTATCAATGCGGGAGCCGTATTGCTGGGCGGTGTACTTGGGGCAGTATTAAGCCAGCGGTTGCCGGAGCGTATTCGCGTCTCCATGCCCTCCATTTTTGGCCTGGCGTCGTTAGGGATTGGTATCCTTTTAGTGGTGAAATGCGCCAACCTGCCGGTGATGGTACTGGCGACGCTGCTCGGCGCGCTGATCGGCGAATTTTGCTATCTGGAAAAGGGCATCAATCACGCGGTAGGCAAAGCCAAAAATCTGATTGCCCGACCGGGCAAGGCGAAGCACGGCACGCACGAGTCGTTTATTCAAAACTACGTTGCGATCATTATTCTGTTCTGCGCCAGCGGCACGGGGATATTCGGTTCGATGCAGGAAGGGATGACCGGCGATCCCAGCATATTGATTGCGAAAGCGTTTCTGGATTTCTTTACTGCCACCATCTTTGCCACCACCCTCGGCATCGCCGTCGCCGCGATTTGCGTGCCGATGTTGCTTATTCAACTGGCGCTGGCCACCTGCGCCACGCTGATCCTGCCGCTGACAACACCAGCGATGATGGCAGACTTTACCGCCGTCGGCGGCCTGTTGCTGCTGGCGACAGGGCTGCGAATCTGTGGCATTAAGATGTTTGCAGTGGTGAACATGCTCCCTGCCCTCCTGCTCGCGATGCCGCTATCCGCGCTCTGGACGCACTTTTTCGCTTAAGTTTGCGACGAAATGGTGAGAGAGTGTGCAGTCTGCACCGAAAGCAACAAATTTCGTTGACGCCGGAGGGAGGATCGGGTTTAATGCGCCCCGTTGCCCGGATAGCTCAGTCGGTAGAGCAGGGGATTGAAAATCCCCGTGTCCTTGGTTCGATTCCGAGTCCGGGCACCAAATTTCCTATTAACGGACCTCCACGGAGGTCCGTTTTTGCATTCTGAGCCCGCCAGAATCATTACTTCTGCATTCCCTTAACGACATCCCAACCACTGCGTCAGCAGCGCATGCAGTTTAGCTGGCTCCAGAGGCTTGCGGAGTACCAGATACCCCTCCTGCTCCGCCTCCAGCAGAACCGGTGAATTAAATTCGCCGCTAACTATCGCGCCGCTCATATCCGGCAGACGTTCAAAAAGCGCTTTCAGGATATCGAAGCCGCTTTCGCCGGATCGCAGGCGCTGGTCGCACAGCACGGCGAACGGCGTAAAGCCGTCGTCGATTATGGCAAACGCTTCTTCAGCGGAGGCCGCACAGCGTACGTCGATTCCCCAGACGCTCATCAGGCTCTCCCAGGCAGACGTCACCAGCGGGTCGTCATCGACAACCAGGCAGGAACCGTGCAGCGGCGCATAGCGTACCGGCGTGGCGGTGTTATCAGCGGCGGGCGGGGTATCCAGCACGCTATCTTCGCCAGCATATTGGGTAAAGCGCATCCAGAAGCGTGAGCCTTTCCCTTCAATGGATTGCATCCCGTATTTCACCTTCATCAGCTTGGCGCAA
Organism: Enterobacter hormaechei subsp. xiangfangensis; assembly: GCF_001729785.1. Taxonomy (NCBI): domain Bacteria; kingdom Pseudomonadati; phylum Pseudomonadota; class Gammaproteobacteria; order Enterobacterales; family Enterobacteriaceae; genus Enterobacter; species Enterobacter hormaechei. The sequence continues at coordinate 3,886,921 of NZ_CP017183.1, forward strand.
CGGGCAACGACGGCCAGTCCCAGCCCGTGTCCGGCGCTGTCGATCTTCCATGCCAGCTCGGGGCGGTAGTAAGGTGAGAAGATTTTGCCCTTCTCTTCATCGGCGATACCGACTCCCGTGTCCCACACCTCCACCATACACTCGTCACCGCGCGGTCGGATGGCGACCAGCACCCCGCCCTGGAGCGTGTAGCGAAGGGCGTTTTGAATCAGGTTGATCAGGGACTGTCGCACCAGTAGCGGATCGCCCATCACGTAGATATGGCGTTTAGGCCGCCGGATGCACAGCCTAAGCGCGCGGCTGTTGGCCTCTTCACGAAACAGCGTGATGACCGAGTCGAGCAGAGCACCGATATCCACTTTGGTCGGGGCAGAGAGGACATTCCCGGATTCTATTTTGCTGAGATCGAGCAGAGAGTTGAGCATTAAATGTACCGAGCGAACGCTCTGCTGAAGGTCAAGAAGCTGTGGCGTCAGGCTGCCGTCCCGGTTTCGATGGAGGATGGCTTCGATCAGAAAGCCCATAGCATGCACAGGCTGGCGCAGATCGTGGCTGGCGGTGGTCAGAAACTGGTTTTTATCCAGCAGTGCCTGCTCCGCGTCCTCTTTGGCCTGACGAAACTGTTCCGCCAGCCGTGAGCTTTTTTCCTCAAGCAGCGCCTGCTGAATAAAGAACGCATGGGAAGTTAACGCATGGCGGTAAATTGCGAAGCCGTAAAGCAGATTCAGCATGAGCACGATGAACATCAACTCATCCAGCCGCCAGATAATACCGAGGTTCAGCACCCCCCAGGAGGCGAAGAAAAAACGCGTGAAGGTACTGATGACAGGCGTCAGATGTGTCGCATTGGCGGCGACGATGGCGGCGATGCTAATATTAAGTAACAGGAAAAAGTCAAAATTCTGCGTCTGTGGCGTAATTAAATAGAGTGAAGAAATTCCCAGCCCGTGAATAAAGGCAATATTATTAATACGCGGAAGCCAGCGTCGCAGGACGTCCCTCTCACCGTTTTCTTTCGCTTCACGCTGATAGCATCGGTGCAATAGTCGTATCGCCACGGCACATAGCAGATAAATAATTATCCAGATAATCGTTGGGCCGAGGTCGTCCCCAAGCATATAAATCCAGATGGCGAAAGGAATACCCACAAAGGGCACAGCACTAAAGCTAAATACCAGCCGCAGAAAGGTGTTGTTTAGCAAACGGATCTGCGCCGGAGCAGAGATACCATCATTTTGTAAGCTCTGGAAAAACCTCATTCCGACGGATCCTGCTTGCCATGCAGAAGCGTGATGGCTTCAACCCGGCTGTTAACGCCTATCTTTTTCAATATATTGCTGATGTGTTCTTTGACCGTGGGCTCAGAAATTGAAAGCTGTGCGGCGATTCGTTTATTCGGCAGGCCGCGCATAATCATATTTAACACGTCTATTTGTCGCGGCGTTAAGTTAAATTTACTTAACTTCTCATTATTGGCCTTAACGGAAATTTCGTTTCCCTCAGGAAACCAGGTCTGATTATCAGTGAGTGCGAAAACGGCCCGCGAGAACATCTCAGGTGGCTCGCTTTTCAATACAAAACCGTGTCCCCCGGCGGCATTAACTTTGCGCCAGATATCATTATTGTCATCCCCGCTGACCACCAGGAGTCGTACCTGTGGGTAAAGTTGTTTTACTTCTTTGAGTAATTTCAGGGCCGTTCCGGAAGAGAGCCAAAAATCGATTACCAGCAAACGTGGCGGGCCATGATCTCTAATTTGTCGGTAGCAATCATCCTCATTCGTCACCACACACGCCTGTTTAAACTGGCAATGTGTAATCAGAAAATTGGCGATGCCGCTTGCTACCAATGGATGGTCATCAACGACTAACGCATAATTCTGTCCCAAAGGAGCCTCCTTTTACCTTCGCATATCTTAGAGTACAGATGAATTATTATCTACCCACCCTACTTTAGGAGGGTTTTTTCGATTAGGAAAGAGAAATATATTATTCGCTGATTTGGGTAAAAGAAAACATAAATACAATCAGTGAAATTAACTGGTTGGATATCAAGGATAATTTATGAAAAAACCACTAATCGTTTTAACCGTTACGTTGATGTTAGCCGGTTGTTCCACGTTGAAAACCGATCAGGCTATTCCACTCCTCCAGGCGGAGACCGCTAAAATGCTGGGACTGGGCTCATCGGATGAAATAACTGTGACCAACGTTAATGGCGCCCAGCCGGACGCACTGGGAGGACAAAAACTCTCTTATCGCGCCACGACAGAAAAAGGGCGTATTTTCGATTGTTCATCGATGATGATGCCGGGAATTTTAGGATCCGCACCGACGCTGAGCGCGCCAACCTGTACACCTGTTGTCACACATAAATAATTAACGCCGCATCAAAAGGCGTACATAAATAACGCCTTTTACATTATCTGGCGTATCTGAGTTTTCATAAAAAAACGATGTTCCTGACATCATGCTAATGTGTACGGAGATAGCCCGTGAATAACTCTACATCGCATTCTTTAGCGGTTAAGACACCGCTTTCCAGACTTTACCTCGCTCTATTTTCCGCGCCGCTGTTACTGTTTTTACCTGCCGATATCGCGCGTGCAGCCGATGCCTTTTTTGATGGCGACTCGCGTATTACCGAAACGCTGGGTTACACCGGTGATGTTTATGTTGGACGTAATCAACGCGGAAATCTGTTGATCGATAATGGCAAAATCACCGCCTATAACATCAATATCGGTCGGCTGTTCGACGGCAAAATTTATGAAAGCGTGGTCACGGTCCGTGGGCCAGACGCTGAGCTTAACGCGGTGAACGATCGGTACGTCCTGCGCGGCGACCTGAATCTTGGCCTCGGCACCCTGCGAGTCGAAGAGGGCGCGCTGGCGAGTGCAAAGGAGATTGTTGTCGGCACCACCCGCGGCTACGACAGCCACCTTATCGCCACGGGTGCTGGCTCTCGTGTGACCAGTAATTTTCTCAGCGTAGGCACCGATCTGGGCGCACGCTCCACGCTTGCGATTGAAGACGGCGCTGCGCTCAATACCGCTTACGATGCACGCATCGGCAACGGTACCGGACCGGGTGAAACCGACACGCTGAGCCCGAAAGCCACCGTCACTGGGAGCGGCTCACAGTGGAACGTTGGCCGTACGTTGACGCTTTATGGCGACCTGGACGTGCTGAACGGCGGAACGGTTAACGTTGGCGGCGTGCAGGTGGCAGGCGTCTCCGGGGCAGGGAAAACCGCCGAGCTGGTTATTGCGGGCGAGGACTCACGCTTTACCAGCGGCAGCAGCGTGAGCGTGGGCGATTACGGCAATGGCGTGCTGTCTGTGATTGACGGCGGTTCATTTTCCGCTGGCAGCAATGCGCTGATCGTGGGGACATCGGGTTCCGGCTCGAACCGGGGTGCGCTCATCATCGGCAGCCGCGGCAATATGGACACCGGCACGGGTTTAACTGAGCCAACGCTTGGCACGGCGGGCGGCGCAGGTACCCTCGATGCGAAGACGGCAATAAGCCTGCGTGGCGGACTGTTCGGCAGCTATGTCTACTTCAACCATACCGACGGAAATTACATCTTCAGCAACACGATGAGCGGTGAAGGTGATGTGATCAACACCTCCGGGCAGACGACGCTGAACGGCGATCTTTCCGCACTCAAGGCGAACGTCACCGCGCGGGGCGGTAAAGTCATTATTGCCAGCAATATTAATACCCAACCAGAAGACGATATTTTTGACGTCCAGACGCTTAGCGCGGAGAACGGCGGCACGCTGATCCTCAATGCGACGGCGGGTTCAGACGTCAGCAACGGGGTGGGTTACAGCAGCGCCGCGTCAATCAAGTCCGGCGGCACGCTGGGCGGCAACGGGACGCTGGGCCAGACCGAGATCCTGTCCGGCGGACATATCTCGCCCGGCGACGGCACTATCGGTACGTTGACGCTGAAACGCTATCTGAACTTTATCGGCGAATCCTTCTATGACGTCGATATCGCAGGAGATGGCCGCAGCGACCAGCTACTGGTATCGGGCAAAACCACCATCAGCAATCAGGCTAAGGTACAGGTCACCGCGCTGGATCCGCAAACCAGCTATAAAACGGGCCAAAGCTACCGCATTTTGACCTCCGACGGGGGAATTGACGGTGAGTTCGCCGGCGCGATCTCCAAATCCGCCTTCCTCGACGTGGCGCTTAAGCAAAGCACCAACGCCGTCGATCTGACCATCGCGCAGAAAGAGACCGGTGGCGAGAATCCTGGAGGAGAAAATCCCGGAGGCGAAAACCCTGGCGGTGAGAATCCTGGTGGTGAAAACCCCGGAGGCGAAAACCCTGGCGGTGAGAATCCTGGTGGAGAAAACCCCGGAGGCGAAAATCCTGGCGGTGAGAATCCTGGTGGTGAAAACCCCGGAGGTGAAAACCCGGGCAGCGGCAAGCCGGGCATTTTCCAGACCGTGGCCCAAAGCAGCAACCAGTGGAATACCGCTGGCGCGCTCTCCACGCTGACGCAAAGCGGCCCGTCGCTGGCGCTGTATAACTCGCTGCTTCTGCTGAGCGCACCGGAAGCGCGCGAGGCGTTCAACCAGCTTTCTGGTGAAGTTTATCCGTCAATGCAGTCCAACCTGATCGCTGGCAGCACGCAGGTGTTTAACGTGTTAAACCAGCGCATGCAGCGCGCGTTTGATAGCGACAGCCTGCCGATACCACCGTTAGCCATGTCGCTGGTGCAGCAGCCGGAGCCGCAAAACAATGGCGTCTGGGGCCAGACCTTCAGCTCCTGGAGCCGAAACAGCGGCGACGGTAACGTGGGCAAGCTGGACGGCAACACCACCGGCTTCCTGCTGGGGGCAGATCGCAAGCTGGCGGACCATAACGTGCGTGTCGGCGGCTACTTCGGCTACAGCCGGGGTGATTACGACGTCGACAGCCGTCGCTCCTCAACGGATACCGACAACTATCACCTTGGCCTGTATGCGGCGGGTCAACAGGATGCGTTCTCCCTTCGCGGCGCGCTGGGTTATACCTGGCACAAGATCGAAGGCGAGCGCAATGTTGATTTCAGCGGTTTCTCGGATCGGCTGAAGTCAGATTACGACGCCAACTCCCTGCTGGCGTTCACCGAAGCGGGCTACCGTTTCGGCCAGCCAGACAGGAATATTGAGCCGTTCGTCAATTTATCGTACATCCGGCTACATACCGACAGCTTCAGGGAAGACGGCGGTGCCGCTGCGCTGAGCGTCCGTAACGAAACGATGAACACCTTCTACACGACACTCGGGTTGCGCGGTGTGACCGAGCTGCCGAAGCACGTTAACCTCTACGGTTCATTGGGCTGGCAGCACGCCTATGGCGATAAGAATACCTCTTCGCGCATGGCGTTTGCGGACAGCGACGCGTTCATTACTCAGGGACAGGCCGTGGATGAGGATGTGATGGTCGGTGATATCGGCGTGAGCGTACAGCTGTCGCGTGCTGCGACGCTGGATGTGGGTTACCAGGGACAATATGGTGCGGATACCCGCGTCAACTCGGTTAACGCCAATCTGCGCTGGTCGTTCTGAATTATTTCCATTAAAAGAACCCGCCCTCGTGGCGGGTTTCTGCTTTTGGCTTCTGACGAGGCTAGGGATCGTTCCCAACCGCGTCCAGCAGTTTGTTTTTAAAGATAAACAAACACGCCTCGTTGAAGTTCCCTGCCCCTAACCGCTCCGACAGCACCGTTCGCTTGCGATAGAGGCTTTTAACCGACATATTCAGCTTATCTGCAATCTCTTCCATTGACCTCCCTGCCTTCAGCAACCGGATCATTATCGCTTCGTGTCGACTCAGCCGTAAGTTAAGCAGCCATTTGGTTGTCAGACGCCTGCCTTTCATATCAAGCACCAGATTGAATAACGACGCCATATCCGGAGCCGTAAGCGACGTGTTCATAAACAGCTTCATACTGAGAAGATCCTCCTCTCGAGGACGCATATCCAGCATAACGCAGCAGATCGTTTTTCTCGTTCTGGCCGGATGGCGTATCAGGTAATCATATAAACGGAGCGGCGTACGGCTATCAATCAGTACAGTATATTCATTTGCGTCGGTATCAAATATGTTTCTGTCTATCGAACTGAGGCAAATTATATCCGGGAAAAATAGCCGCATCCCCCTGACAAGGAAACAGTCCTGAGTCACTAACACTATTGAAGTCGCCACTAACCATCCCTTTTAGATTAAAGCAAGCCCGCCTCTTAAGAAACAAGAACGCTTTCGTTTATAGCGCTTTACATTAACGGCAAATGTTTTCTGGCTTTGATCATCCCTCAATATGACATTGGTGAGCTAGACTTTTTGCAGACTATCACTCAATGCCTGGCGTTAATTATAAATAAAAAAGAATTTCAGAAAAGTCACTTCTCTGAACATTAAGAATTTTTGTCATGAAACTTCCCAAACATGCACCAGAAAGTACTTTAATTAACTCAGAAGAACTTCATTTCGAATATAACAAAACAGGAAACAGAGAAAGAAAAATCATTTAATATCAATCAACTAAAAACACCAACCCTGCACTGAATTATCTAAAAAACTTACTTCTCCCAGAATTATCTCAAAACCTCCCAGCCGCTTTTCAACTTATTTATCCCCCAACACATCGGGTGTACATTAAGCCCAATCAGACCACTGAGACGAGGGCTCATAATTACCTTTAAGTAAGTATCCCATAACGTAGCATCATTCAGATTTAATGTTCTCCTTTATGCCCTTTAACGCAGAGTTAAAAGGCGGCCGTGTTATGCAATGGATTCACAATAAAAAAATGGCAAATAGATATGGAAAGATCGCTTAGCTTCACTACGTTATTCTTTTATCGCACCACAATATTATTGTTCCTGCTTTTACTCTTTCCTGTTCTGGTTCAGGCTGATGAATCCGTTTATGAGCATCAGATACAACAGGCACGTAACGGTAATTACGCTCTGTTTCTTGATTACCTACAGCGCTATGAGCAACAACATGCTTTAACACCCGGACAGGTTGCGGACTGGTTACAGGTAGCCTCCTGGGCAGGACGCGATGACGAAGTTATCCGGGTCTGGCAGCGTTATGGTATTTATATGCCGCTGCCCGCTCGCGCCATCGCTGCCGTCGCCCAGTCCAGAAGAAACCAAAAAGCCTGGCCATCCGCCTTATCGCTGTGGAAAGAGGCGCTCAGCCTTGCGCCGGATAACGACGATTACCGCATCGGCTATGTGAAGACTCTGGCCGATGCCCGCAAAGATCGCCTCGCGCTTTCGGAAGCCCGGCAGCTGGTTAAAGACAATCCTTCTCCCGCGCACCTTGAGACGCTCTCCTATGTCTGGATGCGCCAGGGAAAAAACAGGGATCGGCTGCTGGCTGACATGCGCGCGCTGAGCGCCGCGCCAGGGAATGAGGCCCTTCTTCGCGAGACGATCGATGCGCTAACGGATAACCGGGTAAGCACGCCCGCACTCTGGCTGTCACAAAACGCGGCGCTCTCTCCTGCGGAGCGCCGCCGCCTTGAGCGTAACGCCGCGGCTGAACGGGTACGCCTGGCGGATGTGCCTGGCAGAACGGAGAAAGAGCGCCTGCGGCTGGCACAAAACGCATTAGATCGCTATCACGCCCTGCTTTCCCGCTGGCAAAACGACCCGCAGGCGGCTGAAGACGTCATCCTTGCCCGTATCGATCGGCTTGGCGCCCTGTATGCGCAGGGTAATTACCGGCAGGTCATTAGCGAATATGAGTCGCTGACGGCCGCACAGCATCCGGTGCCGGACTGGGCCATCGGCTGGGTGATCTCTGCATATTTGCAGGAGAAAAACACCGTTGCCGCCTTCTCGCTTGTGCAACGCTATCCACACTACGCCTCCGATCCGCAGGATGAGGAGCATGCGCTTTTCTACGCCTGGCTGGATACGGGGCAATATCAGGCCGCCCGCCGCTACGTTGAGCGCGAGACCCGCAGCGTTCCCTGGACCCGCTACGATTTCGGGTCCCCCACCGCCCAGCCAAACGATCGGTGGCTTACCGGGCAGTCACTCAAATTTAACTATTTGCTGGCAACCAACGCCCTGCCGGAGGCCGAAAAGCTGTCGTATCGTCTGGCGTCAACGGCGCCGGGAAATCAGGGATTACAGATTGATTATGCCGCCCTGCTTCAGGCCAGAGGCCTGCCGCGTGCGGCCGAGCAAAAGCTTAAACGAGCAGAGACGCTCGAACCCACGAATCTGGAGCTTGAAAAACAGCAGGCTTACGTCGCAATGGACCTTCAGGAGTGGCGCCAGATGGATTCACTGGCTGATAACGTAATTGCTCGCGCCCCCGCCGATCGCAGCGCCCGTCGCCTGGACAGACTCAGAATGGTCCACCATATGTCTGAGCTGCGTCTGAAGGCGGGTAAAGGATTGCACTCAGATAACCCCGTCAGCGGAAGCCACGACATGAACTGGGACGCCACGCTCTATGGCCCGCCCGTGGCGGATAACTGGCGGCTGTTTGCCGGCACCCGCTATGCCCAGGGGAATTTCGACGAAGGTAAAGGCATCAGCCGCCACCTGTTGGGCGGCGTTGAGTGGCGCCCCCGTGACCTCACGCTCGAAGCCGAGCTCTCCGGCAACCACTATCACGGCAAAAACAGGCCGGGCGCACGGCTCTCAACAACTTACAGCCTGAGTGATAACTGGCAGGTCAGTGGTAACCTCGAGCGCTTGTCACGCGCCACACCCTTACGGGCATTACGCAATGGGATTAGCGCCAACCGGGGTGAAGGTGGGGTGCGCTGGTATCAAAACGAGCGACGTGAATACCAGTTCAACGCCGCAATCAGCCGCTTCTCAGACCACAACCGCCGTCAGGAATACACCCTCTCTGGGAAAGAGCGTCTCTGGCAGACCCCGACCCTGACGCTGGAGCTCGAACCGGGGATCGCCGCCAGTAAAAACAGCCTGCGGAATACGCTCTATTACAACCCGGCACGGGAGCTGTCCGTGACGGCTGCCCTGTCCGTTGACCATGAGATGTACCGCCACTACGACACCCTCTGGAGCCAGCAGTTCGTGGCAGGCGGGGGCAGCTACTGGCAGAAAAATCAGTCACCTGGCGCCGTTACCCTGCTGGGTTACGGGCAACGCATCCAGTGGAACAACGTTGTCGATACTGGCGTGATGCTGAACTGGGATAAGCGCCCTTACGACGGCAAACGCGAGAGCAATCTCTCCGTCACGTTAGATGCGACTTTACGCTTTTAAGGATGAATATGCTGAACACACGTTTTTCTGTAAGCCTGATCGTCATCGGCTGGCTCTGCCTCAGCGCGAGCCTCTGCGCGCAGCCGCTCTCCTTTATGGCCCCTGAAGAGAGGCCGCAGCTGGAGGCCAGCAAACCCTGGCCGGAGAATCAGTTTTTGGTCCTGGCCTACCACGACGTCGAAGATGATGCCGCCGATCAGCGCTACCTCTCCGTTCGCACCAGCGCGTTAAACGAGCAGATAAGCTGGCTTTTGCACAACGGCTATCACGCCATTAGCGTGCAGGACATTCTGGATGCGCATGAAGGAAAAAAAGCGCTGCCGCCGAAAGCCGTTTTGCTCAGCTTCGACGACGGTTATAGCAGTTTTTACACCCGGGTCTGGCCCCTGCTTCAGGCCTGGAACGTTCCTGCGCTGTGGGCACCGGTGGGCAGCTGGGTGGATACGCCGGCAAATCAAAAAGTTAACTTCGGCGGTCTGATGACGCCCCGCGATCGCTTTGCCACCTGGGATATGGTTCGCGAGCTCAGCCAGTCCCCGCTGATTGAGATTGGCTCGCATACCTGGGCCTCGCATTACGGCATTCCGGCCAACCCGCAGGGAAGCCGTGAACCCGCCATCGCTAACCGTTTTTTTGATAACGCGACGGGGCATTACGAAACCGATGAACACTTCAATCAGCGGATCGCCGCAGACGTACGGAAAGTCACCGATAAAATCACCCAGGTGACGGGAAAAGCGCCGCGTGCCTGGGTGTGGCCCTATGGGGCTGCTAACGGTACATCGCTCGCTATCGCCCAGAAACAGGGCTATCAGCTGGCCTTTACCCTGGAGGACGGGCTGGCAAACGTGCGCGACCTCGGCAACATCCCGCGCCTGCTGATTGCCGGAAATCCGTCGATAAAAACCTTTGCAAACACGGTTAGCCGCGTTCAGGAGTTTGAACCGGTGCGCGTCATGCATGTTGATCTTGATTACGTCTACGATCCCGATCCGGCCCAGCAGACGAAAAACATCAACAAACTCGTCCAGCGGGTCTACGACATGAAAATCAGCCATGTGTTTCTCCAGGCGTTTTCGGATCCGCGGGGCGACGGCAGGATCAGCGCGCTCTATTTCCCCAACCGTCGTCTTCCGGTCCGGGCCGATCTCTTTAATTTTGTCGCCTGGCAGCTACAAACCCGCGCGGGAGTGAAAGTCTTCGCGTGGATGCCGGTTCTCTCTTTCGATCTCAGTCCAGCCTTGCCGCGCGTGCAGCGCCGTGAGCGTCAAACGGGAGAGTTGACCGTGGCCGCCGAGCCCTATATCCGGCTCTCCCCCTGGAGTGCGCAGGTTCGCCAGCAGGTGACGGAGATCTATGAAGATCTGGCCCGCTATGCCAGCTTCAACGGGATCTTGTTCCATGACGACGCAGTGCTGACGGACGTTGACGATGCCGGACAGGATACGACCCGGCAGAAGAGCCAGCGGCTTATCGGCTTTACCCGCACCCTGAGCCAGGCGGTGAAAAACATCCGTGGCCCGCAGATCAAAACCGCGCGGAACATGTTCGCGTTGCCCATTCTCGAGCCGGAAAGCGAGGCATGGTTTGCGCAAAATCTGGATGATTTTCTGGCGGCCTACGACTGGACGGTGCCGATGGCAATGCCGCTGATGGAGTCCGTCCCGGCAGGAGAGAGCAATGCCTGGCTGACGCGTTTAGTCAAAGCCGTCGCCGCACGCCCCGGCGCGCTGAATAAAACGATTTTTGAGCTACAGGCCAGGGACTGGGCGCAGAAACCGCAGCGTGCCGTAGCCGATGGACGTCTGGTGGAGTGGATGCGGGTGCTCCAGCTGAACGGCATCAAAAATTACGGTTATTACCCCGACGACTTCCTCAACAACCAACCTGATATTTCGCGTATCAGGCCTGAATTTTCTTCGTACTGGTATCCTGACAATGACTGATCGCATTATCGCCTTCTCTATTTTGTGTCTGGTATTCGGGTTGCCGTTAGGCGTAGCCGCGCTGTTTACTGGCGAACTGATTCTGGACTTTGTCTTTTTCTGGCCGCTGTTTATGTCCGTGCTCTGGGTAACCGGCGGCCTCTATTTCTGGTTTCAGCTTGAACGGCACTGGTCGTGGGATAACGCAACACCCGCCCCCGCCTTAGCCGGTGAGCCGTTAATCTCGATTCTTATTCCCTGCTTCAATGAGGAACGCAACGCACGGGAGACCATTAGCGCCGCGCTGGATCAGCGGTACTGGAATGTAGAAGTTATCGCCATCAACGACGGTTCTTCTGATAACACGGCGGAGGTACTGCAACAGCTGGCGCGGGAGCAGCCGCGCCTGCGGGTGATTAATCTCGCAGAGAACCAGGGGAAAGCCGTGGCGCTCAAGGCCGGCGCTGCGGCGGCCCGGGGCGATCTGTTGGTCTGCATTGACGGCGACGCCCTGCTCGACCGCGACACCGCGGCGTATCTGGTGGCACCGCTGATTCAGTATCCCCACGTTGGGGCCGTCACCGGAAATCCGCGTATTCGCACGCGCTCAACGCTGATTGGTCGTATTCAGGTGGGCGAGTTTTCTTCCATTATTGGCCTCATCAAGCGAACGCAGCGGATCTATGGCCGGGTCTTTACCGTCTCCGGCGTCATCGCCGCCTTTCGCCGACAGGCGCTGGCGGATGTCGGGTACTGGAGCCCGGATATGATCACAGAGGATATCGACATAAGCTGGAAGCTTCAGCTTCGCCACTGGGATATCTTTTTCGAGCCGCGGGCACTGTGCTGGATCCTGATGCCGGAGACGCTAAAGGGACTGTGGAAGCAGCGTCTGCGCTGGGCGCAGGGGGGGGCAGAGGTGTTTCTGGTTAACCTGCGCAAGATGGCCCGCTGGGAGCATCATCGCATGTGGCCCCTGTTTCTCGAGTACGCCCTATCAACGCTGTGGGCATTTGCCTATGGGGCGACCGTGGTGTTGTTCATTCTCAGCCATATTATCCCTCTTCCCGCGAACCTGGCCGTTGCGAGCCTGTTTCCCCCGGCGTTTACCGGGCTGCTGCTGGGCGTAATGTGCCTGCTGCAATTCCTCGTCAGTTTGTATATCGAGCGGCGCTACGAGCGGAAAGTGGCAGGCTCGCTGTTCTGGGTAATCTGGTTCCCGATGGTGTACTGGATGATTGGCCTGTTTACCACCCTCGTGGCATTTCCGAAAGTCATGCTTAAACGTAAACGCGCCCGCGCGCGCTGGATCAGTCCGGACCGGGGTAAAGGGAGCATTCAATGAACGAGAGTACGTTAATTTTGACTGAACATCGGCTGGCACCGCGTCTTTTCGATGCTGCATTAACGCTGATAGCCTGGGGAGGATTCCTGTTTTTCCTGTACGCCAGGCTGTGGATGCAGTTAACCGAGGAGGGCGATCACCGCTGGAACGCAATTATCGCCTCGTTTAATACAGTGCTGGTTTATCTGCTGATTGCCGCGTTCAACGGCTGGCTGCTGATCCTGTGGTATCAGTACAATCGCCGCCGCGCGCATGTGAGGCGGCGTCATCCGGAAATGTTGCGCCATGACGAGCTTGCCCAAAGTTTTAACGTCACGCCGCAAATTATGTCCGAGATGAGCCAGTACAACCTGCTGACGGTTTACCATGACCAGATTGGCCGGATCATTGATTTGAAGATCAGCGAGCAGCAGGACGAGAAAGAAGAGTAAGAAAAAGCCCCCGCAGGTTATCCGGCGGGGGCTTTTTTGTCGCGGGTATGAATTAGTTATCCTTCACCACAATCAGCGGTTCAATATCGCTCTCTTTCTTCACCACCAGCGAGTTATCCCCACGCAGGCAGGTTCCGCCATAATTCCCGCCCACGGTAAAGGTGCAGACCTGAATGTATCTGCCGTCAACCTTCGGCAGGCACCATAGCTGCTGGTAGATATTCTTGCGGTCAACAAACTTGCCGCTGGACTGGTCCAGCAGTTCGTCCTGGGCGCCGATCAGATCGATATTGCTCCCGCAGCGTCCGGCGATCGGTTTAACGGCATAACCGGTCCGTTTGAGCAGATCGTTGACCTCAAAATCGGTATCCAGCAGGTAACGGTGGTTCGGGAAGAGCTGCCACAGCACCGGCAGGATCGCCTTGTTACCTGGGATCACCGTCCACAGCGGTTCAAAGACCAGCACTTCCGGGCGCAGCAGGACGTCAATCAGGCGCACTTCACCTTGCGGGTGACCGGTGCGGATAGGCACGGCGGCGTACTCGGTTTCGCTCACCTCGCGGATCTGCTCAATCGCCGTTTCCCATGCCCAGGTTTTCCATACGCAGTTAACGTGACGGCCTTCATCATCAATCAGTTGCCCGGCGGCATCCCAGCTCAGCGCGCCCAGTCCATGCAGGATTTTGGTTTCAAACCCGGCCTGGATCAGCGAGCGCTGAATAAAGAGCGCGTGGTAATCCTCTTCAATATCGTTGTCCTGCATGATATGGACGAACGGCCGCGCGTGGCTGTGCTTCCATGCGCCGGTCAGCTCCTCCAGCAAGCCTTCCGCCGGATTGTGGCCGGTGCCGCGATAGCCGTTTTTCACCCACTCTTCAAGAATCAGCCCGCCCTCGGTATGGCAGGAGGCGGAATCCGCGTTGTACTCGTAAACCTTAATGCCGCGCTCATCCATGCAGAAATCCATACGACCGGTGATCATATGGTGACGACGCCACTGCCAGGAGAGGCGCAGACGCGGCCAGAGAATTTTCGGGATGTCGAAAAGCGCGAGTAAGCTGTCGTCTTTCAGCACCTTGTCGGTGGCATGAAGGTACATCAGGTGCAGTTCGTTGGTGGCTTTGATCAGCTCCTGCTCGGCGCTTTCGGTAATGGTGAAGTACTGGCAGGGATCGTTGTTGATAACGTGGCCGTTGGCGCGAATGTAAGCCTGTTGCAGGGCGTCGTTTTCATTGAGCCATTTCCCGTCGAACTGGCGGTTGTTCTTCAACCTCGCGCCGCTGATTTTCAGCAGTTCACCGTCGATCTCCGGCTGAGGAATACTGTGTTCCGTCTCCTCCGTCTGGATCATCCAGCCGAGGATCTCGGTATCGTTGAACGTGTCATGAAGCGTATAGCAACCGTCCTCCACGCTCAGACGCAGCTCGCGCGTCCACTGCTGCCCCATCGGCAGCGGGGAGTGAATAACGTTCTGCTCGGCAATGCGCACTCTGTCATCCAGCAGCTGGGTAATGACGGCGACGTGGCCGGTCTCATGAAACTCACCGCCCTTTTGCCAGATGAGCAGCGCACCGGCCTGCGGCGCGCGTTTTGAGCCATTGGCAAAGGCCTGTAGCGGCAGAATATTGTCGTTTACCACCTGGCGCAAAAAACGCAGGGAGAAGATCTCCCACGCCATCCCGACGTCGGTAAAGACAAACCCGTGATTGAGAAACAGGAAACGGCGCGCAAACTCAACGCACTGCCATTTATGGCCCATGTACTCGTTGCCGATATAGCTGCGGAATTCCGCGTCTTCCGGATAGCGACGCGGATCGAGACTGCCGTAATTTGAAGAGTAAATCGCCACGCCACCCGGCGCATAACCTAATAACGTCCCGAAGGGGGCGTCACTGCTTAACGTTCCTTTACGCATGTGTCCAACCTAAAACAGGCAGGCGGCAATTTTTTTGTGGGGTTGTCGTCGTCTGCACGTTGTAATTAACTGACAGAGGTGGCGTTATCATACACCCGCCCTGCCCATTACGCTCGCATCGTTAAACGGTTCCTGCATCTCCTGCTACACTGCCTCAACACAACACCAAAGAGGCAGGCCAACATGTCAGATAACACCTATCAGCCACCGAAAGTGTGGGAATGGAAACAGAATAACGGCGGCGCGTTCGCCAATATCAACCGTCCCGTCTCGGGCGCGACGCACGAGAAAGAGCTACCTGTGGGCGCGCACCCGCTCCAGCTGTACTCACTCGGTACGCCGAATGGACAGAAAGTTACCATCATGCTGGAAGAGCTGCTGGCGCTGGGCGTGACGGGCGCGGAATACGACGCATGGTTGATCCGCATTGGCGAGGGCGATCAGTTCTCCAGCGGTTTTGTCGACGTGAACCCGAACTCGAAGATCCCGGCCCTGCGTGACCACTCCACCACCCCGCCGACGCGCGTCTTTGAATCCGGCAATATCCTGCTCTATCTGGCCGAGAAATTTGGTCACTTCCTGCCAAAAGATCCGGCAGGACGAACGGAAACCCTGAACTGGCTGTTCTGGTTACAGGGCGCGGCCCCGTTCCTCGGCGGCGGTTTTGGCCACTTCTATAACTACGCGCCAGTGAAGATTGAGTACGCTATCGATCGCTTCACCATGGAAGCTAAACGCCTGTTCGACGTGCTGGACAAACAGCTGGCGCGCGGTCGTTACGTAGCGGGTGAGGAATATACCATTGCGGATATGGCAGTCTGGCCATGGTTTGGCTGCGTGGCGCTGGGCAGCGTCTATAACGCCGCCGAGTTCCTGGATGCCGGGAAGTACACCAACGTGCAGCGCTGGGCAAAAGATGTGGCGAATCGTCCGGCCGTGAAACGCGGGCGCATTGTTAACCGTACCAACGGCGAGCTGAACGAGCAGTTGCATGAGCGTCATTCAGCAAGCGACTTCGATACCCAGACGGAAGATAAACGTCAGGGTTGATCCTTGACCGGGCGGTTCGCCGCCCTTCTTCCGCGATGAGAAAAATGCGTCAGCACGCGTGCGCAAGGAGCCTCGTATGTCAGACCAGACGCTAAAAGCGACCCGACAGCAGAGCCTTATCACCCTGCTGAGTCAAAGCGACTGGCTGACTACCGAGGTGCTGGCTGAAAAGCTCTCCGTCAGCAAAGAGACGATCCGCCGGGATCTGAAGTCGTTGCAGCAGCAGGGGAAGCTTCTGCGCCAGCACGGGCGCGCGCGTCTGATTCACCCGGACAGCCGCGACAGCGGTGAACCCTTTGGCGCACGCCTGAAAAGCCATTATGCCGACAAAGCCGATATTGCCCGCCACGCGCTGGGCTGGATCAGCGAAGGGATGACCATCGCCCTCGACGCCAGCTCAACCTGCTTTCATCTGGCGCGCCAGTTGCCGGACATCGACCTCACCGTATTTACCAACAGCCTGCCTGTCTGCCACGAGATGGCAAAGCGCGAGCGGATCACGCTTATCTGCTCCGGCGGAACGCTTGAGCGTAAGTATCGCTGCTATGTTAATCCGGCGCTGGTGACGCAGCTAAAAGGGCTGGAGATCGATCTGTTTATCTTCTCGTGTGAAGGGGTCGATGAGCATGGCGTCCTCTGGGATCCGTCCGAGCACAACGCGGGCTTTAAGGCGCTGCTGTTAAACCGCGCCAGCCAGTCGCTGCTGCTGATCGACAAAAGTAAATTTATGCGGGCAAGCGAAGTGAAAATTGGTCAGCTGTCGCAGGTAACACAGATTATTCAGAGCGATAAACGTCAGGCCGCCAGAGACGGCCTGACACGATGAGGTTACGCGGTGAGACGGAATTTCTGCACTGAGCGCTGGAGTTCTTCGGTCTGCCGTTCCAGTGCGGCGGCGGCGGCGGAAACCTGCTCCACCAGCGAGGCGTTCTGCTGGGTCACGCCGTCCATCTGCGTGATGGCAACGCCGACCTGAGAAATTCCTTTGCTCTGCTCCTCTGACGCGGTGGCGATCTGCTTCATAATGACGGTCACTTCCGTCACGTCGCGCAGGATTGCTTCCATCGTGGTGCCGGTATCGTTCACCAGCTGCGCCCCCTGCTCCACGCGGGCAACGGAATCCGCAATCAGCCCTTCGATCTCTTTGGCCGCATTCGCGCTGCGGCTGGCCAGATTACGTACCTCACCCGCCACGACCGCAAAGCCTCGCCCCTGCTCCCCGGCCCGGGCGGCTTCCACCGCGGCGTTCAGCGCGGCGTTCAGCGCCAGAATATTAGTCTGGAAAGCGATGCTGTTGATAACGGTGGTGATTTCAGCGATTTTTTTCGAGCTGTCCGAAATGCCGCTCATGGTCGTAACCACATCTTCCACCAGCGACCCGCCGCGGCTGGCCGTGCTGGAGGCGACATCCGCAAGCTGGCTGGCCTGGCGCGCGCTTTCGGCGTTCAGCTTCACCGTTGCGGTAAGCTGCTCCATGCTGGCCGCGGTCTCTTCCAGCGCGGCGGCCTGCTCTTCGGTACGCGAAGAAAGATCGTTATTCCCGCTGGAGATCTCCGTTGCCCCGCGCCAGATATTCTCGCTGCCGGAACGAATCGTGCTGACCGCCTCCCGCAGGCTGTCCTGCATTGCACTCAGCAGCGGTACCAGTTGCCCCACGCAGTTGCGGCCCAAAGATTCAATCGGCTGGCTGAGGTCGCCCTGCGCAATCTGGCGGAACTGCTGACGGATACGATCCAGCGGTTTTACCAGTATCGCCACCAGGTAGCGGTCGGTGAACAGCAGGATCAGCAGACCCACGATCGTGGCGGTGATAATTACCGTCCGGGTCATGCTGGTGAGGCCGTCGACCACCACGCGCGTGCTGTCGAGCGCCTTCGCCGCGGTATTGTTAAAGTTCTCAGCCGCTGACCCGAATGCACGGCTTAGCGGCGGCGTGACGTTGTTGGCATGCTGACGATAGCCTTCGAGCGTCGCCTGCTTCGCCTGCGCCATCTGCGGTGTAACGCCCTGATCGAGCAGCGCCTGCCAGGTGGAAATCACCTGCGCAGACACCTTTTCATCCATCGGGCCCGGGGAGATAGCTTTCATCTCTGCCAGCTTTTTACTCATGTTATCCAGCGCCTGCTGAGCAGGAGCCAGGTCCGGCGTGCCGCCCGCCGCTTTAACTTCCATTGCCCGGCTCAGGCGGGTGACGAAACGGAAATACTGATCGTTGCCCTGGCTCAGCACCGTCATTTGCCGGACCAGCTGGCGGTCAACGTCATTACCATCAGAAACACGAGACAGAGACCAGGTGCTGTAAAGCCCCACGCCTGCCCACATGACACAAAAGATCCCCAGTATCGTCAGCATGACGAAACGGATGGTGAAATTACGAAGCATCTTCATTGAGTATTCCTTGCCGTGAGGGTGAATTCGCCCAGAGGCGAGTACTCCCCTCGTTATCGGCAGATACTGTAGAAAATATACTTTTTTCGTTATCGAGTCGGCATAGAATGAAAACGTTGTTTCGAAAATTCACCGACAAGAAAGGAGACATCATGTCCTGGCACCCTTACACCGGCCGATACGAAAACATGCAGTACCGATACTGCGGCAAAAGCGGCCTGCGCTTACCGGCACTGTCGCTGGGCCTGTGGCACAGCTTCGGTCACGTTCAGCCGCTCGATTCCCAGCGCGCGCTGCTGCGTAAGGCCTTCGATCTCGGCATTACCCACTTTGATCTTGCCAACAACTACGGCCCCCCTCCGGGCAGCGCTGAAGAGAATTTTGGCCGTCTGCTGCGGGAGGATTTTGCCGGGTATCGTGACGAGCTGATCATCTCCACCAAAGCGGGCTACGACATGTGGCCAGGACCGTATGGTTCGGGCGGTTCACGTAAGTACCTGCTCGCCAGCCTCGACCAGAGCCTGAACCGCATGGGTGTGGAGTATGTGGATATTTTCTATTCTCACCGCGTAGACGAAAACACGCCGATGGAAGAGACCGCCGCCGCGCTGGCACACGCGGTGCAGAGCGGAAAAGCGCTGTATGTCGGCATTTCGTCTTACTCCACGGAACGCACGGCGGCGATGACCAAATTGCTGCGCGAGTGGAAGATCCCGCTTTTGATCCACCAGCCGTCTTACAACCTGCTTAACCGCTGGGTCGACAAGACCGGCCTGCTGGACGCGCTGGAGAAAAACGGAACGGGCTGTATCGCCTTTACCCCGCTGGCACAGGGCCTGCTCACCGGAAAATACCTGAACGGCATTCCGGACGGTTCACGTATGCAGCGCGAAGGGAAAAAAGTGCGCGGCCTGACGGAGAAAATGCTGACGGAAGCCAACCTGAGCAGCCTTCGTCTGCTGAACGAGATGGCGCACGCGCGCGGGCAGACGATGGCGCAGATGGCGCTAAGCTGGTTGTTGAAAGATGAGCGTGTAACGTCGGTACTGATTGGCGCGAGCCGCCCGGAGCAGCTGGAAGAGAACGTTCAGGCGCTGAATAACCTGCGCTTTAGCGAAGATGAACTGATGCGGATTGACCAGCACGTTGCGGATGGTGAGCTGAATTTGTGGCAGGCGTCGTCGGATAAATAGTGCGGCCTGCTGCCCTTACCACGCCCCCTCTCCCACAGGGAGAGGGGGCGTGGTGAATTTATTTCTTACTGATCTTATCCAGATACCCCATCACAAACGCCGACAGCACAAACGTCAGGTGGATAATCACATACCACATCAGCTTATTATCCGGGACGTTTTTCGCGTCCATAAAGACGCGTAACAGGTGAATAGACGAAATTGCAACAATCGACGCCGCGACTTTATTCTTCAGCGATGAGGCGTCCATTTTCCCCAGCCAGCTGAGCTTTTCTTTGTGCTCGGCGATATCAAGCTGAGAGACGAAATTCTCATAACCGGAGAACATCACCATCACCAGTAATCCTCCCACCAACGTCATATCTACCAGCGACAGTAGAACCAGAATCAAATCGGCTTCTGCCACGGAGAAAATGTTTGGCAGGACGTGGAATATCTCCTGAAAGAACTTAATCGTCAGGGCGACCAGCGCCAGGGAGAGACCAAAATAGACGGGTGCGAGCAGCCAGCGAGAGGCATACATTGCGTTTTCAAAGAAGCGTTCCATAAAATCCTGTCTGCAAACGAAACCAGCGCTGAGTATATCTCAACTATACCTCGTTGGGATCTACATCCGGACGCGCATACTCCGGCCAGACCAGCGCGACCAGTTCCGGGTAGGCTTCCAGGCTAAACTCACGAAAACACTGGCGCAGATTTAATACATCTAAATCGGAGTACGACACCTTCTCGCCATTCAGACAGCGCTTTTTGATATTGTCGTAATATTTATAGACCGCCGAATTAAGGTCGCTACAGCGGCGCTGCGCGTCGAACAGGCCGGGCGTATCATTAATTTCGGCCATTTTCATTCGCTTAATTGTCGCATGGAGGAAATCGATATATTCGTGATTTACTCGCCAGTACCAGACCGGCGTCACGGCGTTCATCAATACGGAGAAATGATCTTCCCCCTCCTCTTTCGACATCAATTCAGGCTGCGGCGGTTCACTGACGTCTTTTGACACTTTCGTTTTATTGAACTCTTGCATCAATAAAAGCACGCCAGCGGTCAGTAATAGTAACGTTATGACCGTGAAGAAAATGCTGTTCATGGGTAGGCTCCATTTTTTTTGATTTTAAAATTGCCTCATGATATTGTCAACGAATCTCACCCTTTTTCCAATCCCACCCTTTTGAAATTAAAGGAAATTAAAATGCTGCCCGACAATCTTGTCCCGGCAAAGTACCACATTACGCTTGTGGAACAGCCTTCGACGGAAGCAGATAAAGAGGCGAATTTCACTCAAGGAAAAAGAAAACTCTCCGACTATGAAGCCGACATATTAATTGGTGTTTCACGCACCGGCAAATCCCGTAATATGGTGCTGGAAGAGCACGATCGCCATTTAAAAGAGCGTTTATTTCGCGCGATCAAGATTGAAGCCTTAGTTCATCTGCTGAATGATTTACAGGCCGAAGGGGAAATAGACGCCCAGACGCTAAGTCAAATAATGGTCGAGAAAACGCAGCAAATAAATGAAGCCGGCAATGAAATTTGGCTTAATTTAATTACGCGTGAAAAAAACAATCCCATCTTTTATAACCTGGGGGAAGATTAACGTGAATGATGATAGCGGTAATAACGTTTATTTGACTTTAGATGATAAAAAAAGCGATGAATTTATCTTAAAGCAGAATCTCGACGCCCTGAAAAAGATAAAAAATGACGAGATGACGCGAATTACGCAGGATTTGGTTTCGATTCCGGCCACGCTGGTACGCCTGAAATGGCAGAACCGTCGGGAGATTTACGCCTTGCAGGCCAAGGAGGAGATTTACGGCGCGGTGATGAACGCCATTATTGAACAGCGTCCTGAGCTTAAAGAGAAGATCCTCGGGCGACTGGAGGCGAACTATCAGTACTTGCTGGCACGCGAGACAGCCACCCTGCGCCTGACCCGTAAACTCTCGGAAGGCAATTACCGTACATCAAACGTGACCTGTGTGGCGCTTGATGAAGAGGCGCCGACGGCGCCTTCAGAGTGAGACAACAATGATTGTTGCGGAATGCAGGCCGGGTAAGGCGACGCCGCCACCCGGCAGGCAAGGCTGCAAGAGCCTTCGTTTTACTTCGCGGCCGCTTTCTCTTCGCCGACCAGACCAATCTTCAGGTAGCCCGCCTGATGCAGCGTGTCCATCACCTTCATCATGGTTTCATAATCGACGGTTTTATCCGCGCGGAAGAAGACGGTGGTGTCTTTCTTGCCGCCGGTGAGCTGGTCCAGCGCCGGAATAACCGAGGCATCCGTTACCGGATCGTTGCCCAGGAACATGGACTTATCGGCCTTCACGGACAGGTAGATAGGCTTTTCCGGACGCGGCTGCGGCTGGCTGGAGGACGCAGGCAGATTCACCTTCACGTCCACCGTCGCCAGCGGTGCGGCAACCATAAAGATAATCAGCAGAACCAGCATGACGTCGATAAACGGCGTCACGTTGATCTCATGCATTTCACCGTTATCGTCCAGATTTTCATTAAGACGCATTGCCATACAATCAACCTACGCGCAGTTTGGACGCCGCATGAACCGGTTTAACGGCGCTGGCGTTCAGGTCCAGATCGCGGCTTTGCAGCAGCAGAACCTGCGCGGCAACGTCACCCAGTGTGGCTTTGTAACTGCCAATCATGCGCGCGAAGATGTTATAGATAACAACCGCCGGGATAGCGGCAACCAGACCGATAGCCGTTGCCAGCAGCGCTTCTGCGATACCCGGCGCGACGACCGCAAGGTTAGTGGTCTGCGTCTGGGCGATACCGATAAAGCTGTTCATGATGCCCCAGACGGTACCGAACAGGCCGACGAACGGGGAGATAGCGCCGATAGTCGCCAGGTAGCCGTTACCGCGGCCCATATGACGACCCACGGCCGCAACGCGACGCTCCAGACGGAAGCCGGTACGCTCTTTAATGCCTTCGTTATCTTCACTGCCTGCGGAGAGTTCCAGCTCGTTCTGCGCTTCGTTCACTAACAGGGTAGTCAGGCTTTTCGCATGGAAGGATGAGGTGATATCAGAAGCCTGATCCAGAGAACGGGCTTCCGCCAGCTGCTTCTGCTCACGCTTGAGGCGGCGTTTTTGTGAAAGAAGTTCGGCGCTCTTGCTGAAGAAGATAGCCCAGGTGATCACGGACGCCAGAATCAGGCCGATCATCACAATCTTAACTACGATGTCAGCATGTTGATACATGCCCCAAACGGAGAGATCCGTCTGCATCAAATTATTACCCACTCTGTATCTCCAAGACGCAAATCACAAAATCTGAACGTAATAATATCAAAACGTCGTCGAATTGATAGTAGTTCTCATTAGTATTTACATAGTGCCGTAATTTTCGCTCACTTTCCTTGCGCTTACGCAGTAAAAATTTCTTATGCGAATTTTTGATAATATTTTCTGCTTATTCGATAAGCATCCGGATGCACATTCTGACAATCGTGGTAGTCTGGACGTCCAGACGTATAAAAATAGGGTTAGCGAACATGACTAAAAAGCAGCTTGAGACCACGCTGGTGCAGGCAGGACGCAGTAAGAAATACACTCAGGGCTCGGTCAACAGCGTGATCCAGCGCGCCTCCTCGCTGGTGTTTGATACCGTTGAAGATAAAAAAATCGCTACGCGTAATCGCGCGAAGGGCGGGCTATTTTACGGTCGTCGTGGCACGTTAACCCATTTCTCGTTGCAGGAAGCCATGTGCGAACTGGAGGGCGGCGCGGGCTGCGCGCTGTTCCCGTGCGGCGCGGCGGCGGTCGCCAATACCATTCTGGCGTTTGTGGAACAGGGTGACCACGTCCTGATGACCAATACCGCTTACGAGCCAAGCCAGGACTTCTGCACCAAAATACTCAGCAAGCTCGGCGTCACCACCAGCTGGTTCGATCCGCTGATTGGGGCCGGTATTGCCGGGCTTATTCAGCCCAACACGCGCGTTGTGTTCCTGGAATCTCCCGGCTCCATCACCATGGAAGTGCATGACGTCCCGGCCATCGTGAAGGCGGTGCGCAGCATAGCGCCGGAAGCGATCATCATGATCGACAACACCTGGGCGGCAGGTGTGCTGTTTAAAGCCCTGGAATTTGACATCGATATCTCCATTCAGGCGGCGACCAAATACCTGATTGGCCATTCCGACGGCATGATCGGTACGGCGGTATCTAACGCCCGCTGCTGGGATCAATTGCGTGAAAACGCCTACCTGATGGGCCAGATGGTGGATGCCGATACCGCCTACATGACCAGCCGGGGCATCCGTACGCTCGGCGTGCGTCTGCGTCAGCATCACGAAAGCAGCCTGCAAATTGCACAGTGGCTGGCGCTGCATCCGCAGGTGGAGCGCGTTAACCATCCGGCGCTGCCGGGCAGCAAAGGCCATGAATACTGGCAACGTGACTTTACGGGCAGCAGCGGGTTGTTCTCATTTGTACTTAAAAAGCGCCTGAATGACGCCGAACTGGCAAGCTATCTGGATAACTTTACCCTCTTCAGCATGGCCTATTCATGGGGTGGGTTTGAATCGCTGATCCTGCCCAACCAGCCGGAGCAGATTGCGGCCCTGCGCCCGGGCGGCGAGGTGGACTTCGAAGGGACCTTAATCCGCCTGCATATCGGGCTGGAAAATGTGGACGATTTAATTGCGGATTTATCGGCAGGATTTGAGCGCATCGTGTAAAGTGCTGACTGAAATGTACTCCCCGGACGCAATTCTGAACACCGCAAGCAGAAAAGTCTGTATGAGATGCGCCTGCGATCAACCCCGACAGGCAAAATTGGGAGTACAATAGCGTTATATCTGCTGTTCCACAGGAAAGTCCATGGCTGTTATTCAAAATATCATCACGGCGCTCTGGCAACACGATTTTGCCGCGCTGGCGGACCCGCATGTCGTCGGGATTGTCTATTTCGTGATGTTCGCGACGCTGTTTCTGGAAAATGGACTACTTCCAGCCTCATTTTTACCCGGCGACAGCCTGCTCCTGCTCGCAGGGGCGTTGATCGGCAAGGGCGTGATGGACTTCGCACCGACAATGGTGATCCTCACCTCTGCGGCCAGTCTCGGCTGTTGGCTGAGCTACCTGCAAGGGCGCTGGCTTGGAAACACCCGCGTGGTGAAAGGCTGGCTGGCGCAGCTGCCGCATAAATATCACCAGCGCGCCACCTGCATGTTTGACCGCCACGGCCTGCTGGCGCTGCTCGCCGGGCGTTTTCTGGCGTTTGTTCGCACCCTGTTGCCTACCATGGCGGGCATATCGGGCCTGTCCAACCGCCGCTTCCAGTTCTTCAACTGGCTGAGCGCCCTGCTCTGGGTGGGCGTGGTCACCACGCTCGGCTACGCGCTGAACATGATCCCGTTTGTTAAGCGCCATGAAGACCAGGTGATGACGTTCCTGATGGTGCTGCCGATCTTCCTGCTGGTTGCGGGCCTGGTCGGCACAATCGCGGTGGTGATTAAGAAGAAGTATTGCAGCGCCTGATACCCCATCCTGATTCTCTTCCCGCGGGGAGAGAATCAAAAGCCTAAGCGCCCTGCATCGTTCTGATGCGCGACGCATCCTCCCCCGGCGTGACGCCGAAGTAGCGCTTAAACTCCCGACTAAACTGCGACGCGCTTTCATACCCAACCCGCATCGCCGCGGCGCTGGCCTTCATGCCATCGTGGATCATCAGCATCCGCGCCTTATGTAGACGGTAGGTTTTGAGGTACTGCAACGGCGACGTGCTGGTGACGGATTTAAAGTTATGGTGAAACGCCGAGACGCTCATGTTGGCTTCCGCCGCCAGCTGGTCAACACTGAGGTTTTCCGTGTACTGGCTCTCAATGCGCTTGAGCACGCGGCTAATCAGGCTAAAGTGCGTCTGGCGGCTTACCAGTGCCAGCAGCGCCCCGCCGCCCGGCCCGAGCAGCACATGGTAAAGAATTTCGCGGATAATCTGCTTTCCGAGAATACGCGCATCCAGAGGCCTTTCCATCACGTCTAACAGGCGTTCAATCGCGCAGAGAATTTCCTCCGACAGGGTCGCGGAGTTGATACCGCTTGCCGCCATCGACGGCCGGAAAAGTTCGTCCTCCCCAATATCCATCAGCAGCTCCTGCAACTGGAGGATGTCGACGTTGACGCGGATCCCGGCCAGCGGCACCTCCTCTGTCGCGAAAGTTTCACATTCGAAGGGTAAAGGTACTGTCAGAAGCAGATATTCATTGGTGTCGTAACGGAACACGCGCTCATTGATATAGCCAATCTTATGGCCAGAAAAGAGAAACACGATGCCGGGCTGATACATCACCGGGGTGCGCGTCCCGGGCTGGGTACCGTACAGCAATCGAATATCCGGCAACAGCTCAGCCGAATCATTTCCGTTATCAATCAGTCTTTTAATCTGCGACGTTAGCTGGCGGCAGATGGCATCACGGTTCATTTTCAGTTACTCCGGGTACGGTTTCCGACGCTGACAGTGTGCGCATTTTCTTACCGTTTCTCCAGCACGCTGTAGAAATGGGCAAGACATCGGCAGGAATGTGCATTGAGAGGATAGCGCCTGCCCGCCACAATGAGCAGCATCAGGTTGCCTTCTGCGCCACCACGATTTTTTACCCACTACAGGGAACAAGCCATGAACAACTTTAATCTTCATACCCCAACCCGCATTCTGTTTGGTAAAAACGCTATCGCTGACCTGCGCGCGCAAATCCCGACGGACGCCCGCGTCCTGATTACCTACGGCGGCGGCAGCGTGAAAAAAACCGGCGTACTGGATCAGGTGTACAGCGCTCTGGAAGGTCTGGACGTGCGCGAGTTCGGCGGTATCGAGCCTAACCCGTCTTATGAAACGCTGATGAACGCGGTAAAAATCGCCCGCGAGGAGCAGATCACCTTCCTGCTGGCGGTGGGCGGCGGTTCCGTGCTGGACGGCACCAAATTCATCGCGGCGGCGGCCCATTACGCTGACGGCATCGACCCGTGGCATATTCTGGAAACGGGCGGCAGCGACATCAGCAGTGCGATCCCGATGGGCTCCGTGCTGACGCTGCCGGCCACCGGATCAGAGTCCAACAAAGGCGCGGTCATCTCCCGTAAAACCACCGGTGACAAGCAGGCCTTTATGAACGAACACGTTCAGCCCGTGTTCGCGATCCTCGATCCGGTTTACACCTATACCCTGCCTGCGCGTCAGGTGGCGAACGGCGTGGTCGACGCCTTTGTTCACACCGTTGAGCAGTACGTTACTTACCCGGTAAACGCCAAAATTCAGGATCGTTTCGCGGAAGGCATTCTGCTGACGCTGATTGAAGAAGGTCCGAAAGCGCTGAAAGAGCCTGAAAACTACGACGTGCGTGCCAACGTGATGTGGGCAGCCACCCAGGCGCTGAACGGCCTGATCGGCGCAGGCGTGCCGCAGGACTGGGCTACCCACATGCTCGGCCACGAGCTGACGGCGATGCACGGCCTGGATCACGCCCAGACGCTGGCGGTGGTTCTGCCTGCGCTGTGGAACGAAAAACGTGACGCTAAACGCGCCAAACTGCTCCAGTACGCCGAACGCGTGTGGAACATCACCGACGGTTCCGACGATGCGCGTATCGATGCCGCGATTGAAGCCACCCGTCACTTCTTTGAAAGCCTGGGCGTGCCAACGCGTCTCTCTGGCTACGGCCTGGACGGCAGCTCCATCCCTGCCCTGCTGGCGAAACTGGAAGCACACGGTATGACGCAGATCGGCGAGCATGGCGACATCACCCTTGACGTCAGCCGTCATATTTACGAAGCGGCACGCTAAGCGTTTTTAGGATCCTGACTTTCGTTTTTTGACATTTCGTCCAGACTTAATGCACATCACATCGTCGGAGGTTCCCTCCGGCGATGAGCACCTGAAGGAGGAAAAATGGCAAACCAAACCGTAATCAAGCTACAGGACGGCAACGTGATGCCCCAGCTGGGGCTAGGTGTATGGAAAGCCGGTAACGACGAGGTCGTCTCCGCCATTCATAAAGCCCTGGAAGTCGGCTATCGGTCCATCGATACCGCCGCCGCCTATAAAAACGAGGACGGCGTGGGAAAAGCGCTTGCCAGCGCCGGCGTTCCCCGGGATGAGCTTTTCATCACCACCAAGCTGTGGAACGACGATCAAAAGCGTCCCCGCGAAGCGTTGCAGGAGAGTCTGGAGAAACTCCAGCTCGATTTCGTCGATCTTTATCTCATGCACTGGCCGGTACCGGCTATCGACCATTACGTTGATGCCTGGAAAGGGATGATTGAACTGCAAAAAGAGGGGCTGATAAAAAGCATCGGCGTCTGTAATTTCCAGGTTCATCATCTGCAACGCCTGATTGATGAAACGGGCGTCGCGCCGGTGATTAACCAGATTGAGCTGCATCCGCTGATGCAGCAGCGCCAGCTTCATTCATGGAACGCCACGCACAAGATCCAGACCGAATCCTGGAGCCCGCTGGCCCAGGGCGGCGAAGGGGTGTTTGACCAGAAAATCATCCGTGAACTGGCGGATAAGTACGGTAAAACCCCGGCGCAGATCGTCATTCGCTGGCATCTGGATAGCGGTCTGGTGGTGATCCCGAAATCGGTCACGCCATCGCGTATCGCCGAGAACTTCGACGTCTGGGATTTCCGCCTGGATAAAGACGAGCTGGGTGAAATTGCGAAGCTGGATCAGGGCAAGCGGCTTGGGCCGGACCCGGATCAGTTTGGCGGGTAATCCCCTCACCCTGCCCTCTCCCAGGAGGGGAGAGGGTTAGACCTGTAGACCCGGTAAGCGCAGCGCCACCGGGTATTGTTACAGGTTTAACCGGTCTTACGTTTTACGTTCTTCTTCGTTCCCGCAACACCATTCGAATGCTGATGCGCAATCGGGGTATGTTTGGTCAGCGCCGGGCGCGTGTTGCGGTTCTGGCGGCGCGCTTCGCGCATCTCTTCCAGCGTTGGCGCAGGCACCAGGCAATCACGACGCGAGCCGATCAGGTGCTTTTTCCCCATCTCTTCCAGCGCCTGGCGGATCAGCGGCCAGTTTTTCGGATCGTGATAGCGCAGCAGCGCTTTATGCAGACGGCGCTGTTTATCCCCTTTCGGCACCACCACGTCTTCGCTCTTATAACCAATCTTACTCAGCGGGTTTTTGCCGGTGTAATACATGGTCGTCGAGTTGGCGAGCGGCGACGGGTAGAAGTTCTGCACCTGATCCAGACGGAATCGACGCTGCTTCAGCCACAGCGCCAGATTCACCATGTCTTCATCACGGGTGCCGGGGTGTGCGGAGATGAAGTATGGGATCAGATACTGCTCTTTCCCCGCCTGTTTTGAGTAGGTGTCGAAGAGCTGTTTAAAGCGGTCGTAGCTGCCCATGCCCGGCTTCATCATTTTGGACAGCGGGCCTTCTTCGGTGTGCTCCGGGGCGATCTTCAGATACCCGCCCACGTGGTGCGTCGCCAGCTCTTTAATGTAGCGCGGATCTTCCACAGCGATGTCGTAACGCACGCCAGAGGCGATCAGGATCTTCTTGATGCCTTTCAGGTCACGGGCGCGACGGTAAAGGTTGATCGTCGGCTCGTGGTTGGTGTCCATATGCTCGCAAATGCTCGGATAGACGCAGGAGAGACGACGGCAGGTCTGCTCGGCGCGCGGCGATTTACAGCGCAGCATGTACATGTTGGCCGTTGGACCACCCAGATCGGAGATCACACCGGTAAAGCCCGGCACCGTGTCGCGAATGGCTTCGATCTCGTTAACAATCGACTCTTCGGAACGGCTCTGAATAATACGGCCTTCGTGTTCGGTGATCGAACAGAAGGAGCACCCGCCGAAGCAGCCGCGCATGATGTTGATCGAGAAACGAATCATCTCGTACGCCGGAATGCGGCTGCTGCCATATGACGGATGCGGTACACGCTTGTACGGCAGAGCAAACACGCTGTCCATCTCTTCGGTAGAGAGCGGGATCGCCGGCGGGTTAACCCAGATATAGCGCTCGCCGTGCTTTTGCATCAGCGCTCGCGCGCAGCCGGGGTTGGTTTCATGGTGTAAGATGCGCGACGCGTGGGCGTAGAGTACTTTATCGCTTTTTACTTTTTCGTAGGACGGCAGCAGCACATAGGTTTTTTCCCACGGCTTCGGACGCGGCGGCTGCACCACCACGGCTTTTGCTTCCGCTTTCTTCGGCTCAACCGGTTTGTTATCCGCGCACGGCAGATCGTCACCGTACGGATGCGGGATAGGATCGATTTTGCCCGGCATATCGATAATGCGGGAATCCACCCCGCTCCAGCCCGGCAGCGCCTCTTTCACCATGATCGCGGTGTTGCGCACGTCGCGGATCTCGCTGACCGCTTCGCCCTGCGCCAGACGGTGTGCCACCTCTACCAGCGGACGCTCACCGTTACCGAAGATCAGCATGTCGGCTTTCGAATCCACCAGCACCGAACGGCGCACGGTGTCGGACCAGTAGTCATAGTGTGCGGTACGGCGCAGGCTCGCTTCGATGCCGCCCAGGATCACCGGCACGTCTTTCCATGCTTCTTTGCATCGCTGGGTGTAGACGAGGGTTGCGCGGTCGGGACGTTTACCCGCCACGTTGTCAGCCGTATAAGCGTCGTCATGGCGCAGCTTACGGTCGGCGGTATAGCGGTTGATCATCGAGTCCATGTTGCCCGCGGTCACGCCGAAAAACAGGTTAGGCTTGCCCAGACGCATAAAGTCGTCTTTGCTGTTCCAGTCAGGCTGGGAGATGATCCCCACGCGGAAGCCCTGGGCTTCAAGCATACGGCCACAGATCGCCATGCCAAAGCTCGGGTGATCGACATACGCATCGCCCGTCACCAGAATGATATCGCAGCTGTCCCAGCCCAGTTGATTCATCTCTTCCCGGGACATCGGCAGGAACGGCGCCGGTCCAAAGCAGGCTGCCCAGTACTGGGGCCAGGAGAAGAGGTCGCGATCCGGCTGGATCAGGGAAATAGCGCTCATAATGCTTCCGAAGAAAAAATAGACAAAAGGAGCGGGATTATACGCTGGTTTACCGGGGGAAATGAAGGGGTATTGTGCGGGCTGTTGGCCTCACCCCAACCCTCTCCCACAGGGAGAGGGAGAAAGTGTTTTACGGTGCCGGATTCACCAGCATCTGCCCTACCGATCCCCTGTCCATCATCTCCAGCGTCTGGCTGTGGAACAGGAACGGGAAGTGCGGCCAGGAAGGCTGGCCGTAGTAGACGAGCAGTTCGACCTGGCCATCCACCCAGACGGTATCTTTCCAGCCCCTGTCTTCCGGGAACGGCATCGCCCCGTTGACGTTGCGGATCAGGAATGACACCCCTTCAATATGGAACGACTGCGGCATCTCCGAGCGGACGGTCCAGCGCTCCCATGTTCCCTGTTGGGCGGTGATATCAATGCGGTTTACGTCCCACAGCGCACCGTTGATGCCCGGATCGTCGCCAAGGCTGATATCGCGACTGCGTACTGCCGGGCCGGTCACAATCTCCTGCGGCAGCAGGCGCATCGGCAGGCTGTCGGTCACCAGCGGCAACAGGCCGGTCGGGCGCAGCGTCAGCACCAGCGTGGAGACCAGAACGCTCGACGGTTCAAAGAAGCCACGAATACGGTCAACAATGCTTGCCGCTTCGCCGCAGGTCACGGACACTTCATCCCCGTTGGTCATATCCACGAGGATCTCACGACGTTCGCCCGGTGCCAGCGCCAGCTGTTTTACCGACACCGGCGCAGGTAATAACCCCTGATCGCCTGAAATCACGTGCAGCGCGCGGCCGTCGCTCATCTGCAACTGATAGCGACGCGAGTTAGAAGCATTCAGCAGACGCAGGCGCACCCAGCCACGAGACACTTCAACATACGGGCTTTGCGCGCCGTTAACCAGCAGCGTATCGCCGACAAAACCACCGCTGCCCGGCTCGCTGTACTCCGGCGTGCCGAAGTTATCCAGCCGCTTGTCCTGAATAATGATCGGGAAATCATCGACGCCGTAGTGATTCGGGATCGGCAGCGTTTTACTGACCTCATCTTCAATCAGCCACATTCCGGCCAGGCCGTTGTAGACCTGCTGGGCGGTGCGGTTCGGGGTGTTGGCGTGATACCACAATGTCGCCGCGCTCTGACGAATCGGGAGGACGGGCGCCCAGTCGGCATTCGGCGACATCATGCGTGCCGCGCCGCCAATCAGCGGCCCCGGCACCTGCAAACCACTGACGGTCATCGCGACATTTTCCGTCGTACGGTTACTGTAGATGAGCTTAACGTCATCGCCATTCCACACGCGAATGGTCGGCCCGAGGTAGCGTCCGTTAATGCCCCATACCTGCGCGCGCGTTCCCTGGGTAAAGGACCAGTGGCTACGCTGAAGCGTGAGGAATAGCGGCTGCCCGCGACGGGATTCAATCAACGGCGGAATAGGCAGCGGCTGTTGCTGCCCGGCGGCGCTGGCTGTCCGCGGTATCGCACCCGCACAAAGGGCGATACCCGAAGCCTGAATAAACTGACGCCGACTGAGTGACATATAAGCTCCATCTGAAACGACTAACAACGCGGGAATTCGTTTTCCCTTACACGACACCGGGTTAAATCTTACCGGCGGCTTCTCGCTCTGCAACTTCTTTATCGAGCTGCGCAATATGCTGAGCCATCAGCTCGCGGCAGTGCGTGGCCAGCTCGCGCACCTGGTCTTTACCGTATTTAGAGGTATCTACCGGCGGCAGCATTTCGACAATGACCAGTCCGTTATTCAGACGGTTAAGATTAATCTTATTCGATGTATTGGAAACACACACGGGAATAATTGGAACGCCAGCCGCAATTGCAGCATGAAACGCGCCGGTCTTGAACGGCAGCAGGCCGCGACCACGGCTGCGCGTCCCTTCCGGGAACATCCAGATGGAAATCCGGCGCTTTTTAAACTGATCCACCACTTCCGCAATGGTGCCATGCGCTTTGGCGCGGTTGTTGCGGTCAATCAGCAAGTTACCGGTGAGCCAGTACAGCTGGCCGAAAAAGGGGATCCACAGCAGGCTTTTTTTGCCCACGGTTACGGTCGGCGGAAGAACAATATTTGAGGCCGTCACCATATCGTAGTTGTTCTGATGGTTAGCGATATAGATGGCGTTACCGAAATTCTCCGCCCCTTCAGGCAGACGCTTTTCAACCTTCAGGCCAAACAGCGGCGCAAGACGACCAAACATGTGGCCAAACGTCGCGACATGCTTTGGGTTACGCGGGCTGAACAGGCAATAAATCGATCCGAAAATACAGACCAGAATGCAATAAATAACGGTAAGAATGAGACGAACAATGTATAGCATAGCGACCTCTGAAGCCCTGACAGCTGACAATTATACTTCACCTGTGGCCAGGTAAGGACTTTATTACGAGCGCGTATTGTTAATCGCAACGCACGAATTAACAACGTTTTTACGGGAAATTTTATGGTAATACCCCCTCCGGAAAGAGGGGGATGAAACAGGTTACTCTTCGCTGTCGTCCGCTTTGCTGCGCGCCGGCGAGTCAATCTCCACGCGGTCGATTCGCTGGAGGCCGCGCATCAGTGAGCCGCGACGTCCGCGCTCACCCACCACCTTCTGCAACTCTTCCGGACGCAGTTTGATTTTACGCTTGCCGACATGAATGGTCAGCGTGCTCTGCGGCGGCAGCAGGAAGAGATGCGCGAGGCTATCTTCGCCTTTTGCCGCTTCCGCTGACGGGATACTGATGATCTTGTTGCCCTTGCCTTTCGACAGCTCCGGCAAATCGCTGACCGGGAACATCAGCATACGTCCGGCAGCGGTGATCGCCAGCAGCATGTCGCTTTCGTTCTCGATGATCAGCGGCGGCATGACGTGTGCGTTATCCGGCAGGCTAATCAGCGCTTTACCGGCACGGTTACGCGACACCAGATCGTTGAAGGTACAGATAAAGCCGTAGCCCGCATCAGACGCCATCAGCAGTTTTTGATCGTCGGCTTCCATCAGCATATGCTCAACCGTGGCACCCGGCGGCAGCGTCAGCTTACCGGTTAGCGGTTCGCCCTGGCCGCGCGCAGACGGCAGCGTGATCGGGTCAATGGCGTAGCTGCGGCCCGTGGAGTCGATAAACGCCACCGGCTGGTTACTCTTGCCCTTCACCGCCGCCTTGAAGCTGTCACCGGATTTGTAGCTCAGACCCGGCGCGTCGATATCGTGGCCTTTGGCGCTACGCACCCAGCCGCTCTGGGAAAGCACGATGGTTACCGGCTCGGACGGCAGCATGTCGTGCTCGTTCATCGCCTTCGCCTCTTCGCGCTCGTGCAGCGGAGAACGACGGTCGTCGCCAAAGGCGTCGGCATCGGCCTGCAACTCTTTCTTCAGCAGAGTGTTCATCTTGCGCTCGGACGCCAGAATCGCCTGAAGCTGATCGCGCTCTTTTTCCAGCTCGTTCTGCTCGCCGCGGATCTTCATCTCTTCCAGTCTGGCGAGATGGCGCAATTTCAGTTCGAGGATCGCTTCGGCCTGGGTTTCGCTGATGCCAAAGCGCGACATCAGGGCAGGCTTAGGTTCGTCCTCGGTACGAATGATCTCGATCACTTCGTCAATGTTGAGGAACGCCACCAGCAAACCTTCGAGGATATGCAGGCGCTTAAGCACTTTTTCCAGGCGATGGTTCAGACGACGGCGCACCGTATCGCGGCGGAAGGCCAGCCATTCGGTAAGGATCTCCAGCAGGTTTTTCACCGCCGGACGACCGTCCAGACCAATCATGTTCAGGTTGATGCGGTAGCTTTTTTCCAGATCGGTAGTGGCGAACAGGTGGTTCATCACCTGCTCCATATCCACGCGGTTAGAACGCGGCACAATCACCAGACGGGTCGGGTTTTCGTGGTCCGATTCATCACGCAGGTCGTCCACCATCGGCAGCTTTTTATTGCGCATCTGGGTGGCGATCTGTTCCAGCACTTTGGCACCCGACACCTGGTGCGGCAGCGCGGTGATCACCACGGCACCATCCTCTTTATTCCACACCGCGCGCATGCGCACGGAGCCGCGACCGTTCTGGTAGATTTTGCGGATTTCCGCACGCGAGGTGATGATCTCGGCTTCGGTCGGATAGTCCGGCCCCTGCACGATATCCAGCAAATCGTCCAGCGAGGTTTTTGGCTGCTCAATCAGGGTGATGGCCGCTTTTGCCACTTCACGCAGGTTGTGCGGCGGAATGTCCGTCGCCATGCCCACGGCGATACCGGTCGTGCCGTTCAGCAGGATGTTCGGCAGACGCGCAGGCAGCATTTTCGGCTCCTGCATCGTACCGTCGAAGTTTGGCACCCAGTCGACCGTGCCCTGCCCCAGCTCGCCCAACAGCACTTCGGCATATTTAGACAGGCGAGATTCGGTATAACGCATTGCCGCGAAGGATTTCGGATCGTCCGGCGCCCCCCAGTTCCCCTGGCCATCCACCAGCGGATAGCGATAAGAAAACGGCTGGGCCATCAGCACCATCGCTTCATAGCAGGCGCTGTCGCCGTGCGGATGGTATTTACCCAGCACGTCGCCGACGGTACGGGCGGATTTCTTAAACTTGGCGGTAGCATTCAGCCCCAGTTCGGACATCGCATAGACGATGCGGCGCTGAACGGGCTTCAGGCCATCCCCGATAAACGGCAACGCCCTGTCCATGATGACGTACATGGAGTAGTTCAGGTAGGCATTTTCCGTGAATTCATGTAGCGCGAGGCGCTCTGCCATATCGCTCATTACGTGTGATTCCTCAACTCAGAAACCGATGGGTTTCAGGCAATATTGCCGCAGATACTACCTCATCTGGCGAGTTGAGTCACAAAGAAAAAGGGCCGCTCATGCGGCCCTTTCCGGGTTATTTGTTCAGCTTGATAACCTGCTTCACGTCGATTTCAAACTCGTTCCAGTCTTTATCGATTTTACCCTGGAGTTCGACTTTATCCTGCGGCGTCACCGTCACGCCGTTCCAGCGCTTGTGGTCGATCTCCACCACCACCGTGCCGCTTTCATCGCGGAAGGTGTAACGGTCATCGGACAGGCGCTCGGTAATGTTCCCGCGCAGCTTCACCCAGGCATCGTCCTTCAGGTCTTTCACTTTAGCCGCGGTGGTGAGGTTGGCGTTGTTATCGACAAAGCCACCCTGCTGGGTTTGCGTCTGATTCTGTGTCGCAGATGGGCCAGAGAAGCCACCCTGTGCAGCAAAGACAGGGGCCGTGGTCATCATCATGATGGCAGCAATTGCAGCGAATTTTTTCATCTTTATCTCTCCCTTTAATGTCGTTTCACAATCCATTAAACAGGGTAAACCTTAACAACTTCTTAAGGGGAAAATTTATTTATTTTTACTGTACAGCAGGCGCTTGCAGAAGGTTTACTGACGGCATCAAGGAGGAAATATGCGCATTTTACTGGTAGAAGACGACAAGCTCATTGGCGACGGCATCAAAGCGGGCTTAAGCAAAATGGGCTTTAACGTGGACTGGTTTACCGACGGGAAAACCGGGCAGGCGGCCCTGTACACCGCGCCGTATGATGCCGTGGTGCTTGATCTGACGCTGCCGGAAATCGACGGGCTTGAGATCCTGCGCGCCTGGCGCGAAAGCGGAAAGAGCGAACCGGTGCTGATCCTGACCGCGCGGGATGCGCTGAATCAGCGCGTCGAAGGGTTACGCCTGGGGGCGGATGATTACCTGTGTAAGCCGTTCGCGCTGATTGAAGTGGCGGCCCGCCTCGAAGCGCTGGTACGCCGCAGCCACGGTCAGGCGCGCAGCGAGCTGCGTCACGGCAAGGTCACGCTCGATCCGGCAAGCCTTGTCGCCACGCTGGAGGGCGAACCGCTGGTGCTCAAACCCAAAGAGTTCGCCCTGCTGGAACTGCTGATGCGCAACGCGGGCCGCGTGCTGCCGCGCAAGGCCATCGAGGAGAAGCTCTACAACTGGGATGATGACGTCTCCAGCAACGCTGTCGAAGTCCACGTTCATCATTTACGCCGCAAGCTCGGCAGCGACTTTATCCGCACCGTGCACGGCATCGGTTATACCCTGGGTGACGTATGAAACTGACCCAACGCCTGAGCCTGAAGCTGCGCCTGACGCTCCTCTTTTTGCTGCTGTCCCTGGCGGCCTGGTTTGCCGCAAGCGTGGTGGCCTGGCACCAGACGACCGACAAGCTCGATAAGCTGTTCGATACCCAGCAGATGCTGTTTGCCAAACGGCTGCTGACGATGGACGTGGACGAACTTCGCGCCCCGGAACGCATGCGCGAGGTGCCGAAAAAAGCCAAACACGGCCATCTTGACGACGATGCGCTGGCCTTCGCAATCTTCACCGCCGACGGCAGCATGGTGCTTAACGACGGCGAAAACGGGCGCGACATACCTTACCTCTACCGCCGGGACGGGTTTGATGACGGTCGGTTGCAGGATGACAACGACGAATGGCGTTTCCTGTGGCTGACTTCTCCGGACGGGAAATACCGCGTGGTGGTTGGCCAGGAGTGGGAGTACCGACAGGATATGGCGCTGGACGTGGTCAGCTCGCAGCTGACGCCGTGGCTGGTGGCGCTGCCCATAATGCTGCTGTTGCTGATTGTTCTGCTGAGCCGGGAGCTGAAACCGCTGAAAAAGCTGGCGCAGACCCTGCGCTCGCGCTCCCCGGATGCGACCGATACGCTGCCCACCCACGGCGTGCCGACGGAGGTTCGCCCGCTGCTTGATGCGCTTAACCATCTTTTCGCCCGTACGCAGGAGATGATGGCCCGCGAGCGTCGCTTCACCTCGGATGCCGCCCATGAGTTGCGCAGCCCGCTGGCCGCGCTGAAGGTGCAAACCGACGTGGCGCAGCTTTCCCTTGACGATCCCGGGGCGCAGTCTAAAGCGCTGGGGCAATTGCATGCAGGCATCGACCGCGCCTCCCGGCTGGTGGACCAGCTTCTCACTCTGTCGCGCCTGGATTCACTGGATAATCTTGATGACGTCGAACCCGTGATGATGGCCGATTTGCTGCAATCTGCGGTGCTGGATATCTGGCATCCGGCGCAGCAGGCGGGCATTGATGTTCGGCTCAACGTTAATGCGCCCGAGGTGATGCGTCACGGACAGCCGCTACTGCTGAGTCTGCTGGCGCGAAACCTGCTGGACAACGCCGTTCGTTACAGCCCGCGCGGCAGCGTGGTGGACGTGACGCTGAACACCCAAAGCTTTACCGTGCGCGACAACGGCCCGGGCATTTCAACCGATGCGCTGACGCGTCTCGGCGAGCGCTTTTATCGTCCACCGGGCCAGGACGCCACTGGCAGCGGTCTGGGGTTGTCTATCGTCATGCGTATCGCGGCGTTGCACGGGATGCGCGTCTCGCTGGGCAATGCGCCGGAAGGGGGTTTTGCGGTGACCGTCAGCTGGTAAGATTATTGCGCTGAGCGCAAAAGACTTTGCACATTTTGCTTATTTTTCCGCTCCGTCCTCGCGCGTAGAATACCCGGCATACTCTCATCATCGAGGACAAATAATGAGCAACATTCTGATTATCAACGGCGCGAAAGAATTTGCGCACTCTAAAGGCCAGCTCAATGACACCCTGACCGAGGTCGCGGATGGTTTCCTGCGCGACGCCGGACATGATGTTAAGGTCGTGCGCGCGGACAGCGATTATGACGTGAAGGCCGAAGTGCAGAACTTCCTGTGGGCCGACGTGGTGATCTGGCAGATGCCGGGCTGGTGGATGGGCGCACCGTGGACCGTGAAAAAATACATGGACGATGTGTTTACCGAAGGTCACGGTTCGCTGTATGCCAGCGACGGTCGTACCCGTTCAGATGCGTCTAAAAAATACGGTTCCGGCGGTCTGATTCAGGGCAAAAAATATATGCTCTCCCTGACCTGGAACGCGCCGCTGGAAGCCTTCACCGAGAACGATCAGTTCTTCGAAGGCGTGGGCGTAGACGGCGCGTATCTGCCGTTCCACAAGGCGAATCAGTTCCTGGGAATGGAGCCGCTGCCGACCTTTATCGTCAACGACGTAATTAAAATGCCGGACGTCCCGCGCTATATCGCAGAATATCGCAAGCATCTCGCGGAAATTTTTGCTTAACTGGTAGCCTGGAATTAGAAGGAGTTAATTATGCTTACCGTTATTGCTGAAATCCGTACGCGTCCTGGCCAACATCACCGCCAGGCAGTACTGGATGAGTTCGCGAAGATCATCCCGACCGTTCTGAAAGAAGAAGGCTGCCACGGCTACGCGCCGATGGTAGACGCCGCCACCAGCGCAAGCTTCCAGGCGACCGCGCCAGACTCCATCATCATGGTGGAGCAGTGGGAAACCGTCGCGCACCTTGAAGCCCATTTGCAGACCGCGCATATGAAAGCGTGGAGCGACGCGGTGAAAGGGGACGTTCTGGAAACCCACATCCGTATTCTGGAGCAAGGGGTTTAAGTTCTGTGAAATTTGCCGGGTGGCACTACGTTTACCCGGCCTACAACTTTCCCCCGCAGGCCCGGTAAGCGTTAACGCCACCGGGCTTTTTTTATCACCTTACCGCTCAACTGCTATGCTTATTCTGACTTCATGTTTAACAGGAGGATGGAATGGGTCTTTTTAACTTCGTGAAAGAAGCAGGCGAAAAGCTTTGGGACAACCTGACCGATCATAAGGGTCAGAGCGACAAAATCACCGAGCACCTCAAGAAACTCAACATTCCCGGTTCCGATAAAGTTCAGGTTAACGTCACCGATGGCAAGGCCAGCGTAACGGGCGACGGGCTAACGCAGGAGCAGAAAGAAAAAATCCAGGTCGCCGTCGGCAACATCGCGGGCGTCAGCGAGGTGGAGAACAATATCACCGCGACAGACGCCAAAGATGAAGCAACCTACTATACGGTGAAATCCGGCGATACCCTGAGCGCCATCTCTAAAACCGTGTACGGCGATGCCAATCAGTACAACAAGATCTTTGAGGCGAACCGCCCGATGCTCTCCAGCCCGGATAAAATTTATCCCGGCCAGACGCTGCGTATTCCTAAGGCATAACGTCTGAGGCTATTGGTTCACGTCGCGCAGAGGAACAGCATGAAAATCGCTTGTCTTGGCTGGGGCTCGTTAATCTGGAAAAGCGGCGCGCTACCGGTAGCCGGTGAGTGGCAAACCGACGGGCCTTCTTTGCCCGTCGAGTTCTGTCGGGTCAGTGATGGCGGTGAACTGGCGACCGCCATCTGTATGAATGCCCCTGCCGTGCCGGTGCTTTGGGCATGGCTGGAGGCCACAACGTTGAGCGTGGCCTGCCGCGCTTTGCGTGAGCGCGAAGCCATTCCCGAGGATCGCTGCGATGGCATTGGCTCGTTGCTAATCACCGGACGCGACACGGGTATCCTGACAACATGGGCCAGGGAGAAAGGTATTGAAGCGATCATCTGGACCGGGCTTCCGCCGAGAAGCGCGTCGCAGGAAGGCAGGGTTCCTGCCGTGGACGAGGCCATCGCTTATCTCGACGGCCTCAGCGGACAGACCCGCAGCCATGCGCGGGACTATATTTGCCGCGTGCCTGCCCAGCTTGATACGCCCTACCGGCGCGCCATTAAAGAGGTGCTTGGGTGGTGATACCGCTGCCCGTTACCAGTACAGCTTCCAGCTCTGGGTGAAGCGCACCAGCGCCTCGACGTAGAAGTAATCGCCCCAGCTCGCGCACTCATCCACGCCTTTATTGCTCGCCAGGTGATACACCGAGTGCTTAAGCAGCCCGTTGCCCTTCTCTTCTTTGCCCATCAGATAGTGCTTTG
Source organism: Enterobacter hormaechei subsp. xiangfangensis (assembly GCF_001729785.1). Taxonomy (NCBI): domain Bacteria; kingdom Pseudomonadati; phylum Pseudomonadota; class Gammaproteobacteria; order Enterobacterales; family Enterobacteriaceae; genus Enterobacter; species Enterobacter hormaechei. The sequence continues at coordinate 3,927,240 of NZ_CP017183.1, forward strand.
TCAGCGTGGACATAATCCCTTTCGCCCATTCGAGGTAACGTTCGCGATCCGGATCCGTGACCGGCAGGTGTTTTACCAGCTCCAGCAGCCCACATACCGCAATCGCCGCCGAGGAAGAGTCACGCAGCGCGTCGGTGCCCACCAGCGCCAGATCCCAGTGGCAGACGTAGTCTTCCGGCAGGCGATTGAGGAAGTAGTTCGCCAGCCGTTTTGACAGAGCGATCATCGTTTCGTCGCCGGTATAGATATAGCTCAGCAGGAAACCGTAAATGCCCCAAGCCTGCCCGCGCGACCAGCAGGAGTCGTCGGCGTAGCCCTGCTGGGTGTTGCCGTAGCGCGGTGCGCCGGTTGCTACATCCATATAGTAGGTGTGGAAGGTGGAGGCATCGTCACGAATGAGATACGTCGCCGCCTGCATGACGTGCGCTTTTGCGGCGTCGGCAAAGCGCGGATCGCCCGTCTGCTCTGTTGCCCAGTAGAGCAGCGGCAGGTTCATGTTGCAGTCGATGATCATTCGCCCGGCCTGCTCCGGATCGGAGAGATCGCCCCACGCCTGGATGATCTTCGCCTTCTCGTGGAAGCGTTCCAGCAGGGCTTCCGCCGCCAGCAGCGAGAAGCCGCGCGCCTCGCGGTTTCCGGTCAGCCGCCACGCGGCTACGCAGGAGAGCGTGTAAAGGAAGCCTAAATCGTGGGTATTGGTGTCGTTGCGCCCGGCGATGCGCAGGCCAAACGAGCGCACGTGTTTTTCCGCCATCGCACGGAATTTTTCCTCGCCGCTCATCTCCCACGCCAGCCACAGCTGCCCGGTCCAGAAGCTGGTGGTCCACTCCACGTTGTCAGTCAGCGGATAAAAACCGTTCTGGCAGGTTTCCGCCGGGAATTTGTCGCCGAACTCCGTTAAATGACGGCTAATCAGGTCCAGAACGTGGCTGCGCGCCGAATTCAGTTCATCGCTGAATGCGCGGGAGTCAACGGGCGCAGCGATAACAGGCAGGCGTTCTTCTTTGATACGACTTAACATATTTCGGTTCCTTCTTTGACGGCGTAATTTATCGTGTTGACGTTTCTGCTACGTTCAGCGCACGAGCCCCGCGCCATTTGCTCTGACAGGCGGATAACGTAAAAGCAGAAATAAGGGTAAAGGTCAGCGCCGTTGCGCCCATGATGATATAGGTGTGCTCAAAGCCAATACGGTCATACATATAGCCGGCAGGGGAAGAGACCACCACGTTGCCAACGTAGAGCATCGCCTGATAGCCGAGTAAATACATGGTGGCATTGACGCGCTTGTCGAAATGCTCGGCGATATATTTAAATACCGACACCAGCAGGAGACAAATTTCCAGACCGTACAGCGGCTTAAGCACTGAAATTAACAGGTGAGAATCACACATGCCGGAAATAATCAGACGCGCCCCGACCACCAGCCCGACAATTAATAGCCCGCGTTTGGCGCCAATAAAGTTCACAAACAGCGGGATCACCATATACATGACGAACTCCATGCCCGACTGCACGGTCCCGAGATAACCGAATACCGCGTTGCCCTGGTGAATATCGTCGAAGAAGGTGACGAAATAGCGCGAGAACTGCTGCTCGGCGATAAACATCATCCACGCCACGCCCGCCACGTACAGGCAGAAGGCCCAGAATTTGCGGTTTCGCAGCAGGGCGTAAACGTCTGACGGGGCGATTTTCTCTTTCGTCAGCACCTCGCCCGCGTGAATGGAGTTAGTGTTCACTTTCAGGCTCAGCAGGACGATCAGCATCACCACCGACGCCACGCTGCCGAGAATAAAGTTATACGCCGGTGAGAGGTTGAACAGCAGGCCGGAGAAGGATGACGCCACCGCCCAGCCGAGCGATCCCCACATACGGATCTGCCCGAACTCCATGCCGTTTAAGCGGCTAAAGCGGTCGGAATACGATTCGCACGCCGCCACGCCCGCGTACCAGGCAAAGCTTAAATAGAGCGCGCCGATAATAATCCCCAGCAGGGTATTAGACATTAACAGCGGCTGGTATACGTAAATAAAGAACGGCGCCATCAGGGCCGACATGATCACCACAAAATAGAGCAGGTATTTGCTCATGCCGATCTTATCGAGAATATAGCCGTAGATCGGTTTAAGAATTACGGAGAATATCCCGTTCACCGCAAAAACGGTTCCAATCACCGAGCCGCTGAGATTGGCTTTCTGGCCAAGCCAGATCGCCAGCAGTCCAATACTGGCAGACCAGGTAAAGAAATAGAGAAAGATAAAGCTACTGATTTTGTAATATTCAGTTCTGTTAGTTGTCGATGTGCTTTTCATATCATCCTCGCCGACGTGTAGGGCCAGATTTTTATAATGTGAACGACAGCTTACGTTCGCTTCCGGGTTCGCTAATGACGACCCGGCTATGGGTTATATTCAGCTGCGGCGTCGCCGCAGCAGGCTGTCTTCCGCCAGCCAGGACGGCGCAACAGAGCCAGCTTTCCCCTTGCGGGAGGTCAGCTTTTAACAGCGGAATGGAGGCGCACTCCGCAAACATAATGCTGCTGTTCGGCGGCGTGACGATGCTGTCTGGCTTGCGCTGAATGATCGGCGAAAGATCGACAATGACGCTGCTGCCGTTTTCAGCCAACAGATAACAACCGCGTTCGCGCACCTGGTGGGCGGTTTTCATCACCGCAAAGCCGCCCTCGACGGTTTGCAGAGTGCGCGTGCTGTTGATACGGTGCAGGCGCAGGTGCCACTCCCCGAACGGGATCTGCCAGGTCGCAATCTGCACGTCGCGCCACGGCGACCAGCGCGAGAAAATGTAATTTTCATCCACCCGAACCTCTTCGCACTCGCGACGACCGCGGAAATAGTCATCTCCGTCCGCCAGCAGCAGCATGGAATCGCAGGCGGCATGCTTCAGGCCAAAACGCCCGCGCTCAAGGGTGAATCCGAAGCGGCTGGAGTAGGCAAATTTGGTGTATTTCGCTTCGGTGTTGACGTAGTTGTTCAGCTCCAGCTGACCAGCGGTGAGCATGACGACGTGCTGCGAATCTTTCGAATGCATCAGGATCTGCTGCGCATGCGGAATCACATGTTTTTCAGCAAGCGCGGGCAGCGGCTGCTCGTCGGCCTGCCAGAACGGATGCGCCTCCGGCAGCGCCAGGATCAGATAGGTTTTCAGCGCCCAGTACGGTGAACCGGGGGAGTTGTAATCCTCGCACATCGCCAGGTTCGGATACGCAAACCCCAGGGTGAGAATGCCGTCGCGATCGACAATCGACTGCTGCTGCCACCAGCGCAGATGCCGCAGCACAATGCCTTTCACGATGCCCGGGGTGAAGACGTCCAGCTGGGAAAAAGCCACCGCGCTCCAGAAGGCAACCATGGCAAAGCGGTAGGTCAGGCTGCGGCCAAACGGCACCGAGGCGCCATCGGCGGCGGACCAGTAGATAAAGTCTTCCGCGAACAGACGCGAGCGCTCGCGCAGAACATTCGCCCTCGCCTCGTCGTCACTCAGGGTGGCGTAAATCAGGCCGTAGAAATGGAAAGCCATGGAGATGTAGTAATCTTTCGGGCGGCCGGGACCGTCGGAATACCAGCCGTCGCCGAGGTAGTAGGCGTCCATCAGCGCAAAGCGGTGGTCAATGGCGGCCTGATCGTACGGCAGGCCGGCGCGCTTAAAGCCTAGCTGAACCATGATGGCAAAATAGTTCCAGTTGCTGTCCGGCATCTGCGCGTCGGTGATTTGGTTGAGCCACGCGTGCAGGTTCATCACCTCGCGACCGGTAAAGTGCGCGGTGAGTTTATCTCCCAGCAGAGCGAGCCCCAGACCGTAGGCCGCCATCTCCACCAGACGCTGATCGTACGGGCCGGTTTCTCCCCAGTAACCGCTGCTTTGCGGGTCGGTACCAAGCTTAATGGCAGTAAGGTACTTCTCGCTGAACGGCGTGCTTTCGCCGGACGCCATCAGCGGAAACAGCCCCCACAGCGCGCGGGAAAGTCCCTCCATCTGCGCAATATCTGCTGTGTAATGGGCGCAGGTGTCGCCCAGCGGGAATCGTGAACGGTTCGCCGGAAATTGCGTGTCCAGCGCCTGTAAAAGTGCATTCAACGACGCCACTACCTCCTGGCGTGAAGACAACGGATTTGATTTTTCTTTGTTTGCCGCCCACATCGGTTCGCCCTCGTAATCAACTGCGGCAAAGCATAGTGAATCCGCAAGGTGCAGAAATGTTAGCCGTGTCACAGGCATGAACGATGAATAAACCTCCAGTTGAGAAAATTTAAAAAGGTGGTTTATAAAGACGATCAGACGGGAAAAAGTTGAGTTTTATTGCACTATGCACGACACGCCGACAACCGACCTTCTGGAACTGATCGCCCTGAACGATACCGTGGCCTCGTTCAGCCGCCTGTTTGCCAATACGGTGCGCTACCATCACTGGCATCAGTGTCTGGAGATCCTCTATGTGGAAGAGGGCTTTGGCGTGGCGATTGTCGATAATCGTCACTACACCATGCGCCCCGGACGACTGTTTTTCTTCCCGCCTTTTACGCTGCACAAGGTCATGGTGGACGAACAGGCGGAGGCAATTTACCGCCGCACCATTATTCATCTCGACCAGCACGCGGTGCTGAAGATCCTGCGGGATTTTCCCCAGACCCGGCAGCGCCTGGAGCGGCTGTCACGCCGTGGCGGCGAAGCGTGGGTCGCCGATTTAGCCCACTATCACCACCATATCGACCATCTGTTTAGCTGCTATAAACCGCCGATGAACGGCGAGAGCATCGCCAGCCTGCTGATCGGCCTGTTCGCGATGCTGCCCGACGATCGCGACGGCGAGCCGGGCAACAGCCAGGGGATCGCCAGCCAGGTCATGTTCTGGCTCGACGAGCATTATCAGGAGAAATTTCGTCTGGATGCGCTGGCCGCAGAGCTGGGTAAATCGCGTAGTTACGTATCGCGAAGATTCCATGCGGAAACAGGCGAAAAAATTCACGACTACCTGAACACGCTAAGGTTGCGTAAGGCGTGCGAGTGTTTACTCCACACTGATTCGAGCGTGCGTGACATTGCCGCACAGGCGGGATTTTCCGACGTGACGTGGTTTATCAGCGCGTTTAAAAAGGGGATTGGCGAGACGCCGTTGCAGTACCGGAAAAACCATTCATCGTGATGAGCTGCATTTCTTGTCCGGCGGCGCTACGCTTGCACGGGCCTACGGGTTAAGTAGGCCGGGTAAGGCGCAGCCGCCACCCGGCAAAAAGACAGCGTGTATCAGGCCTCTATATCCGCCATGTCGCCTTTCTCCTGTAGCCAGTTACGTCGATCTTCAGAACGTTTCTTGGCCAGCAGCATGTCCATCACGGCGTTAGTTTGCTGTTCATCTTCATCGCTGATGGTCAGCTGCACCAGACGGCGGGTATTCGGATCCAGCGTGGTTTCACGCAGCTGCATCGGGTTCATCTCACCCAGCCCCTTAAAGCGCTGAACGTTCGGTTTGCCCTTCTTGCGCTTAAGCTGTTCCAGCACGCCCGCTTTCTCTTCTTCCGTCAGTGCATAGTAAACTTCTTTGCCGAGGTCGATTCGGTACAGCGGCGGCAGCGCCACATGGACGTGACCGTTTTTCACCAGCGCGCGGAAATGCTTCACAAACAGCGCACAGAGCAGCGTGGCGATGTGCAGGCCATCGGAGTCCGCATCCGCGAGAATGCAGATCTTGCCGTAGCGCAGCTGGCTTAGATCGTCGCTGTCCGGATCGATGCCGATTGCAACCGAGATATCGTGTACTTCCTGCGAGGCCAGCACTTCATCAGACGAGACCTCCCAGGTGTTGAGGATCTTACCCTTGAGCGGCATGATCGCCTGATATTCACGATCGCGCGCCTGCTTGGCCGATCCGCCTGCCGAGTCTCCTTCCACCAGGAACAGCTCGGTGCGGTTGAGATCCTGCGCGGTACAGTCCGCCAGCTTGCCCGGCAGCGCGGGGCCGCTGGTCAGCTTTTTACGCACCACTTTCTTCGCCGCGCGCAGACGACGCTGGGCGCTGGAGATCGCCATTTCAGCCAGCATTTCTGCGGCCTGAACGTTCTGGTTCAGCCACAGGGTAAATGCATCTTTCACCACGCCGGAGACGAACGCCGCACACTGGCGTGACGACAGGCGCTCTTTAGTCTGACCGGCAAACTGTGGATCCTGCATCTTCACGGAGAGCACGTAGGCGCAGCGGTCCCAGATATCTTCCGCCGACAGCTTCACGCCGCGCGGCAGAATGTTGCGGTATTCGCAGAACTCGCGCATCGCATCCAGCAGCCCCTGACGCAGGCCGTTGACGTGGGTCCCGCCGAGCATAGTGGGGATCAGGTTAACGTAGCTTTCGGTCAGCAGCTCGCCGCCTTCCGGCAGCCATAGCAGCGCCCAGTCCACCGCTTCAGTATCGCCTTCGAAATTCCCGACGAACGGTTTTTCCGGCAGGGTTGGCAGGCCGTTAACCGCTTCGCACAGGTAGTCGTTCAGACCATCGGCGTAGCACCAGGTTTGTTCGGTATTATTAACGTGGTCTTTAAAGGTGATTTCCACGCCCGGGCACAGCACCGCTTTGGCTTTCAGCAGGTGCGTCAGGCGGGAAACAGAAAAGCGTGGGCTGTCGAAGAAGCTTTCGTCAGGCCAGAAGTGGACGCTGGTGCCGGTGTTGCGTTTACCGCACGTCCCGACGACCTGCAAATCCTGCACTTTTTCGCCGTTTTCAAACGCGATGTTATACACCTGGCCGTCGCGACGGACGTTCACTTCCACGCGCTTTGACAGGGCGTTAACCACGGAGATCCCCACGCCGTGCAAGCCGCCGGAGAACTGGTAATTTTTGTTGGAGAACTTACCGCCCGCGTGCAGACGACAGAGGATCAGCTCAACGGCGGGAACACCCTCTTCCGGGTGGATATCTACCGGCATGCCGCGGCCGTCGTCGATGACTTCCAGCGACTGATCGGCGTGCAGGATAACGTCCACGCGTTTGGCATGGCCTGCCAGCGCTTCGTCCACACTGTTATCAATTACTTCCTGGCCCAGGTGGTTTGGGCGCGTCGTATCGGTGTACATCCCCGGGCGGCGGCGAACCGGCTCAAGCCCGGTGAGTACCTCAATGGCATCAGCGTTATAGGTTTGCGTCATGATTTAAGCTAGCAATTCGCATTGATTGTCAGTGGCTGTGCAGTCCAAGAAAATCGACAATCTGGGTGAAATGATCTTCAAAGCCCGTGAAAGCATGGTTACCGCCCTCTTCTACAGTCTGGCGGCAGGATGCGTAATACGCCACTGCCTGGCGGTAATCCAGCACTTCATCTCCCGTCTGTTGCAGCAGCCAGATAAGATCGGGCGCTTCAAGCGGGTCGACCTGCATAACTTTGAGATCGTAAATATGGCGTGACTCTAGCACATATTGTTGGCCGGTGTAGGGGTTCTCGTTTTCGCCAAGAAAGTCCCTTAACAGCTCAAATGGCCGGACCGCCGGGTTGACGACGACAGCGGGCAACATAAAGCACTGCGACAGCCAGGTGGCGTAGTAGCCGCCGAGCGACGACCCGACAACGCCAAACGATTCGCCGCCGTGTTCCAGCACTAGCGATTCCAGCATCTCTGCCGCATCCGCCGGATAAGGGGGCAACTGCGGAATAATCATCTCCACGTGGGGATGATTCGCGCTCAGCCACTGGCGAAGCTGCGTCGCTTTCGCCGATCGCGGTGAGCTGTTAAACCCATGCAGATAGAGAAGCGTCGACATCAATAGCCTTCCGAAGCGGTATCCGGGCGGAATTGTGCCCCGGCCAGACGGCAAACTTCGGTGGTCAGCGAGCCATCGGCATGCAGCTCCAGCCAGCGCCAGCCCGGTGCGATGGTATCCAGCGTAAAGTTGGCGCAGTGCGGCTTAAACTGCACGCAGGTAGAGGGCGTCGCGAGCAGGCGGCGACCGTTCCAGTCGAGATCCTGTTCCTGGTGAATGTGCCCGCACAGCAAATTTTTCACGCGCAGGAATTTCGCCAGCACGCCGTCCAGCGCCGCAGAGTTGCGTAAGCTGTGCTGATCGAGCCAGCTACAGCCCGCCGGCAGCGGGTGATGATGCAGTAACAGCAGCGTATTGCGATTCGGTTCGGCGGCCAGTTTTGTCTCCAGCCAGTCAAGCTGATAGTCGCTCAACTCACCGTGCGGAACGCCAAACACCTGACTGTCGAGGAGCAGAATTTGCCACTGGTCCCCCGCAAAGACACATTTTGCCGGTGAAATCCCCGCATCCTGAAGCGAACTGTACATCGCGGGCTGAAAATCGTGATTGCCCGGCAGCCAGACGCAAGGCACGCTAAAGCTCGCAATCCCTTCAGCAAAATGCTGATAGGCTGCGGAGGATTGATCCTGCGCCAGATCGCCCGTCGCGACGATCAGATCGCATGGCCGCTTTTCAGCATGGATCGCGTCAAGAACCGCCTGATAACTCTCCCAGGTGTTCACGCCCAGAAGCGTCTCATGCTTTTCGGCAAAAAGGTGGGTGTCGGTGATTTGTAATATCCTGACTGGCGCCCCACCAGCAACAGTCAGGTTCAACAGGCTTTCCAAATGGTGTCCTTAGGTAGGTTTATGACGCTAACAAACCGGAATCGCCATTGCTCCATGTGCTAAACAATATCTTAGCCAGTCGGCTAAAAACTGGTTAATTTGATGCTTTTCGTCGCGTTGATGCAACTTTTTATTCGGATAATCATACCGCGCTTTAAAGCGAAAGATCTGCTGGCTTGAACACACTTCAGCGACCATCGCGTCATGATAAAGACGTACCGTCATCGACGGCAGGCTCCAGTAGCTGATGCTCGGCGCCGTTTGCTCAATCTCCACCAGCGTAGTGTAGCGCGTTGATTCTGTGATCGTTAACCGATACTGCGCGTTGCTCACCTGATAGCTCACCGTTTCGCCGGGCGCGTCGTTTCGCGGCAGCAGGCGGCGCAGCTGAGCGAAATTGGTTTCGCACAGGCGCATCATTTCTGGGAAGTCAGGTGTATAACGCTTCATTTTTTCCACTCGTGTCGTAATGTCTGATAATGCAGCTGTAGCCATTGCAGAGCGATGACAGACGCTGCGTTGTCGATTTTCCCCTCTTCTACCCACTGGTAAGCCAGCTCCCGACTCACCACATGAACCCGAATATCTTCGTTTTCATCTGCCAGACCATGGATCCCTTCCGCTGTCGTGGCGTCCACTTCGCCCACCATGATAGATGAACGTTCCGTTGTCCCACCCGGGCTTGCCAGGTAGCTCAACACCGGCTTCGTCCGGCCAACCACCAGGCCCGCCTCTTCCAGCGCCTCGCGGCGAGCGACGTCTTCGACAGACTCACCTTCTTCGATCATCCCGGCCACCATCTCCAGCAACCACGGCGTTTCGCTGGTATCATAAGCCGCAATACGCACCTGCTCGACCAGCACAACTTCGTCACGCACTGGGTCATAGGGTAGCAACACAGCCGCATGCCCGCGCTCAAAAATTTCGCGTTTGATTTCACCGCTCATCTCACCGTTAAACAGACGATGCCTGAAACGGTAAAGTTCCATTGAAAAAAAACCGCTATAAAGCGTTTCTCGTGCAATAATTTCTACATCGTTTTTGGCGAAGGTGACAGGCACGTTTTCTGGTTTTTGCATCGGTCGAGTCCTGGTAGCAATGGTGATGAAATTGTGAATTTCAAGGCTGTTTGGCTGCCGTTTGTATGGCTATATGGTAGATTGGAGCAAATTACCGCCAGATGGCACGTTACGCCAACCTTTTGGTGTGGATGATTCTGTTAGAATCGGCAATTATTTTTAATTAGATCAGCGCTAATACTGCTTCACAACAAGGAATGCAAATGAAGAAATTGCTCCCCATCCTTATCGGCCTGAGCCTGACGGGCTTCAGTGCAATGAGCCAGGCAGAGAACCTGTTACAGGTCTACCAGCAGGCACGTCTGGGCAACCCTGATTTACGTAAATCAGCGGCCGATCGTGATGCTGCGTTTGAAAAGATTAACGAAGCACGTAGTCCACTGCTGCCGCAGTTAGGCTTAGGTGCAGATTATACCTACACTAACGGTTTTCGCGATAATAACGGCATCAACTCGAATGCCACCAGCGCCTCTTTACAGTTAACGCAAACCCTGTTCGACATGTCCAAATGGCGTGAGCTGAGCTTGCAGGAAAAGAGCGCGGGCATCCAGGATGTGACCTATCAGACAGATCAGCAGACGCTGATCCTGAATACCGCGACCGCCTACTTCAACGTACTGAGCGCGATTGACGCCCTCTCCTACACCGAAGCGCAGAAACAGGCGATTTATCGTCAGTTAGATCAAACCACCCAGCGCTTCAACGTGGGCCTGGTCGCCATCACTGACGTACAGAACGCCCGTTCACAGTACGACACCGTACTGGCAAACGAAGTGACCGCACGTAACAATCTCGACAACGCGCTGGAATCACTGCGTCAGGTCACCGGTAACTACTATCCTGAGCTGGCCTCTCTGAACGTGGACAGCTTCAAAACAGACAAGCCGCAGGCGGTTAACGCCCTGCTGAAAGAGGCGGAAAACCGCAACCTGACCTTGCTGCAGGCACGCCTGAGCCAGGACCTGGCGCGCGAGCAGATCCGTCTTGCACAGGATGGTCACCTGCCAACCCTGAGCCTGAGCGCCTCTACCGGCGTATCGGATACCAGCTACAGCGGGTCTAAAACCAACACTGCCCAGTATGACGACAACAATATGGGCCAGAACAAAGTTGGCCTGAGCTTCTCTCTGCCGCTGTACCAGGGCGGGATGGTTAACTCTCAGGTTAAGCAGGCGCAGTACAACTTCGTAGGCGCGAGCGAGCAGCTTGAAAGCGCGCACCGCAACGTGGTCCAGACCGTGCGTTCTTCCTTCAACAACGTGAACGCGTCCATCAGCAGCATCAACGCCTATAAACAGGCCGTTGTATCTGCGCAAAGCTCTCTGGACGCGATGGAAGCGGGTTACTCCGTCGGTACGCGTACTATCGTTGATGTGTTAGACGCAACGACCACGCTGTACAACGCGAAACAGCAGCTCTCCAGTGCGCGTTACCAGTACTTGATCAACCAGCTGAACATCAAGCAGGCGCTGGGTACGCTGAACGAGCAGGATCTGCAAATGCTGAACAGCACGCTGGGCAAACCGGTTTCCACGTCGCCTGACAGCGTCGCGCCGGAAAATCCACAGCAGGATGCCGCCGTGGATAATTTCACCGCTAACAGCAGCACCCCGGTTGCACAGCCAGCGGCAGCGCGTAGCACCTCACCTGCCAGCAGCGGCACGAATCCGTTCCGCAATTAAGCGTGTCATCAGGCCCACTGCGGCCTGATGCCCTCACCTCAGCCCTCGCCCACAGGGAGAGGGAGCACATTAATCCCCCCCGAACGTAAGCCAACGTAAAGATCCCCCGGATTTCACCCCTCGTCGCTTCATTTTCAACCACTCATCCTCTATCCTGAGCGTTATTACCACTGGGTCCTGGAAGACAAATATGAAACGGACAAAAACGATGAATCACGCGTCGTTCCGCAAAAGCTGGAACGCACGCCACCTGACACCTGTCGCGCTGGCGGTCACCGCCGTCTTTATGCTGGCAGGCTGTGAGCAAAACGACGAAACGGTTTCGCTGTATCAAAACGCCGACGACTGCGCGAGCGCAACCGGTAAAGCCGCTGAGTGTACGACGGCGTATAACAACGCCCTGAAAGAAGCGGAACGTACCGCGCCGAAATATGCCTCACGCGAAGACTGTGTAGCCGAATTCGGTGAAGGCCAGTGCCAGCAGGCACCTGCTCAGGCGGGTATGGCACCGGAAAACCAGGCGCAGGCACAGTCCAGCGGCAGCTTCTGGATGCCGCTGATGGCGGGTTATATGATGGGCCGTTTGATGAGCGGCGGTGCGGGCTACCAGCAGCAGCCGCTGTTTAGCTCCAAAAATCCGAACAGCCCGGCCTACGGGAAATACACCGATGCCACCGGCAAGGGTTACGGTGCTGCAACGCCTGGCCGTACGATGACCGTACCGAAAACCGCAATGGCGCCGAAACCAGCCACCACCAGCACCATTACCCGTGGCGGCTTCGGTGAGTCTGTTGCCAAACAAACCACCATGCAGCGTAGTGCGACCGGCTCCTCAACTCGCTCAATGGGCGGCTGATCATGGAACGAGTCAGTATTGCCGAGCGCCCGGACTGGCGCGAAAAAGCCACCGAATACGGTTTCAACTTTCACACCATGTACGGCGAGCCGTACTGGTGTGAAGATGCTTACTATAAGCTCACGCTTGCTCAGGTCGAAAAGCTTGAAGAAGTGACCGCAGAGCTGCACCAGATGTGCCTGAAGGTGGTTGAGAAAGTCATCGACAGCGATGAGCTGATGACCAAATTCCGCATTCCGAAGCACACCTGGAGCTTTGTTCGTCAGTCCTGGAAAACGAACCAGCCTTCGCTCTACTCTCGCCTCGATCTGGCATGGGATGGCGTGGGTGAACCGAAGCTTTTAGAAAACAACGCAGATACGCCAACCTCCCTGTACGAAGCCGCGTTCTTCCAGTGGATCTGGCTGGAAGATCAGGCGAATGCCGGAAACTTGCCGGAAGGCAGCGATCAGTTCAACAGCCTTCAGGAAAAGCTGATTGAACGTTTCGTCGAACTGCGTGAACAGCACGGTTTCAACCTGTTGCACCTCGCCTGCTGCCGCGATACCGAAGAAGACCGCGGTACGGTTCAGTATTTGCAGGACTGCGCAGCCGAAGCGGAAGTGGCGACGGAATTTCTCTATATCGAAGATATCGGTTTAGGTGAAAAAGGTCAGTTTACGGACATGCAGGATCAGGTGATCAGCAACCTGTTCAAGCTCTATCCGTGGGAATACATGCTGCGGGAAATGTTCTCTACCAAACTGGAAGACGCTGGCGTGCGCTGGCTGGAACCAGCCTGGAAGAGCATTATCTCCAATAAAGCCCTGCTGCCGATGCTGTGGGAGATGTTCCCGAATCACCCGAACCTGCTGCCTGCTTATTTTGCCGAAGATGATTTCCCACCGATGGAGAAATACGTCGTTAAGCCAATCTTCTCTCGTGAAGGGGCAAACGTCTCGATTATCGAAAACGGTAAAACGCTGGAAGCAGTTGAAGGGCCGTACGGTGAAGAAGGGATGATCGTCCAGGCGTTTTATCAACTGCCGAAGTTTGGCGACAGCTATACGCTGATCGGCAGCTGGCTTATTAACGATCAGCCTGCCGGGATTGGCATTCGCGAAGATCGCGCGCTGATTACGCAGGATCTGTCGCGTTTCTACCCGCATATTTTCGTCGAGTAAGACTTGCCGGGTGGCGGCTTCACCTTACCCGGCCTACATGTCGAGCGTAGGCCCGGTAAGCGCAGCGTCACCGGGCATGTGTTTACCCCACCTGCACCGACAGCATACTCAAGCTCCCCATCTCAATGCCGTCGACCGGGGTTGTAATAACCTCCTGACCGTCCCATGCGCCTAATACATACAGCAATGGCAAGAAGTGTTCCGGCGTCGGGTTAGAGAGCGAACCGCCATCGTGCTCCAGATAGTTCACCAAAGGGTGCCGTTCGACCGGCCCTTGCCAGGCCAGGTTGTCTTTTACATAGTCATTAAAGGCTGTTGCCCAGGGGTACGGCGTATTTTCACCGTGCCAGCGTACCGTACGCAGATTGTGTACCACGTTGCCACTGGCAATCAGCATGATGCCCTCATCACGAAGCGAAGCCAGCTTACGCCCCATCTCCATGTGCCAGGCAGCTGGTTTGGTGCTGTCGATACTCAGTTGTACCATCGGAATATCGGCATTCGGATACATTTTGATCAACACCCCCCATGAGCCATGGTCAAAGCCCCAGGCTTCTTTGTCCAGCGCAACCGGAACAGGGGCAAGCAGATCAACCAGCCGCTGCGCCAGCTCAGGGGAGCCCGGCGCAGGATAATGCGTGTCATACAGCGCCTGCGGAAAGCCGCCAAAATCATGAATCGTTTTTGGCGTTTCCATGGCCGTCACGCCGGTACCCCGGGTAAACCAGTGCGCAGAGACCACCACAATTGCCTTCGGACGCGGTAACGTCTCACCCAACTGACGCCAGGCGCGGGTATAGACGTTATCTTCCAGGACGTTCATTGGGCTGCCATGGCCTAAAAACAGTGCTGGCATACGAGAAGAAGACATGGTGATATCCTTAGAGGAGGTGTCAATGTGATAGGCCTACATTACGCGCATTCAGGTGAAGATGAACGCAGATAACCGTGAAGATCATCATCAGGAAATTTGAATGCCAGATATCGCTTAAGGAGAATGCATGTCAGTACCGTTGATTTTGACCATACTTGCGGGCGCCGCAACCTTTATCGGTGCGTTCCTCGGGGTACTCGGGCAAAAACCCTCTAATCGCCTGCTGGCCTTCTCGCTGGGTTTCGCCGCCGGGATCATGCTGCTTATCTCGCTGATGGAGATGCTGCCCGCCGCGCTTCACACCGAAGGGATGTCGCCTGTTCTGGGCTATGGCATGTTTATCATTGGCCTGCTGGGTTATTTTGCACTCGACCGTATTCTTCCTCACGCGCACCCGCAGGATTTAATGCAAAAAAGCGTTACCCCCGTTCCGGGAAATATCAAACGCACGGCCATTCTGCTGACGCTGGGTATCAGCCTGCATAACTTTCCGGAAGGTATCGCCACCTATGTCACGGCCAGCAGCAACCTGGAAATAGGTTTTGGTGTGGCGCTGGCCGTGGCTTTGCACAATATTCCTGAAGGACTTGCCGTTGCCGGGCCCGTTTATGCCGCCACGGGTTCAAAACGTACAGCTGTCTTTTGGGCAGGTATCTCCGGCATGGCTGAAATTCTCGGCGGCGTGCTGGCGTGGCTGATCCTCGGTAGCCTCGTATCCCCGGTTGTAATGGCTGCAATTATGGCTGCCGTGGCCGGGATTATGGTCGCGCTCTCTGTCGATGAGCTGATGCCGCTGGCAAAAGAGATCGATCCCAACAATAACCCAAGCTACGGCGTGCTGTGTGGAATGTCAGTGATGGGGATGAGCCTGGTTCTGCTGCAAACGGCAGGTATTGGCTAAGAATTAATGCCTCCGTTTTTATACGGAGGCTTTATATTATTCAAAAAAACAATCCTATATATTTTACATATAATAACCCACAAAATATAAATCTATTAAAACCCCGAAAAAAGAAGCCTCTTCAGATAGCCTGAAAATATTAATTAAAACCATCTAAAAATATATTTAAGTCACGTTAATCGCGTCTCCCCGCCCCAATCCGTATACTTTGCGAGTATTCTGAAATTAATATTCACATTACGAATCAATCTGAAAAAGGATATTTTCATGTATATGGGTAAAAAATTGCTGTTAGCGGCAGCTATGGCTGCCATTGTATCGGGTTCTGCGTTTGCTGATGATCAAGGCTCAGGCAAAATCAAATTCAAAGGCGTGGTTATTGACGCACCATGCAGCATCGCTCCAGACAGCGTTGATAAAGAAGTCGACCTGGGTGAAGTGACTACGGCCGTTATCAACGCCAACAAAAAATCCACGCCGGTTCCGGTCGATATCAATCTGGAAAACTGCCAGCTTGACGATCCGGCAGACGAAACCGACACGCCAATTACTAAAGTGGAAGTGACCTTTACCAGCGCAGCGACAGATGCGACGGATACCAGCCTGATGAGCAACACCTTTGCAAACGGTGCGCAGAACGTGGGCGTCCGTCTGCTGGATAACGCGGAAGGCAACATCACGCTTGGTCAGCCAAACGTGCTTGATCTGCTGGCGGGTTCAACCACCCAGACGCTGCATTTCAAAGCGGTTATGGAAGTCCCAACAGGTAAAACTGCGACGGCAGGCCAGGTTGAAGCCACGGCTAACTACGTCCTGATGTACAAATAATTCCGTTACGTCACGGTATCAGCCGACTGGCAATCCATGCCGGTCGGCACTCTTTATTTATTCGAGTAACAGGATGATGACATACAAAGTACAATGGATAATCATCATTGCGTCCCTGTTAATGACGATAGTTGCCTCTGCCACTGAATTTAATATAAACGCCATCGATAAAGATCAGCGCGGCAGCGTCGATTTATCACGTTTTAAAGATCAAATATCGGTTACGCCGGGAAGCTATTTCGTTACGGTTTCAGTTAATGATATTCCGCTGGCAAATGGCTGGCAGCTTCGCTGGCGAGAAATAAATAACGCAGTTCAGGTCTGTATTCCCCCCGAGCTGGCCGATACATTCGCATTGCAGGATGACGTTCGTCACGCTTTGCCGGAAAAAGAGGGATGCGTTGATTTCGCCGCCAGACCAGACATCAAATTTACTTTTGAGCAAGGCAGCCAGACCCTGAAAGTAACGATCCCCCAGGCGTGGCTGCAATACCGTGCGGTTGACTGGATGCCGCCATCCACCTGGGACAACGGCGTGCCAGGCGTACTGCTGGATTACAATCTTTTTGCCAGCCATTATCAGCCCAATAGCAGCGGCGGCAATGACAACGCCAATACCTATGGTACCGCCGGTGCGAACATGGGCGCGTGGCGCCTGCGAAGCGATTACCAGTACACGCGAAGCGATACTGAAGCAGGCTCAGAGCAGGATGGCCGTTTTTCACGCGTGTATATGTTCCGCCCTCTGCCCTCGATCGGTGCGAAACTGACGCTGGGTGAAACGGATTTCCAGTCCTCCATTTTTGACGCCTTCACCTACACCGGCGCATCGCTAATCAGCGATGAACGTATGCTGCCATGGTCGCTGCGCGGCTATGCCCCACAGATTACCGGAATAGCACAAACCAACGCCACCGTGACCGTAAGCCTTGCCGATCGCGTGATTTACCAGAGTAAAGTGCCACCAGGACCCTTTGTTATTCAGGATCTTAACCAGTCGGTTCAGGGCACGCTGGACGTCAAAGTCACGGAAGAAGACGGACGCGTCAACACCTTCCAGGTCTCGGCTGAATCCGTGCCGTTTTTAACGCGCAAGGGCCAGGTGCGCTATAAGCTCGCGGCGGGTAAAGCGCGCCAGGGCGCCTCCCATGATGTTGAAGATAACGCCTTCATGAGCGGCGAATTTTCCTGGGGCATGCTGTCGCACACCTCTCTGTATGGCGGCACGCTGGCCGATGGCGACCGTTATCGTTCCGTCGCTGCCGGGATCGGCCAGAATATGGCCTGGCTGGGGGCGCTCTCTTTTGACGTCACGCAGGCTACCAGCCAGCTGCCACACCAGCGCAGCCAGACGGGTTACAGCTATCGCATTAACTACAGCAAGCGTTTCGATACCACCGGCAGTCAGCTTACGCTCGCCAGCTACCGCTACTCAGACCCACAGTTTTTGAGCTACGCCCGCTACCTGGATTATGACAACGGTGACCGCCAGTCGGAAAAACAAACCCTGAGCGTGACGGCAAGCCAGTACATTTCAGCGTTATCCCTGAACCTGTACGTCAATATGCTGCGTCAGACATGGTGGAATGATTCACCCTCCACGACCGGCAGCATCACGGCGGGCTACAACTTTGATATAGGTCGCTGGAAGAACCTTGGCGTAACCCTGTCCTGGAGTAAAACGCATTACGAGGAGGAAGACGAAAATGACGATACTCAGTTTTATCTCTCGCTCAGCGTACCGCTCGATCCCGATCATCGACTTAACTATGACCTGCGTAACAGCGACACGCTGAGCCATAACGTGTCGTGGTATGACACGTCGGATCGCAATAATACCTGGGGCGTTTCCGCAGGTACGGAGAGCGGGAAGCCAGATTCCGGCGCGCAGGTCAGCGGGAATTATCAGCATTATTCTGCGTACGGCGATCTCAATCTCTCCGGCAGCTATAAAGCTAACGAATATAACTCCCTCAGCGCGAGCTGGAGCGGTTCCTTCACCTCAACGGCGAAAGGCGCCGCGCTGCACCGGCGCAGTTACGGTAATGAACCCCGCGTAATGGTCAGCACCGACGGGGTAGGCCATATCCCGCTGAACATGTCGCGCGATGAAACTAACCGTTTTGGCATCGGCGTTTTACCGTCATTCTCCAGCTATTCCCCCTCCAGCGTGCAGGTCAATATGAACAACCTTCCGGATGGCGTGGACGTGGACAACCGCGTCGTGACCTCAACCTGGACTGAGGGGGCCATTGGTTATCGTCAGATTGCCACGCGCGCAGGTCAGGACGTAACAGGCGTTTTGCGGATGTCGTCAGGAACACCACCACTCGGGGCGATTGTTCGCCTGGATGAAAGCAATTTACAGGTTGGGATGGTGGCCGATGAAGGCCGCGTCTGGCTCGGCGCCGTTGAGCCAGAACAGCAGTTTCGCGTGACATGGGGCGACAACCAACAGTGTCGCTTCTCGTTACCTTCTCACTTAGAAAACAGTATGCAGTTGATACTGCCGTGCCAGTAAGAAATCATCATGAAATTAACGCCGATTAAAAGCCTGTGCCTGATGCTGATCAGCACAACATTTACCGCCCACGCGGCCATTAACCTGGACCGCACGCGCATTGTTTTTCCAGAAAGCGACAAGGCCAGCAGCCTGAAAGTGGACAACCAGAGCAAGGCGCTGCCTTATCTGGCGCTCTCCTGGATTGAAGATGAAAAGGGGCAAAAAGAAGATGTGCACTTTATGGCGCTTCCCCCCATTCAACGTATCGAAGCGGGCGCCTCGTCGCAGGTAAGAATTGTTAAACAAGCCGCTACCCGCCAGTTGCCAAAAGACAGGGAATCGCTGTTTTATTTCAACCTGCGTGAAGTACCGCCTAAAAGCACCAGCGCCAGCGAGGAGCGCAGCGTGATGCAGGTTGCCATGCAGAGCCGAATTAAGCTCTTCTGGCGTCCGGAAGCGATTCGCAAAAAATCTGGCGAACTGACTGAAATGCGTATGGAAATTACCGCCAACGCGAAAGGGCTCACGGTCCACAACCCTACGCCGTACTACATCACGCTGGCGTGGCTGAGCAAAAATGCCAAAACCATGCTGCCGGGTTTTGACAGTCTGATGATTGCGCCTTTCGCCACGGCAACTGCCTCTACCGGCGATTACCACGGTAGTTATTACAGCATCGGCTACATCGACGATTACGGCGCACTGAAAAAAGTCGACGTACAGTGCACCGGAACGGTTCTATGTAAGCTTAACGAACGGAAAATCGATAAAGATGCGAAAGCTCACTAGTTTCCTGCTTACATTGCTGCTTACAGCGCTGCCTTTGAAAGAAGCGCTGGCGCTCAACTGCTATCTGGGTGGATCTGGCGGCCCCGTCGAGGAGACAAAAACGATCTCCCCTTTTGCCATACCCAGCAACGCTCAGGTTGGCCAAAAAATATGGGAGTCTGATGACATTAAAATTCCGGTGACGTGTGACAATAACGTCACAAGCGGTTTCAAGCCGGAAGATGTTTTTGCCTGGGTAAACCCTTATCCTGCCGCAACCGATCCCTATTATGAACTGGGCGTCACCTATGAAGGCATAGATTACGATGCCACAGGCCAGCCCAACGGCGTGGATACCCGCCAGTGCCTGGACAACGATAACATCACCATTTACACCCCGGATCAAATCCGCCAGATGGGTTGGGAGAATCGCATCTGCTCTGGCAATCCGGATGATATCCACATTACGCGCACGTTCGTCGCCCGTTTACGACTTTTCGTGAGAATTAAGGCTATGCCGCCACATGGCTATGTCAGCTCGCTCAGCGATTACATCGTTGTGCAGTTTGACGGTAAGGGCGGCGTTAATCAGATGGCCGATGCGAAGAACCTTAAGTATCACATCAACGGACTGCAAAACATTACGGTGCTTGATTGCGGGGCGACGTTTACCATTTACCCTGAGAATCAGGAGATCGACTTTGGCACCTTCAGCGCGCGCGACATCGTGAATCAGCAGACGCGTTTGCGCACGTTTTCAATACGAACCACCAAAGTGCAGGATGCCCAGTGCTCGGATGGATTTAAGATGGACTCGTCGTTTTACACAACCGAAACGCTCAGCGCAGACGACACTGCGGTACTGATAGGGAATGGGTTAAAACTGCGTATTCTTAACGGAACGGCCCCTTACACCTTCAACCAGTACAAAGAGTACGCCGATTTTACGGGCGATAAGATGAATATTGAGCAAAACTACACAGCTGAACTTTCACGGGAAGAAGGGAAAGCGATTCAGTCCGGGCCGTTCGAAACCGTGGTACTGTTCAAAATTAACTACCACTAGAAACAAAAAAACCGGGTTTCCCCGGCTTTTATACATCAGCATGTTCAGCTGGCTTTGCGCTCGTGCGCGCGGCGGTACTCAACCAGATCTTCAATCGTCACCACTGGCATATTGTGCAGACGCGCAAAGGTGATGCACTCCGGCGCACGCGCCATGGTGCCATCATCGTTGGTCAGTTCGCACAGCACGCCTGCGGGTTTGAAGCCAGCCAGCGTCACCAGATCGATGGTCGCTTCGGTATGACCACCACGGGTCAGCACGCCGCCCGGCTGCGCGCGCAGCGGGAAGACGTGACCAGGACGGTGCAGATCGGAAGGTTTCGCACCATCAGCAATCGCTGCACGCACGGTGGTCAGACGGTCAGCCGCCGACACACCGGTGGTTACGCCATGCGCCGCTTCAATGGTCACAGTGAAGCCAGTACCAAAGGCGCTGGTGTTGTTTTCAACCATCATCGGCAGATCAAGCTGCTGGCGACGGTCTTCGGTGATGCACAGGCATACGATGCCGCTACCGTGACGGATGGTCAGCGCCATCTGCTCAACGGTCATGTTCTCGGCGGCAAAAATCATGTCGCCTTCGTTTTCACGGTTTTCATCGTCAAGCACCATCACACCGCGGCCTTCGCGCAGGGCATCCAGTGCATGTTCAACACGTTGAGTTGAAGTGCCAAAAGAGGAAAGTAGCGTCTGATTCATGGTAAAAAAACCTCATTAACTTTATGGTTACCAGAATCAGGGCAGTCTTAGGAGCGCCGTACAAGCGGCAAAAAAATAACGTGAGCGGGCTTTGCCCGACTGGATCGTTACTCTCTCCCATCCGGACTCTAACCGTCGGCCCCGGAATTACACCGGATCTGCTGACCTTTGAGAATTCACCCAAAGCGCTCGCGGGCTTTCAGCGTTAAGCTGATTTACCGCCGGTGGGGAATTTCGCCCCGCCCTGAGAATAAGCGAGATAACTATAACGCTATTGATTACCCTGGGCAATGCATAAGCTTCAAACAATTTTGTTTAACCCGCGGCATGACACGCTACAATAGGCACTAACACCTTTTCATCAAGGGAAACGACAATGATTGACCCAAAGAAAATTGAGCAGATCGCGCGTCAGGTTCATGAGTCCATGCCGAAAGGTATTCGTGAGTTTGGTGATGACGTTG
Organism: Enterobacter hormaechei subsp. xiangfangensis; assembly: GCF_001729785.1. Taxonomy (NCBI): domain Bacteria; kingdom Pseudomonadati; phylum Pseudomonadota; class Gammaproteobacteria; order Enterobacterales; family Enterobacteriaceae; genus Enterobacter; species Enterobacter hormaechei. The sequence continues at coordinate 3,948,717 of NZ_CP017183.1, forward strand.
AGAAGAAAATCCGCCAGACGTTGCAGGCACAGTTGGTTCGCCTTGATTTAGTCAGCCGCGAAGAGTTTGACGTGCAGACGCAGGTGCTGCTGCGCACCCGCGAGAAGCTGGCGCTGCTGGAACAACGTTTGACCGAGCTGGAAAACCGCAATGCGCCGGAAGAAGTGAAGCCAGCGCCAGCTATTCCACCGGTGGATGACCAGGCATAAGTGCGGCCTGATGCCCTCACCCCAGCCCTCTCCCACAGGGAGAGGGTGAAAAACGAACGGGCCAACAGGCCCGTTTTTTACTGACTGTCTTTCTGGATCTTCTTAATGATGTTGGTGGTTGAACACCCGTCCTCAAAGTTGAGCACCATTACTTCACCACCATTCGCCCAGACCTCTTCGCTACCTGCGATTTGCTCTGGTTTGTAATCACCGCCCTTCACCAGCAGGTCAGGCAAAATTCCGGCAATCAGGCGCTGCGGGGTGTCTTCTTCAAATGAGACCACCCAGTCCACCGCTTCCAGCGCGCCGAGCACTATCATGCGCTGCTCCAGCGGGTTAACCGGACGCGTTTCACCCTTCAGACGTTTGGTTGAGGCATCGCTGTTGACCGCCACAATCAGGCGGTCGCCCAGCTTGCGCGCATTCGCCAGATACGACACGTGGCCCGCATGCAGGATGTCGAACACGCCGTTCGTCATCACCACTTTTTCACCGCGTTTGCGCGCGGCGGCAACGGCCACTTTCAGCTCGTCTTCGGTCATGACGCCAAAGCCGGTATCCGCACGCCCACGCACCGCGTTTTCCAGCTCAATTGGCGAAACGGTGGAGGTCCCGAGTTTACCGACGACCACGCCCGCCGCGGCGTTCGCGAAGTAGCATGCTTCTTCCAGGGAGTTACCCGCCGCCAGCGTCGCCGCCAGCACGCCAATCACCGTATCACCGGCACCGGTCACGTCGTACACTTCCTGCGCCTGGGTTGGCATATGCAGCGGCGCCTTGCCCGGTTGCAGCAGCGTCATGCCCTGCTCGGAACGGGTCACCAGCAGCGCAGACAGCTCGAAATCAGCGATGATTTTCATGCCGCGCTCAACCAGCTCTTCTTCAGTTTTGCACTTGCCCGCCACCGCTTCGAATTCAGAGAGGTTTGGCGTCAGCAGGGTTGCGCCGCGATAGCGCTCAAAATCGGTGCCTTTCGGGTCGATCAGCACCGGAACGCTGGCTTTGCGCGCCAGCTGGATCATGGTCTGCACGCTCGCCAGCGCGCCTTTGGCATAATCAGACAGCACCAGCGCGCCAATATTGCCCAACGCCTGGTTAATGCGCTCGTGCAGCGGCTCGGGATCAACGCCTTCGAACCCTTCTTCAAAGTCGAGGCGGATTAGCTGCTGGTTACGCGACAGCACGCGAAGCTTGGTGATGGTTGGGTGGGTCGGAACAGAAACGAAGTCACACTTCACATTCACGTCCGCCAGCGACTTGCTCAGCGCACGCGCCGCATCGTCAATGCCGGTCAGGCCAACCAGACGCGAATGTGCGCCCAGAGAGGCTATGTTCATCGCCACGTTTGCCGCGCCACCGGGACGCTCTTCAATGGTGTCGACCTTTACCACCGGTACCGGTGCTTCCGGAGAGATGCGGCTGGTCGGCCCATACCAGTAGCGATCCAGCATCACATCACCGACAACCATAACTCCAGCACGTTCAAACTCTGGCAGTGTTACTTTCATTCCTGACTCCAGAAAGATTCACAATTTGCGCGCGATAATATCACACTTGTTTTGTTACGCACGGTTCCACTAGCCACTTCTGCCAGCTTGTAGTCACCTGCGCGCGTTCGTCGGCGAAACAGTCCAGCGCCACATGGCCCGGCTGTTCCTGTAATGCCAGATGGTGCAACTCATCACGCAGTGTGGTGTAGGCGCGGGTTAAGGCCTGCGCCTCCTGCTCATCCATAATGTCGTTCTGCGCCAGCAGTTCCAGTATGCGCACGTTATCCGACCAGCGGGTCAGCTTCGGCTTATCGTGCGCGTGCAGCAGCACCAGGTACTGAGTGATAAACTCAATATCGGTAATCCCGCCTTCATCGGCTTTGATATCAAAGCGATCGCGATGTTTGTTGCCAAGGTGCGCGCGCATCTTCTCCCGCATTTCCCGCACTTCGGTTTGCAGCGTACTGCCCTCGCGCGGGGTCGTCATGACCGCCTTGCGGATCGCATCGAACTGCGTTTTGAGCTGCGGATCGCCATACACCACGCGGGCGCGCACCAGCGCCTGATGCTCCCACGTCCAGGCTTCGTTCTTCTGATAGTCGGCGAAAGCCTCCGTCGAGGTGACCAGCATGCCTGCCGCGCCGGACGGGCGCAGACGCGCATCCACTTCATACAGAATGCCGGATGAGGTGCGGGTGCTGAACAGGTGCATGATGCGCTGGGCCAGGCGCAGGTAGAACTGCCGTCCGTCAATCTCACGTTCGCCGTCGGTCATGACGTCTGCCGGACAGTCGTGGAGGAAAATCAGATCCAGATCGGAGCTGTAGCCCAGTTCCCAGCCGCCCAGCTTGCCGTACCCCACCACCGCAAAACCGCGGCCTTCACGGTCAGCAAGGTGCTTCGGCTGGCCGTAGCGGGCTACCATTTGCACCCACGCCTGGTGGACAACCGCGTCGATGATCGCTTCCGCCAGCCAGGTTAAGTGATCGCTCACTTTCATTACCGGCAGGGTACCGGCGATATCTGCCGCCGCCACGCGCAGCATCTGTGCCTGCTTAAACTGACGTAGCGCCTCAAGCTGTTGCTCTTCGTCCTCCTCCGGCACGCGCAGCAGATACTGGCGCAGCTCGTCGCGGTAGGCGTCCGTCGCCGTCGGCTGATAGAGGGTATTCGGGTCGAGCAGTTCGTCCAGCAGCAGCGGATAACGCGCCAGCTTGTTCGCCACCATCGGCGATGCGGCGCAGAGGGAAATCAGGTGCTTCAGCGCGCCTGGAAACTCGCTTAACAGCTCAAGGTAAGTGGTACGCGTGACGATCCCACTCAGCAGCGGCATCATGCGCGACAGCGGCACCGGCGCATCGTCGCGGGAGCAGACATCGCTCAGCAGATGCGGCATCAGATGATCCAGCACCTGACGACCGCGTGGGCCGATAGCGCGTTTGTTCAGTTCGAGGCGGAAATCGGCAATCAGCGCCACCACGCGATAGCGGGCATCGTCGCTTAAGTGCGCCAGCACCGGCGTGGTGTCATCTTCCTGAAGCGCGTCCTGCCACAGTTCGCGCCAGTGCTCGGAGAGCGCATCGTCCTGCGATTCAGTTTCGTCGTCGCCGATCAGATCGTTAAAGATGCGGCGCACGCCCGCCATATGCGCTTCCAGCCGTTGCGTCAGCGCCGCCCAGTCATCCACCCGCATCCCCCAGGCCAGACGCGCCCGGTTCAGCTCATCGCCCGGCAACGTCTGGGTCTGTTCGTCGTTGATACTTTGCAGCAAATTTTCCAGACGACGCAGGAAGAGATAAGAGTCACGCAGCGTTTGCGCGTCGCCTTCCGGCAGCAGATGCAGCTGATCGATAGCGCTTAGCGTCGGCAGCAGCGAGCGGGATTGCAGAGAAGGTTCACGCCCGCCGCGTATCAGCTGGAAGACCTGGACGATAAATTCGATCTCACGAATACCGCCAGCACCGAGCTTGATGTTGTCTTTCAGGCCACGGCGACGCACCTCGCGGGCAATCATCCCTTTCATATTTCGCAGGGACTGGATAACGCTGAAGTCGATGTAGCGGCGGAACACGAACGGGCGCAGCATGGCGCGCAGCTCGTTGGCGTAGGCATCGTCGCTGTCGCCCATGATCCGCGCTTTGACCATCGCGTAACGCTCCCAGTCGCGACCCTGCTCCTGGTAGTAATCTTCCAGCGCGGCAAAGCTCAGCACCAGTGGCCCGCTGTCGCCAAACGGACGCAGGCGCATGTCCACGCGGTAAACAAAACCATCCTGCGTGGGCTGATCCAGCGCCTTAATCAGCCGCTGCCCCAGACGAGTAAAGAACTGGGCATTGTCCAGCTCGCGACGGCCGCCGCGCGTGGAGCCGTTCTCGGGCCAGGCAAAAATCAGATCGATGTCTGAGGAGAAGTTCAGCTCGCAGCCGCCCAGCTTGCCCATCCCCAGGATCAACAGTGGCTGAGGAACCCCTTCCTCGCTGCACGGCGTGCCCCACTCTTTACAGCAGGCGGCGTAGAGCCAGTCCCGCGCGGCGACGATCAGCGTCTGCGCCAGCTCGCTCAACTGCTGCAAGGTGCTCTCTTCACTCACCAGCTCCAGCGCCTGCGCCCAGGCAATGCGTACCATTACCCGGCGGCGGAACTGACGCAGAACGCGCATCAGCGTGGCTTCGTCTGCCACCTCTGCCAGCGCGGTTTGCAGCCAGCCAGCATAATGCCGCCACTCGTCAGCCTGCGGCGGCGCGCTTTCCAGCTCTGCCAGCCAGTCCGGGTTAGCGCTGACGCTCTCCTGCACAAAATCACTGAACGTGAGCACGCTTTTCGCCTGCTCGCTTAACGACGACGCGGGTAACGACTCAGGCAGGCGTTCACAAACGGTCTGCCAGTGCTGCTGTAACTGCGAAGAAAGCGGCATATCAGGGGTTCCTTGCCAGAATTAACGTTTTCCGCTGTGCAGCCAGTACGGATCCTGCGAAATGGCCTCGTTGCGGAAATGCTCGATCTCAATCTGCTGACGGGTCTCGATGGCATGCTTAAGCCCCTGCCAGTTCTCCAGCCAGGCCTGCGCCTTCACGCCCTCATACGCACCCGACAGCAGCAACATGCTGTCGATGTTACGCGCCAGGCGGGGAAGCTGATCGCCATACTGGTCGCCCAGCGGATGCGCGAAGGTGGTTCGCAGCTCGGCCGCGTGACGGGAGAGGTGGATATCCGCAAAACGTTTGAAGTTTTCCGCAATTTTGGTCTGCCCTTTCGCATCGAGGAAGGTGCGCCAGCCGCGCGTCACCAGAAACTCGGTCAGCGCCAGTTTCGCGCTGGCGTTTTGCGGGCTGTAGATCGCCGTTTGTGCCGACACGTCGGAAAGCATCAGCGTTTCGGTTTGAGTGAGCAAATCACGTAAGTGAGTGCTGGCTTTACGCGGTACAATGCCGCCAAAGAGCGTCAGGGTATGACGTACCAGCCCCATAGCGGCCAGCACCTGTTTTTTGGCATTTTTCACGTTACGCGCCCACAGCTCCTCGTGGTACTGCCACTGAGAGAGCGCCAGCTCCAGCGCCGCTTCCATGCCCTGCTCAACGGAGGCTTTCGGCACAACGCGCAGAATCGGGGTTTCTCGCAGCACGCGCGGCGCATTCCCGGCGGCCAGGTGATAGCCGCGCGCCGCTTTACTCAGGCTGCCCTGACGCAGCCCAGGCTGGTTCACCAGCTTGCGCGCCAGCTTCAGCACATCGCTCGCGTCGCCATCAAGCAGTTCGAGTTCCAATTCGCAGATCGGCTCCTGCTCTTCACCAGCCTTAATTTCACCCCGATCAAACGCGATCTCAATGCGGCTCTTGCCTTCCGTCACCAGCCATTTCTCGCGCCAGAAATCGGTGCTGAACAGCGGTTGCGCCTCTGCCGACAGCGTTGCGGGCAGCGTTCCTTCCGGCCACACTTCCGCCGGAAAGCGATCCAGCTCAAGTTCTGGCTTACTGATGTCGATATTGTATTCCGGACGCTGGTGTAAACCGCCCACCACGCGACCGGCGATTTTCATCGTCATCTCGTAGCGCCCGTTCGCACCCCGGATGCGCAGGCCCATATCATGGTTGCGCAGCCAGTTGTCCGGCGTTTCGTAATAGATGTTGAGCAGCTGTACGGGTTCATGGTGCTCGCCGGACAGCGTATTCAGATGCTGGCGGAGCGCGTCAGCGCTGTCTTTTTCGACGATAAACTTTAATTCGATCTCTTGTGCCATAGCCTTGTACTTTTGCGTGCGTCACAGACGCGTCGATGAAGGCGAACTTACTCGCCATTTGTTTGTCAGTACATAGTATTTTGCGCCAAATTGCCACGCAATGAGCAATTTGACGGGCGTAAAAGTTTAAAGCGGTGGAAATCATGACACAGATGATTCCGATTGATGATGAATCCTTTGCGTAGCGACACTGATACCACTACTATCGTTCCACTTTTTATGAAAATAACGACTGATATGCTTAAATTACGCCTGATTGGACTTACTTTACTCGCTTTTAGCGCCGCAACCGCGGTCCACGCTGAAGAGAAACGTTACGTTTCTGATGAACTGAATACCTGGGTACGCAGCGGCCCTGGAGACAATTATCGCCTCGTGGGTACGGTAAATGCCGGCGAGGAAGTGACTCTGCTGCAAACTAACGCAGACACCAATTACGGTCAGGTTCGTGACAGCTCTGGCCGCACCTCATGGATCCCGCTGAAAGAGCTGAGCACGGTGCCAAGCCTGCGCACCCGCGTGCCGGATCTGGAAAATCAGGTGAAAACCCTGACTGACAAGCTGAACAACATCGACGGCACCTGGAACCAGCGCACCGCAGAGATGCAGCAGAAAGTGGCGCAAAGCGACAGCGTGATCGCCGGTCTGAAAGATGAAAATCAGAAGCTGAAAAATGAGCTGATCGTCGCGCAGAAGAAAGTGAACGCCGCGAATCTACAGCTGGATGACAAACAACGCACCATCATCATGCAGTGGTTTATGTATGGCGGCGGGGTGCTGGGCGTCGGTCTGGTGCTGGGTCTGGTGCTTCCTCACCTTATCCCAAGCCGTAAACGTAAAGACCGCTGGATGAACTAACTCGTCTTCTCTGCCACACTTACGTATCATCTTGCGAAAAGAGAAAACGGGAGTGTTGGCGTGAAGAGTTATCTGGTCGGTGGTGCGGTACGTGATGCGTTATTAGGTCTGCCGGTCAAAGATAAAGACTGGGTCGTGGTCGGTGCCACGCCCGAAGCGATGATTGACGCGGGCTACCAGCAGGTAGGCCGCGATTTTCCTGTGTTCCTCCATCCGAAAAGCCGGGAAGAGTACGCCCTGGCGCGAACCGAACGGAAATCCGGTTCCGGTTATACCGGCTTCACCTGCTATGCCGCGCCGGATGTGACGCTGGAGCAGGACTTACTGCGCCGCGATCTCACCATTAATGCTCTGGCGCAGGACGAAAACGGCCATATTATCGACGTCTACGGCGGCCAGAACGATCTGCGCGACCGTCTTTTACGCCATATTTCCCCCGCCTTTTCTGAAGATCCGTTACGCGTACTGCGCGTGGCGCGTTTTGCCGCCCGTTATGCCCATCTCAGCTTCCGCATCGCCGACGAGACGATGGCGCTGATGACGGCCATGACCGACGCGGGCGAGCTGGAACACCTGACGCCAGAACGCGTCTGGAAAGAGACCGAAAACGCCCTGACTACCCGTAATCCGCAGATCTTTTTCCAGGTTCTGCGCGACTGCGGGGCGCTGAAAGTGCTGTTCCCGGAAATAGATGCGCTGTTTGGCGTGCCCGCCCCGGCGAAATGGCACCCGGAAATTGATACCGGCATTCACACCCTGATGACGCTGAGCATGGCCGCTATGCTCAGTCCTGAAGTGGACGTGCGCTTTTCCACTCTCTGCCATGACCTCGGCAAAGGGTTAACGCCAAAGGAATTGTGGCCACGCCATCACGGGCACGGTCCGGCTGGCGTAAAGCTGGTTGAAGGGCTTTGCCAGCGCCTGCGCGTGCCGAATGACATTCGCGATCTGGCAAAGCTGGTCGCCGAGTTCCACGACCTGATCCACACCTTCCCGATCCTGAAACCCGCCACCATCGTCAGGCTGTTTGATAACATCGACGCCTGGCGCAAGCCGCAGCGCGTGGAGCAGATCGCGCTCACCAGCGAGGCTGACGTGCGCGGGCGTACCGGGTTTGAAGCGTCCGATTATCCGCAGGGTCGTTTGCTGCGTGAGGCGTGGGACGTAGCGAAAGCGGTGCCAACGAAAGAGGTGGTGGAGGCAGGGTTTAAAGGCCCGGAGATCCGCGAAGAGCTGACGAAGCGGCGGATTGATGCGGTTGCGGCGTGGAAGGAAAAACGTTGCCCTCAGCCGAAAGACTGAGGGCGGTCGGTCATCAGAAGAAGACCACGTACACGGCAGCCGCGACGATAAAGCGGTAGATCGCGAACGGAATAAACGAAATACGCTTAATCAGTTGCAGGAAGGTTTTGATGGCGATCAGCGCCACAATGAAGGCGGTGATAAAGCCCACGGCGAACATCGGAATGTCACCCACGGTCAGGAAGCCGATGCTTTTGTAGAGATCCAGCGCGGTGGCGCCCATCATCATCGGCACCGCCAGCAGGAACGAGAACTCAGACGCCGCGTAACGGCTCACGCCCATCAGCATCCCGCCGGAAATGGTTGCCCCTGAACGGGAGAAGCCCGGCCACAGCGCCAGACACTGGAAGCAGCCAATCATAAACGCCTGACGATACGTCATATCGTCCAGACCTTCCGCACGCGGGGTTTTTGGCTTCAGCACTTCGGCGGCAATCAGCAGGAAGCCGCCGACAACCAGCGCGTACATCACGTTAATCGGGTTGAAGAGCGATTTAATGGTGTCGTGGAACACCAGCCCCAGCACCACTGCCGGGATCATCCCGAGCAGAATATGAATCAGCGTCAGACGCCCCTTGCCCTCTCCTTCACGCTGCGGCAAACGCCCGAAGTGGATGCCGATCAGACCAAACAGACGACGCCAGAACATCACAACCACCGCCAGGATAGAGCCCAGCTGAATCACCACCTCAAACGTCTTTGCGGTATCGCCTTCAAAGCCCAACAGATGGCCAACGATAATCATATGGCCCGTACTGGACACCGGCAAAAACTCCGTCAATCCTTCGACCACACCCAGTATTGCCGCCACCAGCAGCGAGTGCATATCGCTCATCTATAAACCCCTAAAAAGATATAAAAAAACGGTTGCCACAACGGCTACCGTGAAACATACAGCTCTAAGACCGATATAACCTAAAATGGTTTAGCTATTATGACGTTAAATCTTTCCTTTCAGATTTGTGCCACGCTCGATAATCACGCCCACGTTGGCGGCGCGCGCCACCGCGCCCGGCTTGCTTAGCTTAATGCGCACCCACGGGGAGTTAAATTTGCTCAGCAGCAGGTCTGCCACCTCTTCCGCCACGCGTTCTACCAGCGCAAATCGTTGCCCTTCCACATGGCCGATGACCGTTTCACTGATGTCGGCGTAGCTCAGACAATCATTCACATCATCGCTTTTCGCTGACTTGCGGTTATCCCAGCCCATTTCGATATCGAACACCAGTTTCTGCTCGATGGTCTGTTCCCAGTCGTAAACACCAATTGTGGTGATTACCGAAAGTTGCTCTATAAATACAATATCCATCACGACCTGCCTGCTTTTTGGCTAAACCGGATACCACTTCCGGCGAATTATGCGTATTATCCACAGATGCTGAGAATACAGATACATTTTCAAAACGGAACAGCGTTATGAGTGCAATCGCGCCTGGAATGATTATCCTCGCCTACCTTTGCGGCTCAATCTCCAGCGCCATTCTGGTCTGCCGCATCGCCGGGTTGCCTGACCCGCGTGAAAGTGGTTCCGGGAATCCGGGGGCGACCAATGTACTACGAATTGGCGGCAAGGGAGCAGCCGTAGCGGTTTTGATTTTTGACGTTCTGAAAGGAATGCTTCCCGTCTGGGGCGCGTATGCGCTCGGCGTCACACCCTTCTGGCTGGGGCTGATAGCCATCGCCGCCTGCGTCGGCCACATCTGGCCTGTTTTCTTTGGTTTTAAAGGCGGTAAAGGCGTGGCCACTGCGTTTGGCGCGATTGCGCCGATCGGCTGGGATCTCACCGGCGTGATGGCGGGCACCTGGCTGCTGACCATCCTGCTGAGCGGTTATTCGTCGCTGGGCGCCATCGTCAGCGCACTGATCGCCCCGTTCTATGTCTGGTGGTTTAAACCGCAGTTTACCTTCCCGGTGTCGATGCTCTCGTGTCTGATCCTGTTGCGCCATCACGACAACATTCAACGCCTGTGGCGTCGTCAGGAAACGAAGATCTGGACGAAGCTCAGACGTAAAAAGAAAGACGCTCAGTAAACCGTTCGTTATGCCTTATAACCAAATGTGATTTTTGTCACCTTCTGCCTGTGGTAACTGTTAGAGACACAACACAACCACACAAAAAGAAAATGGCAGAAATCACAGATTCAACTCCCCTTCCAGCGGCAGCAAACACCCCGGATGGCGACATCAAGTGGGTACGCAGCGCATCGGACGTTTCACGTCTCGTTAATGACGGCTCTCAGGGCCGGGCCAATGCCCGCATCGTGGTCGGTATCGCGCTCGGGGGAATTTTTCTCGATGCCTACGATCTCGGCGCGCTGGCATTCGGCATCAAAGACATCACCCGCGAATTTAACCTGACGCCCGCCGGTACCGGCATGGTGGCTTCAGCCATTACGTTTGGCGCGATTGTCGGGGCGCTGCTCGGCGGCTATCTTACGGATAAAATCGGGCGCTACCGCGTCTTTATGGCCGATATGGTATTCTTTGTCGTTGCCGCTATCGCCTGTGCGCTGGCCCCGAACGAATATGTGCTGGCGGGCGCGCGCTTTGTGATGGGTCTTGGCGTTGGGATCGACCTTCCCGTCGCGATGGCGTTTCTCAGCGAGTTCGCCAGACTGAAAGGCCCGGGGAATAAAGCCTCCAGCGTCGCGATGTGGTGTCCCACCTGGTATGCTGCCATCAGCATCTCTTATCTTCTGGTGCTCTTCTTTTACGCCGTACTGCCGGAAAGCCACAGCGACTGGCTCTGGCGTCTGATCCTTGGCTTTGGCGCGGTGCCCGCGCTGGTGATTATCGCCATCCGCAGCCGCTATATGAGCGAATCCCCGGTCTGGGCGGCGAATCAGGGCAATCTGAAGGAGGCGGCGTCCATCCTGCGGCAGTTTTACAACATTAATGCCCACGTACCGCAGGATGCGCTCGACCAGCCCGCGCCTGTTGTGAACAAGGCAAAATGGTCGAACTACCTGAACCTGTTCCGCGGTATCTATCTGCGGCGTACCACGCTCGCCACGCTGCTGTCGGTCGTCTCCTCGTTCGCCTATAACGCCGTAGCCTTTGGCCTGCCGGTGATCATCTCCAGCTTCTTTGTGCAGTCGATGCTGACGACCATTCTGATCTCGCTGGCGCTTAATCTGCTGTTCGCGTTTGTCGGCGGGCTGCTGGCGGTGCGCTATGTTCCGCGCTTCGGCGCATGGCGGATGTCACTGGCGGGTTATGCGTGCCAGCTGGCGGCGCTGCTCGGCCTGGCGCTGATTGGCCGCCCTGACGGGTCCACGGAAGGCGTGGTCGCCGTCGCGATGCTGGCGCTGTTCCTGTTTGGCCAGGGTTTTGGTCCGGGTGCGCACACCATGACGTTTGCCTCTCTGAGCTACCCGACCTCGCTGCGCGGTGTGGGTGTGGGGCTTAACCAGACGCTGATGCGCAGCAGTTCAACGCTATCACTGTTTCTGTTCCCGCTGCTGGTCGCCTCGCTGGATACCGCCGTGTTCTGGGTGATTGCGCTGGCGCCGTTTATCGGCCTGGCCTCGCTGCTGGCGATCCGCTGGGAGCCGTCGGGGTATGATGTGGATGCAGAGGATTATCGCTAGCCTTTCTTGCCGGGTGGCGCTGCGCTTACCCGGCCTACATTACTGAAACCGGCTCACATGAGCCGGTTTTTTTATCCATAAGCGACTCATATGACAGCCTTCATTTCCGCCAGGGCATACTGAAACGTATCCCGATAGTGCGGAAGTGGAAGCACCATGTTAGCAACTCAGGTCACTGATAATTCATACAAAGGCTGGCAGGCCTCGCTTGCCCTCCAGTTTTGTCATACCCCTGAGAAAACCCTCCTCCATTCCGCGCGTCACACCGGGCCACTTACCGTTCAGCGTCCGTTTTATCCCGAAGGGGAAACCTGCCACCTTTACCTGCTGCACCCGCCAGGCGGAATTGTGGGCGGGGATACGCTGGATATTTCCGTGCGGCTCGACGCCAAAAGCCATGCCCTCATCACCATGCCCGGCGCCAGCAAGTTCTATCGCAGCAGCGGCCCGCTGGCCTGCCTCAGTCAGCATTTTTACCTCGACGAAGAGGCCACGCTGGAGTGGCTGCCGCAGGACACCATTATTTTCCCCGGCGCTAACGCCGCGCTGCGTTCCGTCTTTCACCTGCACGCCACCAGCACGCTGCTGGCGTGGGAGCTGTACTGTCTGGGCCGTCCGGTGATAAACGAAACCTTCAGCCAAGGCACGCTGGAGAGCCGCCTTGAGGTGTGGGTGGATGGCGAGCCGCGTCTGATTGAGCGACTGCATCTCAGCGGTGGCGATCTGACGCCCGTCGCGGACCATCCGTGGGTCGGCACGCTGCTGTTCTATCCGGCCCGGGAAGCACATCTCGACACGGTGCGCGAGCGGCTCGCCCCGCTGGAAAACTTTGGCGGGGCGACGCTCACCGACGATCTGCTGTCGGTGCGTTTTCTCTCGCACGACAACCTGATTTGTCAGCGGGTGATGCGCGATATCTGGCAGTCGCTTCGCCCGCTTTTAACCCCCAAAACCGCCTGTTCGCCGCGCATCTGGCAGACATAAGAGAAACGCTATGGAACTGACTCCCAGAGAAAAAGACAAGCTGTTGCTGTTCACCGCCGCGCTGGTTGCCGAACGCCGCCTCGCGCGCGGGGTAAAGCTCAACTATCCGGAATCGGTCGCGCTGATCAGCGCCTTTATTATGGAAGGCGCGCGCGATGGCGAAACCGTCGCCTCGCTGATGGAAGCCGGCCGCCACGTCCTGACGCGCGATCAGGTGATGGAGGGCGTACCGGAGATGATCCCGGATATTCAGGTGGAAGCCACCTTCCCGGACGGATCCAAGCTCGTCACCGTCCACAACCCGATCGTGTAAGGAGCGCGTGATGATCCCAGGTGAATACCGGATCCAGTCCGGCAACATTGCTCTCAACGTCGGGCGCGAAACCCGAAGTGTGATAGTGGAAAACCACGGCGACAGGCCGATCCAGGTGGGATCGCACTATCACTTTTACGAGGTCAACCCGGCGCTGAAGTTCGATCGCGAGGCCACCCGAGGCTACCGGCTGAACATCCCGGCGGGCACCGCTGTGCGCTTCGAGCCCGGCCAGAAGCGGGAAGTGACGCTGGTGCAGGTGACGGGCGCACAGCGCATTTTCGGTTTTCGCGGCGAGATCATGGGCGAGGTGAAACATGGCTGAGATTTCACGCCAGGCGTATGCCGATATGTTCGGCCCCACGACCGGGGATAAAGTGCGGCTGGCCGACAGCGAACTGTGGATCGAAGTAGAAGACGATCTCACGATCTACGGAGAAGAGGTTAAATTCGGCGGCGGAAAAGTGATCCGCGACGGCATGGGACAGGGGCAGATGACCGCCGACGACTGCGTGGATCTGGTGCTCACCAACGCGCTGATCGTCGATCACTGGGGGATCGTGAAAGCGGATATCGGCGTAAAAAATGGGCGGATCTTCGCCGTCGGCAAAGCCGGAAACCCGGACATTCAGCCCGGCGTGACGATCCCGATTGGCGCAGCAACGGAAGTGATCGCCGCCGAAGGCAAGATTGTCACCGCTGGCGGGATCGACACCCATATCCACTGGATCTGTCCGCAGCAAGCGGAAGAGGCGCTGGTCTCTGGCGTCACCACCATGATCGGCGGCGGCACCGGGCCCGCGGCAGGTACAAACGCCACCACCTGCACGCCGGGGCCATGGTATATCGCCCGCATGTTGCAGGCTGCCGATACGCTGCCGGTGAATATTGGCCTGCTGGGCAAAGGGAACAGTTCAAACCCGGACGCGCTGCGCGAGCAGATCGCGGCAGGTGCCATCGGGCTTAAGATCCACGAAGACTGGGGTGCGACGCCTGCGGCCATCAACTGCTCGCTGGAGGTCGCTGAAGAGATGGATATCCAGGTGGCGCTGCACAGCGACACGCTGAACGAGTCCGGTTTTGTCGAAGATACTCTGGCCGCCATCGCCGGGCGCACCATCCACACCTTCCACACCGAAGGGGCGGGCGGCGGCCATGCGCCAGATATCATCATCGCCTGCGCGCACCCGAATATTCTGCCCTCCTCCACCAACCCGACGCTGCCCTACACGGTCAACACCATCGACGAGCACCTGGACATGCTGATGGTTTGCCATCACCTCGACCCGGATATCGCCGAGGACGTGGCGTTTGCCGAATCCCGCATTCGCCGGGAGACCATCGCCGCCGAAGACGTGCTGCACGATATCGGCGCGTTCTCACTCACCTCGTCAGATTCACAGGCAATGGGCCGCGTGGGGGAAGTGATTATTCGCACCTGGCAGGTCGCCCACCGCATGAAGGTTCAGCGCGGCGCGCTGCCGGAAGAGACCGGCGATAACGACAACTTCCGGGTGAAGCGCTATGTCGCCAAATACACCATTAACCCGGCGCTGACCCACGGCATCGCCCATGAAGTGGGCTCGATTGAGGCGGGCAAGCTGGCGGACCTGGTGGTCTGGTCCCCGGCGTTCTTCGGCGTCAAGCCCGCCACCATCGTCAAAGGTGGGATGATCGCCTGCGCACCGATGGGCGATATCAACGCCTCGATCCCCACGCCGCAGCCGGTGCATTACCGCCCGATGTTTGGATCGCTGGGCGCCGCGCGCCACGCCACGCGGCTGACGTTTATCTCGCAGGCCGCCAGTGCGAACGGCATCCCGCAGCAGCTCAACTTGCAGAGCGCCACGGCGGTGGTGAAAGGCTGCCGGACGGTGAAAAAGGCGGACATGATCCACAACGCTCTGCAACCGAACATCACCGTTGATTCGCAAACCTACGAGGTGCGCGTCGACGGCGAACTGATTACCAGCGAACCGGCTGACGTTCTGCCGATGGCACAACGCTATTTCCTGTTTTGAGGAGTGATGATGATTTATCTGACCCAACGCCTGGACCACGCACACCCGACTACCGCCAGCGTCACGCTGCCGATTGACGTGCGGGTGAAAAGCCGCGCCCGCGTGGCCCTGAACGACGGTCGCGAAGCCGGGCTGATGCTGCCGCGCGGTTTGCTGCTGCGCGGCGGCGATCTGCTGACCACCGACGACGGCAGCGAGGTGATCGAAGTGATCGCGGCCCCGGAGTCGGTTTCCGTGGTGCGCTGCGCCGATCCGTTCCTGCTCGCCCGCGCCTGTTACCACCTGGGCAACCGTCACGTGCCGCTGCAAATTATGCCCGGCGAGCTGCGCTACCACCACGACCACGTTCTTGACGACATGCTGCGTCATTTCGGGCTGGAGGTGACCTTCGCCAGCCTGCCCTTTGAACCAGAAGCGGGCGCTTACACCAGCGATGCCCACAGCCATGGCCACTCCCACTCTCATTCACATTAAGGACTCATCATGCGCAAGTATTTACCGCTGTTTCTGCTGGCCTTTTCCGTTCCGGCGCTTGCCCATCCGGGCCACGGGACCGACAGCTTCCAGGCCGGATTTCTCCATCCGCTGACCGGGCTGGATCACCTGCTGATGCTGACGGGGGCTGGCGTGCTGTCCGCCCTGAGCGGCCGCAAGCTGCTGCTGCCGTTAGCAACGCTCGGCATGATGCTTGCTGGCGCCGTTGCGGGAAGCCTGCTCGGCGGTTTTAGCGGCATGGAGATGCTGATTATCGCCTCGCTGGCGGTCTGCGGCGTAATGATGTTTAAGACTGAAAATCGCCTGCTGCTGGCGGTGCCAGCCCTGGCGATGTTCCACGGCTGGGCGCACGGCGTGGAGATGTCCGGCCACAGCTTCTGGCTCTTCACCAGCGGGTTTATGTTCGCCAGCGCCACGGTGCTGTGCGCCAGTTTCGCCGCAGGCTTGCTGCTGCGCCGTCACGACGGCCTGCGTAAAACCTTCGGTGGCGGGCTGATCGTCTCTGCCCTGCTGGCGCTGATGAGCTGATGGAGCACGCCCGCCAGCGGCTGCGCCTGATACAGCTCTCCAGCAGTAGCCTGCCGGTCGGATCGTTTACCTGGTCGCAGGGGCTGGAGTGGGCCGTTGAGGCCGGGTGGGTCACGGACGCTGAGGCCTTCAGGCGCTGGCAGATCCAGCAGATGGAGCAGAGCTTTTTCTGCGTCGACCTGCCGCTGTTTATACGCCTTTATCGTGCCTGCGAGAAGCAGGACGTCGCGACAGCAAAACGCTGGACGGCATACCTGCTCGCCTGCCGGGAAACGCGCGAGCTGCGCGATGAAGAACGCAACCGTGGCGCGGCCTTTACGCGCCTGGTTAAAAGCTGGGAACCCGCCTGCCCGCCAGAATGGTTGCCGCTGTTGACGCAGAGCCAGCTCTGCGGCATGGCGTGGCTCGGCGTGCGCTGGGGCATTAGCGCGCGTGAGCTGGCGCTGAGCCTGGGCTACAGCTGGATTGAGAGCGCGGTGATGGCGGGCGTCAAGCTGGTGCCGTTTGGGCAGCAGGCCGCACAACAGCTGATTATCGACCTGAGCGACCATTTTGCCGCCGGGTTTGAACAGGCATTTTTACGTGGCGACGACGCGCTGGGGGCCGCTACGCCGCTGTCCGCCATCGCCTCCGCGCGCCACGAAACCCAATATTCACGACTATTCCGTTCCTGAGGAGTCAATATGGCTGATTACAAACATCCCCTGCGCGTTGGCGTGGGCGGCCCGGTAGGGTCGGGCAAAACTGCCCTGCTGGAAGCGCTCTGCAAGGCGATGCGCGATACCTATCACCTGGCGGTGGTGACTAACGATATCTACACCAAAGAGGATCAGCGCATCCTGACCGAGGCGGGTGCGCTGGAGCCAGAGCGCATCGTGGGCGTGGAAACGGGCGGCTGTCCGCACACCGCCATCCGCGAAGATGCCTCAATGAACCTGGCGGCGGTGGAAGCACTCAGCGAGAAGTTCGGCAATCTGGATCTGATCTTCGTCGAAAGCGGCGGGGATAACCTGAGCGCGACCTTCAGCCCGGAGCTGGCGGACCTCACCATCTACGTCATCGACGTGGCCGAAGGGGAAAAAATCCCGCGCAAGGGCGGGCCGGGGATCACCAAATCCGATTTTCTGGTGATCAATAAAACCGACCTCGCGCCGTACGTGGGGGCGTCGCTGGAGGTAATGGAACGCGACACTAACCGCATGCGCGGCGAGCGTCCGTGGACCTTTACCAACCTGAAAGCGGGTGACGGGCTGGCGACGATCATTGCGTTTCTGGAAGAGAAAGGGATGCTGCGGATCTGAAAAAGGCCTGGCATAACGCCAGGCCGTGATGGTTATTTGCAGCTGTTATTGGAAGACCCTTGTTCGCGCCATGCGCCCCACTGGCCGCCGGTTCCCGGCGTTTCTTGCCCCGGGTTGACATACCACTGGTTGAGCCAAACTTTACCGTTGTAGGACACTTTGGTGCATCGGGTTGGATAGGCAATTTTGGCGTTATAGGCCGGTGCCGCAGGATTTACCGGTGTGTCATCTTTTGCCGGGGTGTCATCCTTAGCCGGTACCGCTGGCTTACTGACGGTGATGGTCATGCTGTCCGTCGCGGTTCGCCCATCCGCGCCGGTCGTCGTCAGCGTAAAGGTCGCTTCCCCCTCGCTGTTGGCAGGAATGACGGCATAGGCATGCGCGCTGTCCACGCTCTTCACCAGCGCGCCGTTCAGTGTCGCCTCCAGCGAGAAGGTTTCTGCCCCTTTTGTCACACGCCAGTTATACGATTTGGCATTCAGGCTCTTACTGCCGTCCAGCGCGTAGGTGATCACCCCCGTGGTCGGAGAAACCAGAGCGTAATCTGCGCCTGCCACAGCCGTTGGAGCCGGCGCGACAGGCGTGCTACCGTCTTTGAGCGCCATAATACGGGCCACCGCACGCTCCATGTCAGGTTGAGTACCCACTTTTGCCGAATCTCCGTTGGCCAGTGGCGTTCCGGTCTCTGCCAGAATCTGACGCATCTGACGCGGTGTCACGGTAATACCGTTGGCTTTGGCGATGCCTGACAGGCTGGCTACCACACCCGCAATAATCGGGTTCGAGGAAGAAGTTCCGGCAAACGTCGCGGTATAAGAATCGTTAACGCCGCCATTTTTATAGAGATCGCCATAACCTGTGCTCACTACGTCCCAGCAGCCCCATGCAGAGCTGGTGACGCGCGAACCATAGGTGCTGAACGACGCTTTTTTACCGTCTTTTGCACAAAACGCACCCGCCAGGATAGCCCCGGAGTCCCGCACGTTCACGTCAAACTCCCCCTGGAAGCCTGGGCTATCCAGGTTGACGTTCCCGTTACCTGCCGCCTCAATAACGTGAACGCCTTTATCTGTCAGCGCTTTAATCACATCGTAATAGGCGGGTTCGGACTCCATTGCCACCCAGCAATCCTTTTGGCAACCCGCTGGATAACCGCCCGCTACGTGTACCCCGATCTGCACCACATCGCCAGCTTTTAGCAACGGAATTAAATTATAGAGGTTATTATGCGCTGAGGCCGCGTACCCCAGTCGGCTTTTCCAGCTTATCCCTCGAATACCGGTGCCAATATCTTTCGCTGCCATAATCCCGACAGAAGCGGTGTCATGATCTTGCTTTTCAACATACGTTGTCTTTCCAGAGCTGAGGCTCATTGGCGGTAAGTTGAGGTGCTGGGTATTCCAGGGATAAATTTCCGTTGAAATAATCGTCACCCCTTCACCCGCACTGCCTGCATAGTGATCTACGCTTTCGCGGTTTACGCCCCCCATATAATAACCGGCGCGCTTAACATCAGGTGCTTTGAGATAATCCTGCTTATTGCGAAAATCCGGAACGGCGGCAGACGTTAAATTATTATTTACCGAAGATTTAACCTGCGGCGTAAGGGCGTTTTCATCCAGCGACACCGGTTCGGCCTCCGGATAAACTAACTCTACGTTCTGATTCTGCTCCAGCTCAGTAATAATATGGTTAATGTAGGTTTTATCCTGACGTTTATCTTGCGGTAACGCGATACGCAGATAACGGTCAAAGCCATAGCGTTTATTGAGTTCCGTTAACTCGGATGACTGATTTGAACTACGCAAATTAGTCGGCCTAAACATATTTGTGGTGATAAGGGAAGGATCATTCAGGGTAATTTTATTGTTTGTCGCTTTTAGCAAACCTGTAGTGGGTTTTAGCTTGAGTACAATTGCTGTGTAGGTCGCATTGTCATGTGCAAACTCATTTTGCACCTGATTTTCTGCCGCAGCGGAAAATGAAATTGCTGCACAAATAAAAAGGGACAAGGTACTTTTTTTCATGGTAATCACGGTTCCTTTGTGAATCGACATTTCTCCTTTTTCAGTATCTGTGATACATGCACCGTGATGAATAAGAGCATCCTAATCTGGGGGAACGATCTTTCTATAATTGAATAAGAAAAATCTTTAACTCGTTTCTTTATATTTCGCAACGCGAGGATACACCTGGATACAAAAACCGTAAAGATTAATCATAATGAAATAATCAACATCCACCGCCGTTAAAAATACTCTCATTGTTACTGCTATTTTACCGCAGTCTGGATTTTAATAAGGATATATCTTGCGAGGGTTTCCAAACCCGCCATTATCATGTAAGGGTTAATACGACGCATCATTATGGACATTAAAATCGTTATCGCTGAAGAATCCTCGTTGATTCGCCGCGGCTTATCCTCAATGATGCAAGCGCTCTCGTTACCCGCCTCAGGCATGAATCAGAGATGTGTTTTGACCGGTGAAGCAACCTCTTCCGCAGAACTTCTGTCGCTTCTGGGTCAGCATAACCCCGATATCGTTATCCTCAGCTATTCACTGACAACCAGCTTTAATCGCTCTCCTCTCACGGGTATGGACGGTCTGAAGCTGTTGAGATGGCTCCATCAGACTTATCCTGCGCTCAGCATTATCCTGCTCTCGCCCTATGCAAACGCCATGTTTATTCGTCAGGCGCTAAAGGAAGGCGTCAGATCGTATTTGTCGCGGGATATCAACGAGAAAACATTAAGCCAGGCGATTGCTACAGTTCTTAAAGGTGAGATCTTTATCGAAAGCCAGCTGGTAAATATGCTTTTTCGTCATGAGATGACAGATATAGAGAAACTCTCGCCGCGGGAAATCGATGTGCTGCGTCTGATATGTAACGGATTAAATTTAAAGGAGATTGCACAACATATGCACCTGAGCATCAAAACAGTCAGTGCGCATAAGATCCGGGCGATGGAAAAGCTGGATGTGCAAAACGACTGCCAGCTTTACTCGCTGATCATCAAGAACCAGATTTTCGACATCAGGATATAAAACTCCCCCGCCGCGATGACGGGAGAGCCGTTCACGCCTCAGGCAGCTCCGCCAGCGGCCAGCGCGGACGCACGGACACGCTCAGGTCAGCCGTTGCGCCAGCGTTCAGGCGCACCATCCCGGCGTAGGCGATCATCGCCCCGTTATCGGTACAAAATTCAGGACGCGCGTAGAACACTTCCCCACGACGCTTTTGCATCATCTCTGCAAGCTTCGCGCGCAGCGTACGGTTGGCGCTCACGCCGCCTGCCATCACCAGGCGCTTAAAGCCGGTCTGATCCAGCGCGCGTTTGCACTTGATCATCAGCGTATCCACCACCGCATCTTCGAACGCACGAGCGATGTCGGCACGCGTCTGCTCGCTGTCGTCGTTATTGCGGATGGTGTTCGCCGCGAAGGTTTTCAAACCGGAGAAGCTGAAATCCAGCCCCGGACGATCAGTCATCGGCCGTGGGAAGACAAAGCGCCCTTCCGTGCCCTGTGCGGCCATTTTCGAGAGCATCGGGCCGCCCGGGTAATCCAGCCCCAGCAGCTTGGCGGTTTTGTCGAAGGCTTCACCGGCTGCATCGTCAATTGACTCGCCCAGCAGCTCATACTTGCCAATACCCGTTACGCTGATCAGTTGGGTATGACCACCGGAAACCAGCAGCGCCACAAACGGGAACGCTGGCGGATTGTCTTCCAGCATCGGCGCCAGAAGGTGCCCTTCCATATGGTGAACCGGAATGGCCGGAACATCCCACGCGAAGGCCAGTGAACGCCCTACCGTTGCGCCGACCAGCAGCGCGCCGACCAGGCCCGGTCCTGCGGTATAGGCCACGGCATCAATATCTTTTGCACTCAACCCGGCCTCTTTCAGCGCCACCTGGATCAGGGGAACCGTTTTACGCACGTGGTCACGAGAGGCCAGTTCAGGCACGACGCCGCCGTAGTCAGCGTGCAATTTCACCTGACTATACAGTTGGTTGGCCAGAAGCCCTTTTTCGTCGTCGTAAATCGCGATGCCGGTTTCATCGCAGGATGTTTCAATACCCAGTACACGCATGACTTGTTTTACCTCGTTTCAATACCGCGCAGTGTAGAGCCTGGGCGGATTGTTGTAAAACTTTGTTCGCCCCAGGAAGAAGCCTCGTGTATACTCCTCACCCTTATTAAAGTCCCTTTCAAAATCGCATCGGTGCTTTACAAAGCAGCAGCATTTGCAGTAAAATTCCGCACCATTTTGAAATAAGCTGGCGTTGATGCCAGCGGCAAACCGAATTTATTAAAGGTGAGAGTTACATGCCGGTAATTAAAGTACGTGAAAACGAGCCGTTCGACGTAGCACTGCGTCGCTTCAAACGTTCATGCGAGAAAGCAGGTGTTCTGGCTGAAGTTCGTCGTCGTGAGTTTTATGAAAAACCAACGACCGAACGTAAGCGCGCTAAAGCTTCCGCTGTGAAACGTCACGCGAAGAAACTGGCTCGCGAAAACGCACGCCGTACTCGTCTGTACTAATCTGTTGAGGGCCACAGCCCTCAATTGACAGACAGAGTTGTAGTCGTAAGGCCGTGCTTCCGGAAGGAATGCGCGGCTTGTTTTCGTTTATAAGTCGCTTAAATTTTTGGGGCATATGGCCGGAAGAATCCCACGCGTTTTCATCAATGACCTGCTTGCCAGAACCGACATCGTCGATCTCATCGACGCGCGGGTGAAGCTAAAAAAGCAGGGCAAGAACTACCATGCGTGCTGTCCGTTCCATAACGAAAAAACCCCCTCTTTCACCGTAAACGGTGAAAAGCAGTTCTACCATTGCTTCGGCTGTGGCGCACACGGTAATGCCGTCGATTTTTTGATGAACTACGACAAGCTCGAGTTCGTTGAAACCGTCGAAGAGCTGGCGGCGATGCATAACCTTGAAGTGCCGTATGAAGCGGGCAGTGGGCCAAGTCAGATCGAGCGCCATCAGCGGCAAACGCTGTACCAACTGATGGATGGCCTGAATTCGTTTTACCAACAGTCTCTTAAGCACTCTGCGGCTGAGCCTGCGCGTCAGTATCTGAACAAGCGCGGACTGAGTGACGATGTGATTGCGCGTTTCGCTATTGGTTACGCCCCGCCCGGCTGGGACAACGTGTTAAAGCGTTTTGGCGGCAATAGCGAAGATCGTAAATCCCTCATCGACGCAGGCATGCTGGTCACCAACGACCAGGGACGAAGCTACGACCGCTTCCGTGAACGGGTGATGTTCCCGATCCGCGACAAGCGTGGCCGGGTGATAGGTTTTGGTGGTCGCGTGCTGGGTGATGCCCTGCCGAAATACCTTAACTCCCCGGAAACCGATATTTTCCATAAGGGCCGCCAGCTTTACGGTCTTTATGAGGCACAGCAGGATAATGCGGAACCTCCGCGTCTTCTGGTCGTCGAAGGCTATATGGATGTTGTTGCGCTGGCGCAGTACGACATTAACTATGCCGTTGCGTCGCTGGGAACGTCCACCACGGCGGACCATATCCAGCTGCTGTTCCGCGTCACCAACAACGTGATTTGCTGTTACGACGGTGACCGCGCAGGACGCGACGCCGCCTGGCGAGCGCTGGAAACCGCGTTGCCGTATATGACCGACGGGCGTCAGTTACGCTTTATGTTCCTGCCCGACGGTGAAGACCCGGATACGCTGGTGCGTAAAGAGGGCAAAGCGGCGTTTGAAGCGCGGATGGAGCAGGCTCAGCCGCTCTCCACGTTTCTGTTTAACAGCCTGATGCCGCAGGTTGATTTGAGTACCCCTGACGGGCGCGCGCAGCTCAGCACGCTGGCGCTGCCGTTAATCAGCCAGGTGCCCGGCGAAACGCTGCGCATCTATCTGCGTCAGGAGTTAGGCAACAAGCTCGGCATTCTGGATGACAGCCAGCTTGAACGTTTAATGCCGAAACAGGCTGAAAACGGCACGGTACGCCCCGCGCCTCAGCTAAAACGCACAACCATGCGTATACTGATAGGGTTGCTGGTACAAAACCCCGAACTTGCTCCGCAAGTGCCGTCGCTGGCGGGTTTGAACCACGAAAAATTGCCCGGGCTTGGCTTATTTTCAGAATTGGTCAACACTTGTTTGTCTCAGCCAGGTCTGACCACCGGACAACTTTTAGAGCATTATCGCGGCACAAAAGAGGCCGCTACCCTTGAAAAACTGTCGATGTGGGACGATATAGCAGATAAGGATATCGCAGAAAAAACGTTCACCGACTCACTCAACCATATGTTTGATTCGATGCTTGAGTTGCGCCAGGAAGAGTTGATAGCTCGCGAGCGCACCCATGGCCTAAGCAGCGAAGAACGCCGGGAGCTCTGGATGATTAACCAGGAACTGGCGAAGAAATAAAAAATTTAACGGCTTAAGTGCCGAATATCGATCGGGAAGCCCCCGGCAGCCGCACTGAGAGGCAGCGGCAAAAATATAAGTACGCCCTCGCTTTAAAGGTTGGCAGCCCATCGCCGACACCAATCAAACGAATTAAGTGTGGATACCGTCTTATGGAGCAAAACCCGCAGTCACAGCTGAAACTTCTTGTCCAACGCGGTAAGGAGCAAGGCTATCTGACCTATGCCGAGGTCAATGACCATCTGCCGGAAGATATCGTCGATTCAGATCAGATCGAAGATATCATCCAAATGATCAATGACATGGGCATTCAGGTGATGGAAGAAGCACCGGATGCCGATGATCTGTTGCTGGCTGAAACCTCCAACAACACTGACGAAGATGCGGAAGAAGCTGCTGCACAGGTACTGTCCAGCGTGGAATCTGAAATCGGGCGTACCACTGACCCGGTCCGCATGTACATGCGCGAAATGGGTACCGTTGAACTGTTGACCCGCGAAGGCGAAATTGACATCGCAAAACGCATCGAAGACGGGATCAACCAGGTTCAGTGCTCTGTTGCCGAATACCCGGAAGCGATCACCTATCTGCTGGAGCAGTACGATCGCGTTGAAGCAGAAGAAGCGCGTCTGTCCGATCTGATCACTGGCTTTGTCGACCCGAACGCTGAAGAAGATATGGCGCCAACCGCCACTCACGTCGGTTCTGAGCTGTCTCAGGAAGAGATGGATGACGACGAAGACGAAGATGAAGAAGAAGACGACGACAGCAGCGATGACGACAACAGCATCGACCCTGAACTGGCGCGTGAGAAATTTGCCGAGCTGCGTACCCAGTACGAAGTGACGCGTGACACCATCAAAGCGAAAGGCCGCAGCCATGCCGCCGCTCAGGAAGAGATCCTGAAGCTGTCTGAAGTGTTCAAACAGTTCCGCCTGGTGCCAAAACAGTTCGACTACCTGGTGAACAGCATGCGCGTGATGATGGATCGCGTACGTACCCAGGAACGTATCATCATGAAGCTGTGCGTTGAACAGTGCAAAATGCCGAAGAAGAACTTCATCACCCTCTTCACCGGCAACGAAACCAGCGAAACCTGGTTCAACGCCGCTATCGCGATGAACAAGCCGTGGTCTGAAAAGCTGCACGACGTGAAAGAAGACGTACAGCGCGGCCTGCAAAAACTGCATCAGATTGAAGAAGAGACCGGCCTGACCATCGAGCAGGTGAAAGACATCAACCGTCGTATGTCCATCGGTGAAGCGAAAGCCCGCCGTGCGAAGAAAGAGATGGTTGAAGCAAACTTACGTCTGGTTATCTCTATCGCCAAGAAATACACCAACCGTGGCCTGCAATTCCTGGATCTGATTCAGGAAGGCAACATCGGTCTGATGAAAGCGGTAGATAAGTTTGAATACCGTCGTGGTTACAAGTTCTCCACCTATGCTACCTGGTGGATCCGTCAGGCGATCACCCGCTCTATCGCAGACCAGGCGCGCACCATCCGTATTCCGGTGCATATGATTGAGACCATCAACAAACTCAACCGTATCTCTCGCCAGATGTTGCAGGAGATGGGCCGCGAGCCGACGCCGGAAGAGCTGGCTGAACGCATGCTGATGCCGGAAGACAAGATCCGTAAAGTGCTGAAAATCGCTAAAGAGCCAATCTCCATGGAAACGCCAATCGGTGATGATGAAGATTCGCATCTGGGTGATTTCATCGAGGATACCACCCTCGAGCTGCCGCTGGACTCTGCCACCACCGAGAGCCTGCGTGCCGCTACGCACGACGTGCTGGCTGGCCTGACCGCCCGTGAAGCCAAAGTGCTGCGTATGCGTTTCGGTATCGACATGAACACCGACCACACGCTGGAAGAAGTGGGTAAACAGTTTGACGTGACCCGCGAACGTATCCGTCAGATCGAAGCGAAGGCGCTGCGTAAACTGCGCCATCCGAGCCGCTCTGAAGTGCTGCGTAGCTTCCTGGACGATTAATCGGTCCTGAAATGAAAAAGCTCCCAATCGGGAGCTTTTTTTTGTTTATTCCCTCTCCCTGTGGGAGAGGGTCAGGGTGAGGGCATCAGGCCGCAGAGGAGCTAAAGCCCCCTCACCACAAGCGCCTCATCAAGTTCCCGATACGCCTCCACCAGCTTGTCCAGCGTCGCCCTGTTCAGCCCGCTGGGGTTCGGCAACACCCAAACCTGCGTTACGCCAATGGTAATGTTCTGCTTACCCCACTTCACACCGCGCTGGCTGAACGCCTGCTCGTAGGCCTGCTTGCCGAGGATCGCCAGCGCCGCGGGCTGATAGTCTTCAATTTTCGCGATCAGCTCACGCCCGCCAGCGCGCAGCTCATGCAGATTCACTTCGCTCGCCTGCACCGTGGGTCGCTCGACCAGCATGGTGATGCCACAGCGCGTATCCAGCAGCTGCTGCTCTTCTTCCGGCTTAAGCTGTTTGTCGGTAAATCCGGCCTGGTGGATCACCTTCCAGAAGCGATTTCCCGGATGAGCAAAGTGAAAACCGGTGTGCGCCGATGACTTGCCCGGATTAATACCGCAGAACACCACCCGCAGGCCAGGGGCCAGAATATCGTTGATCATCTCTACTCCTGTCTATGCATCTTAAGATAAGTATAAAGGATTGATTATGCGTTGTTTATAAAAACAGCAGGCAGGTGTGAATGGCTGGATTGCTGAGGGGAGTTACTTTATAATTCACCGCCACGGCCCCTTAGCTCAGTGGTTAGAGCAGGCGACTCATAATCGCTTGGTCGCTGGTTCAAGTCCAGCAGGGGCCACCAAATTTTAGCTTTAGAATCATCCAGTTAAGCCACTCGATTGAGTGGCTTTTTTGTAAGTAATCCACCACACGTAGCCCGGCCTGCCGCTTCCCCTCACAAACCCTAAAAACTAAAGAAATCCCCCATCGCGCCGATCATCATCCGTGTGTATTATTTCCTGTAGCTTTTACAACAACTAACCTTAACTCAAATACTTAAGCGCCAGAGCGAAAGGCATCATGAGCACACCGATCAAACGGCTAGAAATCATTAAAAATGCCATTGAGCTGGAAGATGACGACATCATCCGGAGCCAGTTGAAACGTCTCAAAGAGGAAGCCTTTGACGATGAACTCCTGTCCATCGTCGCGGCGCTTGAGCAGAAAAACTATACCGCAGCCCTTCGCGCTATCACCGCCTGGCTGCAAAGCCAGCGCGCCGTTACCCCGTGGCGTGACCCGCAGCTGGCGGCCAGCAAGCTGGAGCTAAAAGCCCTGGAAGAGCGTCTGCGCGATCTGATTGATCGTCGTAACGCCCGGGTACAGCAGCTTGATGAGTTCAACGATCTCTATTTCTCCCGCCTCGGGCCGTTGATGCAGCAGATCCTCGCCCTGCGTAAAACGCTGGCGGAGCTTAACCTGCGTCGTCAGCAGGCGGAGACGCGTCGCCGGGAAGAGGATTACCGCCGCTGCCAGAGCTATATGGCGCAGGCCGTAGAGGTTCTGACAACGCTCACCCGGCGCTGGCGAGATCTGCCTGCGGATTCCGTTCAGGCGGCAGAGGCGCGCAAGCATCTTCAGCAGCAAAGTAATCTGATTGCCAACCTGCTGGCCGAAGCGATGGAGCTGGAGACCGGTTTAACGCGCGAAGAAGAGCCGGCACGTCAGGCGCGCGATGAGGCCAACGAAGAGTACAAGAAGTATCGCGAACAGCATCATGATGCCGAAGTTCGCCTGCGTAAAGGCAAGGATCTCTCTGAAGAGGATCGGAACGAGCTGAAGCGGCTCTGGCGTCAGGCGAGCAAGTTATGCCACCCGGATCTGGTTGCCGATGATTTAAAAGAAGAAGCCAACAGGATGATGGTGCAACTCAACCAGGCCAAACAGCGCGGCGACGTGAAGGCCATTCGCTCGCTGGTCGCCCGTCTGCAACAAGGGTTTGAACCGATGATGGCGAGCGACAGGCTGAACGACCTGGAACGTATTCGCAAAAAAATGGCACAGGTGCGTGAGCAAATCGACACCCTGGTGAACGAGCTGGCAGAGCTGGAGAAAGAAGAGTCCTGGCTGCTCGTCTCGTCGCTCAGCAATATGGAAGCCTACTTTGCCCAGCAGGAGAAAGCGCTGAAAGAGGTATGCGCCTCGCTCGAACATCAGGTGAGCGAAGCGCAGCTGGATCCCGCTGCCTGATTATTTGGCGTGCCAGTACGCGCTGGCACGCACCAGCTGTGGGTCAATTGCGTCGGTTTCAAACTGACGGCTCAGGCGTTTTACCACTTTCCCCTCTCCGGTCAGCCAGATAAAGTAATCCTCTTCCGGCACGGCCAGCGCGGCAAGATGGTCGGCCACCGCCTGCTCGTTGTGGCCGATAACCCAGGTGATGTTGAACCCGCTCAGGTGCGCCAGATAGTCCTGGTACGTCGCATCGCCCACGGTGACGATGGCGTGGATCGCCGGGCGAACAGGCAGTTTTGCGATGCTTTCTAAACGGCGGCGCAGCGCGGGCATGCCCGACTCGTCGCACACGTACAGCTGCCAGGCGTAATCTTCCGGCACCACCAGCGAACCACGCGGACCACCGATGGTCAGCTTGTCGCCCACCTTCGCCTCTACCGCCCAGTTGCTGGCAATGCCACCATCATGAACGAAGAAATCGAGCGCCAGCTCATGTTTTTCGTCATCGTACAGCGGGGTATAGTCACGCGCTTGCGGACGCACGCCGTCGCCCCAGTCGATGCCTTCATCAGTCACCACAGGCGGCACGAAAGTGGTGCCCGGTGCCGGGAAAAAGACTTTGGTATGGTCGTCAAAGCCGCGAGAGCTAAAGCCCTCCAGCGCCTCGCCGCCTAGCACAATGCGCTGAAATCCTGCACTGACTCGCTCAGTGCGCATCACGTTCAGCTCACGAAAACGCAGGTCATTGCGGACACGTTGAGGGTAACGGGTAGATGCCATGTTGATGCCCTTCTCAGGTGAATACGATATATCGGAATGATTTTTTAATGATAATGATTGCTATTAACTCAGAAATCAAGATCTTTTAGATTGCATCTGAATATATCTTAGATATAGTTTAGATATATCAAATTGAGGAAGAAACATGCGATACGAACACGACGGCGGCGGACGCCGGCCACGATTTTTTGGTCATGGCGATCTGCGGCTGGTGATCCTGGATATCCTGACCCGCAACGCGAGCCATGGTTATGAGCTGATCAAAGAGATCGAGAACCTGACGCAGGGACATTACACGCCAAGCCCTGGCGTGATCTATCCGACTCTGGATTACTTGCAGGATCAGGCGCTTATCACCATTACCGAAGAAGAGAACGGCCGTAAGCGGATTGCGATTAACGCCGCCGGAGAACAGTGGCTGGAAGATAACCGGGAACAGCTGGAGCAGATCCAGACGCGTATCAAGGCGCGCTCCGTCGGTTTCCAGCTGCGCAAAAACCCGCAGATGAAGCGGGCGCTGGATAACTTCAAAGCGGTTCTGGATCTGAAGGTTAATCAGGGAGAGCTCAGCGACGCGCAGTTAAAACAGATTATCGGCGTGATTGACCGCGCGGCACTGGAGATCTCCCAGCTGGATTAAGCCAGCACGCCGTCGCTCACGCGGAACACGCGGACCAGCTCTTTCAGGTGCATCGCCTGTTCGTTAAGGGATGCCGCCGCCGCAACGGACTCCTCCACCAGCGCGGAGTTCTGCTGGGTGGTGGCGTCTATCAGGCCAATCGCGCTGTTGATCTGCGAGATGCCTTCCGTCTGTTCGTGGCTGGCCTGGCGAATCTCACGCAGGATGACGTCCATCTCTTCCACATTGCCGACCATGCCGTTGATAAGCCCGCTGGCCTTCTCCACAAGGTTCATGCCGTCCTGCGTCTGGCTTGTGGAGCTTTCAATCAGCTGGCGGATCTCACTTGCGGATGTTGCACTTTTCTGCGCGAGCTGACGTACCTCGCCCGCCACCACCGCAAAGCCACGACCATGCTCACCCGCGCGCGCCGCTTCGACCGCCGCGTTCAGCGCCAGAATATTAGTCTGGAAGGCAATGGCGTCGATCAGGTCGATAATGTCGGACATCCTGTTCGATGTTTCGTTGATCAGGCGCATCTTGCTGGTGACCTGCTTCATCATCTCGCCGTTGTTTTTGACCACAGCAGCCGCATCGGCAGACAGGTTCGTCGCTTCTCCGGTGTGGGACGCGGTATTCTTCACCGTAGCGGTGATCTGCTCCATCGACGCAGCCGTCTGTTCAACGGAACTGGCCTGCTCTTCCGTGCGGGCAGCCAGATCCTGGTTGCCCGCGACAATCTGCGCGGCGGCGCTGGAGATGTTTTCCGATCCGGTTTGCACCTGCTGCACAATCTCCAGCAGGCGCGTTTTCATCTCCATCAGTGCGGTGAGTAGCAGTCCGGTTTCATCTTTACCGTGCGAGGTAATGCTGCCGGTGAGATCGCCATCGGCAATGGCCTCCGCAAAATTCACCGCGTCGTTCAGCGGGCGGGTAATGGATCGCACAATGAACCAGCCAGTCAGGCTGGCTGCCGCGACGCTGAAAAGCGTAATCAGGATCAGCAGGAGACGATTGGTGCGGAAATCACCTTCCACCTGCTCGCCCGCACTCTGCATTTCATGGTCCTGGATCGCAATCAACGCCTGCACTTTCGCTTTATAGGACTGTTGCAGGTTCAGGGTGTTGGTCATCATTTCGTTTATCGCGCCCGCACGGTCGTTATTCTGCACGGCCTGCAAAATGCGGTAGCGCGAGTCAAGATATTGCTGGCGCACGCCGTGGATATCGGCCAGCACCTGTTGGGATTTTTTATCCTTGAGAGCGTTGTCCAGCTCGCTCAGGATTGCGGCGATGCGCTCGCTGATCGCCTTCAGACGCTGCTCTGATTGCGCCGTGTACGTCCCCTGTTCGTCCAGCAGCATGAGCTGCTGCGTGCTGATAAATTCCTGGAAGTTGTCGATTAACTGGTTCGCTTTTACCGTCGTTGGATAATCGCTGGTAAGGATGGTTTGCATTCCATTGTTTGCCCGATTCAGGCTCATCAGAGACAAGCTTGCGCTGACGACCATCAGGACAATAAATAATCCAAACGCCAGAAATAATTTCGTGCCGATCTTTACGTCATGTATGAACATATTTACCCCATCGATGTGATTATTTCTCAGACGATCGCTGTTATCGACAGGAAACTCTCTAACTTTATGACTTTGATCGTTTTTTTATTTCCCACTTTCAATAAATCCGGGGCGTAGCAATTAAAAAACGGGTGCTTTTTTTAGTTACTTAATATTTCATTAACAACATAACTTATTCTGAAAAACAAAAAAGCCGTTTACCCCGGAGGAATAAACGGCTTTATCGAAGCATGCATTTCTTAATGCAGCACGGTAACCGCATCTTCAAGACGTCCGGCCCGGTGCTTAACCATCGCGGAAATCTGCGCGCTCTCTTCGACCAGGTCAGCATTTTTCTGCGTAATGCTGTCCAGCTCTGCCACGGCACGGGTCAGCTCTGTCAGGCCTGTCGCCTGCTCTGAGGTGGCGTGGCTGATCTGCGCGATAAGCTGCGTGACGTTTTTCACCTGCTCGACAATATCATCCATGGTACGTCCCGCGGCGTGGACCTGATCGGCGCCCGACTGCACTTTGCTGGCGCTGGCGTCGATCAGCTTACGAATATCGTTAGCTGCATTCGCGCTGCGGCTGGCAAGATGACGCACTTCGCCCGCCACCACCGCAAAGCCTTTCCCCTGCTCGCCCGCGCGTGCCGCCTCAACCGCGGCGTTCAGCGCCAGAATATTGGTCTGGAAGGCAATGTCATTGATAAGCGAGGTAATAGAGCCAATGCGCTGGGTACTGTCGGCAATGTCATCCATGGTTTTCACCACGGTCTGCATCACGGTGCCCCCCTGCGTGGCCGCGCTGCTGGCGGCCATCGACAGCTTGTCGACTTCGGCTGCGGTCTCAGAGTTACTCTGCACCGACGCCGCCATCTGGTTCATTGTTGCCACGGTCTGCTGCACGTTAGCCACGGTCTGGCGCGTGCGGTCGTTGAGATCTTGATTGCCCTGCGCCAGCCTGTCGCTACCGTCGCGCACGCTCATCACCTGGCTGGAGACGTCGTTGATCAACCAGCGGCACATCAGCCCCAGCTGTCCGACGGCCCGCAGCGTTAGCCCCAGTTCATCGCTGCGGTCAAGATGCTGCACGCTGTTACGCTCTCCGGTAGCGACCCTGAGCGCCTGCCGTGCGACGTTTTCCACCGGGCGGACAATCTGTTGCTCAAACACCAGGGTGCCAAGCAGCATCACCACGGCTGCCGCCACCAGCGAAGCCCAGCCCGCGGCACTGGCAACCAGCGTTGCGGCCATCACCGCAAAAAGTACCGCCATTACGCTGCGCACGCGCCAGCGCAGCGGCATCGCCGGTAATTTGCCGAGCCAGCCTTTGCGCACCACCAGCCCTTTATGAATGCGTTTTTTGCTACGTCCTTCGTTGAGCGCCTTATAAAGCGGCTCCACTGCGGCGACCTCGTCCTCGGTGGCGCGGGTACGAATGGACATATAGCCCGTCATCTGGCCGTTACGCACCATCGGTACCGCATTGGCGCGTACCCAATAGTGATCGCCATTTTTACGTCGGTTTTTGACAATCCCGCTCCAGGGTTCGCCCTTTTGCAGCGTGTACCACATGTCGGCAAAAGCCGCTTTCGGCATATCCGGATGGCGCACAATGTTGTGCGGTTGCCCGAGCAGCTCCTGGAGCGTAAAGCCGCTCACTTGCACAAAGGTGTCGTTAGTGTGGGTCATGTAGCTGTGGAGGTCGGTGGTCGACATAAGCGTGGTGTCATCGTCCAGCGGATATTCATTCTGGGTGACATAGTCAGGAGAGGACATAGTGAGCATCCCTTGCAGGTTATTTGAATGTTAATTTTGTGGCTTATGTTTTTTCGGCGATAAAAAATTTATCTTTAGTTGTTAAATATGATTGAGATCGCAAATCTCGGTTAAACCGCACTTTTCGTGCGTTTTTCTAATTAATTGATTTAAAATACTTTCGAGACGAAACTACCTACAAAGCATGATCCCCCGGCGCACACTTAAGGCGCATTTCCTGCCCTGAAGTAGTGCAATTGACGACACCCCATCCCCGGCTCGTTATCCCTTATCCCGTGCGGCGCGCAATGGCATGATTAAATATTGTGCAAATTTGATTTCACCTGGCGTTTATCCCGATTTTTGTTAAGGCATCTGAGGTGGCGTAATCCCTGCAATAATTAACTCAGTATCATGTGATACGCGATCCCCGGGAGCATATTTTGAACAGGTTACCTTCCAGCGCCTCGGCTCTTGCCTGTACCGCGCACGCACTGAATCTCATTGAAAAGCGAACGCTTGATCATGAGGAGATGAAACAACTTAACCGTGAGGTCATTGATTACTTTAAAGAGCATGTGAATCCTGGTTTTCTGGAGTATCGCAAATCTGTTACCGCCGGCGGGGATTACGGAGCCGTAGAGTGGCAAGCGGGCAGTCTGAATACGCTTGTCGACACCCAGGGACAGGAGTTTATCGATTGCCTAGGTGGTTTTGGTATTTTCAACGTGGGGCACCGTAATCCAGTTGTGGTTTCCGCCGTACAGAATCAACTTGCGAAACAACCTCTCCATAGCCAGGAACTGCTCGATCCGCTTCGCGCCATGCTCGCGAAAACGCTGGCAGCCTTAACGCCCGGCAAACTGAAATACAGCTTCTTCAGCAACAGCGGCACCGAATCGGTCGAAGCGGCGATTAAACTCGCCAAAGCGTACCAGTCGCCACGCGGGAAATTTACCTTTATCGCCACCAGCGGCGCGTTCCACGGGAAATCCCTGGGCGCGCTGTCGGCGACCGCTAAATCCACTTTCCGCAAACCGTTTATGCCGCTGCTGCCGGGCTTCCGCCACGTACCGTTCGGCGACATCAACGCCATGCGCACCATGCTCGGCGAATGCCGTAAAACCGGCGACGACGTGGCGGCGGTGATCCTGGAGCCGATTCAGGGTGAAGGCGGCGTGATCCTCCCGCCGCAGGGCTATCTGCCCGCCGTGCGTCAGCTGTGCGATGAGTTTGGCGCGCTGCTGATCCTCGACGAAGTGCAGACCGGGATGGGGCGCACCGGCAAGATGTTCGCCTGTGAGCATGAGAACGTTCAGCCGGATATTCTGTGCCTGGCAAAAGCGCTCGGCGGCGGCGTGATGCCGATTGGCGCAACGGTCGCCACTGAAGAGGTGTTCTCGGTGCTGTTCGACAATCCATTCCTGCATACCACCACCTTTGGCGGTAACCCGCTGGCCTGCGCGGCCGCGCTGGCGACCATCAACGTGCTGCTGGAGCAAAACCTGCCTGCGCAGGCGGAGCAGAAAGGCGACATGCTGCTGGACGGCTTCCGCCAGCTGGGCCGGGAATACCCGGATCTGGTACAGGATGCGCGCGGGAAAGGGATGCTGATGGCGATTGAGTTCGTTGATAACGAAACCGGTTATAGCTTCGCAAGCGAGATGTTCCGCCAGCGGGTACTGGTGGCGGGAACGCTTAACAACTCGAAAACCATCCGCATTGAACCACCGTTGACGCTCACCATTGAGCAGTGTGAGCAGGTGCTGAAGGCGGCGCGTAAGGCGCTGGCGGCGCTGCGGGTGAGTGTGGAAGAGGCGTAAAAAAAGCCGGGTGGCGCTACGCTTTCCCGGCCTACAACATACTGCATATGCAAGCCCGGTAAGCGTAGCGCCACCGGGCTGCTTTTTATCGGTGAAACTCTGCCACCGTCATGGTGAAGCGAAGCACGGTATCGCTTTCATTGGCATAGCCGTGCGCCGCTTCCGTTTTCGCCACCGCCGACGCCCCGGCAGCTACCTGCGTTACCGTCTCGTCCACCGTCAGGGTTAACATGCCTTCGTTCACGTGCAGCAGCTCAAACGTTCCCGCCGGATGTCCCGGAGAGGTGAACGTTTCTCCCGGATGCATCTCCCACTGCCACAGCTCAATCATATCCGGGCCTGCGGTGCCTGCCAGCAATCTGGCGTAACCGCCCTGTGCGCCCTGCCACAGAACCGGGATCGCCTCTTCCTGAATAATGTGTATCTGCGGCTCGCTGGAGACGTTAACGATATCTGCCACCGAGACGCCAAGCGCGGCGGCCAGTTTACACAGAATGGCAATGCTGGGGTTGGCAGCCCCTTTTTCGATCTCTACCAGCATGCCTTTGCTGACGCTGGCGCGGCGAGAAAGCTCGTCCAGCGACAGTTTTTTCTCTTTCCGCCAGCTGCGGATACGGTTCGCGACGGCCAGGCTTACCTGGGCAACATCGGCACCCGCATCGGTCATTATATTGACTTTATCAGTCATTGGTCACTACCATGATATAAAACAGTCAATACAGGATTATTTATGTCTCTTGTAACACCGTCAATAGATTCGCGACTTGTCGGGATCGCGCCCGGCTTTCGGGCGCTGAGCATTCTGGTTGAAGCTGCCCCGATTACCCAACCGGAGGTTGCGCCCGCTGCGCTGGCGCAGGCCTGCCAGCAGATGCTCAATGATGATGTGCCCTGGGCAGAAAATCATCTCGCCGCCTGGGATGAGGTGTTTAAAGCCTTTGGTGCAAAACCCAAACGTACGCCCTGCTCGGCCTCGGCCCTGCGCAAGCGCGTGATGAGAGACGGTTCGCTGCCGACGCTCGACCCGGTGGTGGATATCTATAATGCCATCAGTATCCGCTACGCGATTCCGGTAGGGGGAGAAAATCTGGCGGCTTACTCGGGAGCGCCGCGCCTGACGCTGGCCGACGGCAGCGAGCCGTTTGATACCGTCAAAGAGGGTGAGCCGGTAGTCGAAAATCCGGAGCCAGGCGAAGTTATCTGGCGTGACGATCTTGGCATCACCTGCCGCCGCTGGAACTGGCGACAGGGGATACGCACGCGTCTGGACAGCCAGGCGCAGTCCATGTGGTTTATTCTCGAAAGCCTGCCGTCGATGCCGCTGGCGGCATTACAGGAAGCTGGCGATGAGCTGGTGAGCAATCTGCAAAAGCTGATGCCGGGCGCGACGGCGCGTATTCAGCTGCTGGAGCTGGCGTGAACAACGCCGGGTGGCGCTGCGCTTACCCGGCCTACAAAATCAACACCCCCCGTACCCGTAGGCCCGGTAAGCGCAGCGCCACCAGGCAAAACCGCTACTCCGGCAACAATCCGACAAAGCTGCGTTTTTTGCGCGGCTCCGACATCAGCTCCTCCAGCTTATCCACGCACGCGAGATAGTGCGAGGTTTGCTTATGCGCCAGCACCGCCTCTTCGTCTTTATAGGCTTCGTAGATAAAGAACCGGGTTTTCACCCGCGGGTCCTGCAATACGTCGAAGCGCAGGTTGCCCGGCTCCTTGATCGCCCCCTCGTGGTTGGCGCGAAATACCTCCAGAAACTCGTCCACCCGCTCGGGCTTAATGTTGATCTCCACCAGCGTCACGTTCATTTTGCTTCTCCCTGTTTCTCTTCCTGCCAGAACTGGAACGCCTCCCGGGCGCTCATGTTCTCGTGAACCACTTTCTTCACCGCCTTCAGCATGGCGAGCGGCGCGCTGGACTGGAAGATGTTGCGCCCCATGTCCACGCCGGACGCGCCCTGGTCTATCGCGCGCCAGCACATCTCCAGCGCCTCGTGCTCCGGCAGCTTTTTGCCCCCCGCGATAACGATCGGCACCGGGCAGCTGGCGGTCACTTTTTCAAAGCCCTCGTCCACATAGTAGGTTTTGACGAACTGCGCCCCCATTTCGGCGGCGATGCGGCTTGCCAGCGAAAAATACCGAGCGTCACGCGCCATCTCTTTCCCCACGCCCGTCACCGCCAGCGTCGGCATGCCGTAGCGCGCCCCTGCATCGACCAGCTTGATGATATTGTTGATCGACTGATGCTCAAACTCGCTTCCGATGTACACCTGCGCCGCCACCGCGCAGACGTTCAGGCGCAGCGCGTCTTCCATCGCCACCGCCACGCACTCGTTCGACAGTTCGCCCAGAATCGAGTTACCGCCGGAGGCGCGCAGCACCACCGGTTTGTTCGTCGCGGCAGGTACCTGGCTCCTGAGGATGCCGCGGGTGCACATCAGCACGTCGGTTTCGCCAAACAGCGGCGCGATGGAGAGATCGATACGCTCAAGGCCGGTGGTCGGTCCCTGAAAGTAGCCGTGGTCAAAGGCCAGCATCACCGTGCGGTTGCTCTGCGGGTTGAAAATGCGCGAAAGCCTTGACTGCATGCCCCAGTCGAGCGAGCCGCAGCCCTTCAGGGTGTACGGCACATTCTGCTGCGGCGTACCGATGCCAAAATCCTTGCCGTCTTTGATGTCGTCTAAATCAGCCATTTGCTCCCCCGTCAGAAATCGTATTTGCTGATGTTCTCTTTGGTGAACACCACGCGCTCCGGCAGCAGCACGATGCCGTTGCCCTTCGCCTCATACTGGTAGCCCTGCACGCTGTTCGGCTCGACCTTCAGCGTCCCGATATTTTTCACGTCTACGCTGTCGCCGACGTTAAGATCGCCTTTTTTCAGCAAACGATCGGCGACATTGACCGCAATTTTGCCCTGTTGCACCACGTCCCACAGGCCGAAGGCCTTCACCGTGCCGCGCTCAACGTACGGGCGCATCACATTCGGCGTGCTGAAGCCGACAATCGCCACCCCTTCCCGCTTCAGGTTTTCTGCCGCCTGTGCCGCCGCCGGCAGGGCGTTGGCGTCCGGGGCGATGATCGCATCCAGATCCGGATAAGCCTTTAAGATCCCTTCGGCGGTTTGCAACGATTTGGTGGCGTCGTTATAGCCAAACTGGGTGGTGACGACCTGCCACTGAGGATGATCTTTCTCGATTTTGGCCTTCGCCTCTTTCACCCACTGGTTCTGGTCGGTGACGGTCGGGCTGGAGTAGAAGAACGCCACTTTCGCGTTCGGTTTGGTGACCTGCTTGCCCGCCATCTCCACCAGCAGGCCGCCCAGCTGTTCCGGCGTCCCCTGATTGATGTAGATGCTGCGGCACTCCGGTTTGGTGTCGGAATCCCAGGTCAGGACCTTGACGCCGCGCTGCATCGCGCGCTTCAGCGCCGGGCAGAGACCGTCCGGTGACACGGCAGAGACGATGATGGCGTTATAGCCCTGGTTGACGAAGTTATTGATGAGCTGCACCTGACCGGAGACGCTCGGCTCGGTCGGGCCGTCGTAGGTCACGTCCACGCCAAGATCTTTCCCCGCCTCTTTCGCACCGTTGCCGCCGCTGGTGAAGAATCCCACGCCTACCAGTTTCGGGATAAAGGCAATGCGGTCCGCCGCCTGCGCCGAAGCGAAGCTGAGGGCCATTGCCAGGACGAGCAGTTTTGTTTTCATCTTACGCTCCGGATAGTTTTCTGAAGAGAGATCGCACCCATTCGCGGTGCAGACTCAGCGAACGCCCCATCACCACCACAACCAGCAGCGCCCCCGACAGCGCGCTCGACACCTGGTTGGGGATGCCGACCATCTGTAAACCCTGTTGCAGATACCCCACCAGCAGCGCCGCCAGCGCCGTACCGACAACCGAACCTGACCCGCCGTAGATATTGGCTCCGCCGAGCACGGCGGCGGTGAGCGCAGGCATTAATAGATCGCGCCCCAGATCCGAACGCGCGGAGCCGAAATAGGAGACCATCACCAGCGCGGCAATCGCCGAGGCCACGCCCACCAGGCCGTACAGCGCGTAGGGCATGCCGTTCACCGACAGCGCCGCATAGCGCGCCGCGCGCGGATTCTGGCCGATTAAAAACAGATGGCGGCCAAAGCGCCCGCGATGGGTAATCAGCCAGAAGAAGGCGGTAATCACCGCGAACAGCACCAGCGGGATCGGCAGCCCCAGCACCGTGAGGTTAGCGAAGGCGGTAAAGCTGTCCGGGAAGCCGCCGATGCCCTCGTAGCCCGTCGCCCCCGCCATGCCGGAGAGCAGCAGCGCGCCGCCGCCGTAGAGGTAGAGCGTGCCGAGG
This sequence comes from Enterobacter hormaechei subsp. xiangfangensis, assembly GCF_001729785.1. Lineage (NCBI taxonomy): Bacteria > Pseudomonadati > Pseudomonadota > Gammaproteobacteria > Enterobacterales > Enterobacteriaceae > Enterobacter > Enterobacter hormaechei. The sequence goes on from NZ_CP017183.1 coordinate 3,987,500, forward strand.
GTAATGACTAAAGGGCTAATGCCGGTGTAGTGGATCAGCGCCGCATTCACCAGCCCACACAGCAGGCCAAGCAGCAGCGTCAGCGGAACGGCGATCGTCATGGGCCACCCCGCCTGCATCATCACCCCCAGCGCGATGGCGCACAGGCCGATGGTTGAGCCGAGGGAGATGTCGATCCCGCCGCTGATAATCACCAGCGTAAGCGGCAGCGCCACGATGCCAATGCAGATAAAGTCGCTGGTGCTGAACAGCAGCATGTTGATATCAAGCATGCGCGGGTTGATGGCGCCGAAGAGCAGGATCTCCAGCACCAGTAAAATCAGCAGCGCGCTTTCCCAGTTAAGCCTCATTTACGCCACCTCTTTTTTGCGTTTGGGAAACGGGGTAACGTGCTTTCCCCCTTTGTTACCGGGCTGGAAACGGCTGTATTTCAGCGCCCGCTGATGCCGCGCCAGTGCCTGACGCAGACGCCCGTCGAGCACCAGCACGCCCAGCAGCACCAGCCCGGCGATAAAGTCGTTCCACCACGCCGGGAGCCTGAACAGCACCAGCACGGTATCGATTTGAGTGAGGAAGAACGCGCCGAGGAACGCACCGACCAGCGTGCCGGTGCCGCCCAGCAGCGAGATGCCCCCCAGCACGCAGGCAGCGATGGCTTTCATCTCCAGCCCGCTGCCGGTCTGGTTGGGCACAAAGCCTATCTGCGCGGCAAACACAATCCCGGCGCAGGCCGCCAGCATGCCGTTGAGGGTAAAGGCGATCATGCGGGTGCGGTTCACCGCCACGCCCAGCTGGCGCGCGGCGGCGAGGTTATCCCCCACGGCGTAAAAATCCCGCCCGAACGCGGTGCGCGACAGCGTCCACGCGCCGGTGGCCGCGATAATCAACACCAGCATGCCGAGCGGCGAAATGCCGACGGCGGCAGGCTCAGAGAGAGATTTCAGCCCCGGCGGCAGCCCTTCTATCCACTTCCCGCCGGTCCACAGCAGCATCGCCCCGCGATAAAGCCCCAGCGTGCCGAGGGTGGCGACAATCGCCGGAATGCGCAGGCCCACCACCAGAAAACCGTTGAACGCCCCGGCCAGCGCGCCGATCGACAGCGCGAAGAGAATGGAAACGGGCAGGCTGTAGCCGCTGTTAAGCGCCACGCCGACGGCAATGGCGGACAACCCGACCGTGGAGCCGACGGAGACGTCAATATTGCGGGTCAGCATCACCAGCGCCGCGCCGATAGCCAGCAGGATCAGGATCTGCGCGCTGGCGAAGATCATCCCCAGCGTCTGTAAGCTCAGGTACGACGGGTTCAGCGCCACCAGCACGGCGAACAGCGCCAGAATGGCGAGAAACGCGCTCAGCTCGCGGTTTTTCAGTAAGATCTTCATGATTGCCCTCCAAACGCCAGCGCCATCATCCGGTCGAGGCTGACGGCGTGGCGCGGCAGCTCGCCGCTGAGCACGCCCTGATGCATTACCAGCACCCGATCCGCGAGGCCGGGAAACTCATCGAGATCGCTTGAGATCATCAGCACCGCCACGTTCTGCGCCGCCACGCTTTTCAGCAGCTGATAAATATCGGCGCGCGCCGAGACGTCCACGCCGCGCGTCGGTTCATCGACGATCAGCAATAACGGGTTGGCTTCCAGACAGCGTGCCAGCAGCACCTTCTGCTGGTTGCCGCCGGAGAGCGTGCGCACGGTTTGATCCGCATGGTTGAGCTTGATCCCCAGCGCCCGGTGATAGCGTTCCACTACCGCAGACTCCCGCTTTCGCTGCTGCCAGAGCGACGGCTCGTTCAGCGCCACGGTGTTCCAGCGGATCGGCGCGTCGAGAAACAGGCCGGACACCTGCCTGTCTTCCGGCAGATAGACCAGCCCTTTTTGCAGGCGTGAACTGACCGGATCGGCGGTGATCTCCTGGTTCTCCAGCCAGACGCGCCCCCCGCGAACCGGACGCAGGCCGTAGAGCGTTTCGGCAAACTCGGTGCGCCCGGAGCCTACCAGCCCGGCCAGGCCGACGATCTCCCCGGCGTAGATCTCAAGGCTGAGATCGATAAACCCTTCCCCCGTAAGATCCTCCACCCGCAGCACGGGAAAATCCTGCGCCTGGGTGCGGCGGTTGCCCGGCAGCGCCAGCCACAGCTTTTGCGTATCGCTCAGGGAGGTCTCCCGGCTTACCGGCGTCATGGCGGCGATCAGCGCGTTATCGTCAAACTGCGCGGTTTCGCCGCTGAGCACCACGGTGCCGTCGCGCATCACCGAGACGTGACTCGCCAGCTGCCGAATCTCCGGCAGCTTATGCGAGATAAAAACAATCCCGACGCCAAGATCCTGCAAGGCGCGGATCTGGCGAAACAGCCGTTCGGTTTCACCGGGCGTCAGCGAGGCCGTGGGTTCATCGAGGATCAGAATTCTGGCGTTGCGCATCAGCCCGCGCAGGATCTCCACCATCTGCTGGTCAGCCACCTCGAGGGTGCTGGCGGTGGCGTCGAGGTTAAGCTGGCATTGCAATTGCCGGAGTTTTTCCGCCAGACGATTTTCCCGATCGCGCTCTCGCGGCAGACGAAACAAGATGTTTTCCCGCACCGTCAGGTTGGGAAACAGCAGCGGCTCCTGCGGCACCAGATAAATGCCTAACCTGTGCGCCTGAGCCGGGGTAAGCCGTGTAAAAGACTCACCCGCCACCAAAAGTTCACCGCTATCCGGGGTTTCTACCCCGGCGATGATCTTCATCAGCGTCGATTTTCCCGCGCCGTTACCGCCCATCAGCGCATGCACCTGCCCCGCAAGCAGCGTGAAATCAATGCCTTTTAAGACCGGTACGCCTGAAAACTGCTTGCTGATATCACGCGCGTCGAGAAGTGGTGTCATCATCGCTCCGCTATTGAACAAATGATTTTTAGATTTAATAATGTTCAAAAGCGTAGACGATGAACTATATTTACAACCGTGCAGGGATCACAATTTTATCGATTGAGATTTAGATAAACCGGAATCGATCGAAATAATCTGTTTTGTCGCGTGGCTCACATTTTCACGTCGCGCCATCACGAACATATGATCTAAATTTTTATAAGAGTTCAATTATGAGCGATAAACGCACTGCGGAAGAAGGACGGTTTGCCGGGCTGGCACTGGCGGAAGAGGAGCTGGTGGCGCGCGTGGCCTGGTGCTACTACCACGACGGGCTGACCCAGAACGACATCGGCGAACGGCTCGGGCTGCCGCGCCTGAAGATCTCCCGCCTGCTGGAGAAGGGCCGTCAGTCCGGGGTGATCCGCGTGCAGATCAACTCCCGCTACGAGGGCTGCCTGGCGCTGGAAACCGAGCTACAGCAGCGCTTTGGCCTGAAGCTGGTGCGCGTGATGCCTGCCCTGAATACCCCGCCGATGAACGTGCGGCTGGGCATTGGCGCGGCGCAGTCGCTGATGGGCGTGCTGGAGCCCGGCCAGCTGCTGGCGGTGGGGTTCGGTGAAACCACCATGAGCAGCCTGCAACACTTAAGCGGCTTTATCAGCTCGCAACAGATCCGCCTGGTGACGCTTTCCGGCGGCGTGGGGCCGTATATGACCGGTATCGGCCAGCTGGATGCGGCCTGTAGCGTCAGCATGATCCCCGCCCCGCTTCGCGTCTCATCTGCGGAAGTGGCCGGGATCTTAAAGCGCGAAACCAGCGTGCGGGACGTGATCCTCGCCGCGACCGCCGCTGACGTGGCGGTGGTCGGGATTGGCTCGGTAAACCAGCGCCGCGACGCAACGATCCTGCGCTCCGGCTATATCAGCGAAGGTGAACAGCTGATGTACGCCCGTAAAGGCGCGGTGGGCGATATCCTCGGCTATTTCCTCAATGCCGAAGGGGAATGCGTCGAGGAGCTGGAGATCCACAAAGAATTACTGGGCGTCACGCTCGATGAACTGGCGCAGCTGCCCACCATCGTCGGCGTGGCCGGAGGGGAAGAGAAAGCCGATGCGATTTATGCCGCACTGAAAGGTCGCCGTATTAATGGCCTGGTGACGGAAGAGACGACAGCCCGCGCGGTGCTGGCTCTGGCCGGATAAGAGCAGCCCTGCGCTAACAGCGAGGCAAGCTCATGAGTTACCTTTTAGCGTTAGATGCAGGGACAGGCAGCGTTCGCGCCGTGATTTTCGATTTACAGGGCAACCAGATTGCCGTTGGCCAGGCCGAGTGGAAGCACCTGAGCGTGGAGAACGTGCCGGGCTCGATGGAGTTCGACCTCGACACCAACTGGCGGCTGGCCTGCCGGTGTATTCAGCAGGCGCTGGAGCGCGCACGGCTTAGCGCGGCGGATATTCAGTCCGTCGCCTGCTGCTCGATGCGCGAAGGGATTGTGCTGTACGACCGCAACGGCGAGGCTATCTGGGCCTGCGCCAACGTCGACGCCCGCGCCAGCCGCGAGGTGGCTGAACTCAAAGAGATCCACGACTACCGGTTTGAATCCGAAGTGTATGAGGTCTCCGGCCAGACGCTGGCGCTGAGCGCCATGCCGCGCCTGCTGTGGCTGGCGCACCACCGTCCGGATATTTACCGCAAGGCTGCGACTATCACCATGATCAGCGACTGGCTGGCGGCGAAGCTCTCCGGCGAGCTGGCGGTGGACCCGTCCAATGCTGGCACCACCGGTATGCTGGATCTCTTCTCCCGCGACTGGCGTCCGGCGCTGCTCGACATGGCCGGGCTGCGCGCCGATATCCTTTCCCCGGTGAAAGAGACCGGCACCGTGCTGGGGGCCGTCACGAAAGAAGCCGCGCAGCAGTGCGGCCTGCGTGAAGGCACGCCGGTGGTGATGGGCGGCGGCGACGTGCAGCTGGGCTGTCTGGGGCTGGGCGTGGTCCGCGCCGGACAAACGGCGGTGCTGGGCGGCACCTTCTGGCAGCAGGTGGTTAACCTGCCGCAGGTGCGCACCGATCCTGAGATGAACATCCGCGTAAACCCGCACGTCATCCCCGGCATGGTGCAGGCGGAGTCGATCAGCTTCTTTACCGGGCTGACCATGCGCTGGTTCCGCGACGCCTTTTGCGCCGAGGAAAAGCTGATTGCCGAGCGGATGGGGATGGACACCTATTCCCTGCTGGAAGAGATGGCGAGCCGCGTCCCGGCGGGCTCCCACGGCGTGATGCCAATCTTCTCCGACGCGATGCATTTTAAGCAGTGGTATCACGCCGCGCCGTCGTTTATTAACCTCTCCATCGACCCGGAAAAGTGCAACAAAGCGACGCTGTTCCGCGCTCTGGAGGAGAACGCGGCGATCGTCTCGGCCTGCAACCTGGCGCAGATTTCGCGCTTCTCCGGCGTGACGTTTGAGAGTCTGGTGTTTGCGGGCGGCGGGGCCAAAGGCGCCCTGTGGAGTCAGATTTTAAGCGACGTTACCGGCCTGCCGGTGCGCGTGCCGGAAGTTAAAGAGGCAACGGCGCTCGGCTGTGCCATTGCCGCAGGAGCTGGCGCGGGGCTGTTTGCGGATATGGCTTCGACGGGCGAGCGGCTGGTGAAGTGGAGCCGCGAGTTCACGCCAAACCCGCAGCACCGGGAACTGTACGACGGCATGATGCAGAAATGGCAGGCGGTGTACGCCGACCAGCTCGGGCTGGTGGACAGCGGGCTGACCACGTCGATGTGGCAGGCGCCGGGGCTGGTGCGGGCATCCCCCTCACCCCGGCCCTCTCCCTAAGGGAGAGGGAGATTAAGTCCCCTCTCCCTTAGGGAGAGGGCATCAGGCCACACCAATATTTGAATCCCATCACATTCACCGCATTCCCCTTTTCCCTTTTACTCCCCGCTGGCTAAATTAGTAACTCATCCGACCACATAACAATAATTTTACACTGGAAGAGACTATGAGCCGCTACCCGTCGTTATTCGCCCCTCTCGATCTGGGGTTCACCACCCTCAAAAACCGCGTGCTGATGGGCTCAATGCACACCGGGCTGGAGGAGCGTCCGGACGGGGCTGAACGTCTGGCAGCCTTCTATGCCGAACGCGCGCGCCACGGAGTGGCGCTGATTGTCACCGGCGGCGTAGCCCCTGCCCCTTCCGGGGTGACGATGGAGGGCGGCGCGGTGTTGAATGATGCGTCACAACTGTCGCACCACCGCATTGTGACCGACGCGGTCCACCGCGAGGGCGGCAAAATCGCCCTGCAAATTCTGCATACCGGGCGCTACAGCTATCAACCGAACCTGGTTGCCCCCTCGGCTATTCAGGCGCCGATTAACCGCTTTACTCCTCACGCCCTTAGCCACGACGAGATCCTGGCGCTGATCGACGATTTTGCCCGCTGCGCCGCGCTGGCAAGGGAAGCAGGCTACGACGGCGTGGAGGTGATGGGCTCTGAAGGCTATCTGATTAACGAATTTCTCGCCGCACGCACCAACCAGCGCGACGACGAATGGGGTGGCGACTATGCCCGCCGCATGCGTTTTGCCGTGGAGGTGGTGCGCGCGGTGCGTGAACGTGCGGGTGCGGATTTTATTATCATCTTCCGCCTGTCGATGCTCGACCTGGTGGAAGGCGGCGGCACCTTCGACGAAACCGTGCAGCTGGCGCAGGCAATTGAAGCCGCCGGTGCCACCATTATCAACACCGGGATTGGCTGGCACGAAGCGCGCATCCCCACCATCGCCACGCCGGTGCCGCGTGCGGCGTTCAGCTGGGTAACGCGCAAGCTGAAAGGCAAAGTCTCCGTTCCGCTGGTAACAACGAACCGCATTAACGACCCGCAGGTGGCGGACGATGTGATCTCCCGCGGCGACGCCGATATGGTCTCGATGGCGCGTCCGTTCCTCGCGGATGCCGAACTGCTCTCCAAAGCGCAAAGCGGTCGTGCGGATGAGATCAACACCTGCATCGGCTGTAACCAGGCGTGTCTGGACCAGATCTTCGTCGGCAAAGTCACCTCCTGCCTCGTTAACCCCCGCGCCTGCCATGAAACCAAAATGCCGATCGTTCCGGCGGTCAATAAAAAACGCCTGGCCGTGGTGGGCGCAGGCCCGGCGGGCCTGGCGTTTGCGGTCAATGCCGCCTCGCGCGGGCACAGCGTGACGCTGTTTGATGCGCTGGCGGAGATCGGCGGGCAATTTACTATCGCCAGACAGATCCCCGGCAAAGAGGAGTTCTACGAAACGCTGCGCTATTACCGCCGGATGATCGAGGTGACAGGTGTCGATCTGCGGCTTAACAAGTTTGTCAGCGCGGCGGATCTGAACGGTTTCGACGAGGTGATCCTCGCGAGTGGGATCGCCCCGCGCACCCCTGCGATCGAGGGTATCGATCATCCGAAGGTATTGAGCTATCTGGACGTGCTACGCGACAAAGCACCGGTTGGCGAGAAGGTGGCGATTATCGGCTGCGGCGGGATCGGTTTTGATACCGCGATGTATTTAAGCCAGCCGGGCGAGGCCACCAGCCAGAACATCGCCGAGTTTTGCGTAGAATGGGGCATTGATACCAGCCTGAGCCAGTCCGGCGGATTACGGCCGGAAGGGCCGCAGCTGCCAAAAAGCCCGCGCCAGATCGTGATGCTCCAGCGTAAGGCCAGCAAGCCGGGTGAAGGGCTGGGCAAAACTACTGGCTGGATCCACCGCGCCACCCTCCTCTCGCGCGGGGTGAAGATGATCCCGGCGGTGAGCTACCAGAAGATCGACGACGACGGGCTGCATGTGCTGATCGGTGGTGAACCGCAGCTGCTGCGCGTGGATCATGTGATTTTGTGCGCCGGACAGGAGCCAAAGCGCGATCTGGCCGATCCGCTGCGCGAAGCGGGTAAAACGGTGCATTTGATCGGCGGGTGCGACGTGGCGATGGAGCTGGATGCGCGGCGGGCGATTGCGCAGGGCACCCAGCTTGCACTGGTTATTTAGCGACGACGCCCCAGCTTCACCGATTTCAGCACCACGAATTTGTTATTGGTGGCAATGGTGACGCAGTTGCCGAAAATCTTCTTCAGCTTGTGGAAGTAGTCCAGGTGGCGGTTCGCCACGATATACAGCTCGCCGTTGATTTTCAGGCAGCGGCGCGCGTGGTGGAACATCTCCCACGCGACGTTATCCGTCAGGGCGTGCTTCTGGTGGAACGGCGGGTTACAGAATACCGCGTTGAAGCGGAAAGGCTCTACGCCCGACAGCGCGTTATTGATCATAAACTCGCAGCGATCCAGCGCTTCAGGCAGGTTAGTTTCCACGTTCAGACGGCTGGAGGCCACCGCCATTGGCGATTCGTCGCTGAACACCACGCTGGCCTCCGGGTTCTTCGCCAGCAGCGTCAGGCCAATCACGCCATTGCCGCAGCCCAGGTCGACAATCTCACCCTCAAGATTTTCCGGCAGATGTTCCATAAAGAAACGCGCCCCGATATCCAGACCGGTACGGGAAAAGACGTTCGCGTGGTTGTGGATGGTCCAGTCGGTACCTTCCAGTTTCCAGCTCAGCGTTTCTGGCGCGTCGGCCAGCGCCGGTGCGCTGAAGGTGCAGTTGATCAGGCGTGCTTTTTTCCAGGCAAGCGTCGTGGTGGTCGGGCCGAGGACCTTCTCGAACAGCTCCAGCGTCGAGGTGTGAATATCACGCGCTTTGGCACCCGCGATAATGCGGGTTTCTGGCGTGACGACTTTACGCAGCGCGCGCAGTTGCTGCTCCAGCAGCGCCATGGTTTTTGGCACCTTAATCAGCACCACGCCCGGCGCCTGCGGGTAGTCCGCAGTGCTGTCGAGGAACTTCACGCTGGACTCTTCGATGTCGTTATGGCGCAGGTTTTCACGCGTCGCCAGTTCGCTTAAGTAAGAATCGCCGATACTGTAAGGCGCATGTTCCGCCAGCGCGCAGGCCAGCGCGCCAAACGCGTCATTCAGGATCAGAACCGGGCCGCTGATTTCAGTCTCATCCAACTGTTGCAGCAGATATTCATCCGCCGCTTCCCACGCCTGAAGCGGGTTCACGTCGTCCGTTTCCGGGAAACGTTTAAGGTTGAGTGAACGGAAACCGTTGTCTAAGTGGCTCATCGGCCCTCCTGAATGGTAAAATTTGGCGTATCCCTGAAAAGGGTGCGTGAGTATACCCGTTTTCACACTATTTTGGGGTTTTGATGAACCAGCTGACTTATCTCCAGGGCTATCCGGAGCATTTACTTTCCCAGGTTCGTGACCTGATTGCCGCGGGAAAGCTCGGTGCGGTGCTGGAAAAACGCTACCCGGGCACGCATGATTTCGCGACTGACAAAGCCCTCTGGCAGTATACGCAGGATCTGAAAAACCAGTATCTTAAGAGCGCCCCGCCGATCAACAAGGTGATGTACGACAATAAGATCCATGTGCTGAAAAACGCGCTCGGCCTGCATACCGCCATCTCCCGCGTGCAGGGCGGCAAGCTGAAGGCTAAAGCGGAGATCCGCGTCGCGACCGTTTTCCGTAACGCGCCGGAAGCCTTTCTGCGGATGATCGTGGTGCACGAGCTGGCGCACCTGAAAGAGAAAGAGCACGACAAAGCCTTCTATTCCCTGTGCTGCCACATGGAGCCACAGTACCACCAGCTGGAGTTTGATACCCGGCTGTGGCTGACGCATTTATCGTTAAAGAGTAATGCGCAATAGCGCACGCGAAATGTCATGATGACGTGCTACAGTGGTTTTAAGTTCCCTGCTACGGAGTACGTAAACGTTTATGATACGTTTCGCAGTCATCGGTACGAACTGGATCACGCGCCAGTTCGTCGACGCCGCCCACGAAACCGGCAAATATAAGCTCACCGCAGTCTATTCCCGCAGCCTTGAGCAGGCGCAGAGTTTTGCGAATGACTACCTGGTTGAACATCTGTTCACCTCGCTCGATGAGATGGCGCAAAGCGACGCCATTGACGCGGTCTATATTGCCAGCCCGAATTCTCTGCATTTCCCGCAAACGAAGCTGTTCCTCAGCCACAAAAAACACGTGATTTGCGAGAAGCCGCTGGCCTCGAATATTGAGGAAGTGGAAGCCGCCATTGCGCTTGCCCGGGAAAACCAGGTGGTGCTGTTTGAAGCGTTCAAAACCGCCAGCCTGCCGAACTTCCTGCTGTTGCAGCAGTCCCTGCCGAAAATTGGCAAAGTGCGTAAAGCCTTTATCAACTACTGTCAGTATTCCTCGCGCTACCAGCGCTACCTGGACGGCGAAAACCCGAACACCTTTAACCCGGCCTTCTCGAATGGCTCGATTATGGATATCGGTTTTTACTGCCTGGCCTCTGCGGTCGCCCTGTGGGGTGAACCGCACGGCGTAACGGCCACCGCCAGCCTGCTGGAGAGCGGCGTGGATGCACATGGCGTTGTGGTGCTGGACTACGGTGATTTCAGCGTGACGTTGCAGCACTCGAAGGTCAGTGACTCCGTACTGCCAAGCGAAATTCAGGGCGAAGACGGCTCGCTGGTGATCGAAAAAATCTCCGAATGCCAGAAGCTAAGCATCGTTCCCCGCGGCGGCAAAGCGCAGGAGCTGACGCAACCTCAGCATATTAACACTATGCTCTATGAGGCAGAGGTCTTCGCCCGTCTGGTAGAAGACAACGAAGTGAACCACCCGGGGCTGGCAATCAGCCGCACCACGGCGAAGCTGCAAACGGAGATCCGCCGACAGACTGGCGTGATTTTCCCCGCAGACGGCGTGAATGTGGAAGCCGTCGCGTAAAGCTGTGTAATGAAATCGTGCAGACCATTGACGAAACCGATGGTCTGACATAATTTGTTACCTGCAAAGGGGAGTAACTTCTTCGCCGGTGGATCGTCATTACGATGCGTGCAAAACCGCATCCGGTCGCCGGGCAACCTTCGAGGTTGTAAGTGAGACCTTGCCGGAAGGCGAGGTCTATGCATAAAAAGCTAACGGCTATCGTCTTCTGACCATAGCCGTTTTTGTTTTTTATGTGTAAGGAAAATAGTATGCATTCTGTCGGCACTCCAATGCTGTGGGGCGGATTCGCGGTTGTCGTGCTCATCATGCTGGCGATCGACCTCTTTTTGCAGGGTCGTCGCGGCGAACACGGCATGAGCGTCAAGCAAGCCGCCGTCTGGTCGCTGGTATGGGTTACCCTCTCACTTCTTTTCTGCGCCGCCTTCTGGTGGTATCTGGCCTCAACCGAAGGCCGCGCGGTGGCCGATCCTCAGGCACTCGCCTTCCTCACCGGCTATCTGATTGAAAAAGCACTGGCGGTTGATAACGTCTTCGTCTGGCTGATGCTGTTCAGTTACTTCGCCGTGCCTGCGGCTCTGCAACGCCGCGTGCTGGTGTACGGCGTTCTGGGCGCTATTGTCCTGCGTACCATCATGATCTTCGCCGGTAGCTGGCTGATTACCCAGTTCGAATGGCTGTTGTATGTATTTGGTGCATTCCTGCTGTTCACCGGGGTCAAAATGGCGCTGGCGAAAGAAGACGATACCGGTATCGGTGATAAGCCGCTGGTGAAGTGGTTCCGGGGTCATCTGCGCATGACGGACAAGATCGAGAGCGAGCATTTCTTCGTGCGTAAGAACGGCCTGCTGTTCGCCACCCCGCTGCTGCTGGTGCTGATTCTGGTCGAGCTGAGCGACGTGATTTTCGCGGTGGACAGTATCCCGGCTATCTTCGCAGTTACCACCGACCCGTTCATCGTTCTGACCTCGAACCTGTTCGCCATCCTCGGCCTGCGTGCGATGTACTTCCTGCTGGCGGGCGCGGCAGAGCGCTTCTCAATGCTGAAGTACGGCCTGTCGGTGATTCTGGTGTTTATCGGTATCAAGATGCTGATCGTCGATTTCTACCATATCCCGATCGCCATTTCGCTCGGCGTGGTGTTTGGCATTCTGCTGGTGACGCTGATTATCAATACCTGGGTTAACCGCCAGCACGATAAGAAGCAGCAGGTTTAGTGCAACGTTCGGTGCGGGCTGATGCCCTCACCCCAACCCTCTCCCACAGGGAGAGGGGGAAATGCAATGCAGGCCGGGTAAGCGTAGCGCTACCCGGCGCTTTCGTTAACCAATAGTTAAAAAACATGACGCAACACGTAAAATCCAGCATTTTACGCTTCCCTCCTTTCACGTATTCCCTATACTCGACCAGGCAAACATTTACTTACATCCGGAAATAAATGTGACTTAGAGCACATCCAGGATGGAACGCAATTTCACTCAGGAATAACGTATGAGCACACAATCACGCGGTCTGTTCGCGCGCCTGGCGCAGGGCAGTCTTGTAAAACAAATTCTGATCGGGTTGGTACTGGGTATTCTGCTGGCCATGGTGTCGAAACCTGCCGCGGAGGCCACGGGACTGCTCGGGACGCTGTTTGTGGGCGCCCTGAAGGCCGTCGCCCCGGTACTGGTGCTGATGCTGGTGATGGCGTCGATTGCCAACCACCAGCACGGACAAAAAACCAACATTCGCCCTATTCTGTTCCTGTATCTGCTGGGAACCTTCTCTGCTGCCTTAACGGCCGTTGTGTTTAGCTTCCTGTTCCCGTCTACGCTGCACCTGACCAGCGCGGCCGGTGATATCACCCCGCCGTCCGGGATTGTGGAAGTCCTTCGCGGCCTGCTGATGAGCATGGTCTCTAACCCCATCACCGCACTGATGAGCGGAAACTACATTGGCATCCTGGTCTGGGCGATTGGTCTGGGCTTCGCGCTGCGTCATGGCAACGAGACCACGAAAAACCTGGTCAACGATTTGTCCAATGCCGTGACCTTCATGGTGAAGCTGGTGATTCGCTTTGCACCAGTCGGTATCTTTGGTCTGGTTTCTTCGACGCTGGCCACTACCGGTTTCGACGCACTGTGGGGCTACGCGCAGCTGCTGGTCGTCCTGGTCGGCTGTATGCTGCTGGTGGCGCTGGTGATCAACCCGCTGCTGGTGTTCTGGCAGATCCGCCGCAACCCGTATCCGCTGGTGCTGACTTGCCTGCGCGAGAGCGGCGTGTATGCCTTCTTTACCCGCAGCTCGGCGGCAAACATTCCGGTCAACATGGCGCTGGCGGAGAAGCTGAACCTGGATCGCGATACCTATTCCGTGTCGATCCCGCTGGGTGCGACCGTGAACATGGCGGGTGCGGCGATCACCATCACCGTGCTGACCCTGGCGGCAGTGCATACGCTGGGTATTCCGGTGGATCTGCCAACCGCGCTGCTGCTGAGCGTCGTTGCATCACTGTGTGCCTGTGGCGCATCCGGCGTGGCGGGCGGATCGCTGCTGCTGATCCCGCTGGCCTGTAACATGTTCGGTATCCCGAACGAGATTGCCATGCAGGTTGTCGCGGTCGGCTTCATTATCGGCGTATTGCAGGATTCCTGCGAGACTGCGCTGAACTCCTCTACCGACGTGCTGTTTACCGCCGCAGCCTGTCAGGCGGAAGATGCGCGTTTAGCGAAGAACGCCCTGCGCAGTTAAAAAGAAAAGCCCGGTGGCGGCTACGCCTTACCGGGCCTACAAGGTAAATGCAAAACGGCAACATGTGTTGCCGTTTTTAGTGTTTGCACCCTCTCCCTGTGGGAGAGGGCCGGGGTGAGGGCACCAGTCCGCACCCGACTTATAGCGTCACACCACTCTTAAAGATCGCCAGCTCGCGGAAGTCGTTCTTCTCGTTGCAGGTCTGCCTGCCGCTGGCAAATTCCACAATCGTGTCCACGAATTCGCTCAGCAGCTGCGGCATCGCTTTGCCGTGGATCAGCTGGCCCGCGTCAAAGTCGATCCAGTGCTTTTTCTTCGCCGCCAGTTCGCTGTTAGTGGCGATTTTCACCGTTGGCACAAATCCGCCGTACGGCGTACCGCGTCCGGTACTGAACAGCACCATATGGCAGCCGGCTCCCGCCAGCGCGCTGGTGGCGACCGCATCGTTACCGGGCGCGCTCAGCAGGTTCAGACCGTGCGTTTTCAGGCGCTCGCCGTAGCGCAGAACGTCAACCACCTGGCTCGCGCCCGCTTTCTGGGTGCAGCCGAGGGATTTCTCCTCCAGCGTGGTGATTCCGCCCGCCTTGTTCCCCGGCGACGGGTTCTCGTAAATCGGCTGATTGTGGGCAATGAAGTACTGTTTGAAGTCGTTCACCATGGTGACGGTCTTCTCAAACGTCTCTTCGTCGCGACAGTGGCTCATCAGAATGCGCTCTGCGCCGAACATCTCCGGCACTTCGGTCAGCACCGTGGTGCCGCCGTTGGCAATCACATAATCCGAGAAGCGGCCCAGCATCGGGTTAGCGGTAATGCCGGAAAGCCCGTCAGACCCGCCGCACTCCAGGCCAAACTTCAGTTCGCTCAGCTTGCCCGGCTCGCGCTTGTCGTGACGCATCACCTCGTACAGCTGGTGCAGTTGTTCAACGCCCGCTTCCACTTCGTCGTCCTGGTGCTGACACACCATAAAGTGCACGCGCTCAGGATCGAACTCGCCCAGCGTATCGCGGAAGGCGTCAACCTGATTGTTTTCACAGCCGAGGCCAATCACCAGCACCGCCCCCGCGTTCGGGTGGCGCACCATATTTTGCAGCATGGTGCGGGTATTGATGTGGTCGTCGCCCAGCTGGGAACAACCGTAGGTGTGGCTGAACAGATGCACGCCGTCGGTGCCTTCAGCATTGTTAGTCTCTTTCAGGAAACGCGTCTGAATTTGACGCGCGATCCCGTTCACGCAGCCGACGGTCGGGAGGATCCACAGTTCATTGCGGATCCCCACCTCGCCGCTGGCGCGGCGGTAGATCTGCACCTCACGATCGGCCGCCTGTCCTTCTTCTGCCTGGAAGTCAGGTTGATAGCTGTACTCGTCCAGATCGCTGAGATTGGTGCGGGTATTGTGGGAATGAATGTATTCACCCGGCGCAATATCCGCCAGCGCATGACCGATGGGCAAACCGTACTTCACCACGTTCTCCCCTTTCGCGATGGGGATCAGGGCAAACTTATGTCCACGTCCAATGGCCTGGCGTAACGTCACCGACTGGTTGTCGAAGGTCACTTCCGTCCCTTCGGCTAAATCGGCCAGCGCGACGGCAACGTTATCCAGCGAATGGATTTTGATGTATTGCATATCAACCTCAAACGGCCTTAGTTCAGTTCAATGGCGAAGTAGTCACGCGCATTGTTAAAGCAGATGTTTCTCACCATTTCGCCCAGCAGCTGGATATCCGCTGGCGCTTCGCCCGCGTGCACCCAGCGGCCAATCATCTGGCACAGAATGCGGCGGAAATATTCATGGCGGGTATAGGAGAGGAAACTGCGGCTGTCGGTCAGCATGCCAACGAAGCGGCTCAACAGGCCGAGCTGCGCCAGCTGCGTCATCTGACGCTCCATGCCGTCTTTCTGATCGTTAAACCACCAGCCGGAACCGAACTGCATCTTGCCCGGCATCCCTTCGCCCTGGAAGTTGCCGATCATGGTGCCCAGCACTTCGTTATCGCGTGGGTTCAGGCAGTAAAGGATGGTTTTTGGCAGCAGGTTTTGCTCGTTCTGTTTGCTCAGCAGTTTTGACAGCTCTTCCGCCATCGGACGGTCGTTGATGGAGTCAAAGCCCACGTCCGCGCCCAGCAGTTTGAACTGACGCTGGTTGTTATTACGCAGCGCGCCGATGTGATACTGCTGAACCCAGCCGCGGCGGGCATATTCCGCACCGAGGAATACCAGTACCGCCGTTTTAAACTGCGCCACTTCGTGCTCACTCAGGGCTTCGCCGGAGAGACGACGCGCCAGAATGCTGTCCAGCTCAGCTTCGCTGGATTCCGCGAACAGCACTACGTCCAGCGCGTGGTCAGACACTTTACAGCCGTGTGCGGCAAAGTGATCCAGACGTTTGGTCAGCGCGGTTTGCAGATCGCCAAAGCGACGGATATCGGTGTCAGACACTTCCGCCAGCTTCGCCATATAGTCGTTAAAGGTCGGCAGCTCGATGTTGAAGGCTTTATCCGGGCGCCAGCTTGGCAGCACTTTGATGTCAAACGTGCTGTCCTTCGCGACAACCGCGTGGTGCTCCAGAGTGTCGACCGGATCGTCGGTGGTGCCCACCATCTTCACGTTCATCTGCTTCATGATGCCGCGCGCCGAGAAGCTATCCTGCGCCAGCAGGTCGTTGCACTGATCCCAGATTTCATCCGCCGTGGCGGGAGAGAGCAGCTTGCCGGTGATACCAAACGGACGACGCAGTTCAAGGTGAGTCCAGTGGTATAACGGGTTACCGATGGTGTGGGGAACAGTAGCGGCCCAGGCGTCAAACTTCTCGCGATCGGTCGCGTCGCCGGTACACAGGCGCTCGGCCACGCCGTTGGTGCGCATTGCGCGCCACTTATAGTGGTCACCCTTCAGCCAGATATCATACAGGTTTTTGAAACGGTAATTTTCGGCAACCTGCTGCGGCGGTAAATGGCAGTGGTAGTCGAAAATCGGCTGGTCTTTTGCGTAGTCGTGGTACAGGCGGCGAGCAAATTCGGTATCTAACAGAAAATCGTCGGTCATAAACGGTGTCATTATCGTCTTCCTCATTACGGGAGCGTCAGAAAGCTTATGTTCAGATGCTGCAAAGTTATCACACCAATTTCCAGAGTCCGACGTTTTTTTCGTGAGTTAGATCAATAAACGTCGACAAATAAATTACCCTCAAAGGGGTAAACCCTCTCCCAGGCCGCGTCAGTTCTGGCTTTGCGCGTGCCGCATAATGTCCCTACAAAGATTCACACTTTTGTGATGTCACTCACCTTTTAAAGTTGTATGACAAGTTATCTTTTCGCCGTCGCAAACTATAAGCCGACGGAATGCATTACCGGTGTTTGATACATCGGATTTAACGGTACGGAAGCCGACTTAGCACGATTACTTATGGCAAGGTTCGGGCCGTTCCGGGACAGGTTCCCGGTTACGCCCCTCCCGTTACAGAACAGCTCCCGGCAACGGTTGAGTTGTTGCCGTGTCCCGACACGGAAATAACATAACGATGAGGTTTTACATGCGTAAAATTAAAGGGTTACGTTGGTACATGATCGCACTGGTGACGCTCGGCACCGTGCTGGGCTACCTGACACGTAACACCGTGGCAGCAGCGGCGCCAACGTTGATGGAAGAGTTACATATCTCCACGCAGCAATACTCTTACATCATTGCGGCTTACTCTGCCGCTTACACCGTAATGCAGCCTGTTGCAGGTTATGTTCTTGATATTCTGGGTACAAAAATTGGTTATGCCTTCTTTGCTGTAGCCTGGGCCGTCTTCTGTGGGGCGACCGCGCTGGCCGGCAGCTGGGGCGGACTGGCGCTGGCGCGTGGTGCGGTAGGTGCTGCCGAAGCGGCGATGATCCCCGCGGGTCTGAAAGCCAGCTCTGAATGGTTCCCGGCAAAAGAGCGTTCTATCGCTGTCGGTTACTTCAACGTGGGCTCCTCCATCGGGGCGATGATTGCTCCGCCACTGGTGGTGTGGGCGATTGTGATGCACAGCTGGCAGATGGCGTTCATCATCTCCGGTGTGCTGAGCTTTGCCTGGGCCATGGCGTGGCTGATTTTCTATAAACACCCGCGCGACCAGAAAAAGCTGTCTGACGAAGAACGTGACTACATTATTAATGGTCAGGAATCCCAGCATCAGACCGACAACGGCAAAAAGATGTCCGTCTGGCAGATCCTGGGCACCCGTCAGTTCTGGGGTATCGCCCTGCCACGCTTCCTGGCAGAACCGGCCTGGGGTACGTTTAACGCCTGGATCCCACTGTTCATGTTTAAAGTTTACGGCTTTAACCTGAAAGAGATCGCGATGTTCGCCTGGATGCCAATGCTGTTTGCAGACCTGGGCTGTATCGTCGGCGGCTACCTGCCACCGCTGTTCCAGCGCTGGTTTGGCGTGAACCTGATTGTGTCCCGTAAGATGGTGGTCACCATGGGCGCCCTGCTGATGATCGGCCCGGGTATGATCGGCCTGTTCACCAGCCCTTACGTGGCTATCGCCCTGCTGTGTATCGGGGGCTTTGCTCACCAGTCTCTGTCCGGTGCGCTGATTACGCTCTCGTCCGACGTGTTTGGTCGTAACGAAGTCGCCACCGCCAACGGCCTGACCGGGATGGCCGCCTGGACCGCAAGTACCCTGTTTGCACTGGTGGTCGGCGCGCTGGCGGATACGATTGGTTTCAGCCCACTGTTCGCGGTACTGGCTGTCTTCGACCTGTTGGGTGCGGTGGTTATCTGGACGGTGCTGAAAAGCAAATCCGCAGATGAACTTGCGAAAGAGTCCCTCGGGGGACCGGCGACGCAGAGTTAGCGTTGTTGTGCCGGGTGGCGGCTCCGCCTTACCCGGCCTACAAAATCCAATAAAATAGTAGGTCGGGTAAGCGTAGCGCCACCCGGCAAGAACGACGCAAAAGCCGCCTCCGGGCGGCTTTTTTGATGGCGAAATCTGGAGACTGGCACGCAAAAGTGGTATAACAAATCATTCGCCGTACCCTGCCTGGAGCGCATATGGAAATCACCGAATCACGTCGTTTATATCAACAACTTGCCGCCGAGCTGAAAGATCGCATCGAGCAAGGGGTCTATCTTGTCGGTGATAAACTTCCCGCTGAGCGTTTCATTGCGGATGAAAAAAGCGTCAGCCGCACGGTGGTCCGCGAAGCCATCATCATGCTGGAAGTGGAAGGGTATGTTGAGGTACGCAAAGGTTCCGGCATTCATGTGATTTCCAGCCAGGCGAAACACTCCCCCACCCCGGACGAAAGTCTGGAATTTGCCAGCTACGGTCCGTTTGAGCTTCTCCAGGCTCGCCAGCTGATTGAAAGCAACATTGCGGAATTTGCTGCGACGCAGGTGACCAAGCAGGACATCATGAAGCTGATGGAAATCCAGGATCACGCGCGTAAAGAAAAATGTTTCCGCGATTCTGAATGGGACCTGCAATTCCACGTCCAGGTCGCCCTTGCGACTCAGAACACGGCGCTGGCGGCAATCGTTGAAAAAATGTGGACTCAGCGCGTTCACAACCCGTACTGGAAGAAACTGCACGATCACATTGATTCCCGCACGGTAGATAACTGGTGTGACGATCACGACCAGATTCTTAAAGCCCTGATTCGTAAAGATCCGCATGCGGCGAAACTGGCAATGTGGCAGCATCTGGAGAACACCAAACAGATGCTGTTTAATGAAACAAGTGATGACTTTGAATTTAACGCTGACCGCTATCTTTTTGCCGATAATCCGGTCGTTCACCTCGATACCGCGACCAATCTCGCAAAATAACGCCCCGAACTGCTGGCAGGCGCACCGCCGCGCCTTCCGGCCAGACAGGGTAAGAAAACCTCTATAGTGTCAGCCTTTGTAAAATTTCTCGCTCCCCTCCGTGGCTTACGCCAAAATCATGTTTCCCCTCAAATTCTGTGACGCAGAACGTCGGGCTTTGTTACAATTGGATTCACTTCGTTATTTTGTAAGTTAGTGCTTGCTAACCAGCCAATTAACAGGGAACAGTGTTGGCCACACATCAATGTGTCCGCGAGCGACCATAATGAAATCATAACAATGTCGCCGTGCTGTATTTCCCGAATTACAGGCGTGACGTTAACCGATTTCCAGGAACACTGAATGGAACTTTTGACCCAACTACTGAACGCCCTCTGGGCTCAGGATTTCGAAACGCTGGCCAACCCGTCCATGATTGGCATGCTCTACTTTGTATTATTTATGATCCTGTTCCTTGAGAACGGTCTGCTGCCTGCTGCCTTTTTACCGGGCGACAGCCTGCTGGTGCTGGTCGGGGTGCTTTGTGCAAAAGGGGCGATGGCTTTCCCGCAAACGGTCCTGCTTTTAACCATTGCCGCCAGCCTGGGCTGCTGGGTGAGTTACATTCAGGGGCGATGGCTGGGTAACACGCGAATCGTTCAGAACTGGCTTTCGCACCTTCCGGCCCATTACCACCAGCGAGCGCACCACCTTTTCCATAAGCATGGGCTTTCCGCCTTGCTGATTGGCCGCTTTATCGCATTCGTACGCACCCTACTGCCCACCATTGCGGGCCTGTCCGGCCTGAGCAGCACGCGCTTCCAGTTCTTTAACTGGATGAGCGGCTTGCTGTGGGTGCTGATCCTGACCACGCTCGGCTACGCGCTGGGTAAAACGCCGGTCTTTATGAAATACGAAGACCAACTGATGTCTTGCCTGATGCTGCTGCCCGTCGTTCTGCTGGTGTTTGGCCTGGTCGGGTCCCTGGTCGTACTGTGGAAGAAGAAATACGGGGCCAGGGGTTAACGATGGTTATCTCCCCGCTCGCGCTGCGCCGCTTCTCTTACGCCATCGTCGCGCTGATGATGTTCAGCGCTCTTATCCTGCTGTGGTCTGCGCTACAGCATCAGGAGTCGACGCTGGCTATCCGTCCTGTGAGCCAGGGAACCAGCGTGCCGGATGGTTTTTCCATCTGGCATCATCTCGACGCAAACGGGATTCGCTTTAAGAGCATCACGCCGCAAGACGATGTGCTGCTGATAAAATTTGACTCCAGTGCGCAAAGCGCCGCGGCGAAAGCCGTGCTGGACCGCACGCTGCCGCAGGGTTACATCATTGCGCAACAGGATGATGACAGCCACGTCGCCTCCTGGATGTCACGGTTACGCGACACGTCGCATCGATTTGGTTAACGACTAATATTCCGAATATTTTCACCTACTTTGGTGAAACTCCCGTTTACTTACTATGCTTAAGTACGCGGAGCACCCCTCAGATGTTCTCCGCTTAGTTCTGGAACACGGCTTACGCCGTAACACAATGGAAGGTTTCTATAATGAAATACCGCATCACCCTGGCTCTGGCCCTTTTTTCTTTAAGCACAGCTTCCTTCGCTATGTCTCTTTGTCAGGAGAAAGAACAGGATATCCAACGCGAAATCAGTTATGCCGAAAAGCATAACAATCAGCACCGGATCGACGGACTGAAAAAAGCGTTGCGCGAAGTGAAAGACAACTGTACGGACAGCAAGCTGCGTGCCGATCATCAGGAAAAAATCGCTGAACAGAAGGACGAGATAGCCGAGCGCCGTCAAGACCTGCAAGAAGCGAAAGAGAAAGGTGATGCGGAAAAAATTGCCAAGCGCGAGAGGAAGTTGCAAGAGGCGCAGGACGAACTGAAAGCGCTGGAAGCTCGCGATTATTGAGTTAACGGAAATCTCAACAGGAGAGAATCATGTCAAAAGATACAACTTCAGAAAATCTGCGCGCTGAACTGAAATCCCTGGCGGACACCCTGGAAGAGGTGCTGAACTCTTCTGCCGATAAATCGAAAGAAGAAGTCAGCAAACTGCGCAGCAAAGCGGAGCAGGCACTGAAAGAGAGCCGTTACCGTCTGGGTGAAACCGGTGATGCGCTGGCGAAACAGACCCGCGAAGCGGCTGCGCGCGCAGACGAATATGTACGTGATAATCCCTGGACGGGTGTGGGTATTGGCGCCGCAGTGGGTGTGGTGCTGGGTGTCCTGCTGACGCGTCGTTGATTATGGAAGATCCACGTCACGCACAAGGGCCTGCTAAAAACGTCCTCGGCATTGGCCAGCGTATTCTTACGACGCTGGTCGGGATTGCCGAAACGCGCGTCCGGCTTGCGGTAGTGGAGCTGGAAGAGGAGAAAGCCAACCTCTTCCAGATGCTGCTCATGCTTGGGCTTACGATGCTCTTTGCCGCGTTTGGTCTGATGAGCCTGATGGTGTTAATCATCTGGGCTATCGATCCACAGTATCGTCTGAACGCGATGATTGCGACTACCGTGGTTCTGCTGGTGGCGGCGCTGATAGGCGGTATCTGGACCCTGCATAAAGCGCGCACGTCGACCTTCCTGCGTCATACGCGCCAGGAGCTGGCCAACGACCGCGCCCTGCTGGAGGATGATAAGTCGTGAGCGACAAAGCCGAACGTCAAAAGCGGAAAGCGTATCTGTTGAGCCAAATCCAGCAGCAGCGACTGGATCTGTCTGCCAGCCGTCGCGACTGGGTTGAAGCCACGCATCGGTTTGACCGCGGCTGGAACACGGTCCTGAGCCTGCGTTCATGGGCGCTGGTCGGCAGCAGCGTGATGGCGATCTGGTCGGTTCGGCATCCTAACATGCTGATCCGCTGGGCACGTCGCGGCTTTGGCGCCTGGAGCGCCTGGCGTCTGGTGAAAACCACGCTGCGACAGCAGCAGTTGCGGTGAAAAAAGCAAAACGGTAACCCTGGTTACCGTTTTTTGTTTTTGCCCCCTCTCCCTGTGGGAGAGGGATGGGGTGAGGGCACCAGCCCGCACGCTCCCTTACTCAATATCTTTGAAGAAGATTAACAGTTTTCCTTGCTAACAATTGCCATCCGCCCCGTTTACACTCCTCTCCATCGACAGCAAAGACGCGGTATCTACCCGAATTTGCACGCAAATAACGTTTAGCCGCTGATGTGGTTCCCTGGAGAGTAAAATGAAAAAATTAGAAGATGTTGGTGTACTGGTAGCGCGTATTCTGATGCCAATTCTGTTCATCACCGCAGGCTGGGGCAAAATTACCGGCTATGCGGGCACTCAGCAGTATATGGAAGCGATGGGCGTGCCGGGGTTCCTGCTGCCACTGACCATTCTGCTTGAGTTCGGCGGCGGCCTGGCAGTGCTGTTCGGTTTCCTGACCCGCACCACGGCGCTGTTCACCGCAGGCTTTACCCTGCTGACCGCGTTCATCTTCCACAGCAACTTTGCGGAAGGCGTGAACTCCCTGATGTTCATGAAAAACCTGACCATCGCGGGTGGCTTCCTGCTGCTGGCTATCACGGGCCCGGGCGCCTACAGCATCGACCGTCTTCTGAATAAGAAGTGGTAAGCAGGCTATACTGATTACATTCAAAGCGAGGAGACATCTCCTCGCTTTTGCTATCTGACGGAGGAGAAAAAAATGGGACAACTCGTAGACGGCGTCTGGCAGGATGTCTGGTATGACACCAAATCCACCGGTGGACGCTTTAAGCGCTCTGTTTCGGCCTTCCGTAACTGGCTGACCGCCGACGGCGCACCCGGCCCGAGTGGCGAAGGGGGCTTTACGGCGGAGAAAGATCGTTATCATCTGTACGTTTCTCTCGCCTGTCCGTGGGCGCACCGCACGCTGATTGTACGCAAGCTTAAAGGCCTCGAATCGTTAATTCCGGTTTCGGTGGTCAACCCGCTGATGCTGGAAAACGGCTGGACGTTCGACAGTGACTTCCCTGCCGCGACGGGTGATGAGCTTTATCATCACGATTTCCTGTATCAGCTCTATCTGCGCGCCGATCCGCACTACACCGGACGCGTAACGGTGCCGGTGCTGTGGGACAAGAAAAACCAGACGATCGTCAGCAATGAATCCGCTGAAATCATTCGCATGTTCAATACCGCGTTTGACGCGCACGGCGCCCGCGCCGGGGATTACTACCCGGTTGAGCTGCGCGAGAAAATTGACGAGCTGAACGGCTGGATCTACGACAACGTCAACAACGGCGTCTATAAAGCGGGCTTTGCCACCAGTCAGGAAGCGTACGACGAAGCGGTCGGCAACGTGTTTGGATCCCTGGAGCGCCTGGAGCAGATCCTCGGCCAGCATCGTTATTTAACGGGCGATCGCCTCACTGAAGCAGACATCCGCCTGTGGACGACGCTGATCCGCTTCGATCCGGTGTATGTCACCCACTTCAAGTGCGACAAGCATCGCATCAGCGATTATCTGAACCTGCACGGTTTCCTGCGCGACATCTATCAGATGCCGGGGATTGCGGAGACGGTCAATTTTGACCATATTCGCACCCATTATTTCCGCAGTCATAAGACCATCAACCCAACGGGCATTATCTCCATTGGCCCGTGGCAGGACCTGGATGAACCGCACGGGCGCGACGTGCGTTTCGGATAATTATTTAGGGAATCAATTGATTCCCTTTTTTAATTCACAGCATACATCTATCCTTACCTCGATCGCTTAGAAAACAAGTGATTGACTGATTATGAGGCAAGGAAAAATGGACTGGTATTTAAAGGTACTGCGCAACTATTTTGGTTTTGGTGGCCGTGCCCGCCGTAAAGAGTACTGGATGTTCGTTCTGGTGAACTTCGTCTTGATTATGGTGCTGGGCATTGTGGACAAGATCCTCGGCTGGGAACGCGAGGGGGGTGAAGGCATTCTCACCACCATTTATGGTGTGTTAGTTCTGCTGCCTTCATGGGCCGTACTGTTTCGTCGTCTCCACGACACCGATCGTTCGGCGTGGTGGCTGCTGTTGCTGTTGATCCCGCTTATCGGCTGGATCGTGATTTTGATTTTCAACTGTCAGAGCGGAACGCCGGGCGAAAACCGCTTTGGTCCGGATCCTAAGGCAAGCGCGTAAATTCTGCCCGGTGGCGCTTACGCTTACCGGGCCTACGCTTATTTGTTGTGGTGGGCAAAGAGCTTGGGAATTTCACGCAAACACCACGATTTGGCTTCGCCCATGCTATCGCGACGCCACGCCATAATAATATCCACTTCGCTGGTGTATTCCGGGCTGACGACGCGCAACCGCCCTTCTGCAATGTCCTTTTCGACAAACGGGTACGGCATAGTCGCCACGCCCAGCCCCGCCAGGAGCGCCTGTCGCTTATCTTCCAGCGACGTTACCGTCAGTCGCGGCTGTTTATCCAGCAACTGTACCGTTAACACCGGGCGCTCTCGGGCGGTATCCGCGACCGCCACGCCGCGGTATTTCACGCGCGTGACCTCAGAGAGCGGCTCCGGCTCCTGATGGATAGGGTGATCCGGCGCGGCGACGTAGACGTTCATCACGCTGTAGAGCTTGCGCGAATTGATTTCTGACGATGAGCGGAAATGCATGTCTGGCGCAATCACGATATCCGCCCTGCCCGTCTCAAGACGCTCCCATGCCCCGGCCAGCACCTCGGTGATGATCGACAGCTGGGTATTGGCTTTCGCGGCCAGTCTGTCCACCAGCGGAAACAGCGCTTCGGTGGGCACCAGCGCTTCGGTCACTAACGTCAGATGGGTTTCCCAGCCGCGGGCCAGCGCTTCGGCATCGGTCGTCAGCTTATCCGCCGCTTCCAGCAATACGCGGCCGCGCTCCAGCAGCATCCGCCCAACGTTGGTGAATTTTGTTCGATGACCGGAGCGATCGAAGAGCACAACATCCAGCTCCTCTTCCAGCTTTTGCATGGTGTAGCTCAGCGCAGACGGAACGCGCCCCAGTTCATCTGCCGCCGCGGCAAAACTGCCGCGCCTGTCAATCGCGTCCATGACGCGAAGCGCCTCAAGCGTCAATGCTCTCTCTTTAGCCATCTCGTTCTCATTCAGGAAATTTGAACATACCAGGCAGAATATCTGGCTAACAATGCAGCGTCCATACCTTTACCATTGATTTAGTGTAAAGAGAGGTCAAGTTTATGATTACGACAAGAACAGCGAAACAGTGCGGACAAGCCGATTTCGGTTGGTTGCAGGCCCGCTACACCTTTTCCTTTGGACACTACTTTGACCCTAAACTCCTCGGTTACGCTTCACTGCGTGTATTGAATCAGGAAGTGCTCGCCCCGGGCGCGTCCTTCCAGCCGCGCACGTACCCGAAAGTCGATATCCTGAACCTGATCCTGGAAGGCGAGGCAGAATACCGCGATAGCGAGGGCAATCATGTCCAGGCGAAGGCTGGCGAGGCGCTGTTAATTTCTACTCAGCCAGGTATTAGCTACAGTGAGCATAACCTCAGCAAAGACAAAACGCTGACCCGCATGCAGCTGTGGCTGGATGCCTGTCCGGAGCGGGAAAATCCGCTGGTGCAAAAGATCGATCTGAAGGGCGATCAACAGCAGCTGATTGCCTCGCCAGACGGCAGCAAAGGCAGCTTGCAGTTGCGCCAGCAGGTGTGGCTGCATCATATCGAACTGAAAAAAGGTGAACAGGCGAGCTTCCAGCTTCATGGCCCGCGTGCCTATTTGCAGTCCATTCACGGAACGGTGCATGCGGTCACGCATACGGAAGAGAAAGAAGCGCTCACCTGCGGTGACGGGGCGTTTATTCGTGACGAAGCGAATATCACTCTGGTTGCCGATACGCCGCTGCGCGCGCTGTTGATTGATTTGCCGGTTTAAGATCAACACGCCCCTCGCTCGATCGGTTCCCTCTCCCTATGGGAGAGGGTTAGGGTGAGGGGTAACGGGTTGGATTAAATCACAACACCTTACTCGCCATAATCTCAATGATCTGCCGGTCCGTCGCCTGCATTGAGCGGCACGCCAGGGCGCACAGGTTAGAGATCGACTGTTCCACGTCGTGCGCCACAATCCCCTCGTTACCCGTCACCGCAGTATCATCCAGCGCCATCATCACGGCTTTCCAGGCGCTGGTGACGCTGGTCGAGACCTTCATTGCACAGCTGTTAGAAGCCCCATCGCAGATCATCCCGCTCACGTCGCCGATCATACTGCCGATCGCCATGGCAATGGTCTGGTAAGATCCGCCCATCAGCCACGCCATCCCCGCCGCTGCCCCCATTCCGGCGGTTGTCGCCGCGCACAACGCGGACAAGCGCGGAAGCTGGTAATGGATATAGATAGCCGACAGATGCGAGAGCATCAGCGCCCGCGCCAGCCGTTCGTCATCAGCCTGAACGTGCTCAGCCACCACCACTACCGGCATGGTGGCGGTGATGCCCTGATTCCCGGAACCCGAGTTGCTCATCGCTGGCAGCGTCGCGCCTCCCATGCGGGCATCCGAGGCTGCGCTGGTGCGGATAATAATGTCTGAACCCAGATCCTGCGCCATCCAGCCGCGTGCGCGCTGTTTATTGAGCGTCGCGCCAATATGCAGCCCCCAGTTGCCACGCAAACCTTCGCGGGAGAGCGCATCGTTCAGCCGCCCCGCATCGAGGATAAAGCGGATCGCGTCGAACGGCACCTGCTCCACAAACTCAAGGATCTGTGACAGCGTGGTGGTCGAGAGTACCGCCAGCGGATCGTCGTTGTTCTGGCTCTGACGATCGTCAAGCCTGAAGCACGTTTCGCCCTGACAAACTACCTCCACCACGCGAGTGTGCCCGCCAGCGATGGTCACCATCGCCGAGGATTCACCGGCGTAAACGCAGGCGCGTGAATAAAGGATCTCATCGCACGGCTCCTGCAATTTTACCTGCACCAGACCCGCGTTCAGCAATGCTTTGGCGCGCGTTAGCGCCTCGGCCGACGCGTCTTTCAACACCTCCAGCCCGGCGTGTGCATTACCGCCTGTCGCCCCCAGCGCGGCCGCGATGGGTAAACCGACCATACCGGTGCCGGGCACCGTTACGCCAAGCCCGTTTTTCATCAGGTTCGGCGATACCCACGCCTCGATACGCGTTACCTCACCGGAAAGCTGTCCGGCAGCCATCGCACACGCCAGCGCCAGCGAGACGGGTTCGGTACAGCCCAGCGCAGGCTTTACCTCTTCCTGCACGGCGCGAATAAAATGGTTCCATAAAGGATTAATTTGCTCAGACATCGTTACGACCTTATTTAACCTCATGAGAAGGCGAGGAAAGGAGAAACACAAAGCAGCAGCCCGGTAATTACGATAATTACCAGCGATACGCCTTTATATTTATGAAGTGCGGGCACTTTGTAGACCAGCCACGCCGGAATTAAGCAGCCCACCATCCCGAAAATAGGGCTACAGATGGAGGTGAAGCTCAGCACCGGCGCGTTTAATACAATCGCGCTCCAGGCCAGCAGGATGGCGAACAGCATAATTCCGCGCTGGACGGCATTTTCATTGATTTTTTCCGCCGGCATTTTGCGGCGCAGGATGTTCATCACGATGCCCTGCGTCGCCTCACGAAAGCCGAGATAGACGCCAAAGAACGCGGTCATCACGGCGAAAATGTTGAGGATCACGCTGACGATTTTGACCCAGCCCGCACCGTCACCGCTGATGAACTGTGCTGCGATTGCCAGGGCGGAAATATTCTGCTCGTAGGCTTTTACCGCCTCGTCGTGCCCCATCGCCAGCGTGAAGGAGACCGCGTAGAAAAAGACCGTCACAAACAGCACGCCAAAGGCGATATTCATTGCCCGCAGCGCTTTATGACGCGCCACCTCTACGGATTTTTCCCGTGAACGATAGGAAATCACCATCGGGCTTAAAGTCTGAATAAACAGAATGGAGGTTAAGGTGAAAGGCAGCGTAATAATGGCGTTTTTAATCAGCAGCCCCATCGGCGGCAGCATACCGACGTTGGCTAAATGCCAGAGGCCAATCATCGAAAGACCCAGCGCCGCCACTACAAATAATTTGGTCAGCACCATCAGGCTGGAGACTTTAAACAGCAGTTTTTCTCCGCGCGACGAGATGGCGACCAGAATGCAGATCAGGAATAAGCCGTAGAACGGATTTTCCGACAGCAAACCGTCGGTTACGCCGAAGGTGTGCAAATAGGAGGCGCTGTCGTTGGTGATAGCCGTGGAATAGACAAACATCCAGATCACCAGCATCACGAAATAAAGCGCACCCAATAAGATGCCCCAGTTTTTACCTAAATAACCGCTAATGACGCTCGGGTAATCTTTGCATTCCGGTGATTCCGCCAGCGTATTAATAAACAGGCGCTGGAACAGGTACATAGCCGGATAACCAATTATCGACGAGAGTAAAAACACCCACAGCCCCATTAACCCGACCTGCACCGGAAGAAAAACGATGCCCGCGCCGATAGCCATCCCGATACTCATGATGACCCAGCCCGTATCGGTGCTGTCAAATTTGATCGCCTCTCGCCATTCGCTTTCGCTCATTCCCGCCCGCCTTGCCGCAGGGGAATCACTCACAATCACACTGCTGTTTGTTGCCATATTCATTGGGCACTCGCTTATTTTGTAGGGTAACTGGTTGTTTTTATAAGGTTCCGACCGCCAGCGATTGCGAGTCAGAGGGTGCAGGTGTGAGTTATTGATATGGGGAGATCATATCCGGAGAGCGGGAGAAAAAAGTCACAAGTTTTATAGGGATTTCATAAGGCGCGAGGAAAATATTACTTCTGAACAGCAGAAAAGAGAGTGAGTTTTCTAAAATCGACCGAGTTCACAAAATTAAAAGCCTCCTCATTAGAGGAGGCTTAAGATGGAGCCTGCATTACATCGCCTGCGTAAACGTCCTCGAAATCACATCCTGCTGCTGCTCGCGCGTCAGAGCATTAAACCGCACCGCATAGCCTGAAACGCGGATCGTCAGGTTCGGATAGTTCTGCGGATGGGCGATGGCATCCAGCAGCATCTCCCTGTTCATCACGTTGACGTTCAGGTGCTGACCGCCCTCAATGGTCGCTTCGTGGTGGAAGTATCCGTCCAGCAGCCCGACAAGGTTGGTTTTGCGCACCGGCTCGTCCTTGCCCAGTGCCTGCGGCACGATGGAGAAGGTGTAGGAAATCCCGTCTTTGGCATAGGTGAACGGCAGCTTGGCGACCGAGGTTAACGACGCCACCGCCCCTTTTCTGTCGCGCCCGTGCATCGGGTTGGCGCCAGGCGCAAACGGCGTGCCGCCGCGACGTCCGTCCGGCGTGTTGCCGGTCTTCTGGCCGTAAACCACATTGGAGGTGATGGTCAGGATCGACTGCGTCGGTACCGCGTTGCGGTACGTCGGCAGCGCCTGGATTTTCTTCATAAAGCGCTCAACCAGATCGCAGGCGATACTGTCCACGCGATCGTCGTTGTTGCCGTACTGCGGATAGTCGCCTTCGATGATGAAATCGACCGCCAGACCAGTGTGGTCGCGTACCGGTTTTACCGTGGCGTATTTGATGGCCGACAGGGAATCCGCCGCCACCGACAGCCCGGCAATGCCGCAGGCCATGGTGCGGTAGACGTCCCGGTCGTGCAGCGCCATCAGCGAGGCTTCGTAGCTGTATTTATCATGCATATAGTGAATGAGATTCAGCGCGCTGATGTACTGTACCGCCAGCCAGTCCATGAAGTGATCGAGGCTCGCCATTACGGTGTCGTAATCCAGTACCTCATCCAGCAGCGGCTCGGTTTTCGGACCGACCTGGATCTTCAGCTTCTCATCCACCCCGCCGTTGATTGCGTACAGCAGCGTTTTCGCAAGGTTGGCGCGTGCGCCGAAGAACTGCATCTGCTTGCCGATCACCATCGGGCTGACGCAGCAGGCAATGGCGTAGTCGTCGCTGTTGAAGTCGGTGCGCATCAGATCGTCGTTCTCGTATTGCAGCGAGGAGGTGACGATCGACACCTGTGCGGCGTATTTCTTGAACGCGATCGGCAGTTTTTCGGACCAGAGGATCGTCAGGTTTGGCTCCGGCGCAGGCCCCATGGTGTGCAGGGTATGCAGGTAGCGGAAGCTGTTTTTAGTCACCAGCGTGCGCCCGTCCAGCCCCATGCCGCCAATCACTTCCGTGGCCCAGATCGGATCGCCGGAGAAGAGCGTGTCGAACTCCGGCGTGCGCAGGAAGCGCACCATGCGGATCTTCATGATGAAGTGGTCGATCAGCTCCTGGGCCTGCACCTCATTCAGCCTTCCTGCCTGCATGTCGCGTTCAATGTAGATATCGAGGAACGAGGCCGTGCGCCCCAGCGACATCGCCCCGCCGTTCTGGGATTTCACTGCGGCAAGGTAGGCAAAGTAGACCCACTGCACCGCTTCCTGCGCATTCATCGCCGGACGTGAAATGTCAAAGCCATAGTTCGCCGCCATCTGCTGGATCTGGAGCAACGCACGTTTATGCTCCGCCAGCTCCTCGCGCAGGCGGATCGTGGCCTCCAGTTCTTCTCCGCGCTCCAGTTTCCCCTGGAGATCGGCGAACTGAAGTTCACGCTCGCGCACCAGATAGCTGATGCCGTACAGCGCCACGCGGCGGTAGTCGCCGATGATGCGTCCGCGCCCGTAGCCGTCCGGCAGACCGGTCAGTACCCCCGATTTGCGGCAGCGCATCATCTCCGGGGAGTAAACGTCAAACACGCCCTGGTTGTGGGTTTTGCGCAGGTCTGTGAAGAGATATTCAAACTGCGGATCCATCTCGCGACCGTAGGCTTCGAACGAGCTGCGGATCATGTTGATCCCGCCGTACGGATGCAGGGCGCGCTTGAGCGGCTTGTCGGTTTGCAGGCCGACGATCGTCTCCAGCTCCTGATCAATATAGCCCGGCCCGTGCGCGGTAATGGTAGTGGCGATGTTGGTGTCGAAATCCACCGGAGCGTGGGTGGCATTCTCCTGACGAATGCCGACCATCACCTTCTGCCACAGCGCCGTCGTTGCTGGCGTCGCCTGCGCGAGGAAAGCTTCATCGCCTTCATAAGGGGTGTAGTTATGCTGAATAAAATCGCGCACGTTGATGGCGTTTTTCCATTCTTCACCACGAAACCCGGCCCATGCGTCGCTGTAAGGCGCGACGCCCGTATCGATTGTTACTTTCATCAGATTCTCGCTTTATCAGGCGTAAGCCGCAGCCGGAGTAACCTTCCCAAGACGGAGGGCGTCCAGCGCGACCATTTTTTCTTCATTGGTAGGGATCACCGCGCAGGCCGCGCGGGACGACTCGGTGGAGATCACGCGCTCGCCCGCGCTGCCCGGCAGGGCATTTTTGGACTCGTCGAGGATGATGCCAAACACCTTCAGATGCTCCGCCACCAGCGCGCGGATAAGCACGGAGTTCTCACCGATCCCGCCGGTAAACACCACGCCATCCAGACGGTGCAGGGACGCGGCATGACCGGCGATATGCCGCGCAATCCGGTGGACAAAGGTCTTTATTGCCAGCCGCGCCCGCTCGTTGCCGTCATGCCAGGCTTTCTCCAGCGCGCGCAAATCGGAGGAGATACCGGAGATCCCCAGCAGCCCGGACTCTTTGTTGACCACGCGCTCCAGATCCTCGAACGACTGGCCGGTCTGCCGGGCAATCCACGCCATCGCGCCAAAATCCACGTCTCCGCAGCGCGTGCCCATCACCAGTCCTTCAAGCGGCGTCATCCCCATGGACGTGTCCACGCTTACGCCGTTACGCACCGCGCAGATGGACGCCCCGTTGCCGAGATGGGCAATCACCAGGCCGCTGTCATCGGGAGAGAGCCCGAAAAGCGCGTGCGCCTGCGCCGACACATAGCGGTGAGAGGTGCCATGGAAACCGTAGCGGCGCACGCCCAGCTCTTCAAAATAGCGGTACGGCAAGCCGTACAGATACGCCTGCGGCGGCATGGTCTGGTGGAAGCTGGTATCAAATACCGCCACCTGCTGCACGCCGGGGAACAGGCGCTCGGCGGCTTCCACGCCGCTCAGGTTGGCGTAGTTATGCAGCGGCGCCAGCGGGGAGACCTGGCGGATCTGCGCCATCACCTCTTCCGTGATCAGGGTCGACTCGCTGAAGAGGTCACCGCCGTGGGCAATGCGATGGCCAATCAAAGCCACGCTGCCCATCAGGTTGCGTTTCTCCAGCTCCAGGGCGATGGCAGCCAGCGCCCCTTCGTAGTTCTGGTGAGCCAGTCTGACCGGCTCACCCCCATTCACGGAAATAAAGGCTTTTTCTGTGTTGATGCCGTCCGCAATGCCCGTCATCAGGGCATCGCAGCTTGCGGCGTCCAGCACCGAGAACTTAACAGAGGACGATCCGCAGTTAATGACCAGTACTACCGGAAACTCAATCATGGTATGGCTCCGCTCTTCCTGAGCTTTGGTTTAAAACAGTTTGTACACGATGTTCAGAATGGTCAGCAGGCCGACCACGGTTACGAAGATGTTCTCGGTCCGGCCTTTGTATTTCGCCAGCGCCGGTGCCTTGCGGATGGCGTACATCGGCAGCAGGCACAGCAGAGAGGCGATAATTGGCGCGCCCATGGCTTCAATGAGGTCCAGAATGTTCGGGTTGGCGTAGGCCACAATCCAGGTGGAGCCCATGATGAAGACCATGCTGATGGTGTTCAGCTTGCCGACGGAGACGTTCTTCTTGTCGCCCTTGTAGCCGAACTTGATGATCAGGCCGTTCAGCCCCTCCAGCGTGCCCAGATAGTGGCCGAAGAAGGATTTAAAGATAGCGACCAGCGCGATGATGGACGCGCCGTACTCCAGCACGGTGGCGAACGTGGATTTACTGCCTGACATCGACGCAAAGTGGTTCGCCAGGTAAGAGAGCACCGGAATGTTCTGCGCTTTGGCGTCCGCCATGTTCTGCGGAGAGAGTGTAAACAAGCAGCTAAAGGCGAAGAACATCACCACCGCCACCATCAGCAGGCTGGCGCGACCGATGATTTTGGAACATTTCTGCTCGGTAAACTCTTTCCCGAACTCCGGTTCGTACTCTTCGCGCTTGGAGACCACAAACGAGGAGACGATAGGCGAGAAGTTGAAGGAGAAGACCATGATGGAGATCCCCAGCCACACCGTGACCAGAATGCCGTCATGACCGGTGAAGGCGATATCGCTCAGGTTAACCTGGTCGATCACCGCCGAGTTCCAGTACGGGATCAGCGAGAGAGAAATCAACACCAGGCTGGCGATGAACGGGAACACCAGGTAGCTCATCACTTTCACCATCAGGTCTTTACCGAACCAGATAACAAAGGCCATCAGCAGCAGCAGGAACAGCGCCACCACGCCGCGGTTCAGGGCGGGCATCTGGAGCTGGTTTTCCCAGAAGGTCATAAAGGTGTTGGTAATGGTGACGCCGTAAATCCACAGCAGCGGGCAAATGGCAAAGAAGTAGAGGAAGGTGATTACCACCCCGCCGGTCTTACCAAAATGCTCCTCCACCGTTTCGGTGATGTTGCCGGAGACGTTACTGCCGGACAAACACAGACGCGCCAGCGCGCGGTGGCAGTAAAAGGCAATCGGGAACGCGAGTACCAGCATCAGCAGGATGGGGATCAAGCCGCCAAAGCCTGCACGGATAGGGAAGAACAGCACGCCTGCGCCAATGGCGGTACCAAACAGGCCGAGCGTCCAGGTGGTATCAGATTTACGCCAGGAGGACGTTTTTGTCTGGCCAACGATAATGCTTTCTGTGTTGCTCATAAATCATCCTTTATGCGTCAACGAAGCCGGTAATTTGGGAAACACGGGAGAGATCGATATTGCCGCCGGAAATAATGCAGACGGTTTTACGGCCCTGGATATAGTGGTCCAGCTTGCCGCTTAATAACGCCGCGCACGCCAGTGCGCCAGCACCTTCCGTGACCACTTTATTTCGCTGAATAAGCGCGATCATGCTGTTGCGAATCTCGTCTTCGCTGACCAGCACAATGTCATCGACTAATTCACGAACAATTTCGAAGGTTAAATTACCCGGGCGAGACACATCGCAACCGTCTGCTAATGTGCCGGTAATGCGGTGGTTCGTTATTTCACCGGCCTGATACGATGCCGCCATTCCGTGCACGTTTTCAGACTGCACGCCGATAATATTGATAGTTGGGTTGATGGATTTAATTGCTGTCGCAATACCGGCAATTAAACCGCCGCCGCCGATGGGGACAATCACGTTATCCACGTCATATAAATCTTCGAGGATTTCCAGGCCGATGGTGCCCTGACCGGCGATCACTTTCGGATCGTCGTAAGGCGGGATAAAAATGCGCCCTTCCATCTCGACGATTTCGCTCACTTTGGCGATGGTGTCGTTAAAGTTCTCGCCGTGTAGCACCACTTCGGCAGAGTAGTCGCGCGTGGCGGCAACCTTGGATTTCGGCGCGCCCATCGGCATCACTACTTTGCCGTCGATGCCGAGCATGGCGCAGGAGAGAGAGACCCCCTGCGCGTGGTTCCCTGCGGAACAGGCCACCACGCCCTTGCGTTTTTCCGCATCGGTCAGCGAGCTTAATTTATTAAACGCCCCACGTATTTTAAACGAACCGGTACGCTGCATATTTTCAAATTTCAGGAATATCTCACCCTTACACCGTTCGCTCAGATAATTTGAGCGCGGCATACCGGTTTTATAGATCTTTCCCGCCAGTCTTTTTCTGGCGTCCTGAATATCTTCAATGGTCACCGGGAGATCGTAAGTAATGTGCATAATATCCTCGTTATAATAATTCATTGTTTTCAGGCAAAGTCAGGGTAACAGAGCGTTAAAAAGCGTCGCTCCGGGTGTTTTAAATCATCATTATTTCTATCGTCGTTTTTCGGTATTCATCGACGAATATTGTTTTGCCAGTTCAACTAATACTGACGCCGATTTTTTAATACTGTAATTTTTTGACCACACGGCGGCATAACGCGCCACGGGTAATTCATCTTCCACCGGCAGGACAATGAACTGGTCCGAGCCGAATGGCGCAATCATGTCACGGGGGATCACCGTCAGGTAATCGGCATTGAGGACAAGGTTATAGATGGTGACGACGGAATCGGTCTGGACGATGTTTTCAATGCTGATGTGGTTGTCTTGCAGGGTGGTCAGAAGTTCGTTGTAGTAGCCCATATCGGTTTGCGGCATCACCCACTGCTCGTGCGTGAGCGATGCCAGTCTGGTCGGGCCGGTGCACGTTCGTGATTTACTCGCCACCAGCACAAACTCGGATTCAAACAGTGGCTCAACGTGAAGATCCTGAAGCTGCATCCCGTCGCTCAGCGTGCCGATGGCGAAATCCAGCCGGCCATCGCGAATGGCGGGCAGGAATGAAGAGAGCTGCGCTTCATACATTGAGACACGCGCTTTCGGGAACACTTCCTTGAATTTTTTGATCATCCCGGACAGGAAGGTGAAGCCAATTAGCGACGGATAGCCGAAGGAGACGTCCATGACGGTACTGAAACTGAGGCTGTTGATCTCGCTCACCATGTTTTTCATTTCGCGGGTGATCGACTCAGCGTAGGACAGCAGCACCTGACCGGCGGCAGTGAGTTTTACGCCGGTGTTCTTACGCACCATCACTTCCACCCCAAAGTAGGATTCGATGTCGCTGATGATTTTGCTGACGGCAGGTTGCGTCAGCCCCAGTTGTCTTGCAGCAGAACCTATGGAGCCACTTTTGATGACTTCCTGAAATACCACGAGGTGCTGAGTTTTCGGTAGAATAATAGTATTCATAATATTCTGCGCTTATTTCCCTATGACGCAGCGGATTCTACCCAATATTGTTTCAGGGGGTATGTGCTGTTACTCACAATTTGCCAGGACGCTCTGTTTTCAGTCGCACCAGAAAACTATTTATATCTTTATAAATCAAAGATTTATCACAATAAAAATACGCATTTACGCTGACATTGATCAATAAAAAACGCGGTAATAAATTTATTTTATGGCAATAACCAGCGTGAATTTTTTTGCCTTAAAAATATTAATAAAGGCTATCTTTCAGGCAATTAAAGATTAATAAAACACCATTATTCCTTTAAAACATTTTTGTGGTTTATCAACTTTACCAGGAGTATTTATTCACTTTCCGGTTAAAGAGTGGGATATATCACACATTCAACTGAAGAATGTTTTTAGATTCAATATTAAATTATCAAATGAATAACATTCGGCATCACTGACTAAACATTTACAACATCTGCTCAACACTAAATTTTTCTAATTTTATAGCGTTAAATTTTGTGATTACGATCATGCGCAGCAGATGAGAGGAACACGCAGCCGAACAAATAGTGAAACGTGCTTAGCGTCGCAAAATTGAGAATTGATGTCGTTTGGCGCTTCGCTTACCCGACCTGCAACCTTCAGAAAGCAAAAACCCCGCCGAAGCGGGGTTTCGTAAGAAGTTGAAGCTGACCGATAAGCCGGGTTCTGTCGTGGACAGTCATTCATCTAGGCCAGCAATCGCTCACTGGCTCAAGCAGCCTACCCGGGTTCAGTACGGGCCGTACCATGTGAACCCCTATTTGGCCTTGCTCCGGGTGGAGTTTACCGTGCCACGGACTGTTACCAGCCGCGCGGTGCGCTCTTACCGCACCCTTTCACCCTTACCTGATCCCGCTTGCGCGGGCCATCGGCGGTTTGCTCTCTGTTGCACTGGTCGTGGGTTTCCCCCCCAGGCGTTACCTGGCACCCTGCCCTGTGGAGCCCGGACTTTCCTCCCCTCCGCCCGTCTCCCCCGAAAGGGACGACGACGAAGCGGCGACTGTCTGGTCAGCTTCGGCGCGCAGTATAGAGGGTTTGCGCGTCGCTGTCACCCCTGGCTACGCATGCCTACCTGCAATGTGGCCGCGATATTCCGCGAGGCGCGGTAAATGTTGTCATACGCGCCCTGGAACGCCTCTTCCAGTGAGCCGATGCGGGTCAGTACGCTGAACACCGCATCGATGCCGTACTGATGCACCACACCCACATCCTGCGTCAGACTTCCGGCAATCCCGATCACCGGCTTATGGTATTTTTTGGCGACGCTCGCCACGCCGACGGGCACTTTGCCATTTATGCTCTGGCTGTCGATGCGCCCTTCCCCCGTCAGCACCCACGTGCAGTCGTGAATATGTTCTTCAAGATTGAGCGCCTGAGTGACAATCTCAATGCCGCTTTTCAGCTCAGCGCCCAGGAAGGCCATCAGCGCCGCGCCCATGCCGCCCGCGGCGCCAGCCCCTGGAACCCGGTTGACGTCAATGCGCAGCGTTTTTTTGATCACTTCGGCATAGTGGCTAAGACTGGCGTCGAGTTCGAGGATCATCTCCTCCGTGGCGCCTTTTTGCGGTCCAAAGATACGCGACGCGCCGCTTTCACCGACCAGCGGATTCGTCACGTCACAGGCGACACGGATTGCGCACCCCTGAAGACGCGGATCGAGATCCGAAATATCAATCCGGTTAAGCGCCATCAGGCTGCCGCCGCCGTAGCCGATCTCCGTCCCGTTCGCATCCGTAAACTTCGCGCCCAGCGCCTGCATCATGCCTGCGCCCCCATCGTTGGTTGCGCTCCCGCCGATACCGATAATGATGTTGCGCGCGCCTTTATCCAGCGCGCGGAGGATCAGCTCCCCCGTCCCGCGCGACGTCGTGACCAGCGGGTTACGCTGCGCGGGAGGAACAAGCACCAGGCCGCTGGCGGCGGCCATCTCGATAAACGCGGTGGTACCATCGCCCGAGATCCCCCAGCAGGCCTTCACCTTTTCCCCTAACGGGCCGGTGACGACAGCCTGCTGCCAGGTGCCATGCGTCGCAGCGATCATCGCTTCAACCGTACCTTCTCCGCCGTCAGCAACGGGAACAGACACGTAATGAGCGTCGGGGAAAATTTCCCGAAATCCTTTTTCTATCGCCTGCGCCACCTCAGTGGCAGACAGGCTTTCTTTATAAGAGTCTGGCGCGATTACGATTTTCATAGTTGTATGCCTGAGCCGTAGGCCCGGTAAGCGTAACGCCACCGGGCAGGACGTCATTAGCGAGCAATTTCAACCTTCGCCAGCTTTTCGTAATAGCACGCTAACGCGCTGTGATCGGCGGTGCCCAGACCATCCGCACGCAGCGCCTGCATCATCTCCATGACGGCGGCAGTCAGCGGCAGCTGCGCCCCCACGCCGTGGGAGGTATCCAGCGCATTCGCCAGATCCTTAATGTGAAGATCGATGCGGAAGCCCGGCCTGAAGTTACGATCCATCACCATCGGCGCCTTGGCATCCAGCACGGTACTGCCCGCCAGACCACCGCGAATGGCCTGATAGACCAGATCCGGATTAACGCCCGCTTTGGTGGCCAGCGTTAGCGCCTCCGACATAGCCGCGATGTTCAACGCCACAATCACCTGGTTTGCCAGCTTGGTGACGTTGCCTGCGCCAATTTCACCGGTGTGCACAACGGAGCCGGCCATGGCTTTCATCAGGTCGTAGTATTTGTCAAACACGGCTTTATCGCCCCCCACCATCACCGACAGGGTGCCGTCGATGGCTTTCGGTTCGCCGCCGCTGACCGGCGCATCCAGCATCTCCACGCCCTTCGCTTTCAGCGCCTCGCTGATTTCGCGGCTTGCCAGCGGTGCGATAGAACTCATGTCGATCACCACCAGACCCGGCTTCGCGCCGTCGATAATGCCGTTCTCACCCAGCGCCACCTCTTTCACGTGCGGTGAGTTTGGCAGCATGGTGATAATCACGTCGCACTGCTCAGCAATTGCTTTTGCGGTTGTCGCCGTTTCTGCGCCAGCCGCAATCACCTCTGCCACCGCGTCTGAATTACGATCTAAAACCACCAGTGAGTAACCTGCTTTGATGAGGTTTTTGCTCATTGGTTTGCCCATGATACCCAGGCCAATAAAACCCACTTTCAGCGTCATAATCTGTTTCCTCAATGATGGTTATTTTTTAAAAGCGTCCGCTAATTTCTGCGTGGCGGCGCGGAATACGCCGAGGTCGCTGCCGACGGCAACAAACGTTGCGCCCCATTCCAGGTAACGGCGGGCATCGGCTTCCACTGGCGCCAGAATGCCGCACGGTTTACCGTGCGCTTTGGCACGGGCAAAAATGTGCTGAATTGCGCGCTGCACATCCGGATGGCTGGCGTTACCCAGATGACCAAAGGCGGCCGCCAGATCGCTCGGGCCGACGAAAATGCCGTCGACGCCCTCCGTCGCGGCAATAGCGTCGACGTTATCGACCCCCTGCTGGCTCTCGATCTGAACCAGAATGGTGATGTTCTTGTTGGACTGGGCGAAATAGTCCGGCACGGTGCCAAACATGTTGGCGCGGTGCGAGACGGACACGCCGCGGATCCCTTCCGGTGGATAGCGGGTCGCCGCCACGGCCAGCACCGCTTCTTCTTCCGTTTCAACAAACGGGATCAGGAAGTTGTAGAAGCCGATATCCAGCAGACGCTTGATGATCACCGGCTCGTTGGTGGGCACACGCACCACCGGCGCGCTGTGGCTGCCTTTCAGCGCCATCAGCTGCGGAATAAACGTGTTGATATCGTTTGGCGCATGTTCGCCGTCCAGCACCAGCCAGTCGAACCCGGCCAGGCCCAGCACTTCGGTGCTGATGGGGTTGGCCAGCGCAGACCAGCAGCCAATCTGAATCTGGTGCGCCGCGAGGGCCGCTTTAAATTTATTCGGGAAGATGTCGTTACTCATTACTTATACCTTTTTTAATTCCGCAGTTTTAGCCAGTAACTTTTCTTATTTATTCCGACTCAGCGTCAGCGTTATATTTATTTTCCTGACTGAATTTTGGCGT
This sequence comes from Enterobacter hormaechei subsp. xiangfangensis, assembly GCF_001729785.1. Classification (NCBI taxonomy): domain Bacteria; kingdom Pseudomonadati; phylum Pseudomonadota; class Gammaproteobacteria; order Enterobacterales; family Enterobacteriaceae; genus Enterobacter; species Enterobacter hormaechei. The sequence goes on from NZ_CP017183.1 coordinate 4,027,529, forward strand.
TATAAAATCGTCATTCAGTATAATCGTCACCACCCGGCAGCACATTGTCTCAATGCTCAATTATCCAGCGGGAGTAACACGCTATTTTGAGCATTTGCCCAATGCAGTGGGCGCTGATGCACAGAATCAACGATTAGTGTTTCGGGAGCGATCGCGATCACATTCTCACTTTTCCTCTCCTGACATTCTTTATTTCCTCAATAAGGAACGATTAACCATCTGGCTATATTTAGTATCAGATATTTTGCTGGAGAAGAGTGAACAATGGCCGATATTGAAATTCGACAGGCGTCGCCGACGGCGTTCTATATAAAAGTGCACGATACTGATAACGTGGCGATTATTGTCAACGACAATGGCTTAAAAGCTGGCACCCGCTTTCCGGATGGCCTGGAGCTGATTGAGCACATTCCGCAGGGGCATAAAGTCGCACTGGTCGATATCCCGGCTCACGGTGAAATCGTGCGCTACGGCGAAGTCATCGGCTATGCGGTGCGCGCTATCCCGCAGGGTAGCTGGATTGAGGAGTCGCTGGTTGAGCTGCCCACCGCCCCGCCGCTGGAGACGTTGCCGCTGGCTACCCGCGTCCCTGAGCCGTTGCCTCCGCTGGAGGGTTATACCTTCGAAGGTTACCGCAATGCGGATGGCAGCGTGGGAACCAAAAACCTGCTTGGCATCACCACCAGCGTGCATTGCGTGGCGGGCGTAGTGGATTACGTTGTGAAAATTATTGAGCGCGATCTGTTGCCGAAATACCCCAACGTTGACGGCGTGGTGGGTCTTAACCACCTGTACGGCTGCGGCGTGGCGATCAACGCGCCGGCAGCGGTCGTGCCGATCCGTACGATTCACAATATCGCCCTTAACCCAAACTTTGGCGGTGAGGTAATGGTGATTGGTCTCGGCTGTGAAAAATTGCAGCCAGAACGCCTGTTGCAGGGTACTGAGGATGTGAAAGCCATTCCGGTTGACGATGCCAGTGTTGTGCGTCTTCAGGATGAACACCATGTCGGCTTCAGATCGATGGTCGACGACATTTTACAGGTGGCAGAGCGCCATCTGGAGAAGTTGAACAAACGCCAGCGTGAAACCTGCCCGGCCTCTGAACTGGTCGTTGGGACACAGTGTGGCGGCAGCGATGCGTTTTCCGGCGTCACCGCTAACCCGGCGGTAGGTTATGCCTCCGATCTGTTCGTGCGCTGCGGCGCCACGGTGATGTTCTCCGAAGTCACCGAAGTACGTGATGCTATCCACCTGCTCACGCCGCGCGCCGTCAACGAAGAGGTGGGCAAACGCCTGCTGGAGGAAATGGCCTGGTACGATAACTATCTCGACATGGGCAAAACTGACCGCAGCGCCAACCCGTCTCCGGGTAACAAGAAAGGCGGCCTCGCGAACGTGGTGGAAAAGGCCCTCGGGTCGATTGCCAAATCCGGCCAGAGCGCGATTGTGGAAGTGCTCTCCCCTGGCCAGCGACCAACCAAACGCGGCCTGATTTACGCGGCAACGCCTGCCAGTGATTTCGTTTGCGGCACCCAGCAGGTGGCTTCCGGCATTACGGTACAGGTCTTTACCACCGGGCGCGGCACGCCGTACGGCCTGATGGCGGTACCGGTGATCAAAATGGCGACCCGCACCGAGCTGGCAAACCGCTGGTATGACTTAATGGATATCAACGCGGGCACCATCGCCACCGGGGAAGAGAGTATTGAAGAGGTGGGCTGGAAGCTGTTCCACTTCATTCTGGATGTGGCAAGCGGGCGGAAGAAAACCTTCTCCGATCAATGGGGATTGCATAACTCGCTGGCGGTGTTTAACCCGGCGCCGGTGACGTGATTGTCCCTCACCCTGCCCCCTCCCCACCGGGGAGAGGGTAAAAAACCGCACCGAGCAGTCCCCTCTCCCCTATGGGGAGAGGGTTCCCCACAAAATAATGCCTGCACAGACGGCCCCCTCTCCCTTGAGGGAGAGGGCTGGGGTGAGGGGAAACATACGGCTCTGGTGGTCATTCCGTTCACTTTATGTTCCTTGCTACTCTGTCACGACATGACCGGTGAACGTGCCAGGGTGGCTCAGTCGCCACCACCCTGGCGACCCGGGCTTCCGGCGGAAAATCGCCGCTTCGCGGTGCCTTCGGCTTATTCCTTCCGGCTTATCGGGGACGGGCGGAGGTAACATCCCTGTAAAGCCCGCCCTCTCGGCGCATCCCTGCGCCTCGCCCCGGCCTACAGGAAACGCCTCAGCGATTTACAGCCGGACCGAGGCATCGCTGAAAGCCCTCAGTTATTCTGAGGCAACGTTATAGTTTTTGCTTTCAAATTACTGGGGAACCCTCTCCCCTATGGGGAGAGGGTTAGGGTGAGGGGAAAAGCCTCTTTAGACCAGCACCACATCGATCCCGCTTTTGCGTAACCCTTCCAGGCTTTCCGCAGGAATGCCTTCATCAACGATAATCATGTCGATTCGATGGGTATCAATAATTTTATGCAGGCTTGAACGATTAAACTTGCTGGAGTCCGTGACAACGATAATACGCTCCGCCACCTCGCACATTTTGCGGTTCAGACGGGCTTCATCCTCGTTATGCGTACTCACCCCCCGGTCGAGATCGATGGCATCGACGCCCAGAAACAGCAGGTCAAAATGGTAATTCTGTAAGGACTGCTCCGCCTGGTCGCCGTAGAAGGACTGTGACTGACGGCGCAAATGCCCGCCGGTCATCAGCAGCTCTACGCCTTCCGCTTCCAGCAGCGCGTTTGCCACGTTCATCCCGTTGGTCATGGCAATGACATCGGTGTGCTGGCGCAGCATGCGGGCAATTTCAAAGGTCGTGGTGCCGGAGTCCAGAATAATGCGGTGACCCGGCTTCACCAGTTCAACCGCCGCCTGCGCGATGCTGCGCTTCACTGCCGTATTAAGGGAACTTTTGTCCTCAACGGATGGCTCCACGCCGGGGGCATTGCCTTCGCAAATCAGCGCGCCGCCGTAAGCGCGAACGGCAATCCCCTGCTTTTCCAGAAAGGCCAGATCGTTACGGATCGTCACCGTCGACACGCCGAATAAAAGAGAAAGATCGTTAACCTGCACGCTTCCCTGCGCCCGCAACCGCTGAATGATCTGCTCTCGCCTTTCACTGGTGCCGGTGATGCGCTTCTCTGCGGATGAATCGGTGCTGCTCATACGAGCTCCTTAGTAAATAAACTTTCGTTTCATTTCGTTTTTCTTATTAACGCCTTTCTTTTGAGGGAATGCAAGCCCTGTATGGTAGGTGGACGCAAGCTTAATCGCCGCTGAAACCTTTCATTATGTTTCTTTTGTGAAACAGATCGGAAAACTATTATCTTTCGTTTTATTTTTACATCACCATAATGCAGTATCAAATGAAACAAAACGAAAGATGAATGCCAACACCATCCGAAATGGAGAGGAAAGTGAAACATCTGACAGAAATGGTGGAACAACATAAACGGGGGAATACAAACGGGATTTATGCCGTCTGTTCCGCACATCCACTGGTACTTGAAGCTGCAATACGTTACGCCCATTCACAACAGACGCCTCTGCTGATTGAAGCCACCTCAAACCAGGTGGATCAGTTTGGCGGCTATACCGGTATGACGCCCGCCGATTTTTATGGGTTTGTCTGCAAGCTGGCGGGATCCCTCGGCTTCCCCACCTCACAGCTGATCCTTGGCGGCGATCATTTAGGTCCAAACCGCTGGCAAAACCTGCCAGCTTTGCAGGCGATGGCGAACGCCGACGATCTGATCAGAAGCTACGTGGCGGCCGGATTTAAAAAAATTCACCTCGATTGCAGCATGTCCTGCGAAGACGACCCGGTTCCTTTAACCGATGCAATCGTTGCCGGGCGTGCCGCTCGGCTGGCTAAAATTGCCGAAACCACCTGTCTCGAGCAATTTGGCGTAGCCGATCTGGTCTACGTTATCGGCACGGAAGTTCCGGTTCCCGGTGGGGCACACGAGACGCTGACCGAGCTTGAGGTCACCACGCCAGAGGCGGCACGCGCCACGCTTGAGGCACACCGCCACGCATTCGAGAAGGAAGGGTTAAGCGACATCTGGCCGCGCATTATTGGCCTGGTCGTTCAGCCTGGCGTTGAGTTCGACCATGCGCACGTTTGTGACTATCAACCGCATAAAGCCATCGCGCTGAGCAAGATGGTTGAAGCCTACGACACGCTGGTATTTGAAGCACACTCTACCGATTACCAGACGCCGCAGGCGCTGCGCCAGTTGGTGAAAGATCACTTCGCCATTCTGAAAGTCGGCCCTGCGCTAACCTTCGCGCTGCGCGAAGCGCTGTTCTCACTGGCAGCAATTGAAGAAGAGCTGCTGCCGGCAAAAGCCTGCTCAGGGCTGCGTCACGTCCTGGAAAACGTGATGCTCGATCGCCCGGAATACTGGCAAAGCCACTATCACGGCGACGGCAATGCCCGTCGCCTGGCCCGCGGTTACAGCTATTCCGACCGCGTGCGCTATTACTGGCCAGACAGCCAGATTGACGACGCCTTTGAGCGGCTGGTACGCAACCTGGCGGATGAACCGATCCCGCTGCCGCTGATCAGCCAGTATCTGCCGTTGCAGTACAGCAAAGTTCGCGATGGCGCTCTCAGCTCCACACCACGGGAACTCATCCTCGACCACATTCAGGACATACTCCAGCAGTACCATGCCGCCTGCGAAGGCGTAACGACTCAACACGCATAATTAAAAAGAGGAAAACGCTATGCCAAACATTGTCTTATGCCGCATTGATGAACGCCTGATCCACGGTCAGGTGGGCGTACAGTGGGTGGGGTTTGCGGGGGCGAACCTGGTGCTGGTGGCAAATGACGAGGTTGCAGACGATCCGGTTCAGCAAAACCTAATGGAGATGGTGCTTGCGGAAGGCATCGCCGTGCGTTTCTGGTCTCTGCAAAAAGTGATCGACAACATTCATCGCGCCGCCGACCGGCAGAAAATTCTGCTGGTCTGTAAAACACCGGCTGATTTTTTAACGCTGGTCGAGGGCGGCGTGCCCATCACCCGTATTAACGTCGGAAATATGCATTACGCCAGTGGCAAACAGCAAATTGCCAAAACGGTATCTGTAGACGCGAACGATATCGCCGCGTTTAACGGCCTGAAGGCGGCCGGAGTGGAATGCTTCGTTCAGGGCGTTCCAACAGAGACTGCTTTGGATCTCTTTAAACTGCTCTGAGGGATTCACAATGGAAATCAGTCTGTTGCAGGCTTTCGCGCTGGGGCTTCTCGCCTTTATAGCGGGCCTGGATATGTTTAATGGCTTAACACACATGCACCGTCCAGTGGTGCTCGGGCCACTGGTTGGCCTGATTCTGGGCGATTTGCACACCGGAATTCTGACCGGCGGTACGTTAGAACTGGTCTGGATGGGACTCGCACCGCTGGCGGGCGCGCAGCCGCCAAACGTGATTATCGGCACCATCGTTGGCACCACATTTGCCATTACTACAGGCGTGAAGCCGGATGTCGCCGTTGGGGTCGCCGTGCCGTTTGCCGTGGCGGTTCAGATGGGGATCACCTTCCTCTTCTCGGTGATGTCCGGCGTGATGTCCCGCTGCGATCGCATGGCGGCTAACGCAGACACCCGTGGTATTGAACGGGTCAACTATCTGGCACTGCTGGCGCTCGGCGTCTTCTACTTCCTGTGCGCATTTCTGCCCATCTACTTCGGGGCTGAACATGCGAAAACCGCCATTGACGTGCTGCCGGAACGTCTGATCGACGGTCTCGGCGTCGCGGGCGGCATCATGCCAGCGATCGGCTTCGCCGTGCTACTGAAGATCATGATGAAAAACGTTTACATCCCTTACTTCATTATCGGCTTTGTCGCCGCGGCCTGGCTGAAACTCCCGGTGCTGGCGATTGCCGCGGCTGCACTGGCGATGGCGCTGATCGACCTGCTGCGCAAATCGCCTGAACCCACGGCGCCTGCGGCCCAGAAAGAGGAATTTGAAGATGGCATCTAATCACACCACCCTGCCGGGCGTGTCTGAAAGTGAAGAGGCACTGCTGACCGGCGTGAATGAAAACGTCTACGAAGATCAGAGTATTGGCGCTGAGCTAACGAAAAAGGATATTAACCGTGTCGCCTGGCGTTCCATGCTGCTACAGGCCTCGTTTAACTACGAGCGTATGCAGGCCTCCGGCTGGCTGTATGGGCTACTGCCCGCGCTGAAAAAGATCCACACCAATAAGCGGGACCTGGCGCGCGCCATGAAAGGCCATATGGGCTTCTTTAACACCCACCCGTTTCTGGTGACCTTCGTCATCGGCATTATTCTGGCAATGGAGCGTTCCAAGCAGGATGTGAACAGCATCCAGAGCACTAAAATTGCCGTTGGCGCACCGCTCGGTGGCATTGGTGACGCCATGTTCTGGCTGACCCTGCTGCCCATTTGCGGGGGGATTGGCGCCAGCCTGGCGCTACAGGGATCCATTCTTGGCGCCGTGGTCTTTATCGTTCTGTTTAACGTGGTGCATCTCGGCCTGCGTTTTGGTCTGGCGCACTATGCCTACCGAATGGGTGTCGCCGCGATCCCGCTGATCAAGGCCAACACCAAAAAGGTTGGTCATGCTGCGTCCATTGTCGGAATGACAGTGATTGGCGCGCTGGTGGCAACCTATGTGCGCCTGAATACCACACTCGAGATTAAAGCCGGGGATGCGGTCGTCAAACTGCAAACCGATGTGATCGACAAACTGATGCCCGCCTTTCTGCCGCTGGTCTACACCCTGACCATGTTCTGGCTGGTACGCCGTGGCTGGAGCCCACTGCGCCTGATTGGTATCACCGTGGTGCTGGGCGTTGTCGGTAAATTCTGTCACTTCCTGTAAAAAGCAAAGAGGTTGCGATGTTAGGCATTATTTTGACGGGTCACGGCGGTTTTGCCAGCGGGCTGCAACAGGCAATGAAGCAAATCCTCGGCGAACAGCCGCAGTTTATCGCCATCGATTTTCCGGAAAGCTCCACCACTGCGCGGCTGACCGCGCAGCTTGAGCAGGCAGTGAATGAACTGGATGCAGAGCACGATATCGTGTTTCTCACCGATCTTCTCGGCGGTACGCCGTTTCGTGTGGCCTCTACTCTCGCGATGCAGCGCCCCGGCAGCGAAGTGATCACCGGCACCAATCTCCAGCTTTTGCTGGAGATGGTTCTGGAGCGCGACGGATTAAGCAGTGAAGCCTTTCGTTTGCAGGCGCTGGAGTGCGGCCATCGCGGCCTGACCAGCCTGGTGGATGAACTTGCACGCTGTCGCGAGGAAGCGCCCGCCGAGGAAGGGATATGAGCCAGCTGCTGCGCGCGCGTCGTCTGCTTACCGGGCAAGGCTGGCTGGATGACCATCAGCTGCGTATGGATAGAGGCGTCATCACCGCCATCGAGCCGATTCCGGCAGGGGTTAACACCCGCGAGGCAGACCTGCTTTGCCCGGCATAAATTGATATCCACGTCCACGGCGGCGCGGGTGTGGATGTGATGGATGATGCCCCCGACGTGCTGGACCGGTTAGCCATACATAAAGCGCGTGAAGGCGTAGGGGCGTTTCTGCCTACCACCGTCACCGCTTCGCTGGAGGCGATCCATGGCGCGTTACGGCGCATTGCCCGGCGCTGTCATGCCGGTGGCCCCGGCGCGCAGCTCCTGGGCAGCTATCTGGAAGGCCCGTACTTTACACCGCAGAACAAAGGGGCGCACCCGCCAGAACTGTTTCGCGAGCTGGATCTCGCGGAACTTGATGAGCTGATTGCGGTTTCGCAGAACACGCTGCGGGTGGTGGCGCTTGCTCCGGAAAAAGTGGATGCCCTGAAGGCGATCCATCACCTCAAGCAAAAAGGGATACGCGTCATGCTGGGCCACAGCGCCGCTACATACGCGCAAACCCTGGCCGCATTTGATGCAGGCGCAGCCGGGCTGGTGCACTGCTACAACGGCATGACGGGATTACACCACCGGGAGCCGGGCATGGTTGGCGCCGGGCTTACGGACCCACGCGCGTGGCTGGAGCTTATTGCCGACGGGCATCACGTTCATCCTGGAGCCATGCGGCTATGTTGTTGCTGCGCGAAGGATCGTACGGTGCTGATTACCGATGCCATGCAGGCGGCGGGTATGCCTGATGGGCGCTATACGTTGTGTGGTGAAAATGTCGAGATGCAGGGCGGCGTTGTCCGCACGGCCTCGGGCGGGCTGGCGGGCAGCACGCTCGCGCTGGATGCCGCCGTGCGAAATATGGTGGAGCATACGGGGGTCGCCCCAGAAAACGCTATCCATATGGCCTCGCTGCATCCCGCCCGTCTGCTCGGTATGGATCACCTGCTGGGATCGTTAGCACCAGGCAAACGCGCCAATATTATTGCGCTCGATGCGGGTTTACACCTCCGGCAGATCTGGATCCAGGGTCAGGCTCTTTCCCTGTAGCCCCTTTACAGTGTGCTCTGTTGGCCTTACGGAAGACGATCGTAAGGCCTTTCTTTTCCTTTCCTTGATCTTCGCCTTTCCTTTCGCGATCACACTTTTCGTTTTATTTCTTTTTCGCCATTGAACTTTCGATTTCTTTTCTATAGATTTTCTTTAACTGCTAAAGTGAACAAGTGAAACGAAACGAAAGATAGCGACACATTTGCCAGCGTCTGATGTGGAATTCACACGACTAAGGACTGAGTTATGCCACAAACCACTACCACCACCGGCACCTGGACCGAAAAAGAGATCCGCCAGCAGCCAGCCAGCTGGCTTCGCTCGCTCAACAATATTGATAATCTGCGCGCGTCGATCGACAGTTTTCTGACGCCACTGTTGCGCAAGCCCGATCTGCGGATCGTTCTGACCGGCGCGGGTACGTCTGCTTTTATCGGCGACATCATTGCGCCATGGCTTGCCAGCCACACGAGAAAAAATATCACCGCGATACCTACGACCGATCTGGTCACCAACCCGATGGATTACTTCAGCCCTGCGCACCCGCTGCTGCTGGTCTCTTTCGCCCGTTCTGGCAATAGCCCGGAGAGCGTCGCTGCCGTTGAGCTGGCGAATCAGTTTGTTCCGGAGTGCTACCACCTGTCGATCACCTGTAATGAAGCGGGCAGCCTGTATCAGAATGCCGTCGACAGCGATAACGCCTGCGCTCTGCTCATGCCAGCCGAAACGCACGATCGCGGGTTCGCGATGACAAGCAGCATCACCACCATGATGGCGAGCTGCCTGGCGGTATTCGCACCGGAAACGATCAACAGCAAAACGTTCCGCGACGTGTCCGATCGCTGTCAGGCGATCCTCACGTCGCTTGGCGATTTCAGCCCCGGCGTCTTTGGTAACGAACCGTGGAAACGCATTGTTTATCTGGGCAGCGGTGGATTACAGGGCGCCGCACGGGAGTCAGCGTTGAAGGTGCTGGAGCTGACCGCCGGCAAGCTGGCGGCATTCTACGATTCGCCAACGGGTTTCCGTCACGGGCCTAAGTCGCTGGTGGACAACGAAACGCTGGTCGTCGTGTTTGTCTCCAGCCATCCGTACACGCGTCAGTACGATCTGGATCTGCTCGCCGAGCTGCGACGCGATCGTCAGGCTATGCGCGTGGTAGCCATTGCAGCCGAAACGGATCCGGTCATTGAAGCTGGCCCGCATATCCTGCTGCCGCCTTCCCGTTCATTTAACGATATGGAGCAGGCGTTCTGCTTCCTGATGTACGCCCAGGTCTTCGCACTGACCCAGTCTCTGCACGTTGGCAATACGCCGGATACGCCATCCGCCAGCGGTACGGTTAACCGTGTGGTCCAGGGCGTCGTTATTCATCCGTGGCAGGCTTAAGAGGACAGGCTCATGAGTATTATTTCTACCAAATATCTTTTGCAGGACGCACAGGCGAAGGGCTATGCCGTTCCGGCCTTTAACATCCATAACGCCGAGACGATCCAGGCGATCCTCGAAGTCTGTAGCGAAATGCGATCGCCGGTGATCCTCGCGGGTACGCCGGGGACGTTTAAACATATTGCGCTGGAAGAGATTTACGCCTTGTGCAGCGCGTATTCCCTTACTTATGACATGCCGCTGGCGCTACACCTCGATCACCACGAATCGCTGGACGACATTCGCCGCAAAGTCCATGCCGGCGTACGTAGCGCAATGATCGACGGTAGCCATTACCCCTTCGAACAAAACGTCAAGCTGGTGAAATCGGTCGTCGATTTCTGCCACCTCAACGACTGTAGCGTCGAGGCCGAACTGGGCCGACTGGGTGGGGTGGAAGATGACATGAGCGTCGACGCCGAAAGCGCGTTCCTGACCGACCCGCAGGAAGCAAAACGCTTTGTCGAACTGACAGGCGTGGACAGCCTCGCCGTTGCCATCGGTACCGCGCACGGTCTCTATACCAAACGCCCAAAAATCGACTTCCAGCGGCTGGCCGAGATCCGCGAGGTAGTGACAGTGCCGCTGGTGCTGCATGGTGCAAGCGATGTGCCGGATGAGGATGTGCGCCGCACCATTGAGCTGGGCGTCTGCAAAGTTAACGTCGCAACAGAGCTGAAAATCGCCTTCTCTGACGCAGTCAAAGCCTGGTTTGCCGAGAACCCACAGGGCAACGATCCGCGCTTCTACATGCGCGTCGGCATGGATGCCATGAAAGAGGTGGTCAGAAGCAAAATCACCGTTTGCGGCTCGGCGAACCGGCTGCTGCTTCCGGCTGAAGCCTGAACCCATCGCGCATAACGCTAGTACCTAAAAAAATAACTATAAGCCTCGCAAATATGAAGGCGCGTCCTTAAGCCGGACAGCGCCTTCCATTATCCTAAAAATCCGAGGAGTCCCTACATGACACAGGAAAAGTCGTTTAAATCGAAAGCGTGGGAGTTTTTCCAGAGCCTGGGAAAGACGTTTATGTTCCCAGTCTCGCTGTTGGCCTTTATGGGGTTGTTGTTAGGTATCGGTAGTTCTGTCACCAGCCCTTCCACCATCAAAAGTTTTCCCTTTCTGGGCGGCGAGTTAACGCAGCTCACCTTTGGTTTTATCGCCATGGTCGGCGGCTTTGCTTTTACCTATCTGCCGCTGATGTTTGCCATGGCGATCCCGATGGGCCTTGCCAGACGTAATAAAGCGGTGGGCGCTTTTGCCGGATTCGTTGGCTACATGCTGATGAACATGAGCATCAACTACTACCTGACCGCCACCCACCAGCTTGCGGATGCCGCCACCATGAGACAGGTGGGACAATCCATCGTGCTTGGTATTCAAACGCTGGAGATGGGCGTGCTCGGCGGCATTGTGGTAGGGGTGATCACCTACTTCCTGCACGAACGCTTCCAGGACACGGTGCTGCACGACGCGTTTGCCTTCTTTAGCGGCATTCGTTTTGTACCGATTGTTACCGCCCTCACCCTGTCGCTGGTCGGCTTGTTCATCCCCCTGCTGTGGGAATATGTGGCAATGGGCATTGCCGGGATTGGTCATATCATCCAGAGCACCAGCGTCTTTGGGCCGTTCCTGTATGGCGTGGGCGTACTGCTGCTCAAACCTTTTGGCCTGCACCACATCCTGCTGGCGATGGTGCGCTTCACCCCGGCGGGCGGCATTGAGATGGTTAACGGCCAGGAAGTGGCCGGTGCGCTGAACATTTTCTACGCCGAGCTGAAAGCCGGCCTGCCGTTTAGCCCGCACGTTACGGCATTTTTATCGCAAGGGTTTATGCCGACCTTTATCTTCGGCCTGCCTGCCGTGGCTTACGCTATCTACCGCACCGCGCGTCCGGAAAACCGTCCGGTGATTAAAGGGCTGCTGCTTTCTGGCATGCTGGTTTCAGTTGTCACGGGTATTTCAGAGCCGATTGAGTTCCTGTTCCTGTTTATTGCCCCTGTGCTTTACGCGTTTCATATCGTTATGTCTGGCCTGGCGCTGATGGTGATGGCGCTTCTCGGCGTCACTATCGGCAACACCGACGGCGGTATTCTGGATCTGCTGATCTTCGGCGTCATGCAGGGGATGTCGACCAAATGGTATCTGCTGTTCCCGGTGGGTATGGCCTGGTTTGCTATCTACTTCTTCGTCTTCCGCTGGTACATCCTCAGGCACGATATTAAAACGCCGGGCCGTGAGGTTGACGCGCAGGGTGCGCTCCAGGCGGTGGAAGCCAATACCCGGGCACGTGGAAAATCAAAATACGATCATGGGCTTATTCTTCGCGCGCTTGGCGGTAAAGAGAATATTGAGTCGCTCGACAACTGCATCACCCGCTTACGTCTGGTGGTGAAAGATATGGGGCTTATCGACCAGCAGGCGCTGAAGGCCGCGGGCGCCTTGTCAGTCGTGGTGCTTGATGCCCACAGCGTTCAGGTGATCATCGGCCCGCAGGTGCAGAGCGTCAAATCCGGCATTGAAGCCTTAATTTAACAGGGGGACGTTGTGTTTGATTTCGACAGAATCATTGAGCGTAAAAGCGATAAATGCCGTAAATGGGATCATGCGTTTGTGTGCTCGCGTTTCGGTGATGTCCCGGAGGGATTTATCCCGCTGTGGATAGCAGACATGGATTTCACCTCGCCACCCGCCGTGATTGAAGGCTTCCAGCGCATCGTGGAGCATGGCACCTTCGGTTACACCTGGTGCTTCGACGAATTCTACGATGCGGTCATCGCCTTCCAGCGCACCCGTCATCAGGTTGAGGTGCATAAGTCATGGATCACCCTGACCTACGGCACCGTTTCCACGCTGCACTATACGGTTCAGGCGTTCTGCAAACCCGGCGACTGCGTGATGATGAACACCCCGGTGTATGACCCGTTTGCGATGGCGACACAGCGACAGGGCGTGCGGGTGCTTGCAAATCCGCTGAGCGTGAAGGAAAACCGCTATCACCTGGATTTTAATCTGATTGAAGTTCAGCTCAAAACTCACCGTCCAAAACTGTGGTTCTTCTGCTCGCCGCATAACCCTTCGGGCCGAATCTGGCGCGCGGATGAGATACGCCAGGTGTCCGATCTCTGTAAGCGCTACGGCACGATTCTGGTGGTTGATGAGGTTCACGCCGAGCACATTCTGGACGGTACATTCGTCAGCTGTCTGACTTCGGGCTGTGCCGCCCAGGACAACCTGATTGTGCTGACCTCCCCCAATAAAGCGTTCAACCTTGGCGGGCTAAAAACATCCTACTCGATAATTCCAGACGATTCGCTGCGCCAGCGTTTCCGCCAGCAGCTGGAGAAGAACTCCATTACCTCGCCCAATATCTTCGGCGTGTGGGGAATTATTCTGGCCTATCAGCAGGGTCTGCCATGGCTCGACGCGCTGAATGGTTATCTGCGCGGCAATGCCCGCTACCTTGCGGATGCCATCCAGACCCACTTCCCTGCATGGAAGATGATGAACCCGGAGTCGTCATATCTCGCCTGGATAGACGTCAGTGCGGACGATCGCAGTGCGACGGCGCTAACCCAACATTTCGCCAAACAGGCTGGCGTGGTCATCGAAGATGGCAGCCACTACGTACAAAACGGCGAAAACTACCTGCGTATTAACTTCGGCACCCAGCGCTACTGGCTGGAACAGTCCATCAACCGAATGCTGAAGCATTACTGATAAGGATCTTACCCCGATGAAAAAAATGCTCACTCTCTCGCTGCTGGCTCTCTGCGTTTCTCATGGCGCGGCGGCAGCAAACTACGCGCTCAGTAACGACAATATTGCCCTTTCGTTTGATGATGCAAATGCAACGGTAGTAGTAACGGACAGCAAATCTAACCATCCGCTCACGCCCCAGGAGCTGTTCTTTCTGACGCTGCCGGATGAAACAAAAATCCACACCGCTGATTTCAAAATCAAGCACGTCGAAAAGCAGGACAATGCGATAGTCATCGACTTTACGCATCCGGATTTTAACGTAACGGTGAAACTGAACCTGGTGAAGGGAAAATACGCCAGCATCGGCTACACCATCGCCGCCGTCGGGCAGCCGCGGGACGTAGCGAAAATTACCTTCTTCCCGACGAAGAAGCAGTCTCAGGCACCTTACGTTGACGGGGCGATTAACAGCTCGCCAATCGTGGCCGACTCGTTCTTCATCCTGCCAGACAAACCGATTGTGAATACTTACGCTTATGAAGCCACCACGAACCTCAACGTGGAGCTGAAAACGCCAATTCTGCCTGAGACACCGGTTAGTTTTACCACCTGGTTCGGCACTTTCCCGGAAACTAATCAGCTGCGCCGCAGCGTAAACCAGTTTATCGATGCCGTGCGTCCGCGGCCTTATAAGCCTTATCTGCACTACAACAGCTGGATGGACATCGGTTTCTTTACCCCTTACTCCGAGCAGGATGTCATTGGGCGGATGGACGAATGGAATAAAGAATTTATTGCCGGACGCGGGGTGGCGCTGGACGCGTTCCTGCTGGACGATGGCTGGGACGATCGCACCGGACGCTGGCTTTTTGGCCCGGCATTCAGCAACGGTTTTGGCAAAGTCAGGGAAAAAGCCGACAGCCTGCACAGCTCGGTTGGGCTGTGGCTTTCTCCGTGGGGCGGATACAACAAGCCGCGCGATATTCGCGTCTCGCATGCAAAAGAGTATGGTTTTGAAACCGTAGACGGCAAGCTGGCGCTGTCGGGGCCGAACTATTTTAAAAACTTTAACGATCAGATCATTAAGCTGATCAAAAACGAGCACATTACCTCGTTCAAGCTCGACGGAATGGGTAACGCCAATTCGCATATCAAGGGCAGCCCATTTGCATCGGATTTTGACGCATCCATTGCCCTGCTGCACAACATGCGCAGCGCAAACCCGAACCTGTTTATCAACCTGACCACCGGCACCGACGCCAGCCCGTCCTGGCTGTTCTATGCTGATTCAATCTGGCGTCAGGGCGATGATATCAACCTGTACGGCCCCGGCACGCCAGTGCAGCAGTGGATGACCTACCGCGATGCCGAAACCTGGCGATCCATCGTGCGCAAAGGTCCTCTGTTCCCGCTGAACTCACTGATGTACCACGGGATCGTCAGCGCAGAGAACGCTTACTATGGACTCGAGAAAGTGCAAACAGACAGCGATTTTGCCGATCAGGTCTGGAGCTACTTCGCAACCGGAACTCAGCTTCAGGAGCTGTACATCACGCCGTCCATGCTGAATAAGGCGAAGTGGGATACCCTGGCGCAGGCGGCGAAATGGTCGCGTGAGAATGCCAGCGTGCTGGTGGATACTCACTGGATTGGCGGTGACCCAACTTCGCTTCAGGTTTACGGCTGGGCCTCATGGAGTAAAGACAAAGCGATTTTTGGCCTACGCAACCCGTCGGATAAGCCGCAACGTTACTACCTGGATTTAACCAAAGATTTTGAGATCCCGGCAGGAGAGCGTTCGCAGTTTACCCTGAAAGCCGTGTACGGCAGTAATTCGACCGTACCAGAGGAGTATAAAAACGCTGTGGTAATTACGCTGCAACCGCTGGAAACGCTGGTATTTGAGGCGATGCCGGGGAAATAGTGAGGCTCTGACACGGTGTAGGCCGGGTAAGGCGAAGCCGCCACCCGGCAAAACAGGCGGCAGGGGCTTACTCCCCCTGCTGCTCCAGCGCATATTTATACAGTGCATTTTTCTTCACGCCGTGGATCTCCGCCGCCAGCGCCGCCGCTTTTTTCAGGGGGAGTTCAGCCTGTAGCAGAGCCAGCGTACGCAGCGCATCGGCAGGCAGAGCGTCTTCCTGCGCTTTGTGCCCTTCAACAATCAGCACCATTTCGCCCTTGCGGCGGTTTTCATCCTCTTTCACCCACGCCAGCAGTTCGCCAACCGGCGCACCGTGAATGGTTTCCCACGTTTTGGTCAACTCGCGCGCCAGCACCACGTAGCGCCCTTCGCCCCAGACGGTCACCATATCTTCCAGGCTTTCCAGCAGACGGTGAGTTGATTCGAAGAAGATCAACGTACGCGGTTCAGCTTCCAGATCCTTTAACACATCGCGACGGCCTTTGGATTTAGCAGGCAGGAAGCCTTCGTAGCAGAAACGATCGGACGGCAGGCCCGCAGCGCTTAACGCCGCAATCGCCGCGCACGGCCCGGGCAGCGGCACAACGCGGATGCCTGCTTCACGGCAGGTGCGTACCAGATGGTAGCCCGGATCGTTGATCAGCGGCGTTCCCGCATCGGAGACCAGCGCGATGTTCTGCCCTTCTTTAAGCTTCGCCACCAGCGATTCGGCTTTTTGTTGCTCATTGTGATCGTGCAGGGCAAACAAACGGGCGTTAATGGCAAAGTGTTGTAGCAGTAAACCGGTATGACGGGTGTCTTCAGCAGCAATTAAATCAACAGCTTGCAATACGGTGAGCGCACGTTGGGTAATATCAGACAAATTCCCGATAGGAGTAGGTACAATATAAAGCTGGCCTTGAGAATTATCTGCCGTTTCGTGTTGTTTCATTGTTTCGTCCGTATTGCCGATTTAATATTGAGCATTGCGTAAAAAAATCACTGGATACAGTATGGTACCGTTAACGTTTCTTCAAAAAAAAGCCGCGCACAGCGTGCCCCTCCTGCTGGCAGCCCTGATCTTTACCGGCTGCGGCACCCAGGCACCTGACCAGAGCACTGCTCATATGCAGGGATCCGCTCAGGCTGATTCTGGCTTTTATCTGCAACAAATGTCGCAGAGTACAAATGATACCAGGATCAACTGGCAATTACTCGCCATTCGTGCACTGCTGAAAGAAGGGAAAACCCAGCAGGCCGCCGAGCTGTTCAGCCAGCTGCCGCAGGATCTTAACGACACTCAGCGCCATGAGCAGACGCTGCTGTCAGCAGAACTGAAGGTCGCGCAAAAAGATTACGACGGCGCGAAGAAGATCCTCGGCACCATCGATCTCAGCACGCTGGATAAAAACCAGCAGGCCCGTTTCTGGCAGGCCGGTATCACCGCTGAGCAGGGCCGCCCTTCCCTGACGCTACTCCGCGCGCTGATAGCCCAGGAGCCTCTGCTCGCGGGTGCGGACAAGCAGAAAAATATTGATGCAACCTGGCAGGCGCTCGCCTCCATGACCCAGGATCAGGCCAAAGCGCTGGTAATCAACGCCGATGAAAATGTTCTGCAAGGCTGGCTGGATCTGCAACAGATGTGGTTCAACAACCGCAGCGATCCGAACATGCTGAAAGCTGGCATTACCGACTGGCAAAAGCGTTACCCGCAAAACCCGGGAGCGAAAATGCTGCCAACGCAGCTGGTGAACGTGCAAAACTTTAAGCCCGCCTCCACCAGCAAAATCGCCCTGCTGCTGCCGTTAAACGGTCAGGCAGCGGTGTTTGGTCGCGCCATTCAGCAAGGTTTCGAAGCCGCGAAAAACGGCACTACCGCCGTCAGCGGTAGCGCGGTTCCGACCCAGGCAGCACAGGCGGCGAATGTGAATGACGTTGTCAGCCCGTCCGCCGCCGAAACCAGCGACCTGACCACCGCGCAAACCCCTGCGCAGGGCACCATGCAGAATCCGGTTACCGCCCCAACGACGCAGCCCGCTCCCCCTGCGCCTGCGGCAACACAGGCCCCGGCTGAAACACCGGCGCCCGTGACGGCAGAACAACCTCAGCCGCAAACCGCGCAGCCGGAACAGCAGCCAGCAACCCAGCCGCAGGCTGTGGCCACCACCAGCGCTAACCCTGGTGCAGTGTTGAAAATCTACGACACCAGCGCCCAGCCGCTTGACCAGGTGCTGGCGCAGGTTCAGCAGGACGGGGCCAGCATCGTTGTCGGCCCGCTGTTGAAAAACAACGTGGAAGCGCTGATGAAGAGCGACACCACGCTGAACGTGCTGGCGCTTAACCAGCCTGAGCAGGTTCAGAACCGCGCCAATATCTGTTACTTCGCCCTCTCTCCGGAGGATGAAGCCCGCGATGCGGCCCGTCATATTCACGAGCAGGGCAAGCAGGCGCCGCTGCTGCTGATCCCACGCAGCACGCTGGGCGATCGCGTTGCCAACGCGTTTGCGCAAGAGTGGCAGACCCTTGGCGGTGGCGTGGTGTTGCAGCAGAAATTTGGCTCAGCTGCCGAACTGAGAGCGGGCGTGAACGGCGGGGCAGGTATTGCCCTCAACGGTAGCCCGGTATCCGCCAGCCTGCCGCAGCAGCAGAGCGTCACCATCGGCGGTCTGACGATCCCAGCGCCCCCTACCGACGCGCAAATCAGCGGCGGCGGTAAAGTGGATTCGGCGTACATCGTCGCTACGCCGGAAGAGATCGCCTTTATCAAACCGATGATCGCCATGCGTAACGGCAGCCAGAGCGGCGCAACGCTCTACGCCAGCTCACGCAGCGCACAGGGTACCGCAGGCCCGGATTTCCGTCTGGAAATGGAAGGACTGCAATACAGCGAGATCCCGATGCTGGCAGGCAGCAACCCGCAGTTGATGCAGCAGGCGCTGGGCGCGGTGCGCAATGACTATTCCCTGGCGCGTCTGTACGCGATGGGCGTCGATGCCTGGGCGCTGGCAAACCACTTCACCCAGATGCGCCAGGTACCGGGCTTCGAGCTTAACGGGAATACCGGCGATCTGACCGCCGATCAGGATTGTGTGATTAACAGGAAGTTATCATGGCTCAAATACCAGCAGGGGCAGATTGTCCCGGCCAGTTAAGCCGTAAACAGACCGGCGACGCGTGGGAGTTAAAGGCGCGTCGCTGGCTTGAAGGCAAAGGACTGCGCTTTGTCGCCGCCAACGTTCGCGGGCGCGGCGGCGAGATTGACCTGATCATGAAAGACGGTCAGACCATCGTGTTTGTTGAAGTTCGCTACCGACAGTCGTCCCGTTTTGGCGGTGCTGCCGCCAGCGTGACGCTCGCCAAACAACAAAAATTATTACAGACTGCCCACTTGTGGCTTGCCCGCCATAATGGGAGTTTTGATACTGTGGATTGCCGTTTCGATGTGGTAGCCTTCACCGGAAATGCGATCGACTGGCTTAAAAACGCGTTTGGCGAAGACGCATAAATAAGATTTTAAAGGGATACCGTGCTCGAACGAATTAAAGTGTGCTTCACAGAAAGCATTCAAACGCAGATTGCCGCGGCGGAAGCCCTTCCGGACGCGATCTCGCGTGCAGCGATGACACTGGTTCAGTCGCTGCTCAACGGCAACAAAATCCTCTGTTGTGGCAATGGCACGTCCGCCGCCAACGCACAGCATTTTGCTGCCAGCATGATCAATCGCTTCGAAACCGAGCGCCCAAGCTTACCTGCCATTGCACTAAACACCGATAACGTGGTCTTAACTGCGATTGCCAACGATCGTCTGCATGACGAAATCTACGCCAAGCAGGTGCGCGCCTTAGGCCATGCCGGAGACGTGCTGCTGGCGATCTCCACGCGCGGTAACAGCCGGGATATCGTTAAAGCGGTTGAAGCGGCAGTGACCCGGGATATGACGATTGTCGCCCTGACCGGTTACGACGGCGGTGAGCTGGCTGGCCTGCTGGGGCCGCAGGATGTGGAGATCCGCATTCCTTCGCACCGTAGCGCCCGCATCCAGGAGATGCATATGCTCACGGTGAACTGCTTATGCGATCTGATCGATAACACGCTTTTCCCTCACCAGGATGATTAAGGAGTTCTCATGAAGGTTTTATCGGCCCTTGCAGTCGTGATGTCTGCATTACTGCTTCAGGGATGCATCGCTGCCGCTGTAGTCGGTACCGCAGCGGTCGGCACCAAAGCAGCGACCGATCCGCGTACCGTTGGGACGCAGGTGGATGACGGTACGCTTGAGCTGCGCGTAAACAGCGCACTGTCGAAAGACGAGCAGATCAAGAAGGAAGCACGCATCAACGTGACGGCTTATCAGGGCAAAGTGCTGCTGGCAGGCCAGGCGCCAAATCCTGAACTCGCCTCGCGCGCCAAACAGATCGCGATGGGTGTGGAAGGCACGGCGGAAGTGTATAACGAGATCCGCCAGGGCCAGCCGATTGGTCTCGGCACCGCGTCATCTGATACCTGGATCACCACCAAAGTGCGTTCCCAGCTGCTGGGTACCGACCAGGTGAAATCCTCAAACGTGAAAGTGACCACGGAGAACGGCGAAGTGTTCCTGCTGGGTCTGGTGACGGAACGTGAAGGGAAAGCGGCAGCGGATATCGCCAGCCGGGTGAGCGGCGTGAAACACGTCACCACCGCCTTTACTTACATTAAGTAATTCCCACCTGGCTACAGGCCCGGTAAGCGCTAGCGCCACCGGGCTTTTTTTCACACAAGCGCCATACTCCCCACAATCACTCCACTCAACGCCACCAGCCCCGCAGTCAGCCACAGCGCTTTCGCCGGGAATGATTTACGCAGCATGATAAGCGACGGCAGACTCACCGCCGGCAGCGTGATGAGCAGCGCCAGCGCTGGTGCGGTCCCCATACCGGCCATCATCATGGTCTGAATAATCGGGATCTCCGCCGCGGTTGGGATCACGAACAGGCAACCGGCCACCGCCATCGCAATCACCCACATCAGCGTGTTGTCGATAGCGCCATCCGCATGCGGGAACAGCCAGACGCGCGCGGCCCCCAGCACCAGTACGGCCAGGATATAGACCGGAATGGTGCTCCAGAAAAGCTGCCACAGCGCTTTGCCCCAGCGAGCAAAGAAACTGCCCTGCGGCTCGCTGACGTCCAGCTCAACGGAAGCAGACCCGGCCTCGTTGTCTTTCACCAGGTGCTGCACCAGCGTAGCGACAAGCACCACCGTCAGCAGGCCAGCCGCCAGACGGATAAACGCGAAATGCCAGCCGAGAACGAAGCCCATAAACACCAGCGTTGCCGGATTCAGCAGTGGGTTACCCATCCAGAAGGCAAGCGCGCCGCCCATCGACACGCGCTGTCGGCGCATACCCGCCGCCACCGGTGCGGCGCAGCAGGAACACATCATGCCCGGCAGGGAGAAAATCGTCCCCAGCAGCGTGCCCTGCAAGCGCGGCTGTCCCAGGGTTTTCACCAGCCAGTTACGCGGGATAAGTACCTGAATCAGCGAGCCCAGCAATACGCCCAATACCGCCGCTTTCCAGACGGCAAGAAAATAGACCATTGCGTAATCCCACGCCGCGCGTAGCGGGCTGGAATCGGCCTGCGCGAGAATCGATTTACCGATGCTGTGGGTGTCGGCGGCGGTGAAGGCTTTACCGTAGTACGGCTGCCATTTCACATACCAGAGGCCAATGATGACCACGAGAAAGAAGAGTGCGGGCTTCCACCACTGAACAGGTGTTGCCGCCTGAGATGAAGACTGACCAGTCATACCATTCCCCGGAAGGTGTTATTTAATAAGCCGGGGAAGTTTACGCCTCGCCCTGCGCGATTTCACGCAGTTTTGCCGAAGGGATAATATTAACCCCCTCCTGCGACGGAGCCAGCGCCTCTTTTAGCATCGCCAGCGCGACATCCCGCGCCTCGATGGACTTCCAGTTACCCGGCAGAATGCGAAACAGCGGAGCGAAAAAAGACTCGTTAAAACGACGTTCGTCACGGTGCCCCATCAGCATGGAAGGCCGCGCGATGGTCAGGCGCTCCCATTTCTGCGCGATTAACGCCTCTTCCATTTTGCCCTTCACCTGGTTGTAAAAAAACGGCGAGCCTGCGTTCGCGCCGTGCGCGCTGACCACCAGGAAATGTTTTGCGCCCAGCTTTTTCGCCGTCAGGGCGGTATCCACCACCAGCGTGTAATCCGCATGGACAAAAGCTTCTTTACTGCCCGCTTCCCGTCGGGTGGTGCCAAGGCAGCAAAAGGCGATATCAATGGGATCCTGCACCTGCGCCAGCGCGTCGGTGAGCTGTGGATCGTGCGGGTTATAGACGCCGGTGATATCCAACAGCGGGCGACGCGTCGGGGCGGCGATATAATTGATATGCCGATCCTGGATCAGCAGCCGCAGCAGATGTCCACCCACCAGCCCGGTTGCGCCGGTAATCAGTACCTGACTCATCTTATCCCCTTTACAGAATTGTCCGTTTGCGTTCTGGGCCTGCTCTACCACACTTAAAAGTCTGTTACAGGTAAGTATTTACCACAAACGGGAAAAAAACAGTCTGAAGCGAAAACAACGGAGGAAGCATGGGTAAAAAAATCGCAGTCTTGATTACCGACGAGTTTGAAGATTCAGAATTTACGTCGCCAGCAGAGGCATTCCGCAAGGCGGGCCACGAGGTGGTCACCATCGAGAAAGAAGCGGGTAAAACCGTGAAGGGCCATAAGGGCGAAGCCAGCGTGACCATTGACGAATCCATTGATAACGTCAGCCCGTCGGATTTCGACGCCCTGCTGTTACCGGGCGGCCATTCACCGGATTCCCTGCGCGGAGACGAGCGTTTCGTCACCTTTACCCGTGACTTCGTCGGCACCGGTAAACCGGTATTTGCCATTTGCCACGGTCCGCAGCTGCTGATCAGCGCCGAGGTGGTACGCGGGCGTAAGCTCACCGCGGTGAAGCCGATCGTTATCGATCTGAAAAACGCGGGAGCCGAGTTCTACGATCAGGAAGTGGTGAACGATAACGATCAGCTGATCACCAGCCGTACACCGGACGATCTGCCGGCGTTTAACCGTGAAGCGCTACGCCTGCTCGGCGCGTAACCAGTGCAGCTTTTTACCAAAGCCCAGGGTGTTGTCGGTAAATTTCAGCTCATCAAGGCGGATTTCCCACACCGGGGCTTTTAGCGCCGCAGCCACCGGGAAGCGGCGCGTATAGCGTTTACGTTGCGCGTCGCTCTCCTTCCCTTCCAGGCGACGAATTTCACCTTTGAACTGGACCCCGCGGATCAGCGCAACAGTTTTAGGCTGACCGTTTACCGTACCTGCCACTTTTGCCTGCTGGCCCGTCATCTGCGCATGCCGCGTTTTGTCTTCGCTCATTACGTAAAAGGCCACGCGCTCGGGATCGTAGTAATAAAAGGCATTTGCGCACCACATCTCCTCGTCTTTACAGACGCACCAGGTCACGACATGCTGCTTTGCCAGCCAGCGGTTAATGGCGGCCAGTGTTTCCATTTTCGCTCTCTCTCATGCTATGGTGCGTTCACCTTAACATACTGAATCTGTTTACTGTGTGCTGGTTTCTCTATCTTGTCCGAACCGCTGATAACGCACTCTACACCGGGATCACTACCGATGTGGCACGGCGTTTTTTACAACATCAAACGGGGAAAGGGGCGAAAGCACTACGGGGGAAAGGTGAACTTCAGTTAGCGTTTTCAGCCGCCGTGGGCGACAGATCCCTGGCGCTCAGGCTGGAATACCGCATCAAGCAGCTGACAAAGCGCCAGAAAGAGCGTCTCGTCAACGGGGACGGCTCTTTCGAGGCGCTACGCGAAAGCCTGCTTAAAAACGATTGAAATGATCGTGGTACTCCACCAGACCGGTAACGCCGTCGAGCGCATCATCTGCCAGATGATGCACCTGGAAAGATGTTTCCGTGCCCGGCCAGTGGCAGCGCAGATCGTATCTGGACGCTGGCTCAAAACCTAAACGTTCGTAGAACGCCGGATCGCCCAGAACGACGACAGCGGCATAGCCAAATTCATTCAGTGAATCCAGTCCTTCATAGACCAGCTGGCGCGCCAGGCCCTGGCCACGGTAGTTTTCATCCACCGCCAACGGCGCCATGCCGACCCACTGCAACTCTTCACCCTGCACAATCACCGGGCTGAAGGCCACGTAGCCGACCACCTGCCCTTCATCGTCAGTGGCAACCAGGCCCAGCGTAATCAGGCCATCTTCGCGAAGATCGTGAACCAGTTGGGCTTCGGCGTCGCCTGCAAAAGAGCGGCGTAACAACGCATCGATACCCGGCGCATCAATCCCAATTTCGACTCGAATCAGCATGGTTCACCTACTGAAGTGTGTTTACTGTCCGGCGGGGTTTTTAGCCCGGCCTCAACGAAATCTGCCATTTGCATCAACATCATACGCAGCGCTTTCGGCATCTGCTCCAGCTCAATGGCATCCATTAAATTTTTGACGTACAGACCGAGCTCCGTGTCGCCTTCAATCACCAGACGACGCTGGAAGAAGAGGGTGTCCGGATCCTGTTTGCGCGCGGCGATCATCAGCAGATCGCTGGCATCCGCGCTAAAGCTGACATCCGCCTCGGCGGTTTCACGGACGATAAGCCGATCGTTCTCAACGGAAGTAAACCAGCGCAACCCGATATCGCGCACTTCAATCTTTAACCAGCGGCCTTCCAGAAACTCCAGCTCACCGTCCTGTAGCGCCTGGCGGAACTGCCAGCTCAGTACCTGTTCCAGCACCTGGCGTTTAAGCGCGAACGGCGCCAGTTTTACCGGCACGCTCAGCATTGATGGACCAAATTGTACGAGACGTGAACGCAGTTTATCCAGCACGAGCTTTACTCCCTGATAGCTATAGTCCTGCTATTTTGCCATATCCCGACAAGAAGATAGCGGCGTAAATCAACAAACCGTTGTCCGGTGTACCTCATTATTGGTGCCATCAATACGCCATTAGCTGCCTTAAATCAAAAATTGTCGCGTATGGGTTAATTAAAATCCCAGCTCGTTAACATTTTTTACGATCCCTGCGATCGACAACATCGGGATAAATTATGGAGCTGCTCTGCCCTGCCGGAAACCTTCCGGCGCTTAAGGCGGCCATCGAAAATGGGGCCGATGCGGTCTATATCGGGCTGAAAGATGATACCAACGCCCGCCATTTTGCGGGTCTTAACTTTACGGAGAAAAAGCTTCAGGAAGCCGTTAACTTCGTTCACCAGCACCGGCGCAAACTGCACATCGCCATCAATACCTTTGCCCATCCTGATGGCTATGCCCGCTGGCAGCGCGCCGTGGATATGGCGGCCCAGCTGGGCGCCGATGCGCTGATCCTGGCCGACCTCGCCATGCTTGAGTATGCGGCAGAACGTTATCCGCATATTGAGCGCCACGTCTCTGTTCAGGCATCGGCCACCAATGAAGAGGCCGTGCGTTTTTATCATCGACACTTTGACGTAGCCCGCGTGGTGCTGCCGCGCGTGCTCTCTATTCATCAGGTTAAGCAACTGGCGCGCGTCACGCCAGTGCCGCTGGAGGTTTTTGCCTTCGGCAGCCTGTGCATCATGGCTGAAGGCCGCTGCTATCTTTCTTCCTATCTCACCGGGGAATCGCCAAATACCGTCGGCGCCTGCTCGCCTGCCCGCTTCGTTCGCTGGCAGCAAACACCGCAGGGACTGGAGTCACGCCTGAATGACGTGTTAATTGACCGCTATCAGGACGGTGAAAACGCGGGGTATCCGACACTGTGCAAAGGCCGATATCTGGTGGACGGCGAGCGCTACCACGCGCTGGAGGAGCCCACCAGCCTCAACACGCTGGAACTGCTGCCAGAGCTGCTGGCCGCCAATATTGCCTCGGTGAAAATCGAAGGCCGCCAGCGCAGCCCGGCCTACGTGAGCCAGGTGGCAAAGGTGTGGCGTCAGGCCATCGACCGCTGCATGGCGGACCCGCAAAACTACGCTCCGCAGGCGGCATGGATGGAGACGCTCGGCGCGATGTCCGAAGGCACCCAAACCACGCTCGGCGCGTATCACCGTAAATGGCAGTGAGAAAATCATGAAATATTCATTAGGGCCGGTGCTTTACTACTGGTCAAAAGAGACGCTGGAAGATTTTTACCAGCAGGCCGCTATCAGCAGCGCCGATGTGATTTACCTCGGCGAAGCGGTGTGCAGCAAGCGCCGCGCCACCAAAGTGGGCGACTGGCTGGATATGGCGAAAAGCCTGGCCGGCAGCGGCAAGCAGGTGGTGCTCTCGACGCTGGCGCTGGTGCAGGCGTCCTCTGAACTGGGCGAGCTGAAGCGCTACGTCGAAAACGGTGAGTTCCTGCTGGAGGCGAGCGACCTGGGCGTGGTGAACATGTGCGCCGAACGTAAGCTGCCGTTTGTCGCCGGACATGCCCTGAACTGCTATAACGCCGTGACCCTGCGCCTGCTGCTCAAACAGGGGATGACCCGCTGGTGCATGCCGGTTGAACTCTCCCGCGACTGGCTGGCCAACCTGCTTACACAGTGCGAAGAGCTGGGCATTCGCAACAAGTTTGAAGTGGAAGTTCTGAGCTATGGGCATCTGCCGCTGGCCTACTCTGCCCGCTGCTTCACCGCACGTTCCGAAGATCGTCCGAAAGACGAGTGCGAAACCTGCTGCATTAAGTACCCGAACGGACGCAGCATGCTGTCGCAGGAGAATCAGCAGGTGTTTGTTCTTAACGGCATTCAGACCATGAGCGGTTACGTCTATAACCTCGGCAACGAACTGGCGTCAATGCACGGGCTGGTGGATATGGTGCGTCTTTCGCCGCTGGATACCGGCGTATTCGCCATGCTGGACGCCTTCCGCGCCAACGAAAACGGCGCCTCGCCGCTGCCGTTGACCGCAAACAGCGACTGCAACGGTTACTGGCGACGTCTCGCCGGGCTGGAATTGCAGGCGTAAAAAAAGCTCACTTTGTTAACAACGGTTATCATTTTTTAATGCAGTATTAAAGATTGACCGTCGACAAAGTGAGCTGTTATGACTGACAAAACCATTCCGTTTTCGGTGCTGGATCTGGCGCCGATCCCACAAGGCTCCTCGGCCAGAGAAGCCTTCACGCACTCTCTCGATCTTGCTCAGCTTGCCGAAAAGCGCGGCTATCATCGCTACTGGCTGGCGGAGCACCACAATATGGTGGGCATCGCCAGCGCCGCCACCTCGGTGCTGATTGGCTATCTGGCGGCGAATACCACCACACTGCACCTGGGCTCCGGCGGCGTGATGCTGCCAAACCACGCCCCGCTGGTGATTGCTGAGCAGTTCGGGACGCTGAATACCCTCTATCCGGGCCGTATTGATCTAGGGCTTGGCCGCGCGCCGGGCAGCGACCAGCCGACCATGCGCGCCCTGCGTCGCCATATGAGCGGCGATATCGATAACTTCCCGCGCGATGTGGCGGAGCTGGTGGACTGGTTTGACGCGCGGGATCCGAACCCGCACGTGCGTCCTGTGCCGGGGTACGGGGAAAAGATCCCGGTATGGCTGTTAGGCTCAAGTCTGTACAGCGCGCAGCTCGCCGCCCAGTTGGGGCTGCCGTTTGCGTTTGCCTCGCATTTCGCACCGGATATGCTGCATCAGGCGCTGCATCTCTACCGCACGCACTTCAAACCGTCCGAGCGTCTGGAGAAACCGTACGCGATGGTCTGTATCAATATCATTGCCGCCGACAGCAACCGCGACGCGGAATTCCTGTTCACCTCCATGCAGCAGGCGTTTGTGAAGCTGCGTCGCGGTGAGACGGGCCAGTTGCCGCCGCCAGTAGAGAATATGCATCAGCTGTGGTCGGCCTCCGAGCAGTATGGCGTGCAGCAGGCTCTGAGTATGTCGCTGGTAGGTGATAAGGCGAAAGTGCGTCACGGGCTGGAGTCGGTGCTGCGTGAAACCCAGGCGGATGAGATTATGGTTAACGGCCAGATTTTCGATCACCAGGCGCGTCTGCATTCGTTTGATTTGGCAATGCAGGTGAAAGAGGAGTTGGTGGGGTAGTTTTTTGCTATGCCCGGTGGCGCTTCGCTTACCGGGCCTACGGGATCGCGTAGGCCGGATAAGGCGTAGCCGCCATCCGGCACAAAAACTTACTGATATACCGGCAACAGGTTAAAACTCGACAGCACGTGGACCACCGCGTTGCCGATACCAAATACCAGAATCAGCGCAATCATCGGCTTTCCGCCCCAGACGCGGAATTTCGGGCTGCCGAAGCGCTTACGTGATTTGCGCGCCAGCAGCGCCGGTACAATCGCCGCCCAGATGGTGGCCGCCAGTCCCGCATAGCCGATGGCGTACAGGAAACCGTTCGGCCACAGCAGGCCGCCCACAATCGGCGGCAGGAAGGTCAACAGCGCCGTTTTGAAGCGCCCCGTCGCAGAGTCATCAAAACCAAACAGATCCGCCAGGTAGTCAAACAGGCCCAGCGTCACGCCGAGGAATGAACTCGCCACCGCAAAGTTCGAGAAGACCACCAGAAGCAGATCCAGGCTGCGGCTGTTCAGCACGCCGCCCAGCGCCTGTACCAGCACATCAATGTTACCGCCCTTCTGCGCAATGCCGATAAATTCCGGACGCGGGATGTTACCCATCGTCCCCAGCAGCCAGATCACATACAGCGCCAGCGCCAGCAGCGTGCCGTAAACCAGGCATTTCACGATGGTGCGCGGATCCTTGCCGTAGTACTTCATCAGGCTCGGTACGTTACCGTGGTAGCCAAACGACGCCAGACAGAACGGCAGGGTCATCAGCAGGTACGGCGTATAAGAGGTGTTCGTTTCGGCAACGTTAAACAGCGTGGCCGGCGTGACGTGCCCCAGCAGGCTGCCGAAGGTAAGAAAGAAGGTGATGACCTTTGCGCCCAGCACGATTGCCGTCATGCGGCTGACCGCTTTGGTGCTCATCCAGACGATAAACGCCACGCCCAGCGCGAAGCAGAGACCCGCCAGACGCGCCGGAACGTTCAGCGACATCTCTGAGAAGGTGTGATGCAGAATCGACCCGCTCGCTGAAATGTACGCGTAGGTCAGGATATAGAGTACAAACGCGATGGACAGCCCGTTCACCAGGTTCCAGCCTTTGCCCAACAGATCCCGGGTGAGGGTGTCGAAGCTGGAGCCAATGCGGTAGTTCAGGTTTGCTTCAAGGATCATCAGCCCGGAATGGAGCATGCAGAACCAGGTGAAAACCAGCGCCGCCAGCGACCAGAAGAACCACGCACCGGACATGACCACAGGCAGGGAAAACATCCCGGCACCAATGATGGTTCCGCCGATGATCACCACGCCGCCAAGCAGCGAAGGTGACGTTTGGGTGGTGGTTAGTGTTGCCATGCGGCCTTATCTCCAGTGAAAAATGTGGTTCTGCATTTTAGTGTGTTGCACTGTACCAGTACAAGAGTACAAAAGGAATAAAAAAAGCCCCGATAGCGACTATCGGGGCTGTATATTTTACTTTACGTCAGAAGCGAAAGGCTTACGCGTCACCGAAACGACGACGGCTGGCACCTTCTTCACGGCGTGGACCACGGTTTTCGCGGCGCTCGCCGGAGAAACGACGGCCTTCACCACCGCGACCTTCGCTGCGACCGCCTTCACGACGCTCGCCACCGAAACCGCGACCACCGCCACGACGTTCGCCGCCACGGTCAGGACGTGGCTGTGCATCGCCCAGCAGCTGCATGTTCATCGGCTTGTTCAGGATGCGGGTGCGAGTAAAGTGTTGCAGTACTTCGCCCGGCATGCCTTTTGGCAGCTCGATGGTGGAGTGGGAACCGAACAGCTTGATGTTACCAATGTAACGGCTGCTGATGTCGCCTTCGTTAGCGATCGCGCCAACGATGTGACGAACTTCAACACCATCATCACGGCCCACTTCAATGCGATACAGTTCCATTTCGCCAGCGTCACGACGCTCGCGACGTGGACGGTCTTCACCACCACGCTCTGGACGGTCACCGCGTGGACCACGGTCGTTACGGTCGCCACGACGTTCGAAACGATCGTCACGGTCACGGAACTCACGCTTAGGACGCATCGGCGCATCAGGTGGCACGATCAGGCTACGTTCGCCCTGCGCCATTTTCAGCAGTGCTGCGGCCAGGGTTTCCATGTCCAGCTCTTCGCCTTCAGCGACAGGCTGGATCTGGGACAGCAGCGCACGGTACTGATCCAGATCGCTGCTTTCCAGCTGCTGCTGTACTTTCGCGGCGAATTTTTCCAGACGGCGTTTGCCCAGCAGTTCTGCGTTTGGCAGCTCAGCTTCTGGAATGGTCAGCTTCATCGTGCGTTCAATGTTACGCAGCAGACGACGCTCGCGGTTCTCAACGAACAGCAGCGCACGGCCTGCACGACCCGCACGACCGGTACGGCCGATACGGTGAACGTAAGACTCGGAGTCCATTGGGATATCGTAGTTTACAACCAGGCTGATACGCTCAACGTCCAGGCCACGTGCTGCCACGTCGGTTGCAATCAGGATATCCAGACGACCGTCTTTCAGACGCTCCAGAGTCTGCTCACGCAGGGCCTGGTTCATGTCGCCGTTCAGCGCTGCGCTGTTGTAGCCGCTACGCTCCAGGGCTTCAGCCACTTCCAGGGTCGCGTTTTTGGTACGTACGAAGATAATCGCCGCATCAAAATCTTCCGCTTCCAGGAAACGGACCAGCGCTTCGTTTTTGCGCATGCCGTATACAGACCAGTAGCTCTGGCTGATGTCCGGGCGAGTGGTCACGCTGGACTGAATGCGCACTTCCTGCGGCTCTTTCATGAAGCGGCGGGTAATGCGACGGATCGCTTCTGGCATAGTTGCAGAGAACAGAGCGGTCTGATGACCTTCCGGGATCTGCGCCATGATGGTTTCTACGTCTTCGATGAAGCCCATACGCAGCATTTCATCGGCTTCGTCCAGTACCAGGCCGCTCAGTTTAGAGAGGTCCAGGGTACCGCGCTTCAGGTGATCCAGCAGACGGCCCGGCGTACCGACAACAATTTGTGGGCCCTGGCGCAGGGCGCGTAACTGCACGTCATAACGCTGGCCGCCGTACAGGGCTACCACGTTTACGCCGCGCATATGTTTAGAGAATTCCGTCATGGCTTCAGCAACCTGAACAGCCAGTTCACGGGTTGGAGCCAGGACGAGGATCTGCGGCGCGCGCAGGTCCGGATCAATGTTGTTCAGCAGCGGCAGCGAGAATGCTGCGGTTTTACCGCTACCAGTCTGGGCCATGCCCAGCACGTCACGACCAGAAAGCAGGTGTGGGATACACTCAGCCTGGATCGGAGATGGTTTTTCGTAACCCAGATCGTTAAGGGCTTCAAGGATAGGAGCCTTCAGGCCCAGATCTGCAAAAGTGGTTTCGAATTCAGCCATGTAGTACAAGTGCCTCGATATTAATGGCGGCCAGTCTACTTAGCTCATCGTGAAAATGATTAGCAATTTTCATTGAAAAGTGTGAACCGGCTCAAATTAGGTGTATTGACGAACAACAACGCCCTCACCAGTGAAGGTGATGGCAATCAAAAGATTACGGGCTGATGTTTATGTCGTCAGCTATTGCTGGTCCGATTCTGCCAGGTCGTCTTGCTCCTGGCCCAAGAGCGATAATTCCAACAATGCATAACGGTGCTCAACGAAGTTATGTACGTTGTTAGCAACCGCTAATTTGAACAGTGCCGTAGCGCTGTCCATATCCCCCAGACTTAGGTAGTACTTACCTAAATAGAAGTTGGTTTCACTGAGATGCTCAGCGAGCGAGGTGTTATCCGTTGCGTCCGCCTTGAGGCGTTCCATCAGCGTTGCTTCGCTAATGTTGCCCAGGTAGAACTCGACAATGTTCCATCCCCACTGTTCCTTGTCCGATTTCTCGAAGCGCTGTTTCAGTGCTTCTTTGGCCTGCTTCTCATCAAGCTTCTGCTCAACGATGTAAAGCCACAGGCTGCGGAAAGGATCATTAGGATCGTCTTGATAAAACGCCAGCAGATCATCTTGCGCTAACTTATCACGTCCGCCGTAATACAATGCGATACCGCGATTCAAGTGCGCGTAGTTGTAAGTTGGATCAAGCTCAAGTACAGAATCAAACGCTTCATAGGCAGCATCAAAATTGCCTGCCTGCGTTAAATAAATGCCTAAGTAATTGAATACTTCAGGCATATCAGGTCGAATCGCCAGCGCTTGTGAAAAATCATTTCGCGCCAGTGCCCTCAGACCGAGACTATCATACAACACTCCGCGCTCATATAAAAGCTGTGCGCGTTCGTCATCGGTTAAAGCCCGACTGGCAAGTATTTGTTCCATGCGTGCCAGAATGACTTCCTGCTGCAAAGTCGGTTGCAATGGCACTGCGAGGACTTCGCTCTTACGCCAGGCAGAGTTGCTGCATCCTGCCAGCGTTAAAGCTGTCGCAACGAAACACCAGCGCAAAAAAGGCTTCATTTCCCACTCCCGAAGACAACTATTGGATGAACGTCCTGTCCCCCGGCGGCTTAACAAGGCGTCCTGCCTGATAATAAGCCCTCCGCCTGCGCGGAGGGCAAATGGCAACCTTACTCGCCTTGCTGTTCAGCAGCCGGAGCTTCCGGCGCCGCAGCAGGCTGAGACTGCTCGGTTGCTTCTTTAATGCTCAGACGGATACGGCCCTGGCGGTCAACTTCCAGAACTTTCACCGGTACTTCCTGACCCATTTGCAGGTAATCGGTCACTTTCTCAACGCGCTTGTCAGCGATCTGAGAGATGTGTACCAGACCTTCTTTACCGCCACCGATGGCAACGAATGCGCCAAAGTCAACGATACGGGTCACTTTACCATTGTAGATACGGCCCACTTCGATTTCTGCCGTGATCTCTTCGATACGACGGATAGCGTATTTCGCTTTCTCGCCGTCGGTTGCTGCGATCTTCACAGTACCGTCATCTTCGATTTCGATGGTGGTGCCCGTTTCTTCGGTCAGTGCACGGATAACGGAACCGCCCTTACCGATAACATCTTTGATCTTGTCTGGATTGATCTTGATGGTGTGAATACGCGGAGCGAATTCAGAGATATCACCGCGTGGCGCGTTGATAGCCTGTTCCATCACGCCCAGGATGTGCAGACGCGCACCTTTAGCCTGGTTCAGAGCAACCTGCATGATCTCTTTGGTGATACCTTCAATTTTGATATCCATCTGCAAGGCAGAGATACCGTCGCGGGAACCCGCCACTTTGAAGTCCATATCACCCAGGTGGTCTTCATCACCCAGAATGTCAGACAGAACAACGTAGTTGTCGCCTTCTTTCACCAGACCCATTGCGATACCCGCAACGGCGGCTTTAATTGGCACGCCTGCATCCATCAGCGCCAGAGAAGCGCCACACACGGAAGCCATGGAAGAAGAACCGTTGGATTCAGTGATTTCAGACACCACACGTACGGTGTACGGGAATTTGTCTGCTTCTGGCATCACTGCCAGCACGCCGCGCTTCGCCAGACGACCGTGACCAATTTCACGACGCTTCGGTGAGCCAACCATACCGGTTTCGCCCACAGAGTACGGAGGGAAGTTGTAGTGGAACAGGAAGCTGTCAGTGCGCTCGCCCATCAGTTCGTCGATGATCTGTGCGTCACGTGCAGTACCCAGGGTCGCGGTTACCAGCGCCTGCGTTTCACCACGGGTGAACAGCGCAGAACCGTGAGTACGTGGCAGTACGCCAGTACGCACGTCCAGACCACGGATCATGTCTTTTTCACGGCCATCAATACGCGGCTCGCCTGCCAGTACGCGGCTACGAACAACGTTTTTCTCGATGGCATGCAGGATTTCACCAATTTCGTTAGCGTCCAGCGTTTCGTCTTCGGCAACCAGGGTCGCGGTTACTTCAGATTTGATCACATCAACCTGAGCATAGCGCTCCTGTTTGTCGGTGATGCGGTATGCGTCGCTCAGACGAGATTCTGCCAGTGCAGCAACGCGTGCGTTCAGCGCGTCGTTGGCCGCTTCTGGCTGCCAGTCCCAACGTGGTTTACCGGCTTCTTTCACCAGGTCGTTGATGTTCTGGATAACAACCTGCTGCTGGTCGTGGCCGAAGACCACAGCGCCCAGCATCTGGTCTTCGCTCAGCAGTTCAGCTTCGGATTCAACCATCAGCACCGCGGCTTCAGTACCGGCGACAACCAGGTCCAGCTTACTCTCTTTCAGCTCTTCCTGAGTTGGGTTCAGCACGTACTGATCATTGATGTAACCCACGCGCGCAGCACCGATTGGACCATTGAATGGAATACCAGACAGTGACAGGGCAGCAGACGCACCGATCATCGCAACGATGTCCGGGTTAACCTGCGGGTTAACGGAAACAACGGTTGCGATAACCTGCACTTCGTTCACGAAGCCTTCCGGGAACAACGGACGAACCGGGCGGTCAATCAGACGCGCGATCAGGGTTTCGCCTTCGCTTGGACGGCCTTCACGACGGAAGAAGCCACCTGGGATTTTACCGGCAGCGTAGGTACGCTCCTGGTAGTTAACGGTCAGTGGGAAGAAGTCCTGACCTGGTTTAGCTTTTTTCTGGCCAACTACGGTAACGAATACAGCAGTGTCATCCATGCTTACCATAACGGCAGCAGTAGCCTGACGCGCCATCATGCCGGTTTCCAGCGTGACGGTATGCTGACCATACTGGAATTTACGAACGATCGGATTCAGCAAAGTTCTGTCCTTTCTTAAATGTTTGAAAGCACACCTCAGGTGTGCTGACGATTTAACCCGACCTTCTTCGCATCCTCGCGACTAATGACAACCGACACCCCCATGGGTGAAGCCTCTCATTAGCCGCGCGAACCTCTGCAATGAAGATCATTTATAGCAACAATACAATAGTTTCCATTGAATTGCTGCCGTCTGGTTGAAAAAAGGGGCCATCAGGCCCCCTTTTCTGAAACTCGCAAGAATTAGCGACGCAGACCCAGACGCTCGATCAGCGCGGTGTAGCGTGCAACATCTTTACGCTTCAGGTAGTCGAGCAGTTTACGACGCTGAGAAACCATACGCAGCAGACCACGACGGCTGTGGTGATCTTTTTTGTGCTCTGCAAAGTGACCTTGCAGGTGGTTAATCTGTGCAGTCAGCAGTGCAACCTGAACTTCGGTAGAACCGCTGTCGTTAGTACCACGACCAAACTCAGAAACGATTTTAGCTTTAGCTTCAACGCTTAGAGACATTTTCAAACTCCAAAGTATAAAGAATGTAAGGATGCCGATCTCTAATTCAGCTATCCCATGTACGCCCCGCAGATTGTTAAACAATTTACCAGGCGTTAAGCGGCGATATTCTACTCGTCTCCCCTGCTTATCGCAAGGTAAGGCGTTATCACCGTCACGCTTCGACCGGATATTCGACGACCAGACGACGCGGCGCCACACGCCCTTCGCCGTCCATTTCGCCCATACCGATGAATTTCCCTTCGTCACCTTCCGTCACGCGTACCAGGCCCTCAAGCGGTGCCCCCGTTGTGCGAACCGGGTTTCCGTTCTTAAAGTAAACGGACGATGTTAAAGGAAGATTAACAACCGGGAAGTCCACTGCCGGACTGTCCATTGGCATCAGCAGGGGGTCCAGCAGATCGGCCGGCGCAACGCCCTGCGCTTGCGCCTGCTCAATCAGGGCGTGCAGATGCTCAAGCGTCACCATGCGTTCGACCGGATATTTGCTGACCGCCAGACGACGCAGATAAATCACATGCGCGCCGCAGCCCAGCTTTTCACCGAGGTCATCAATAATGGTGCGGATATAGGTCCCTTTCGAACAGTGTACTTCCAGCTCGAGTTCATCACCTTCGTGACGAATGAACAGCAGCTCATACACGGTAATCGGACGAGCTTCGCGCGGAACCTCAATGCCCTGACGTGCATATTCGTAGAGCTTTTTGCCCTGATATTTCAGCGCCGAATACATCGACGGCACCTGTAGCGTATCACCACGGAAGCTGTCCAGCGCCGCATCAAGTTGCTCTGCGCTGAAGGTCACCGGGCGCTCTTCCACCACCTGGCCATCTGCATCGGAGGTATCCGTGCGCTGGCCCAGTTTGGCAATCACGCGGTAGCGCTTATCGGAATCCAGCAGGTACTGGGAAAACTTTGTCGCTTCCCCCAGGCAGATCGGCAGCATGCCGGTTGCCAGCGGATCCAGCGCGCCAGTGTGCCCTGCTCGGTTGGCGTTATAAATACGCTTCACTTTTTGCAGCACGTCGTTGCTGGATGCGCCCTGTGGTTTATCCAGCAAGAGCACGCCATGCACGTCACGACCGCGACGACGAGGACGACTCATCAGTCCTCCTTGCTGTCGTCCGCCGGGTTAACACGACGCTCATCGTCATGTTTCACCACGCTGGTCACCAGGTTGGACATACGCATACCTTCAACCAGCGAGTTGTCGTAGAAGAAGGTCAGCTCTGGCACGATACGCAGGCGCATCGCTTTGCCAAGCAGAGAGCGAATGAAACCAGAGGCTTCCTGCAACGCTTTAATGCCGTTCTTCACAGCGTCTTCATCCTGGTCATTCAGGAAAGTTACAAACACTTTGGCGTACGCCAGGTCGCGGGACATTTCCACGCCAGACACGGTGGTCATCATACCCACGCGTGGATCTTTGATTTCACGTTGCAGAATGAGAGCGATCTCTTTCTGCATCTCCTGCGCGACGCGCTGTGGGCGACCAAATTCTTTCGCCATAATAAATTCTCCAGACAAAAAAGGGGCTTAAGCCCCTTTTTAAAATTACTGCCGGGTGGCGCTTCGCTTACCCGGCCTACGCTCATTAATCTTCTGTTGAAGAAGATTACGCGATGGTACGCTGAATTTCGATGATCTCGAACACTTCGATCATATCGCCAACGCGAACGTCGTTGTAGTTCTTCACGCCGATACCACATTCCATGCCGTTACGGACTTCGTTAACGTCATCTTTAAAGCGGCGCAGGGATTCCAGCTCGCCTTCGTAGATAACCACGTTGTCACGCAGTACGCGGATTGGGTTGTGACGCTTGATGGTCCCTTCGGTAACCATACAGCCCGCGATCGCACCGAATTTCGGTGATTTGAACACGTCACGTACTTCAGCCAGACCGATGATCTGCTGTTTCAGCTCAGGAGACAGCATGCCGCTCATCGCTGCTTTCACTTCGTCAATCAGGTTATAGATGACGGAGTAGTAACGCAGATCCAGGCTTTCAGCATCAATCACTTTACGCGCAGATGCGTCAGCACGAACGTTGAAGCCAACCAGGATCGCGTTGGACGCTGCTGCCAGAGTTGCGTCGGTTTCGGTGATACCACCTACGCCAGAACCGATGATCTTCACTTTCACTTCGTCGGTAGACAGTTTCAGCAAGGAGTCGGAGATCGCTTCCACAGAACCCTGAACGTCCGCTTTCAGAACAACGTTCACTTCGTGAACTTCGCCTTCGGTCATGTTGGCGAACATATTCTCGAGTTTAGATTTCTGCTGACGAGCCAGCTTCACTTCACGGAATTTACCCTGACGATACAGAGCGACTTCACGCGCTTTCTTCTCGTCACGTACGACGGTTACTTCGTCACCGGCAGCCGGAACACCGGACAGCCCCAGGATTTCCACTGGAATGGACGGACCCGCTTCCAGCACTTCCTGACCCAGTTCGTTACGCATCGCGCGAACGCGACCGTATTCGAAACCACACAGAACGATGTCGCCCTTGTGCAGAGTACCTTCGCGAACCAGAACGGTTGCAACCGGACCACGACCTTTATCCAGGAAGGATTCGATTACCGCGCCGCTCGCCATACCTTTACGAACCGCTTTCAGCTCCAGAACTTCAGCCTGAAGCAGGATGGCGTTCAGCAGGTCGTCGATACCGGTACCCGCTTTTGCAGATACAGGGATGAACTGTGCTTCACCGCCCCACTCTTCCGGCATAACGCCGTACTGGGACAGTTCGTTCTTCACGCGATCCATATCGGCTTCTGGCTTATCGATTTTGTTGACTGCAACAACCAGAGGCACCTGCGCCGCTTTCGCGTGCTGGATAGCTTCAATGGTCTGCGGCATCACGCCATCGTCGGCAGCAACAACCAGAACAACGATATCCGTTGCCTGAGCACCACGAGCACGCATTGAGGTAAACGCTGCGTGGCCTGGGGTATCCAGGAAGGTGATCATGCCGTTTTCGGTTTCTACGTGGTAAGCACCGATGTGCTGGGTAATACCACCCGCTTCGCCGGAGGCAACCTTAGTAGAACGAATGTAGTCAAGCAGAGAGGTTTTACCGTGGTCAACGTGACCCATGATGGTCACAACCGGTGCGCGCGGTTCAGCCGCTGCGCCCGTATCACGGTCGCTCATTACTGCTTCTTCCAGCTCGTTTTCACGACGCAGGATAACTTTGTGGCCCATCTCTTCGGCAACCAGCTGTGCGGTTTCCTGGTCGATGACCTGGTTAATGGTGGCCATTGCGCCCAGTTTCATCATCGCTTTGATGACCTGAGAGCCTTTCACCGCCATTTTGTTAGCCAGTTCGCCAACGGTGATAGTTTCGCCGATCACAACGTCACGGTTAACGGCCTGAGCAGGCTTCTGGAAGCCCTGCTGGAGAGCGGAACCTTTACGCTTGCCGCCTTTACCGCCGCGAACCGCTGCACGCGCTTCTTCACGGTCAGCTTTTGATTCAGCGTGTTTGTTACCTTTTTTCGCAGGACGCGCAGCTTTTGCACTGCGAGTACGACCACGACCACCTTCTACTTCGCGGTCGTTGTCGTCTTCTGCCTGACGCGCATGCTGAGACGTGGTGACGTGATAATCGCTGGTATCTTCAGTTGGTTCAGCAGTATTCACACCATTCTTCTCGTTTTCTTCTGCCATGCGACGCGCTTCTTCGGCGACGCGGCGAGCTTCTTCTTCAAGCTTGCGGCGGGCTTCTTCTTCCGCTTTACGCTTCAGCTCGGCAGCTTCATTTTCACGGCGGGCTTTTTCAGCCTGGGCAGTTTTGGTCATTTCGTCGGTCTGTTGATTGCTCACTTTGTCTTTTTCCGCAGCGTCACGCTTCGCTTTTTCACCGGCGTCGCGTTTCGCTTTTTCTGCGGCCTCACGTTCAGCTTTTAATTCTGCTTCACGTTTGGCAGTGGCTTCTGCCTCACGCTGAGCTTGTTCTTCCGCTTCACGCTGTGCCTGCTCTTCCGCGGCAAGGCGTTCTGCCTCTTGCGGATCACGTTTTACAAAGGTGCGCGTCTTGCGGACTTCAATTTGTACCGACTTGCTTTTGCCACCGGTACCAGGGATGTTCAACGTGCTACGCGTTTTACGCTGTAGCGTTAACTTGTCAGGCGTAGAGCCGTGTTCACGGTTCAGGTGCGCTAACAAGGTTTGTTTTTCTTGCGCGGTCACCGAGTCATCAGCGGACTTCGGGATCCCTGCATCAGCAAATTGCTGTACCAGGCGGTCCACGGAGGTCTGAATCTCAGCAGCCAGCGATTTTACAGTTACATCAGTCATGCTGTTCCTTCCTGCTACAGTTTATTACGCTTCGTCGCCGAACCAGCAAATATTACGTGCGGCCATGATGAGTTCGCCGGCTTTCTCGTCGGTTAAACCTTCGATATCGGCCAGGTCATCAACGCCTTGCTCAGCGAGATCTTCCAGCGTACAAACACCACGGGCAGCCAGCTTGAACGCAATCGCACGATCAAGACCTTCCAGATTCAGCAGGTCATCAGCCGGCTTCTTATCGCCAAGGCTTTCTTCCTGAGCCAGCGCCAGGGTGGTCAGTGCGTTTTTAGCGCGTTCACGCAGGGCTTCAACGGTTGGTTCATCCAGACCGTCAATTTCCAGCAGCTCTTTCATTGGCACGTAGGCCAGTTCTTCCAGCGTAGAGAAACCTTCTTCAACCAGCACAGTGGCGAAGTCTTCGTCAATGTCCAGGTATTTGGTGAAGGTATCGATCGCCGCGTGGGCTTCAGCCTGATGCTTAGCCTGAAGGTCATCAACGGTCATCACGTTGAGTTCCCAGCCGCTCAGCTGTGACGCCAGACGTACGTTCTGACCGTTACGGCCAATCGCCTGCGCCAGATTGCCCGCTTCTACAGCGATATCCATGGTGTGTTTGTCTTCGTCAACAACGATAGACGCCACATCAGCCGGTGCCATTGCGTTGATCACGAACTGCGCCGGGTTGTCGTCCCACAGAACGATATCAATGCGCTCGCCGCCCAGTTCGGTAGAAACCGCCTGAACACGTGCGCCACGCATACCGACGCAAGCACCGACCGGGTCGATACGCTTGTCGTTGGTTTTCACCGCAATTTTCGCACGGGAACCCGGATCGCGGGCCGCCGCTTTGATTTCGATAACTTCTTCGCCGATTTCCGGCACTTCGATACGGAACAGTTCAACCAGCATTTCTGGTTTAGAACGCGTCACGAACAGCTGTGCACCACGCGCTTCAGGACGTACGGCATACAGCACACCACGAATACGATCGCCTGGGCGGAAGTTTTCACGCGGCAGCATGTCTTCGCGCAGGATGACGGCTTCAGCGTTACCCGGCAGTCCTTCGGATTTGATCTCCAGAGAGATGTTGTCGCGGTTCACTTTCTTCACCACGCCAGTGATGATTTCGCCTTCCTGATCGCGGAACTGATCGACAACCAGCGCGCGCTCGGCTTCGCGAACTTTCTGCACGATAACCTGCTTCGCGGTCTGGGTGGTGATACGGTCGAAGGTAACAGATTCAATCTGATCTTCAACGTAGTCACCCACGTTCAGACTTTCGTCTTCAAAACGTGCCGCTTCCAGGGTGATCTCTTTGGTCGGTTGGGTCACTTCTTCAACGATTACCCAACGACGGAATGTATCGAAGTCACCGCTTTTACGATCGATTTCTACGCGAACATCGATCTCTTGTTCGTATTTTTTCTTGGTTGCTGTAGCCAGTGCACTTTCCAGCGCTTCGAAAATCTTCTCACGCGGCAGTGATTTCTCGTTGGAGACGGCTTCAACAACAGCCAAAATTTCTTTGTTCATCGCGGGCTTTTCACCTCAATCCAGACTGTTAAAAGTGGGGAACCAGGTTCGCCTTCTGGATATTACTCAGCGCGAACACTTCATCTTTGCCTTCGACTGTCACCGTGATCATTTCACCATCAACGGCTTTGATAATTCCCTGCCATTTACGGCGGTTCTGTACGGCCATACGCAGAACGAGAGCCACTTCTTCACCGGTAAAGCGCACGTAGTGCTCGGCCGTGAACATCGGACGATCGAGGCCAGGTGAGGAAACTTCCAGGTTGTACGCAACGGTAATCGGATCTTCAACATCAAGAACCGCACTCACCTGGTGGCTGACATCAGCACAATCATCAACATTGATGCCATCTTCACTATCAATATAGATGCGCAGTGTGGATGTACGGCCGCGAACGAATTCGATGCCGACCAGTTCGTAGCCCAGTGCTTCGACCGGCGCAGTAATCATCTCTGTTAATTTTTGCTCTAATGTGGACAAGCCCACCCCCAAGACATAAAAAAAGGGCGTAAAGCCCAGTTATTCTGTAGTCAGATAACAAAAAACCCCGATAAATCGGGGCTTTAGATAACTGAACCCTATAGCCACAACTGTGGCCTGGAGCACTCTCCGAAAGCATTTTTTCAAATCCAGCTACGAAGGCTCTAAGTCTTCACAGTATATTTGAAAAAGAACTTTATGGGAAAGTGGTTGCGGGGGCCGGATTTGAACCGACGACCTTCGGGTTATGAGCCCGACGAGCTACCAGGCTGCTCCACCCCGCGCCTGAAACGTGGCAAATTCTACGCGTTTTGGACAGAATTTGCAAATAATGCTGGGATTTGGTACCGAAGACGGGACGTAAAATCGGCATTCAGTATATTGATAGTTGACCCCACCTGTCAACCCAACTTCGGCCAGGGCAATAAAAGGGAAATTTTTACAAAAAACGCACACGTCTCTTTCGGTCGTCGATAAAAGATGATTAAATGAATACTCACTTATTTTGCATAAACATGCATCGAGAGCGAAAGCGGTCTCTAATCAGTCAATCAAGCAGGGTTTTATTATATGACGACGATTCTCAAGCATCTCCCGGTAGGACAACGTATTGGCATCGCTTTTTCTGGCGGCCTGGATACCAGCGCTGCACTGCTGTGGATGCGCCAGAAGGGAGCGGTTCCTTATGCATATACTGCGAACCTGGGTCAGCCGGACGAGGAAGATTATGACGCGATCCCTCGTCGTGCCATGGAATATGGCGCAGAGAACGCACGTCTGATCGACTGCCGTAAGCAGCTGGTCGCCGAAGGGATTGCCGCGATCCAGTGCGGTGCTTTCCATAACACTACCGGCGGCCTGACCTATTTCAATACCACCCCGCTGGGTCGTGCCGTCACCGGCACTATGCTGGTCGCCGCCATGAAAGAAGATGGCGTGAACATCTGGGGGGACGGTAGCACCTATAAAGGCAACGATATTGAACGTTTCTATCGTTATGGCCTGCTGACCAACGCCGAGTTGCAGATCTACAAACCGTGGCTGGATACCGACTTCATCGACGAGCTGGGTGGCCGCCATGAAATGTCTGAGTTTATGATTGCCTGCGGCTTTGACTACAAGATGTCGGTTGAGAAAGCCTACTCAACCGACTCCAACATGCTGGGTGCGACGCATGAAGCGAAAGACCTGGAATTCCTGAATTCCAGCGTAAAAATTGTTAACCCGATCATGGGCGTGAAGTTCTGGGATGAGAACGTTAAGATCCCGGCGGAAGAAGTGGCCGTGCGTTTCGAACGTGGTCATCCGGTTGCCCTGAACGGTAAAACGTTCTCCGACGATGTTGAACTGATGCTGGAAGCAAACCGCATCGGCGGTCGTCACGGGCTGGGTATGAGCGATCAGATCGAAAACCGTATCATCGAAGCAAAAAGCCGCGGCATTTACGAAGCTCCAGGGATGGCGCTGCTGCACATCGCTTATGAGCGTCTGCTGACCGGTATTCACAACGAAGACACCATTGAGCAGTATCACGCTCATGGCCGTCAGCTGGGCAAACTGCTGTATCAGGGTCGCTGGTTTGATCCACAG
Organism: Enterobacter hormaechei subsp. xiangfangensis; assembly: GCF_001729785.1. Classification (NCBI taxonomy): domain Bacteria; kingdom Pseudomonadati; phylum Pseudomonadota; class Gammaproteobacteria; order Enterobacterales; family Enterobacteriaceae; genus Enterobacter; species Enterobacter hormaechei. Next base: position 4,070,198 of record NZ_CP017183.1, read on the forward strand.
GCGCTGATGCTGCGTGACGCCCTGCAACGTTGGGTGGCAAGCGCCATCACCGGCGAAGTGACCCTGGAACTGCGTCGCGGTAACGACTACTCCATCCTGAACACCGTGTCTGACAACCTGACCTATAAAGCAGAGCGTCTGACCATGGAGAAAGGTGAGTCAGTATTCTCTCCGGACGATCGTATTGGCCAGCTGACCATGCGTAACCTGGACATCACCGATACCCGTGAGAAGCTGTTCAACTATGTTGAGAATGGCCTGCTCTCCGCGAATTCCGGTAATGGTCTGCCGCAGGTTGAGAACCTGGAACACAGCGATAAGAAGTAATCGACAGCAAGACATGCAAAAGGCGCCCAATGGGCGCCTTTTTTGTGGTCTTCGTAGGCCCGGTAAGCGCAGCGCCACCGGGCAAAACGGCGGGTGGCGCTGCGCTTACCCGCCCTACAATAGATCGGAAACACAGAATATAGAGACGAAAAAAAAAGACGTCTTGCGACGTCTTTCTTCTGGAATATTGGTACCGAGGATGGGACTCGAACCCACAAGCCCGTTAGGGCACTACCACCTCAAGGTAGCGTGTCTACCAATTCCACCACCTCGGTACGGAATACTTACTGCGGGATATCGCTGGTTGGCTTAGCCGGTGCAGCTGGCTGAGTTTGCTCAGTTTTTGCTGGCGCGCTCAGATTTTCCCACTCGCTTCCTTTACTGGTCTTGTTGCTGTTGATATTGCCCAGCACCAGACTGATAATGAAGAACAGCGTAGCCAGAATCGCCGTCGTGCGGGTCATGAAGTTCGCAGAACCACTTGAACCGAACAGCGTACCGGAAGCGCCTGCTCCGAAGGAGGCTCCCATATCAGCGCCTTTACCTTGCTGTAGCATAATCAGCGCTACGAGAGCGATGGCTACAATAAGGAAAATAACTAAAAGAGCTTCGTACATAATCAACCTGTTCCTTGCGGATTTGCCGCATACCAATGCTTCGACCAATTAGCAGGATTTTGTTTCCCACTGAAGCGGGTGTGAATACTAACCAAAGCGAATCACCTTCGCAAGGGCATTTTCGAGGCATTGTATCAACTGCGGAAAAAAACAGCAAAAAGCCATTAATTGTTTAAAACAAAGGCGGCAAACGCCGCCTTTTTAAACACTTATTCTGAAAGATTATGCAGCTTTGACTGCATCCGCAATGCGGTGCGCAAATTCAGTCACCTGCGCTTCGTCTTCGCCTTCCACCATCACGCGGATCAGCGGCTCGGTACCCGACTTACGCAGCAGGACGCGCCCACGGCTGCCAAGCGTCGCTTCCACCTCTGCCATCACCGCTTTCACGTTATCATTTTCCAGCGGGTCACCTTTACCCGCGGTGAAACGCACGTTGACCAGGATCTGCGGGAACATTTTCATGCCGCTGCACAGATCGTGCAGGCTCATATGGTTACGCGCCATCGCGGCAACAACCTGAAGCGCCGCCACAATGCCGTCACCGGTGGTGGTTTTATCGAGCAGGATCACGTGGCCGGAGTTTTCCGCGCCAATACGCCAGCCTTTCTCCTGGAGTTTTTCCAGCACGTAGCGGTCACCCACCTTCGCACGAACAAACGGGATGCCCAGCTGTTTCAGCGCCAGTTCCAGACCCATATTGCTCATCAAAGTGCCCACCGCGCCACCGCGCAGTTGCCCCTGACGCAGGCCTTCACGCGCAATGATGTAGAGGATCTGATCGCCATCGACCTTGTTACCTTCGTGATCAACCATGATCACACGGTCACCATCGCCATCCAGGGCAATACCCAGATCGGCCTTTTCAGCCAGGACACGCGCTTGCAAGGCACGCACGTCTGTCGCGCCAACTTCTTCGTTGATGTTCAGACCGTCCGGCTCGCAGCCGATAGTGATCACTTTCGCACCCAGCTCGCGGAACACATTCGGCGCAATGTGGTAAGTCGCACCGTTGGCACAGTCCACCACAATTTTGAGGTGTGCCAGGCTCAGCTCATTCGGGAAAGTGCCTTTGCAGAATTCAATGTAGCGGCCTGCGGCATCGACAATACGGTTTGCTTTACCCAGCTCAGCGGAGTCAACACAGGTGATCTCTTTTTCCATTTCCGCTTCAATCGCCTCTTCCACGTCATCCGGCAGTTTGGTGCCGTCGATGGAGAAGAATTTGATACCGTTGTCATAGAACGGGTTATGGGAAGCGGAAATAACGATGCCCGCTTCCGCACGGAAGGTGCGGGTCAGATAGGCAACAGCAGGAGTTGGCATTGGCCCCGTAAAGGAAGCTGAAAGCCCCGCCGCCGCCAGCCCGGCTTCCAGCGCGGATTCCAGCATATAACCCGAAATACGGGTATCTTTACCAATAATGATCTTACGGGAGCCATGACGCGCCAGCACTTTCCCCGCTGCCCAGCCCAGCTTCAGGACAAAGTCAGGGGTAATTGGCGCATCGCCTACGCGCCCACGGATGCCATCGGTACCAAAATATTTACGATTACTCATAGCGTTTGTTTTCCTTCGCTGCCAGTGTGGCTTCCACCACACGCATGGCTTCTACTGTTTCTTTTACGTCATGGACGCGAATGATGTGTGCACCTTGCATCGCGGCAATCACCGCGCAGGCCAGACTGCCGCTCAGACGTTCGCTCGGCCCGACATTCAACAACTGACCAATCATCGATTTTCTCGACATTCCCACCAGCAGTGGCAGGCCGAACTGATGAAACTCTGATAAGCGCGCAAGCAACGCGTAATTGTGTGAGAGATTTTTACCGAAACCGAAGCCCGGGTCGAGCAGCAATTTCTCTTTTGCGATACCCGCACGTTCACAGCGTTCGATATGCTCAATAAAGAAGCGGGTGACGTCGGCAAACACGTCTTCATATTTTGGCGCCTCCTGCATTGTCTTAGGCTGGCCCTGCATATGCATCAGACACACCGGTAGCCCGGTTTCTGCGGCGGCTTCAATCGCGCCCGGCTCGGTCAGCGAGCGGATATCATTGATAATGTGAGCGCCCACTCTCGCCACTTCACGGATCACTTCGGGTTTGGAGGTATCAACAGAGATCCACACTTCAAAGCGCCGTGCGATAGCCTCCACCACCGGCACCACGCGCGCCAGCTCTTCTTCCACCGAAACCTCCGCCGCGCCAGGCCGCGTTGACTCCCCTCCAACGTCAATGATGGTGGCACCCGCGTTAATCATTAAATTCGCGTGTTTAACCGCGTCGATAAGCGAATTATGCGTGCCGCCGTCAGAGAAGGAATCAGGCGTGACATTCAGGATCCCCATCACATGGGGATGTGAAAGGTCGAGATGCGAGTCCTGGGCGAATAGTTTCATGGTGAAGTCCCTGGGATTAATGTGGTTAAACAGATAAGAAAAACCCCGGAGCAAGCTCCAGGGTTTGAGATACAGACAAACGCTTCAACAGCAGTGACTTACTTGTCGCCTAACTGCTCTGACATGGTGTTGCCCGGGTTTGGCGTACGCGGTTCATCGACCGGACGCGGCGCACGCGGGGTGCCATTGTTGTCAGAATTGTTAGACGCGCCTGGGTCTTCCCAGCCTGCCGGCGGACGCACTTCGCGGCGCGCCATCAGGTCGTCAATCTGTGGTGCATCGATGGTCTCATATTTCATGAGCGCATCTTTCATCGAATGCAGGATGTCCATATTGTCGTTCAGGATCTGACGGGCGCGAGCGTAGTTACGTTCAATCAGCGCTTTCACTTCCTGGTCGATGATACGTGCCGTTTCATCGGACATATGTTTCGCTTTTGCCACGGAGCGGCCCAGGAACACCTCGCCCTCTTCCTCTGCATACAGCAGCGGACCGAGTTTGTCGGAGAAGCCCCACTGAGTCACCATGTTACGCGCCAGGTTTGTCGCCACTTTAATATCGTTCGACGCACCGGTGGAAACATGTTCCGCACCGTAGATAATCTCTTCAGCCAGACGACCGCCGTACAGGGTTGAAATCTGGCTTTCCAGCTTCTGACGGCTGGCGCTGATCGCGTCGCCTTCAGGCAGGAAGAAGGTCACACCCAGCGCACGACCGCGTGGAATGATCGTCACCTTGTGTACCGGATCGTGTTCCGGCACCAGACGACCGATAATCGCGTGGCCCGCTTCGTGATATGCCGTGGACTCTTTCTGCGCTTCCGTCATCACCATGGAGCGACGTTCCGCACCCATCATGATTTTGTCTTTCGCTTTTTCAAATTCCACCATGGACACCACGCGCTTGTTACCGCGAGCGGCAAACAGGGCTGCTTCGTTGACCAGGTTAGCCAGATCCGCACCGGAGAAGCCTGGAGTACCACGCGCGATGATTGCCGCGTCGATATCTGGCGCCAGCGGTACGCGACGCATATGCACTTTCAGAATCTGTTCACGACCGCGAACATCCGGCAGACCAACCACAACCTGGCGGTCGAAACGGCCTGGACGCAGCAGCGCAGGGTCAAGTACGTCCGGACGGTTAGTTGCCGCGATAACGATGATACCTTCGTTACCTTCGAAGCCGTCCATCTCAACCAGCATCTGGTTCAGCGTCTGCTCACGTTCATCGTGACCACCACCCAGGCCTGCGCCACGCTGGCGGCCTACGGCGTCGATTTCATCGATGAAGATGATGCACGGTGCTGCCTTCTTAGCCTGCTCGAACATGTCACGCACACGAGATGCACCGACACCCACGAACATTTCAACGAAGTCAGAACCTGAAATAGTAAAGAACGGCACCTTCGCTTCACCCGCGATGGCTTTTGCCAGCAGGGTTTTACCGGTACCCGGAGGGCCGACCATCAGGACGCCTTTCGGGATCTTACCGCCCAGTTTCTGGAAACGGCTCGGCTCGCGTAGGTATTCAACCAGTTCACCCACCTCTTCTTTTGCTTCGTCACAACCTGCTACGTCAGCAAACGTGGTCTTGATCTGGTCTTCCGTCAGCATACGCGCCTTGCTCTTACCGAACGACATGGCACCTTTGCCACCACCGCCCTGCATCTGGCGCATAAAGAAGATCCAGACGCCGATAAGAAGCAGCATCGGGAACCAGGAAATGAAGATAGAAGCCAGCAGGCTTGGTTCTTCCGGCGGCTCGCCTACCACTTTGACGTTTTTGGTCAGAAGGTTATCAAGCAGCTTAGGATCGTTCACCGGGATGTAAGTCGTGTAACGGTTACTATCTTTCTTGGTAACGTTGATCTCACGTCCGTTGATACGCGCTTCGCGAACCTGGTCCTGATTGACCTCTTGCAGGAAGGTAGAATAATCCACCTTGCGGCCATTCGACTCGCTGGGCCCAAAGCTCTGGAATACTGACATCAGCACAACGGCAATGACCAGCCAGAGTATTAGGTTTTTCGCCATGTCACTCAAGGGATTAACCTCATATTACAACTGTGTTAAAAACAGCGTCAGGATACTCTATATCCAGTTTCATTCAAACTTTCGCCTGAAATCTACCGGTTATCATTTTCGCCCGGTCGCTACAATATACACTTCACGGGAACGGGCCCGGGAAGAGTCCGGCTTACGAACTTTGACCTTCGCAAACAGGGAGCGAATTTCCTTAAGATACTCCTCGAAACCTTCGCCCTGAAACACCTTCACAACAAAACTACCACCAGGCGCTAGTACATCACGACACATTTCTAACGCTAGTTCCACCAGATACATGGCGCGGGGGATATCCACCGCCGGTGTTCCACACATATTTGGCGCCATATCCGACATGACAACCTGGACCTTACTGTCACCTACACGATCAAGTAATGCTTTCAGCACTAATTCATCACGAAAGTCGCCCTGAAGGAAGTCGACACCGACGATGGGATCCATTGGTAAAAGATCGCATGCGATGATTCGGCCCGTTCCGCCGATCTGCGTAACCGCATACTGGGACCATCCGCCAGGTGCCGCACCGAGGTCGACCACCGTCATTCCCGGTTTAAAAAGTTTGTCACTTTGCTGTATTTCATCAAGTTTAAACCAGGCGCGGGAACGCAACCCCTTTTTCTGCGCCTGTTGAACATATTTATCGCTAAAGTGTTCCTGAAGCCAGCGGCTGGAGCTGGCAGAACGCTTTTTACCTGTCATTTAACATTTCCGTCCTGGTTCATCGTTGCTTGCCTGTGACGTAAATTTCTACGCAGCTATTTGGCGATATTAGGGAGATGGCGGTAGAATGAACCGTTTTCAATCCCAACGTAAGCAAAAATATACGATGAATCTGAGTACTAAACAAAAACAGCACCTTAAAGGTCTGGCACATCCGCTCAAGCCTGTAGTGATGCTTGGCAACAATGGTTTGACCGAAGGGGTGCTTGCCGAGATTGAACAAGCGCTGGAACACCACGAGCTGATCAAGGTGAAAATCGCCTCTGAAGACAGAGACACTAAAAACCTGATCGTGGAAGCCATCGTGCGCGAAACCGGCGCCTGTAATGTACAGGTCATCGGTAAAACGCTGGTGCTCTATCGCCCATCTAAAGAGCGCAAAATCTCGCTGCCACGTTAAGGATATCCTGAATCGAACACATTTTCTGTGTGAAACGAGGGATTTCTTTCAGCAGGCGAGCAAAATGCCATGCTCCGTGAGTTGATAAAAGGCCGCTATGCGGCCTTTTTCTTTTCTTTACAATGTATCAACATCTTAGTAGAGAAGCGAATTACAGATATTCAACCTTAATAATTTCGTATTCCACTTCACCACCAGGGGTGCGGATGGTGACCACATCGTCCTGCTCTTTGCCAATCAGGCCACGAGCAATTGGCGAGTTCACCGAAATCAGGTTCTGTTTGAAGTCCGCTTCATCATCACCCACGATGCGATAGGTCTGCTCTTCGTCGTTGTCCAGATTCAGGACGCTGACGGTAGAACCGAAGATAACACGGCCATTATTTGGCATTTTGGTGATATCAATAACCTGCGCGTTAGACAGTTTCGCCTCGATATCTTTAATGCGCCCCTCACAGAAACCCTGCTGCTCACGCGCCGCGTGGTATTCAGCATTCTCTTTCAGGTCGCCATGCTCACGCGCTTCCGCGATAGCGGCGATGATTTCAGGGCGACGCACGGATTTCAGAAAATCCAGCTCTTCGCGCAGTTTTTCGGCACCACGTAAGGTCATCGGAATAGCTTGCATTTGTTATACCTCTTAAACATTCCTGTTGGGAGCAGTGTTCCCTGCTCCAGCCCACCTGAACAGGCCAGAAGCAAAAAGAAAACCGACCCGGGAGCAACGCCCCAGGTCAGCAGCAATTTTTCAATTTGATACGCATTTTACAGCGAAGTTCACTATGGGTCATCGTTTACTTTACAGTGCCATGCACCGTAGTATGACGGTTTGTTTTCGGGTTGTTAGCGCGAGATTATGCGATTTTCCAGTTTTATCATCGGATTGACTACCAGTATAACGTTCACCGTTCAGGCCGCGAATGTTGATGAGTACATTAATCAACTGCCCGCCGGCGCGAACCTTGCCCTGATGGTGCAGAAGGTTGGCGCGCAGGCTCCCGAGATTGACTATCACAGTCAACAGATGGCGCTGCCTGCCAGTACCCAGAAGGTGATCACCGCCCTCGCCGCTCTGCTCCAGCTCGGGCCTGACTTCCGTTTTACTACCACCCTTGAAACCAGAGGTAACGTTGAGGGTGGCGAACTGAAAGGCGATCTTATCGCCCGTTTTGGTGGCGATCCCACCTTTAAGCGCCAGGATGTCCGCAACATGGTGGCGGTACTGAAAAAATCCGGCGTAACAAAAATTGATGGCAACGTGCTGATCGACACCTCCATTTTCGCCAGCCACGATAAAGCGCCTGGCTGGCCATGGAACGACATGACGCAGTGTTTTAGCGCCCCGCCAGCCGCCGCCATCGTTGACCGTAACTGCTTCTCCGTATCGCTTTACAGCGCGCCAAAACCAAATGACTTAGCGTTTATCCGCGTGGCGTCTTACTACCCGGTCACGATGTTCAGCCAGGTGCGGACGCTGGCGAAAGGCTCCCCGGAGGCACAGTATTGCGAGCTGGACGTGGTACCGGGCGATCTCAACCGCTATACGCTCACCGGCTGCCTGACCCAGCGGGCCGATCCACTCCCGCTGGCCTTTGCCATTCAGGATGGCGCAGGTTATGCCGGTGCCATTTTTAAAGATGAACTGAAGCAGGCGGGCATAACCTACACCGGAACGCTGCTGCGCCAGACGCAGGTGAATGAGCCAGGCACGGTGATTGCCAGCAAACAGTCCGCGCCACTGCATGATTTGCTTAAGATTATGCTGAAAAAGTCGGATAACATGATTGCCGACACGGTATTTCGCATGATCGGGCACGCGCGCTTTGGTGTGCCGGGCACCTGGCGGGCCGGTTCTGATGCCGTACGTCAGATCCTGCGCCAGCAGGCGGGTATCGATCTGGGCAATACGATCGCCGTTGATGGTTCCGGTTTATCGCGTCATAACCTGATCTCGCCGGCCACCATGATGCAGGTGTTGCAGTACATTGCTCAGCATGACGCTGAGCTAAACTTTATTACGATGCTGCCGCTTGCCGGACACGACGGCTCTCTTCAGTACCGCGCGGGCCTTCACGCTGCGGGCGTGGATGGCAAAGTTTCAGCCAAAACGGGTTCCCTGCAAGGCGTTTACAACCTTGCCGGTTTCATCACGACCGCCAGCGGACAACGCATGGCATTTGTGCAGTATCTTTCCGGCTATGCCGTCGAACCGGCTGACCAGCGCAATCGCCGTATTCCACTGGTACGTTTCGAAAGCAGGCTCTATAAGGACATCTACCAGAATAACTAGCGATGAAACTACTGATAGTTGAAGACGATCTGTTATTGCAGGAAGGGTTAGCGCTGGCGCTGGGCAATGAGGGCTACGCCCTGGATTGTGCCGCCACGGCCGCTGAAGCAGATGCCCTGATCCAGAGCGGTGAATACAGCCTGGTGATCCTGGATTTGGGACTGCCGGATAAAGACGGCGCGACGCTGCTCTGCCAGTGGCGTCGTCGCGGAGTGGAGAATCCCGTATTGATTCTCACCGCCCGCGATGCCATTGAAGACAGAATTAACGGGCTTGATTCTGGCGCTGACGATTATCTGGTAAAACCCTTCGCCCTTGCCGAGCTACAGGCTCGCGTACGGGCGTTGATCCGCCGCTATCAGGGCCACAGCGACAACCTGCTGACGGACGGGGATATTACCCTCAATCTGCAAACTCAGCAGGTGCTGCGCCAGTCTCAGCCTGTGGAAGTGACCCCAAAAGAGTTCGCTCTGCTGACGCGCCTGATCATGCGCAGCGGGCAGACCGTGCACCGTGAAACGCTGCAACAGGACATCTACTCCTGGCAGGACGATCCAGGATCAAACACGCTTGAAGTTCATATTCATAATCTGCGCCGCAAGCTCGGTAAAGATCGCATCAAAACCGTACGCGGCGTGGGTTACCGTCTGGAGAGCCAGAAATGAACAGTATGCGCCGGCGATTAATGGTGTTGCTGGCGGTTATTCTGCTATTTTTTCAACTCATTAGCGTAGTCTGGCTGTGGCATGAGAGCCGCGAGCAGATCGGTTTTCTGGTGAACGAAACGTTGTCCGCTAAAGCACGCAACAACCATGTCGAAAAAGAGATCCGCGAAGCCATTGCCTCCCTGCTGGTCCCTTCACTGGTGATGGTCGGTTTTACCCTGCTCTTCTCATTCTGGGCAGTCACATGGATCACCCGACCACTCAACAAACTTCGCGCCAGCCTTGCGAACCGTTCGGCGGATAATCTGACTCCCCTGCCGATGTATTCTGATATGGAAGAGATAGGCGCAGTAACCACGTCCCTCAACCAACTCCTCGCCCGGCTGGACCACACTATTCAACAGGAACGCCTGTTTACCGCCGATGCGGCACACGAGTTACGTACGCCGCTGGCGGGGATTAGGCTCCATCTGGAACTGATGGCTCAGTCCGGTTCCCCGCAGGCCACGCCACTGATAAACCGGATCGATCAGCTGATGCACACGGTGGAACAGCTGCTGATGCTGGCGCGTGCCGGACAGGCGATGGCCAGCGGCCATTACGATACCGTGAACTGGACTGAGTCGATCATTGCTCCGCTTAGCCTGGAGCATGAAGCCAAAGAGCATACGGTATTATGGCCGGCCCACAGCACGCTGACGGTACAGGGGGACGCCGTCCTGTTACGTCTGATGCTAAGGAACCTTCTGGAGAATGCCGCCCGTTACAGCCCGGCAGGCACAACCATTGAAGTGGCATTAACAGCGACGGAGGGGGGTACCCGGGTGAGCGTTACCGATCAGGGGCCGGGTATTGATGAGGCGCACCGCCAGTCGATCACCGAACCTTTCCGACGTCTCGACCAGCGCTACGGCGGCAGCGGCCTTGGGCTGAGCATCGTACAGCGTATCGTACAGCTCCATCATGGTCATTTAACGCTGGAGAACGGCGCTGAGGGCGGCCTCATCGCCAGCTGTTGGTTACCGACGAAAATAGGATAAAAAAAAGCCCCGTTAAGGGGCTTTATACAGGGGTTAGTGCTTGTAGATGAACTCGACGCCTTCTTCGTCGTCTTCATCCCAGTCATCGTCCCAGTCTTCATCATCTTCTTCCGCTTCCAGCTCTTCGAGCTGCTGGCGGTGGTAGTCATCCCACATGAATTCGACTTTTTCAGGCTGTTTCGCCTCTTCTGCCTGAACAACCGGATTCTCGATGATAAAGGTCATCACATCCCAGCAGAGATCTTTCACGCCAACCTGGCTGGCGGCAGAGATCAGATAGTACTTATCTTCCCAACCCATCGCTTCGGCAATCGCTTTAGCTTTCGCTTCAGCTTCCGCTTTGTCCATCAGGTCGATCTTGTTGAATACCAGCCAGCGCGGTTTTTGCGCCAGTTTTTCACTGTATTTCTCCAGCTCGCCGATAATGATACGAGCGTTTTCAACCGGATCGGAACCGTCGATTGGATCGATGTCGATGAGGTGCAACAGTACGCGGCAACGCTCAAGGTGCTTCAGGAAGCGAATACCCAGACCGGCGCCTTCTGCAGCCCCTTCAATCAGACCCGGGATGTCAGCGACCACGAAGCTCTTCTCGTTATCCATACGGACAACGCCCAGGCTCGGTACCAGCGTCGTAAACGGATAATCTGCCACTTTTGGTTTCGCCGCAGAGACCGCACGGATAAACGTCGATTTACCGGCGTTTGGCATGCCCAGCATCCCCACATCCGCCAGCAGCATCAGTTCCAGTTGCAGGTCGCGCTTATCACCCGGGGTACCCATGGTTTTCTGACGCGGGGTACGGTTAACGGACGATTTGAAACGGCTGTTACCCAGACCGTGCCAGCCGCCTTTCGCCACCATCAGGCGCTGACCGTGTTTGGTCATATCACCCATGGTTTCGCCCGTACCCTGATCGATGACACGCGTACCCACCGGCACTTTGATCGTCACGTCTTTACCGCGTTTACCGGTACAGTCGCGGCTCTGGCCGTTCTGGCCACGCTCGGCGCGGAAAGATTTTTCGAAACGGTAGTCGATCAGCGTGTTGAGGTTTTCATCCGCCTCCAGCCACACGTCGCCACCGTCCCCACCGTCACCGCCGTCAGGACCGCCACGAGGAATATATTTTTCACGGCGGAAGCTTACACAACCGTTACCGCCATCACCTGCCACGACCAGGATCGTCGCTTCATCAACAAACTTCATTTTACTCTCCGTAACTCATTCGCCTGAGCGGGGGACTATTACAACCGCTTCATTTTTGCGCCAACGCCCCCAGAGACGATGACCAATGGCGGAATACATCGCGCCCGCAACCACGACAAACGCACCGAGATAACCCAACAGGTTGAGCATCGGCTTGACGAAGACATCGGGCCAGGCCATTGATAATAAATCTGAAAATAACAGCGTAAACAGCGGGGTAAGCGTGATTAAGGCGCTCACCTGTGCTGCCTGCCAGCGCGCCATGGCTTCAGCCAGCGCGCCATAACCGACCAGCGTATTCAGCCCACAAAAAATGAGGCACGCCAGTTGCCAGTCGCTGAGCTGGGTAATTACACCCGGCTTCGCTAAAGGCAATAATGCCAGTGTACACAAAGTGTACAGCAAAAAGAGGATCTGCTGTGAGGCAAGACGGCGCAATAACACCTTTTGCGCGACGCCATAACTCACCCAGACCGTTGCTGCGCCCACCCCAAAAATGACACCCCAGGTGTAATCCGTCAGGCGGGTAAAAATCTCAATCAGGCTGGTGTTAAAGAACATCACCAGCCCGCAAAGCAGCATACTTGCCCCGATGATCTGCGTGCCGCGCATCTTCTCCTTGAGGATGAATACGCTGGCGACCATCATGCCGACCGGTGAAAGCTGACCAATCACCTGCGACGCTGTAGGGCTAAGATATTGCAGGGAAGAGCTGAACAGAATGAAGTTACCGAACAGACCGCCCGTCGCGATAGCCAGTAACACCAGCCAACGCGGTTTTCGAAAGATGCGCAGCGGTGGCAGCTTACCTTTGACGGCCAGAATGGCGCCCAGGCCTATGCTTGCCATCAGGAAGCGATAAAACACCACCGTCGGTGGCTCCATGACTTCCAGTACCTGCTTCATTGCAATTGGCAGCGCACCCCAGCACATTGCGGTAGTGAGCGCCAAAAGAATACCAATGCCGGCCTGCTGCTTCATGCCCGTTTTCCCTACAGAAAATTTTCCGGGTTTCCAATGTAAAAAGCCCCGCAACACGTTGCGGGGCTTTAATCCGTTACCGGACCGAGAAAACCTTACTCAGCAACGATGCTGATGTATTTACGGTTGTTCGGGCCTTTAACTTCAAATTTCACTTTACCGTCTGCTTTAGCAAACAGAGTGTGGTCACGACCGCAACCTACGTTGGTACCCGCGTGGAACTTGGTGCCACGCTGACGAACGATGATGCTACCCGCCAGAACGGATTCGCCACCGAAACGCTTAACGCCCAGGCGTTTAGCTTCTGAATCGCGACCGTTACGTGTGGAGCCGCCAGCCTTTTTATGTGCCATTTAAATCTCTCCTCAGGTCTTAGGCGCTGATGCCAGTAATTTTCACATCAGTGAACCACTGACGGTGGCCCTGCTGCTTACGATAGTGTTTACGACGACGAAACTTAACGATTTTAACTTTCTCGCCACGACCGTGAGCAACAACTTCAGCTTTGATAACGCCGCCATCAACGAAAGGAACGCCGATTTTGACTTCTTCACCGTTTGCGATCATCAGAACTTCAGCGAACTCAACAGATTCGCCAGTTGCGATGTCCAGCTTTTCCAGGCGAACGGTCTGACCTTCGCTTACTCGGTGTTGTTTACCACCACTTTGGAAAACCGCGTACATATAAACTCCGCTTCCGCGCACATCCTCGTATGATTCAGAGTGCGCTATAAATATTCACAATAGGGCGCGAATATTACGCAAAATGCGAGCCTTTGACAAGTGCTACCATCAATACATGAAGAAAAAAAACACAACACGTACGGTAACGTTTATCTGAGCCGTTTTTTCAGTACAATCAGCAATACTATTTATAAACCGAAACCCTTTGTGTACCCATCTCGTGTGGGATAAACAGGATAAAAAGCCCGGCTTTTGCGATGAATTTAGAAAAAATCAATGAGTTAACCGCGCAAGATATGGCGGGTGTGAATGCAGCAATCCTGGAGCAACTCAACTCTGACGTTCAGCTGATCAATCAGTTGGGCTATTACATCGTCAGCGGCGGCGGTAAACGTATTCGTCCGATGATTGCCATTCTGGCCGCACGCGCGGTTGGCTATCAGGGAAATGCCCATGTCACGATCGCGGCGCTGATCGAATTTATCCACACCGCCACCCTGCTTCACGACGATGTTGTGGATGAATCAGACATGCGTCGTGGCAAAGCCACCGCCAACGCCGCGTTTGGTAATGCGGCAAGCGTTCTGGTAGGCGATTTTATCTATACCCGAGCCTTCCAGATGATGACCAGCCTTGGCTCGCTGAAGGTGCTGGAAGTGATGTCAGAAGCCGTGAACGTTATCGCTGAAGGTGAAGTCCTACAGCTGATGAACGTCAACGACCCGGACATCACCGAAGAAAACTATATGCGGGTGATTTACAGCAAGACCGCACGTCTGTTCGAAGCCGCCGCGCAGTGCTCTGGCATTCTGGCTGGCTGTAGCGAAGCGGAGGAAAAAGGCCTTCAGGACTATGGCCGTTACCTCGGCACCGCGTTCCAGTTGATTGATGATTTGCTGGACTACAGCGCGGATGGCGAAACGCTCGGTAAAAACGTCGGCGATGACCTGAACGAAGGCAAGCCAACGCTGCCGCTGCTCCACGCGATGCGCAATGGTACACCAGAGCAGGCGAAAATGATCCGGGAGGCTATCGAGCAGGGAAATGGACGCCATCTTCTGGAACCGGTACTGGAAACAATGGCAATCTGCGGCTCCCTGGAATGGACGCGTCAGCGCGCTGAAGAAGAAGCGGACAAAGCCATTGCCGCTATTCAGATCATTCCCGACAGCCCATGGCGTGATGCGCTAATCGGCCTCGCGCACATCGCCGTCCAGCGCGACCGTTAATCCCTCATCATCTCCCTGCCCCTACGCAGGGAGACTCCAGTACGCTCCAGTAAATTACATTTACGCGTAAGCCCATCGGGTTACAGGCCGTATGTATAAAGCCGTGCCTTATTCTGAATATTGCTTCTCGTAACATGAACTTTTTAGAACAGATGTTCGAAGTGAGTATAGTAATGCTGTCTTTTCACACGAAACGACGTGGACGATAACGAACACAAGGACAGCATTATGGATACAAAATTCATCGACTGGCATTCTGCTGACATTATTGCGGCACTGCGTAAAAAAGGAACTTCGCTGGCTGCCGAATCACGTCGTCATGGGCTGAGCTCGTCGACGCTGGCAAACGCCCTGACCCGCCCATGGCCGAAGGGGGAACTGATTATCGCGACGGCGCTGGATACGCATCCGTGGGTGATATGGCCGTCACGCTACCACGATCCCATCACCCATGAATTTATCGACAGAACGCGCATGATGCGCCAGAGCAAAACGAAGAAAGCGCATCAGGACTGATGCACCAGAATTGACAAGAACAGCAATCCCCCGGCCTGTTCTGGCAGGGGGGTGCCGGAATGATTACTCGCCCTTCACACGCTCGATATTTGCACCCAGCGCGCGCAGTTTATCCTCAATACGCTCGTAACCACGATCGATGTGGTAGATACGATCGACAACGGTAGTCCCTTCCGCAATACAACCTGCCAGTACGAGGCTCGCAGATGCGCGCAGATCGGTCGCCATCACCTGCGCACCGGACAGTTTTTCAACGCCGTGGCAAATTACCGTGTTGCTTTCAATCTCAGCATGCGCACCCATACGGATCAGTTCCGGTACGTGCATAAAACGGTTTTCGAAGATGGTTTCCGTGATGAAACCCGTGCCTTCGGCCACCAGGTTCAACAGCGTGAACTGTGCCTGCATATCCGTCGGGAATGCCGGATGTGGCGCAGTACGCACGTTAACGGCTTTAGGACGCTGCCCGTGCATATCCAGGCTGATCCAGTCTTCACCGATTTCAATGTCCGCACCCGCATCGCGCAGCTTCGCCAGCACCGCATCCAGGGTATCCGGCTGGGCGTTACGGCAGACAATCTTACCGCCAGAAATGGCCGCGGCCACCAGGAAAGTGCCGGTTTCGATACGGTCTGGCAGTACGCGATACACACCGCCACCCAGACGTTCAACGCCTTCGATGGTGATACGGTCTGTGCCCTGCCCGCTGATCTTCGCTCCCAGCGCGACCAGGAAGTTTGCAGTATCCACGATCTCCGGCTCACGGGCGGCGTTTTCGATGATGGTAGTGCCTTCTGCCAGCGTAGCAGCCGACATGATGGTGACCGTTGCGCCCACGCTCACTTTGTCCATGACAATGTGCGCGCCTTTCAGACGACCATTGACGGATGCTTTAACGTAACCCTCTTCCAGCTTGATCTCCGCGCCGAGTTTTTCCAGGCCGAAGATATGCAGGTCAACGGGACGCGCGCCGATAGCGCATCCGCCAGGCAGTGAAACCTGTCCCTGACCGAAACGCGCCACCAGCGGACCAAGCGCCCAGATGGACGCACGCATGGTTTTCACCAGCTCATACGGCGCTGAGAAGTTGTTCACGTTGCTGGCATCGATCCAGACGGAACCGTTACGCTCCACTTTGGTGCCCAACTGGCCGAGCAACTTCATGGTCGTGTCGATATCTTTCAGCTTCGGTACGTTCTGGATCTCTACCGGCTCTTCTGCGAGCAGCGCAGCGAAAAGAATGGGCAGCGCGGCGTTTTTAGCGCCAGAAATTGTGACTTCGCCCTGGAGACGCGTAGGTCCCTGTACACGAAATTTATCCATCGTTTGCTCTCTTATAAATTCAACCGTGCTGCGGGCGTTTCGCCCTCAGCTCAAAAACCGTTTAGTTTGCGATCGCGTGCCCACTCCTGTGGGGTGAACGCTTTAATCGACAGGGCGTGGATGCGGTTATCCGCAATGTATTCCATCAGCGGCGCGTACACAGCCTGCTGTTTCTTCACGCGACTCATTCCGTCGAACATCTCACCCACAGCAATAACCTGGAAGTGACTGCCATCGCCAGAGACGTGGGCTTCCTGAAGGGAGAGTGCATTCATCAGCACAGTCTGGATTTCATTATTTTCCATGGGGTCTACATCATCTGATAGTGAAAACAAGCCCAACATCTTAGAGCAAAGTGGCGCGGTCTTAAACAAGCAAAAAGCCCCGACGCGTAAACTGTCGGGGCTTTCAGAAGTAACGTACTGAAAAAATTAGCGAGGTAATACGTCTTCGGGCAAATTGTAAAGCTGTGCAAGGGTAATCACGTTATCGCTTACCCCCGTCAGGGTGACGCTACTCCCCTGCTTTTTGCCCGTGGCCACCAGGTGCGCCAGCAGGGCGATACCGGCGGTATCTACCCGCGTGACGCCATGGAGATCAATCAGCGTCACGCCCTGCATCGCGTTATGGCGAGCGTCCCACAGCGGGTTAAGCAGATCCTGATCCAGCTCTCCCGTCAGCGTCAACGTCTCGCCGTCACGCGCCCAGCTAAGCTGCTGTGACATTACTTCTTCTCGTCCAGGGTAATTTTCTGACGAGAGATGGACTGAAGCTGAGCCGTCAGGCCATCAATGCCTTTAGTGCGCAGCAGATCGCTCCACTCGTTCTGTTTAGTGGTGATCATGCTGACGCCTTCAGCGATCATGTCGTACGCCTGCCAGTTTCCGGTCTGACTGTTTTTACGCCACTGGAAGTCCAGACGAACCGGTGGACGACCGTTTGGATCGATAATCGTCACGCGAATAGGAATGATAGTGGCATCGCCCAGCGGTTGTTCAGGGGCAATCTGATAGGTCTGCCCGTGATACATCGCCAGCGCCTGGCCGTAAGCCTGTTTCAGGTATTCACGGAACGCCGCAAAGTAAGCCTCGCGCTGCGCCGGGGTCGCGTCTTTGTAGTAACGGCCCAGCACCAGTGCGCCCGCGTACTTGATCTGCACATACGGCAGCAGCTCCTGATCCACCACATCACGTAGATAATCAGGGTTAGAACGGATTTTTGGCTGTTCGTTTTTAAGACGGTCGAAGGTTTTCTTCGCGGCCTCATTCATCAGTTTGTACGGGTTACTCTGATCCGCAGCGTGCGCCGCGGTAAGAGGGGCAATGACCAGCATGGCAACCATTAACAGTCGTTTAAACATGAATAACTTCTCCTGAAATTAATTCGTCGCGCCTGGCGTCGGTTCGACGTTGGTGTGGTCTTCACTCTGCGCAGGGGCATCGTCAGACTTTTTATCACCCCCTTTACTGTTGTAAAGGAACTGACCAATCATATCTTCCAGCACCATCGCTGACTTGGTATCCTGGATTACGCTACCGTCTTTAAGGATAGTCGTTCCCAGCTCAGGATCTTCAAAACCAACGTTAAGGGCCAGATATTGCTCCCCCAGCAGGCCAGAGGTGCGGATAGAAAGCGAGCTGGTGTCCGGAATGTGGTTATAGCGCTCTTCGATATCCATCGCGACGCGCGGCAGATAGGTTTTCTCATCAAGCGTAATGTCGGCGACACGTCCGATAACGACGCCACCAATACGCACCGGTGAGCGCGCTTTCAGGCCGCCGATGTTATCGAAAGTCGCGTAGATACGGTACGTCGGCTCGGCGCGAACAGAGGTGATGTCCGCCGCTCGCAGGCAGATGAACAGCGCGGCCAGCAGCGCCAGAAGCAGAAACACGCCAACCCAAATTTCATTTTTTCTCGTTTGCATGAACTCAATTCCCAAACATCAGTGCGGTGAGCACAAAATCCAGACCTAAAACGGCCAGCGACGAATGTACGACAGTACGCGTCGTTGCACGGCTAATGCCCGCCGACGTCGGAATGGCATCGTAACCATTAAACAACGCAATCCAGGTAACCGTCACAGCGAAAACCACGCTCTTGATCAGACAGTTCACCAGATCCATCCGCAGATCGATGGCGTCCTGCATGGCAGACCAGAAGAATCCGGCATCAATGCCTTTCCAGTTAACGCCAACCAGCGCGCCTCCCCAGATACCTACCGCCACAAAGAGGATAGTCAGTAACGGCAAGGAGATAACCCCGGCCCAGAAGCGCGGCGAGATCACCCGACGCAGCGGATCGACTGCCATCATCTCCATACTGGAGAGCTGCTCGGTGGCGCGCATCAGGCCAATTTCCGCCGTCAACGCTGACCCGGCACGCCCGGCGAACAGCAGCGCGGCAACCACCGGCCCGAGTTCACGCAGCAGCGAGAGCGCCACCAGCATGCCAAGGCTGGTTTCCGCGCTGTAGGTTGTCAGTACCAGATACCCCTGCAACCCCAGCACCATGCCAATAAACAGACCCGACACGATGATGATAAGCATCGACAGCACGCCGACGTTATAAAGCTGCCGCACCAGTAACGGCGCATGCTTGCGGAACTCCGGTTTGCCGACCAGCGCGTTGAACAACATTAATCCGGCACGCCCGAACGTACTGATGGTTTTTAGGCCACGGTGTCCAAGACCCGCCAACGCATTTAACAGCATGAGTGGCTTAACTCCCTATTCCCAGTAAATCGTCATGATAGTCGCCCGCCGGATAGCGGAAAGGCACCGGCCCATCTGCGATACCGTCCAGGAACTGCCGCACGCGCGGATCGCCATTCTCCTGCAACGCCTGGGCGCTGCCGTGGGCGACGATCTTTTTGTCAGCCACAATATAGGCGTAATCAGCAATGCTCAGCACTTCCGGCACGTCGTGGGAAACCACCACGCAGGTGACGCCAAGGGCGCTGTTCAGCTCCGAAATTAACTTCACCAGCACGCCCATGGTGATGGGGTCCTGCCCGACGAACGGTTCATCGAACATGATTAAATCGGGTTCCAGGGCAATAGCACGCGCCAGCGCGGCGCGGCGCGCCATCCCACCCGAGAGTTCGGACGGCATGAGTTTCGCAGCCCCCCGCAGCCCCACGGCTTCAAGCTTCATCATCACCGTGCTGTGCAACAGCGCAGGAGGAAGATGGGTGTGCTCACGCAGCGGATAGGCCACGTTGTCAAAAACGTTCATATCGGTGAACAGCGCACCCGACTGAAAGAGCATGCTCATCCGTTTGCGAACCGTGTAGAGGCGCGAGCGAGACATCGCCGGGACGTTTTCGCCGTCGAAGAGAATTTCGCCGCTGTCAGGGGGGATTTGCCCGCCGATAAGACGCAGCAACGTGGTTTTACCGATCCCTGACGGCCCCATGATGGCGGTGATTTTACCGCGCGGCACGGTCAGCGAAATATCATCAAATATTAACCGGTTGCCGCGAGAAAAACTGACGCCCCGGACATCGACTATATTCGCCATCGTTTGGCTCATTTATGGTTCCTTACTTACCTTGCTTCACGGCTGGCATGAAGCGTAAATCAGCCCTAAACCCCGCATTTTTACAGAATATTCACTATTGGGGTTAGCGAAAGCTGGCATTTGTTTTACTTTTCCGGCGCATAAAGTCAAAATTAGGAATTCGTCACGTCTCAGACTTCATCTGGCGCTAAAATTCGTGCGCAGTGGACCAGCGAGTATACCTGAAGAAAGGACTTTTGATGCTTTTAGCAACAGCACTGTTAATAATTGGTTTACTGTTGGTGGTCTACAGTGCTGACCGTTTGGTCTTTGCCGCATCCATTCTCTGTCGACTCATTGGCATGCCGCCCATCATTATCGGCATGACGGTGGTCAGTGTAGGCACATCGCTTCCTGAAATCATCGTTTCTGTTTCAGCCTCGTTGCATGGCCAGGTTGACCTCGCTATCGGCACCGCGATTGGCTCTAACATCGTCAATATCTTGCTGATTTTAGGCTTAGCCGCATTACTGCATCCATTTCGCGTACATTCCGATGTTTTGCGTCGTGAATTGCCGCTAATGTTAGTCGTCAGTCTGCTGGCGGGCTATGTGCTTTATGACGGGGTGCTGAGCGTCGGTGACGGTATATTCCTGCTCGCCCTGGCCGTGATCTGGTTGCTTTACAGCGTGAAGATCGCACGTCTGGCGGAAAAACAGGGTAACGATAGCCTCACGCGTGAGCACCTCGCCGAGCTGCCCCGGGAAGGGACCTTACCCGTCGCCCTGCTGTGGCTGGGCGTCGCGCTGATTATCATGCCAATGGCCACGCGGATGGTGGTCGATAACGCGACGGTGCTGGCGAACGCGTTTGCGATGAGCGAACTGACAATCGGTCTGACGGTCATCGCTATCGGCACCAGCCTGCCAGAGCTGGCTACCGCCATCGCCGGGGCGCGTAAAGGGGAAGATGATATCGCCATCGGCAATATCATTGGCTCGAATATTTTCAATATCGTGATCGTGACGGGGCTGCCGGCGTTAATTTCGCCGGGACCGTTTAACCCTATGGTTTTCACGCGCGATTACGGTGTGATGCTGCTGGTCAGCGTGATTTTCGCCCTGCTCTGCTGGCGGCGAAAAGAGCAGATCGGCAAAGGCGCGGGCGCGCTGCTGACGGGTGGATTTATCGTATGGCTGGCGATGCTGTACTGGCTCTCGCCACTTCTCTCTGGGTAAACGGAAACGCATTATGTCGCAAATAGAATTGCAGCCGGGTTTTGACTTTCAGAAAGCAGGCAAAGACGTTCTGGAGATTGAACGTGAAGGTCTGGCGCAGTTAGATCAGTACATTAATCAGGATTTTAGTCTGGCCTGTGAGAAGATGTTCTACTGCGCCGGTAAAGTCGTGGTGATGGGGATGGGCAAATCCGGCCATATCGGGCGCAAAATGGCGGCGACCTTTGCCAGTACCGGCACGTCGTCATTCTTCGTTCATCCCGGTGAAGCCGCGCACGGTGACCTCGGCATGGTTACGCCGCAGGACGTGGTTATTGCGCTGTCCAACTCCGGGGAATCGAATGAAATCCTGGCGTTGATCCCGGTGCTGAAGCGTCTGCACGTACCGCTGATTTGCATGACCAGCCGCCCGGAAAGCAGCATGGCGCGCGCGGCGGATATTCACCTGTGCGTGAAGGTGCCTAAAGAAGCCTGCCCGCTGGGGCTGGCGCCGACCTCCAGCACAACCGCCGCGCTGGTGATGGGCGATGCCCTTGCCGTTGCGCTGCTGGAAGCCCGCGGTTTTACGCCAGAAGATTTCGCCCTGTCTCACCCCGGCGGCGCGCTCGGGCGCAAACTGCTGCTGCGGGTTAACGATATTATGCACACCGGGGATGAGATCCCGCACGTCAGCAAAGAGGCCTCTTTGCGCGACGCGTTACTGGAGATCACCCGTAAAAACCTGGGCATGACGGTTATCTGCGACGATCTGATGAAGATTCAGGGCATTTTCACCGACGGCGACCTGCGCCGGGTATTCGATATGGGTGTGGATGTCCGAACGCTGGGCATCGCTGATGTAATGACACCAGGAGGGATCCGCGTCCGTCCGGGTACGCTGGCGGTAGATGTACTGAACCTGATGCAGTCCCGTCATATTACCTCAGTGATGGTTGCCGATGGCGACCAACTGCTGGGTGTGGTACATATGCATGATCTGCTGCGCGCTGGCGTAGTGTAATGAAGGATAAGACAATGAGTAATGCGGGTGCATCCCTTGCAACCTGTTATGGCCCGGTGAGCGCCCACATGATGTCAAAGGCGGAAAATATCCGCCTGCTGATCCTCGATGTGGATGGTGTGCTCTCCGACGGTCTGATTTATATGGGCAATAACGGCGAAGAGCTGAAAGCCTTTAACGTTCGCGACGGTTACGGTATCCGCTGTGCGCTCACGTCCGGTATTGAAGTTGCAATCATCACCGGGCGGAAAGCTAAACTGGTAGAAGATCGGTGTGAAACGCTGGGCATTACGCATCTCTATCAGGGACAGTCTGATAAGATGGTAGCCTTCCGGGATTTGCTGGGAAAACTGGCCATTGCGCCAGAGAATGTGGCATACGTCGGGGATGATTTGATCGACTGGCCAGTCATGGCGGAGGTGGGTCTGAGCATCGCCGTGGCTGACGCGCACCCGCTGCTGATCCCGCGTGCTGATTACGTTACCCATATTCACGGTGGCCGTGGCGCCGTCCGTGAAGTCTGCGATCTGCTTCTGCTGGCGCAGGGCAAGCTTGATGAGGCGAAAGGGCAATCGATATGAGTAAAACCAGACGTTGGGTTATCATTCTGCTTGCGCTTGTCGCCCTGATACTGATTGGCGTAAATCTCGCTGACCGCGATGATACGCAAGCGGAAGTGGTTAACACGAGCGACCCGACCTATAAAAGCGATCACAGCGACACCGTGGTCTATAGCCCGGAAGGTGCGCTGAACTATCGCCTCGTTGCTCAGCATGTAGAATATTTTTCAGATGACGGCACCTCGTGGTTTACCCAGCCGGTCCTGACCACCTTTGATACGGACAAAGTGCCGACGTGGTCAATCAAGTCTGACCGGGCAAAACTGACAAATGACCGTATGCTTTACCTGTATGGTCACGTTGAAGTCAACGCCCTGACCGCTGACGCGCAACTGCGAAAAATTACGACGGATAACGCCCAGATCAACCTGGTCACCCAGGATGTCACGTCGCAGGATTTAGTCACCCTGTATGGCACAACATTTAATTCCAGCGGTTTAAGAATGCGCGGGAACTTACGCAGCAAAAACGCCGAGCTGATTGAAAAGGTTAGAACCTCCTATGAAATTCAAAACAAACAAACTCAGCCTTAAAGTTGTTATCGCCAGCGCGCTGCTGGCGGCCAGTCTTCCCGCGCTTGCTGTGACTGGCGACACCGAACAGCCGATTCATATTGAATCCGATACCCAGTCTCTGGATATGCAGGGTAACGTCGTCACCTTTACCGGCAACGTCGTTGTGACCCAGGGCACCATCAAAATCAACGCCGACAAAGTGGTCGTTACCCGTCCGGGCGGCGAGCAGGGGAAAGAGATTATCGATGGTTATGGCAACCCGGCCACCTTCTACCAGATGCAGGACAACGGCAAGCCGGTGAAAGGCCATGCCTCGCATATGCACTATGAACTGGCGAAGGATCTGGTCATCCTGACCGGTAATGCTTACCTGGAACAGCTGGACAGCAATATCAAAGGCGACAAGATCACTTATCTGGTGAAAGAGCAGAAAATGCAGGCCTCCAGCGAAAAAGGCAAACGCGTCACGACCGTGCTTGTGCCTTCGCAGTTGCAGGACAAGAACAACGGTCAGGCTCCGGCAAAGAAAAAGAGTAACTAATTCGTTATGGCAACTTTAACTGCAAAAAACCTCGCGAAAGCGTATAAGGGCCGCCGCGTCGTCGAAGATGTCAGTCTGACCGTCAACTCCGGCGAAATCGTGGGTTTGCTTGGCCCTAACGGCGCGGGTAAAACTACGACCTTCTACATGGTAGTGGGCATCGTCCCGCGTGACGCCGGCAACATCATTATCGATGATGAAGATATCAGCCTGCTGCCGCTGCATGCCCGCGCGCGTCGTGGCATCGGCTATCTGCCGCAGGAAGCGTCTATCTTCCGCCGCTTAAGCGTGTTCGACAACCTGATGGCCGTGCTCCAGATCCGTGACGATCTGACCAGCGAGCAGCGCACTGACCGTGCGAACGAGCTGATGGAAGAGTTTCATATTGAACACCTTCGCGACAGCCTCGGTCAGGCGCTGTCCGGTGGTGAACGCCGCCGCGTTGAGATTGCGCGCGCGCTGGCAGCAAACCCGAAATTTATCCTGCTGGATGAACCGTTTGCGGGCGTTGACCCCATCTCCGTTATCGATATCAAACGTATCATTGAACACCTGCGCGACAGCGGGCTTGGCGTACTGATCACGGACCACAACGTTCGTGAAACGCTGGCGGTGTGTGAGCGCGCCTACATAGTGAGCCAGGGCCATCTGATTGCCCACGGTACGCCGCAGCAAATCCTCGAGGATGAGCATGTTAAGCGCGTGTACCTTGGGGAAGACTTCAGACTCTGATAGGGTAGAGGTTAAGTCACGCCGAACCGGAGAAAAACGCTCTGAACATGAAGCAAGGTTTGCAATTACGGCTCAGCCAGCAACTGGCCATGACGCCGCAGCTCCAGCAGGCAATCCGTCTGTTGCAGCTGTCCACGTTAGAACTCCAGCAGGAGCTCCAGCAGGCGCTGGACAGCAATCCGCTGCTGGAGCAGACCGATCTTCATGACGAGGTAGACGCCCAGCAGACGCAGGACACAGAAACGCTCGACTCCGTAGATGCACTCGAACAGAAAGAGATGCCGGACGAACTGCCGCTGGATGCCAGCTGGGATGAAATCTACACCGCGGGTACCCCTTCCGGGACGCGTGCAGACTACCAGGACGATGAACTCCCGGTCTACCAGGGCGAAACTACCCAATCGCTTCAGGACTACCTGATGTGGCAGGTGGAGCTGACGCCTTTCTCCGATACCGATCGCGCCATTGCCACCTCGATTGTCGATGCCGTTGACGACACGGGCTATTTGACCGTGACGCTGGACGAGATTCTTGAAAGCATCGGCGATGACGAGATTGAACTGGAAGAGATCGAAGCCGTCCTGAAACGCGTTCAGCGTTTCGACCCGATTGGCGTCGCCGCGAAAGATCTGCGTGACTGCCTTCTGATCCAGCTTTCGCAGTTTGCTAAAGAGACACCGTGGATTGACGAAGCCCGGCTCATCATCAGCGATCATCTGGATCTGCTGGCGAACCACGACTTCCGCACCCTGATGCGCGTCACGCGCCTGAAAGAAGAGGTGCTGAAGGAAGCGGTGAATCTGATCCAGTCACTCGATCCGCGTCCGGGGCAGTCGATTCAGACCAGCGAACCGGAATATGTCATTCCCGATGTGCTGGTGAGAAAACACAATGGCCGCTGGGTCGTTGAACTGAACGCCGACAGCATTCCTCGCCTGCAAATCAACCAGCAATACGCCTCCATGTGCACCAGCGCCCGTAACGACGCTGATAATCAATACATTCGCAGCAACCTTCAGGAAGCACGCTGGTTGATTAAGAGTCTGGAGAGCCGTAATGACACGCTGCTGCGCGTCAGCCGCTGTATTGTCGAACAGCAGCAGGCATTCTTTGAGCAGGGCGAAGAGTTTATGAAACCGATGGTGCTGGCGGACATAGCCCAGGCCGTCGAGATGCATGAATCAACCATTTCCCGCGTGACCACGCAGAAGTATCTGCACAGCCCACGCGGTATTTTTGAGCTTAAGTATTTCTTCTCCAGCCACGTGAACACCGAAGGCGGCGGCGAAGCCTCGTCGACGGCCATTCGCGCACTGGTGAAGAAGTTGATCGCCGCGGAGAACCCCGCGAAGCCACTCAGTGACAGTAAGTTAACCACCATGCTGTCCGATCAGGGTATTATGGTGGCACGTCGTACTGTCGCGAAGTATCGAGAGTCTTTATCCATTCCGCCGTCTAACCAGCGTAAACAACTGGTTTGACACAACCGATAAGGAAGACACTATGCAGCTCAATATCACCGGACATAACGTCGAGATTACTGAGGCTTTACGCGATTTTGTAAACACTAAGTTTGCGAAACTCGAGCAGTATTTCGAGAGGATCAACCAGGTCTATGTTGTGTTGAAAGTGGAGAAAGTGACGCATATCTCGGATGCGACCCTGCACGTCAACGGAGGGGAACTCCATGCCAGTGCGGAAGGGCAAGACATGTACGCGGCTATCGACGGCTTGATTGATAAGCTTGCGAGACAGCTCAATAAACATAAAGATAAACTGAAACAACACTAATTGTCCGGGCAGTTAACGGGTGCAGGACGGCCTGTTGTGAAACACAACAGGCCATTTGTACAGTTAGCGCTTAGGTGAAATTATGATAAACAACGATTCCGCTCTTCAACTGAGCAATGTCCTTAACCAGGATTGTACCCGCAGTGGCGTTCACTGCCAGAGCAAAAAACGTGCGCTGGAAATCATCAGTGAGCTGGCCGCAAAACAGCTGGGTCTGCCGCCGCAGATCGTGTTTGAAGCCATTCTGACTCGTGAAAAAATGGGCAGTACCGGCATCGGCAATGGCATTGCGATCCCGCATGGCAAGCTGGAAGAAGATACGCTGCGTGCCGTGGGGGTGTTTGTGCAACTGGAAACGCCTATCGCTTTTGACGCCATTGATAACCAGCCTGTGGATCTGCTCTTCGCGCTGCTGGTTCCTGCCGATCAGACCAAGACCCACCTGCACACGCTGTCGCTGGTTGCCAAACGTCTGGCGGATAAAACCATTTGTCGTCGACTGCGCTCAGCCCAAAGTGATGAAGAGCTTTATCAAATTATCACTGAAGCAGAAGGCAATCAGGATGAGGCATAATCGGGAAAGGGCCTTCAGAACGGCTGCCCTGAGGAGAAACGGAACATGGTGCTGATGATCGTCAGCGGTCGTTCGGGGTCCGGGAAGTCCGTGGCCCTGCGCGCGCTGGAAGACATGGGATTTTACTGTGTAGATAACCTGCCGGTAGTGTTGTTACCCGATCTGGCGCGGACGCTGGCGGACAGGCAAATCTCTGCCGCCGTCAGTATTGACGTGCGTAACATGCCGGAATCGCCGGAAATCTTCGAGCAGGCAATGAACAGCCTGCCGGAATGCTTCTCGCCTCAGCTCTTGTTCCTGGACGCTGACCGCAACACGCTGATCCGCCGTTACAGCGATACACGTCGTTTGCATCCGCTCTCCAGTAAAAATCTTTCGCTGGAAAGCGCCATCGATAAAGAGAGCGATCTGCTTGAGCCGCTGCGTTCGCGGGCCGACCTGATTGTCGACACCTCTGAAATGTCCGTCCACGAGCTGGCGGAAATGCTGCGTACGCGCTTACTCGGCAAGCGCGAGCGTGAACTGACGATGGTGTTTGAATCCTTCGGCTTTAAGCACGGCATACCTATCGATGCGGATTACGTTTTTGATGTGCGTTTCCTGCCGAACCCGCACTGGGATCCGAAACTGCGTCCGATGACCGGTCTGGATAAGCCGGTGGCGGCGTTCCTCGACCGACACACAGAAGTACACAATTTTATCTACCAGACGCGAAGCTACCTTGAGCTATGGTTACCTATGCTGGAAACAAACAATCGCAGCTACCTGACGGTGGCGATTGGCTGTACCGGCGGTAAACATCGTTCGGTCTACATTGCCGAACAGCTGGCCGATTACTTCCGCTCACGCGGGAAGAACGTTCAGTCCCGTCATCGCACGCTGGAAAAACGCAAAACATGACCGTAAAACAGACCGTCGAAATCACCAATAAGCTGGGCATGCATGCGCGCCCGGCGATGAAGCTGTTTGAGCTGATGCAGGGTTTTGATGCTGAGGTGCTGCTGCGCAACGACGAGGGAACCGAGGCAGAAGCCAATAGCGTGATCGCCCTGCTGATGCTGGATTCTGCCAAAGGCCGCCAGATTGAAGTTGAAGCCACCGGCCCGCAGGAAGAAGAAGCGCTGGCGGCAGTGATTGCCCTGTTTAACGCCGGGTTTGACGAAGACTAACGTTCGCCATGTCGGCGGGTAGCGCTGCGCTTACCCGCCCTACATAAGATTATTTCGCTCCATAAACCCTTCCCCACCCAACTGACGCATCTGGCGCATAATCCACGCCTGGCGGCTTCGCACGTAGCCTGACGGGGTGCTGGCCTTAAAACGCAGCGGGTTCGGCAGCACGGCGGCAAGGAGTGCCGCTTCGGACATAGTCAACCTGCTGGCGGGCTTGCCAAAATAGCGCTGCGATGCCGCTTCGACGCCAAACACGCCGTCACCAAACTCCGCGATATTCAGGTAGACGGTCAAAATGCGTTTTTTGCTCCACACCGTCTCGACCCCCAGCGTCAGCCCGGCCTCCAGCCCTTTTCTTACCCAGCTGCGACCGTCCCATAAGAACAGATTTTTTACCGTCTGCTGAGAAAGCGTTGACGCGCCGCGGACGCGGTTTTCATGACGTTCATTATGATCCAGCGCCTTCTCAATAGCCGCCACGTCAAAACCCCAGTGCTCCGGGAATTTCTGATCTTCTGCCGCAATGACCGCCAGCCCCATCCACGGGGAGATTTCATCCATGCCGACCCAGTCTGAGTGGGCAACATAGCCAAAATCACCCGAGAGCCAGGCGCTAATCTGCCGCTCTGCCATCACGGCGGAGAACGGGACGGGCAGGATGCTGAACAGCGCAATGCCTCCGCCCCAAAAAACGGCCAGGACCAGCACAATACGCAGCAGGATCCGTTTTAACCACCCGCCAGGGGATAATTTACGACTCATTCGGTAAGAACCAGCACTCTGTCCACCAGCTTTTCAATGCCTGCGGCAGCCTCAGCGATATTCTGCGCCAGCATATACGCCGGCGTGGTGATGATTTTGTTGTCCTCATCCACCACAATGTCGTCGACCGGGCATGGCACGTGCTCGCCGCCCATATCCTCAATAATTTCAGCGGTATCAATGTCGGTTCCGATCGTGAGCCGCAGCGGGAAATCAAAAATTTTCGGCAGCATGGCTGGCGCAATGCAGATAAAGCCCTGCGGCTTACCTGCTGCATGCATCGCCAGCGATAGCGCTTTCAAATCGGGATCGACATGGCACGCCGCGCCTTCTGTTGCAAACGTGCTCAGGTTTTTTGCCGCGCCAAAGCCGCCCGGCACGATGAGCGCATCAAGTTCAGCGGCATCGGCCTGTGCCAGCGGATGAATATCTCCACGCACAATACGTGCTGCTTCAATCAGCACGTTACGGCTTTCCGCCATTGGCTCGCCGGTAAGATGATTCATTACGTCTGCTTGAGTTTTATCCGGCGCGAAGCAGAGAACGTCTGCCCCCTGCCGCGATAATGCCAGCAGCGTTAATACGGTTTCGTGTATCTCTGAACCATCGTAAACGCCACATCCGCTCAGCACGACACCCACTTTCTTCATTCTGACGATCCTTCTAAGCAACTCGCTGAAGCACATTAAAAATTCTGATTAAAACGCTATGCTTCACACATTTCACTGATTCATGTAACAAACTGTTTAAGATTTGCTATCTTATCTGCGTGCGGCCTCAATTTTCAGGCGGCGTCCATGCGAAAACAACCCACAAAAATCAGGCGCAGCCACGATTTCCCTGGTGTTGGCGCAGTATTCGCGCACCCCGGTATAGCCGGGGTCATTTTTTTCTGGCATCTACCCAAGCTTTCAGCACTGCCACATCGTTTTGCCACTCCTGTTTCATCTCTTCGACCCAATCACCTACATTATCTTCCCAGGCAGGTAAATCAGGCGACTGAATCTGTTGGCCCAGTTGCTGGAGATGACGTAACCCGACCGATCCTGCCGCGCCTTTGATTTTATGTCCCTCTTCGACGATGCCCTTCTGGTCACGCGCCGTCAGGTTGGATTCGAGCACGTTCAGATAGCCCGGCATCATTTTTTCGAACACGGCCAGGCCATCGGTGATCAGTTTTGGTCCTACCAGATCGATATACTGCTCCAGCATGGCGGTATCCAGTATCGTTTGGGCTTTGGCGCTATCAACAGACGTCATGGTGCTCTCCTCTTCATCACAGGTATCCCAGAACTTCTTGATCATCGCCGTCAGGGCAGGTACCGCCAGCGGCTTGCTGAGCACATCGTCCATTCCGGCCTCGAGGTACTCTTTTTTATCTTTCAGCACGTTTGCGGTCAACGCCACCAGCGGCGGCAGCTCGTCAGGAGCATATTTGCGCGTCAGCTCGCGGGAGATATCCAGTCCGGTCATGTCCGGTAGCTGAATATCGAGCAGCACCAGGTCGTACTCGCCCGGCGTGAACATCTCCAGCGCGGCTTTGCCGGTCATCGCCACATCCACGCTGTTACCGAGTTTTTCCAGTACCGACCGGGCGACAATGACGTTCAGCTCAATATCTTCCACCAGCAGGACGTGCAGGGCTGGCAGCGGCATATCGTCGTTCTCAAACGTATCTTCCACCTCTTCCGCCACGGCAGGCGCGTGGACGGTAAGCGTAAAGGTGGAGCCTTTACCCGGCTGGCTGGCAACGGTGATATCCCCGCCCATACTTTTCGCCAGACGTTTCGACACCGCCAGGCCAATGCCCGTACCGGTCGCCGGTTTACCGCCGTGGCTGTCTTTAACCTGATAATACATGGCGAAGATCTTATCCTGCTCTTCCTGAGGAATGCCGATACCCGAGTCCTCAACTTCAAAGTGCAGCATGTCGCCTTCGTCATAGCGAATGCGCACCGCAACCTGCCCCTTCTGGGTAAACTTCACGGCATTGCTGATGAGGTTCCACAGGATCTGACGCAGCCGCGTGCCGTCCGTCACCACTTTATGCGGCAGCGGCAGCGTCGGCTCCATCACAAAGCTCAACCCTTTTTGCTGGGCCTGCAAACCTGACAGGTTCTCCAGGTCCGCAAGGAAGCCTGTAAAATCAACCGGCTGGTTGTCGAGCTGAACTTTACGGCGCTCCATCTTATCCATGTCGATAATATCATTGAAGATATTGCCCAGCGTGACCGCCGAGACGTGGATCGTTTTGAGGTATTTTTCCTGCTCGCTGGTCAGCTCGGTATCCAGCAGAATGCGGCTCAGCCCCACAATGCCATTCAGCGGGGTGCGCAGTTCATGGCTGATGGTGGAGATGAAAGTTGTTTTATCCCGGCTGGCGCGCTCCAGCGCATCCTGATAGCGCTTACGCTCGGTGATATCACGGCCAAAGCCCATCAGACCATGACGTTTACCCACCCGGTCGTAATAAGGTACTTTGCGGATCTCAAAGCAGGCTTTGCGCCCGTCGGGGTAGTCCAGCCACTGCTCATAGGTCAGCGAAACGTTATGGCGGAAGACCTTTTCATCCGTCTCCATCACTTTTGCTGCCGCCTCTTCGGAATAGACATCCTGAGGTTTCAGGTGGATCAGCTGTTTTTCGCTTTTCCCGGTCAACAGTTCCATGGCCCGGTTACAGCCGGAGAACTCTTTATCTTCATTACGGTAGAACACCAGATCCGGCGACGCATCGAGGAACGAGCGCAGGAAAGAGGATTGCTGTTCAAGCTGGATCTGCGTGACTTCGCGCTCTTTCATCTCAATTTTCAGCTGCTCAAGCGTGGTCTGACGCTCGGCTTCCGCCTTCTCACGGTCTGAAATTTCCTGATTCAGCTGGGCAATGTTGTCCTTGAGCTGAACGTTGAGTTTAAGATCGCGCTCGCGCATCTCTTCCAGCTTATCCACCAGTTTCGATAAACGCTGTCGGGACTCTTCCAGCTGCTCAACCACCACGGAGAGGAAATAGACCGCCCATGGGGTGATCAGCAGGCCAAAGAAAATAGAGCGGATCACGTCGATGCTCTCGACCTGACCATGCAGAACCATGGTCACGGCCATTTGCACGACAATGGCCAGAACGACCAGCGCCAGCGCCAGCAGCATGGAAAAACGCACCAGCCCGAGCTTCATCATC
Organism: Enterobacter hormaechei subsp. xiangfangensis; assembly: GCF_001729785.1. Classification (NCBI taxonomy): domain Bacteria; kingdom Pseudomonadati; phylum Pseudomonadota; class Gammaproteobacteria; order Enterobacterales; family Enterobacteriaceae; genus Enterobacter; species Enterobacter hormaechei. Next base: position 4,102,284 of record NZ_CP017183.1, read on the forward strand.
AGGTCGACGTAGTACTGGGCCAGCATTCGAATTTGCTTCATAGAGGATCCCTTCACGACTTTATCGCTCAATAATACTCAAATTCACGGCGAGGCGTTGAAGGTTGTGAGAAAAAGTGCGGGGTGAAACAGGAGATTAGCCTCGCCCCCGGGCTAGCGGGAGCGAGGAAGACGTTTTATCAGGAGCGTTTTAGCAGCATCCAGAGGCTGATCAGGAAGAAACTGGCGCTCGGCAACAGCGCGCCGATAATTGGCGGAATGCCATACACCAGTGTCAGCGGACCGAAAATCTGATCGAGGACGTAGAACACGAAACCAAAGCTGATACCAGTTACCACGCGGACCCCCATCGGCACGCTACGTAGCGGTCCAAAGATGAACGACAGCGCCATTAGCATCATCACCGCCACGGACAGTGGCTGGAAGATTTTGCTCCACATGTTGAGCTGGTAACGCCCCGCATCCTGTCCGCTCGATTTCAGATACTTCACGTAGTTATGCAGACCGCTGATGGAGAGCGCATCGGGATCGAGCGCTACCACGCCAAGCTTGTCCGGCGTCAGGTTGGTTTTCCAGGTACCGCTTACGGTCTGCGAACCGGTGATCTGTTTCGGGTTCGTCAGGTCAGATTCATCAACCTGGGATAACCGCCACAGCTTGTTGTTCGCATCAAATTTAGCGGAGGCGGCATAACGCACCGACTGCAAACGACGATCGTTGTTGAAGGCGTAGATGCTCACGCCGCCCAGTTCATCGTCCCCTTTCACGCGTTCGATATAGACGAAGTTCTGACCATCTTTCGCCCATAACCCCTGCTGCGTGGAGAGCAGCGAACCACCGTACATAGCCTGAGCACGGTAGTTACGCGCCATCTGTTCGCCCTGCGGCGCGACCCATTCGCCAATCGCCATGGTCAACAGCACCAGCGGGATCGCGGTTTTCATTACCGACAGCGCAACCTGCATACGGGTAAAGCCAGATGCCTGCATCACCACCAGCTCGCTACGCTGAGCCAGCATCCCCAGGCCCAGCAACGCCCCCAGCAGGGCCGCCATCGGGAAGAAGATCTGCACATCTTTTGGTACGCTGAGCAGGGTGTACATCCCGGCACCCAACGCGTCGTAACTCCCCTGCCCGGCTTTTTTCAGCTGGTCGACAAATTTGATAATGCCCGAGAGCGACACCAGCATGAACAGGGTCATCATGATGGTGGTGAAAATCGTTTTACCGATATAGCGGTCAAGTACGCCAAACGCCTGCATTAGATGGCTCCTTTACGCGTAAACCGGGCACGAAGACGACGCACAGGCACCGTGTCCCACAAGTTGAGTCCGACTGCCAGCAGCAGATACAAACCATTCACGACCCAGGTCCAGATCATCGGGTCAATTTTTCCTTTCCCGCCGTTAGACTTGATTGAGGTTTGCAGCAGGAAGAACACCAGATACAGCAGCATCGCTGGCAGCATCGACAGCACGCGGCCCTGGCGCGGGTTCACCACGCTCAGCGGAACCACCATCAGCGCCATCATAAATACGGTGAATACCAGCGTGATACGCCAGTGCAGTTCAGCACGCGCACGATCGGTATCGGTATTCATTAAGGTGCGCATATCCATCTGCTCAGTATCCGTTGGATCGAGCGCGACGGCCTGATGACCAATGATGGCCTGGTAGTTCTGGAAATCGGTAATACGGAAGTCGCGCAGCATAGCCGTGCCTTCGAAACGCGTTCCTTTGTTCAGCGTGACAACCTGAGAGCCGTCTTTACGCTGAGACAGCTGACCGGAGTCCGCCACCACCACAGAAGGCCGAGCGTTACCTTTCGGGCGCAGTTGAGCAAGAAACACGTCATTGAAGCGGTTGCCATCGACGCTTTCGATAAACAGCACGGAGTTACCGTCGGTCGCCTGCTGGAACTGCCCCTGCGCCAGCGCCGCCAGCCCCGGGTTAGCTTTTGCTTCCGCCAGCACCTCATCCTGATGACGAGAGGAGGTCGGCCCCGCCCACATGACGTTAACCGCGGCAACAATGCCCGTAAACAGCGCCAGCACCATGGCTGCTTTTACCAGTACGGCTTTACTGAGGCCGCAGGCATGCATCACGGTGATTTCACTTTCGGTATAGAGCTTACCCAGGGTCATCAGCAGACCAAGGAACAGGCTTAACGGCAGGATAAGCTGCGCCATTTCCGGCACGCCAAGCCCGAGCAGGGAAAGCACCAGATTCGTTGGGATTTCGCCATCAACCGCCGCGCCGAGGATCCTGACCAGCTTCTGACAGAAAAAGATCAGAAGGAGGATAAAGAGGATCGCCAGTTGGCTCTTCAGCGTCTCCCGAACCAGATATCTTATGATTATCACTTTAAATACGCCCGTTAAAACTCGTCTTATGCAGGAATTTAGCTTGTTTCATGGCTTAAACGTCATTTATTCTCTTGAGTCGTCGAAATCATCGCTAAGATTAAAAAACCCGGCGGATTCGCGCTTCATGACATTTATTGACGTGTCGAAACCGTAGTAACGTAAGATTAACACGAAGTCACCACAACGGCGGACATGAGTTACGAAAGGTTTCAATTCTATCCGTAGCCGCCGCCGTTGTCTTTAAGATTCAGGAGCGTAGTGCATGGAGTTCAGTGTAAAAAGCGGTAGCCCGGAGAAACAGCGGAGTGCCTGCATCGTTGTGGGCGTCTTTGAACCACGCCGACTCTCCCCGATCGCCGAGCAACTCGATAAAATCAGCGACGGCTATATCAGCGCCCTGCTGCGCCGTGGCGAACTGGAAGGCAAACCAGGGCAGACCTTGTTGCTGCACCATGTTCCGAACGTCCTGTCCGAGCGTATTCTGCTGATTGGCTGTGGTAAAGAACGTGAGCTTGATGAGCGCCAGTACAAGCAGGTTATTCAGAAAACCATTAATACACTGAATGATACTGGTTCGATGGAAGCCGTCTGCTTCCTGACGGAGCTGCACGTTAAGGGCCGCAACACGTACTGGAAGGTGCGCCAGGCCGTCGAAACCGCAAAAGAGAGCCTCTACAGCTTTGATCAGCTGAAGACCACCAAAAGCGAGCCGCGTCGCCCGCTGCGTAAAATGGTCTTTAACGTGCCAACCCGTCGCGAGCTGACCAGCGGCGAGCGCGCCATTCAGCACGGTCTGGCCATTGCCGCCGGTATCAAAGCGGCAAAAGATCTTGGCAATATGCCGCCAAACATCTGTAACGCCGCGTACCTGGCGTCTCAGGCGCGCCAGCTGGCTGACGCCTACAGCAAGAACGTTATCACCCGCGTTATCGGCGAACAGCAGATGAAAGAGCTGGGGATGCACTCTTATCTGGCGGTCGGTAACGGCTCCCAGAACGAATCCCTGATGTCAGTCATTGAGTACAAGGGCAATCCGTCTGAAGATGCGCGTCCGATCGTGCTCGTCGGTAAAGGGCTGACCTTCGACTCAGGCGGTATCTCCATCAAGCCTTCAGAAGGCATGGATGAGATGAAGTACGACATGTGCGGCGCGGCGGCGGTTTACGGCGTTATGCGCATGGTCGCGGAACTTCAGTTGCCCATCAACGTGATCGGCGTGCTGGCGGGCTGCGAAAACATGCCTGGCGGCCGCGCTTATCGTCCTGGTGATGTGCTGACCACCATGTCCGGCCAGACCGTTGAGGTGCTGAACACCGACGCCGAAGGTCGTCTGGTACTGTGCGACGTGCTGACCTACGTTGAGCGTTTCGAACCTGAAGCGGTGATTGACGTGGCTACACTGACCGGCGCCTGCGTGATTGCGCTGGGGCATCACATCACCGGCCTGATGTCGAACCACAACCCGCTGGCGCATGAACTGATCGGCGCGTCCGAACAGGCCGGCGACCGCGCGTGGCGTCTGCCGCTGGGGGACGAGTTCCAGGAACAACTGGAGTCTAACTTCGCAGACATGGCAAACATCGGCGGTCGTCCTGGCGGGGCGATTACCGCGGGCTGCTTCCTGGCGCGCTTTACCCGCAAGTACAACTGGGCGCACCTGGACATCGCGGGGACCGCATGGCGCTCCGGTAAAGCCAAAGGCGCGACCGGACGTCCGGTGGCGCTGCTGTCGCAGTTCCTGCTCAATCGTGCGGGTTTTAACGGCGACGAGTAATGATAAACGCCGGGTGGCGCTACGCTTACCCGGCTTTGCATTTAAATCCACGACAAGAAACCCCATATATGAAGAATGCAACGTTCTACCTTCTGGACAATGACACCCATCAGGATGGCCTCAGCGCCGTTGAACAACTGGTGTGTGAAATTGCCGCAGAACGTTGGCGCGCAGGTAAACGCGTCCTGATTGCCTGTGAAGATGAGCAGCAAGCGATTCGCCTGGATGAAGCGCTATGGGCGCGCCCGCCGGAGAGTTTTGTTCCGCATAACCTGTCGGGCGAAGGTCCACGCGGCGGGGCACCGGTGGAGATTGCCTGGCCGCAAAAACGCAACAGCAGCGCGCGCGACATTCTCATTAGCCTGCGGACAGACTTTGCAGATTTTGCCACCGCTTTCACAGAAGTGGTAGACTTTGTCCCTTACGAAGAATCTTTGAAACAACTGGCGCGCGAACGCTACAAAGCGTACCGCCTGGCCGGTTTTAACCTGAATACGGCAACCTGGAAATAATGGAAAAGACATATAACCCACGCGATATCGAACAGCCGCTTTACGAGCACTGGGAACAGCAGGGCTATTTCAAGCCTAACGGCGACGAAAGCAAAGAGTCCTTCTGCATCATGATCCCGCCGCCGAACGTCACCGGCAGTTTGCATATGGGGCATGCTTTCCAGCAGACCATCATGGATACCATGATCCGCTACCAGCGCATGCAGGGTAAAAACACCCTGTGGCAGGCGGGGACTGACCACGCGGGTATCGCGACCCAGATGGTGGTTGAGCGTAAAATTGCCGCTGAAGAGGGTAAAACCCGCCACGACTACGGTCGCGACGCGTTCATCGACAAAATCTGGCAGTGGAAGGCAGAATCCGGCGGCACCATTACCCGTCAGATGCGCCGCCTCGGCAACTCCGTGGACTGGGAGCGCGAGCGCTTCACCATGGACGAAGGCCTGTCCAACGCCGTGAAAGAAGTCTTCGTCCGTCTGTACAAAGAAGACCTGATTTACCGCGGCAAACGCCTGGTCAACTGGGACCCGAAACTGCGTACCGCCATCTCTGACCTGGAAGTGGAAAACCGCGAGTCTAAAGGCTCCATGTGGCACATCCGCTATCCGCTGGCAGACGGTGCGAAAACCGCCGACGGTAAAGATTACCTGGTGGTGGCGACCACCCGTCCGGAAACCCTGCTGGGCGATACCGGCGTGGCCGTTAACCCGGAAGATCCGCGTTATAAAGATTTGATCGGCAAATTCGTGGTGCTGCCGCTGGTGAACCGCCGTATTCCGATTGTGGGCGACGAACACGCCGACATGGAAAAAGGCACCGGCTGCGTGAAAATCACCCCAGCGCATGACTTCAACGACTATGAAGTCGGTCGTCGTCATCAACTTCCGATGATCAACATTCTGACCTTCGACGGCGATATCCGCGAAAGCGCAGAAGTGTATGACACCAAAGGCAACGAGTCCGACGTTTATTCCAGCGACATCCCGGCTGAGTTCCAGAAGCTGGAGCGCTTTGCCGCGCGTAAAGCCATCGTAGCCGCCGTTGACGCGCTCGGCCTGCTGGAAGAGATTAAGCCTCACGATCTGACCGTGCCGTACGGCGACCGTGGCGGCGTAGTTATCGAGCCAATGCTGACCGACCAGTGGTACGTGCGTGCCGACGTGCTGGCGAAACCGGCTGTGGAAGCGGTTGAGAACGGCAGCATTCAGTTCGTGCCGAAGCAGTACGAAAACATGTACTTCTCCTGGATGCGCGATATTCAGGACTGGTGTATTTCCCGTCAGCTGTGGTGGGGTCACCGTATCCCGGCGTGGTACGACAACGAAGGCAATGTCTACGTTGGCCGCACCGAAGAGGAAGTGCGTCAGGAAAACAACCTGGGCGCTGACGTTGCCCTGCGCCAGGATGAAGACGTGCTGGATACCTGGTTCTCCTCCGCGCTGTGGACCTTCTCTACCCTCGGCTGGCCGGAAAACACCGACGCGCTGCGTCAGTTCCACCCAACCAGCGTGATGGTCTCCGGCTTCGACATCATCTTCTTCTGGATCGCCCGCATGATCATGATGACCATGCACTTCATCAAAGACGAAGACGGCAAGCCGCAGGTTCCGTTCCATACCGTTTACATGACCGGCCTGATCCGCGACGACGAAGGCCAGAAGATGTCCAAATCCAAGGGTAACGTTATCGACCCGCTGGATATGGTAGACGGTATCTCTCTGGAAGAGCTGCTGGAAAAACGTACCGGCAATATGATGCAGCCGCAGCTGGCGGAGAAAATCCGCAAGCGTACCGAGAAGCAGTTCCCGAACGGGATCGAATCTCACGGTACCGACGCCCTGCGCTTCACCCTGGCGGCGCTGGCCTCCACCGGCCGTGACATCAACTGGGATATGAAGCGTCTGGAAGGTTACCGTAACTTCTGTAACAAGCTGTGGAACGCCAGCCGCTTCGTGCTGATGAACACCGAAGATCAGGATTGCGGCTTTAACGGCGGCGAAATGACCCTGTCTCTGGCAGACCGCTGGATCCTGGCGGAATTTAACCAGACGGTTAAAGCATTCCGCGACGCGCTGGACAGCTACCGCTTCGACATCGCGGCAGGCATCCTGTACGAATTCACCTGGAACCAGTTCTGCGACTGGTACCTGGAGCTGGCGAAGCCGGTCATGAACGGTGGTTCTGAAGCGGAACTGCGCGGCACGCGTAATACGTTGATTACCGTTCTGGAAGGTCTGCTGCGCCTTGCGCACCCGATCATTCCATTCATCACCGAAACCATCTGGCAGCGCGTGAAGGTGATTGCCGGTATTAATGCCGATACCATCATGCTCCAGCCGTTCCCGGCATTCGACGCCGCGAAAGTGGATGAAGCCGCGTCTGCGGATACCGAGTGGCTGAAACAGGCGATCGTTGCGGTACGTAACATCCGCGCGGAAATGAATATCGCTCCGGGTAAACCACTGGAGCTGCTGCTGCGCGGTTGCAGCGAAGCTGCCGTTCGTCGCGTCACCGAGAACAACACCTTCCTGAAAACCATGGCGCGTCTGGAAAGCATTACCGTGCTGCCTGCCGATGACAAAGGTCCGGTTTCCGTGACCAAAATCATCGACGGCGCGGAGCTGCTGATCCCGATGGCGGGCCTGATCGACAAAGACGCGGAGCTGGCGCGTCTGGCGAAAGAAGTGGCGAAAGTCGACGTGGAAATTGGCAAAATCGAAAGCAAACTGGCGAACGAGGGCTTTGTGGCCCGCGCGCCGGAAGCGGTCATCGCCAAAGAGCGTGAGCGTCTGGTTGCCTTCGCCGATGCGAAGACCAAACTGATCGAGCAGCAGGCGGTTATCGCAGCCCTGTAATGCTTTTATCCCTTACGCTTCAGGGCGTAAGGGGTATCCTTCCTGAAAACTCCTCGCTTGCACTCCCCTTTCTGCGGTGCTATTAACAGCAGTTGTGTGTCAATTTTTGTCATGAGTAATGCTATGAGCGTGATTACCCCCGTCGCGACGACAATGCGTCGGATCACTGAGCAGGACAACCCGGCTATCGCCGCCGTTATCCGCACGGTTTCTGCCGAATATGGCCTGACCGCCGACAAAGGCTACACCGTGGCCGACCCCAATCTGGACGAACTTTTTCAGCTGTACAGCCAGCCGGGTCATGCCTACTGGGTCATTGAACAGGACGGCCAGGTCGTGGGCGGCGGCGGCATTGCCCCACTGCTTTGCAGCGAGCCGGATATCTGTGAACTTCAGAAAATGTATTTCCTGCCAACGATACGCGGACAAGGCCTGGCGAAAAAGCTGGCGCTGGTCGCCCTGGAACATGCACGCTCACAGGGCTTTAAACGTTGCTACCTCGAAACCACCGCTTTCCTTAAAGAGGCCATTGGCCTGTATGAGCATCTGGGCTTTGAGCATATCGATGCGCCACTGGGCTGCACGGGCCACGTGGACTGCGAAGTCAGGATGCTGAAAAGTCTGTAAGTTTCGTTCCTGCCGTCTTCTGTTAAGCGTCTGTAAACTGAATGCTCTACACTCACAGTTCACACCAAAACAGGGGAAACGCGATGTCGAAGATAAAAAGCTACGCCGCACCGCAGGCGGGTGCAGAACTTGAGCTGTACGAGTACGATGCGGGCGAACTAAAAGCGGAAGACGTCGAAGTACAGGTTGATTACTGCGGGATCTGCCACTCGGATCTCTCGATGATCGACAATGAATGGGGCTTTTCCAGCTATCCGCTGGTTGCCGGGCACGAAGTCATTGGCCGCGTCGTGGCGCTTGGCAGCGCCGCGCAGGACAAAGGGCTGAAAGTGGGCCAGCGCGTGGGTATCGGCTGGACGGCACGCAGCTGCGGTCACTGCGATGCCTGTATCAGCGGCAACCAGATCAACTGCCTTGAGGGCGCAACGCCGACCATCCTTAACAAGGGCGGTTTCGCCGATAAGCTGCGCGCCGACTGGCAATGGGTTATCCCGCTGCCGGACAGCATTGATATTGAATCCGCAGGTCCGCTGCTGTGTGGCGGTATCACCGTCTTTAAGCCCCTGCTGATGCATCACATCACCGCCACCAGCCGCGTGGGCGTGATCGGTATTGGCGGTCTGGGGCATATTGCCATCAAACTGCTGCATGCGATGGGCTGTGAAGTGACGGCGTTCAGCTCTAACCCGGCGAAAGAGCAGGAAGTGCTGGCGATGGGTGCGGATAAAGTGGTGAACAGCCGCGATCCTCAGGCACTCACCGCCCTGGCAGGCCAGTTTGACCTGATCATCAACACGGTAAACGTCGATCTCGACTGGCAGCCGTACTTTGAAGCCCTGGCCTACGGCGGTAACTTCCACACCGTGGGTGCGGTGATGAAGCCGCTGCCGGTTCCGGCGTTTACCCTGATCGGCGGGGATCGCAGCGTGTCAGGCTCCGCGACCGGTACACCGTACGAGCTGCGCAAGCTGATGAAGTTTGCCGGACGCACAAAAGTGGCACCCACCACCGAGCTGTACCCGATGTCAAAAATCAACGAAGCGATCCAGCACGTGCGCGACGGCAAAGCCCGCTACCGCGTGGTGTTGAAAGCGGATTTTTGATGTGACATTGCCGGGGAATGTGCGGCCTGATGCCCTCACCCCAACCCTCTCCCTCAAGGGAGAGGGGGCCGTCTGTGCAGGCATTATTTTGTGGGGATCCCTCAGCTCACAGGGAGAGGGCGCAAACACTAAAAACGGTAACGGTTGTTACCGTTTTGCATCTACCATGGTCTTAAACACTTCCGCCACCGCGACTGCCCCCGGATCCATCACCCCGTCCAGATTCTCTTTATTCACATACGACGAGCGTCCCGCGCCGGCTTTCGCCATTTTTGCCGTTGCTTCGGCGCCCTGCTGCGCGGCCTGCGCTGCCGCCTGAATATTGCCTTTCTGTAACGCCTCCAGCGCCGGTTGCAGCGCATCGATCAGCGTACGATCGCCGAGATCCGCGCCGCCATACTGCTTCATCTGCGCAAGTCCGCTCAGCAAGGCTTCAGGTAGCGGCTGTCCATCGTGAAGCTTTTGTCCTGCCGCCGTGAAGAAGATCGACATCAACACCCCACTCGATCCGCCCATCACCGTTGCCAGCCGCTCGCCTACCAGCAGGAGTAATGTCGGCACGTCGTTAAGGGGCAGGTTGTTCTCCTCAAGTCGCTGCGCAATATCCCGCGCCCCTTGCGCAAAAGTGGAGCCCGTGTCGCCATCGCCTACTTTGGCATCCAGCGCGTTAAGGCGGTTTTCCAGCTGAATCAATGTTTTCGTTACCGAGGCGACGGCCTCGCTCACCTCCGTATTGTCCGACGGGGCATATTCCACGCGATCATGAAGGGCGCTATGTGGGACGGTACGCAGGGGCGCGAACGCCACGGGCTTCTGCCAGCCCAGCGTCTCGACCTCGGCGTGAATCGCCTTCTCGAAGAAATCGTTGAGCTTTAGCAGCGTTAACGAAAAGCCTTTCATATCCAGCGCACTCACCAGCGGCGCCGGGCCAATCAGATACGCAATGTTCTCTTTCAGCGCCGAGTGCGCCAGCTCTTTGGTCAGCAGCGCCATCTCCAACGCCGATACGCCACCAAGATTGTTAATCAGCACCGCAAAACGCCCTTCCCCCGCCTGCGCGCGTAACGGCGTCACCAGCGTGTCGATAATGGCTTTGCTGTTTTGCGTATCCACCACGGAAGCCCCAGGCTCGCCGTGAATGCCCAGGCCCAGCTCGACATGGCCTTGTTTAATGCGCCCCCCTTCATCATCGCTGCCCGGCAGGTTGCACGTTTGCATCGCCACGCCCAGGCTCCAGAGGTTATCGCAGGCCTGTTGCGCAATATCCCGCACGTCGTTTAGCGATTTCCCCTGCTCTGCCGCATATCCCGCAATTTTATGCACCAGCGCCGTTCCCGCGATACCACGCGGCTGCTTGTTATCCGGCAGGGCGATATCATCCGCCACGATAACCATCTCGACCTTCAGGCCGTAGCGTTTGGCTTTTTCCGCCGCCAGGCCAAAGTTAAGCCGGTCGCCGGTGTAGTTTTTCACAATCAGCAGGCAGCCACGGTCGCCCGTCACCGCCACAATGGCATTGAGGACCGCATCCACGCTTGGGGAGGCGAACAGATCGCCACACACCGCTGCGGTAAGCATGCCTTTGCCGACGAACCCGGCATGTGCCGGTTCATGGCCGGAGCCGCCACCGGAGATCACCGCCACGCGGCTTTTATCCCAGTCGCCGCGAGCCACCACGCGGATGGCCGGATCGATATCCAGTTTGACGAGATTACCGTGCGGCGCGGAGAGAAGTATGCCTTCAATGGCATCGTTGACAAGCTGTTTGCGGTCGTTAAAAAAGAATCTGGACATAGTTTCCCAAAATTTTGTTTACCGTATGCAAAAGCATAGTCCGCACTGGATAATGCGCCGCAAAGTGAGGAATTTACGCAGACATTTTGCCGTCAGGTTGCCTATACTCCACCCAGGACTACGAGAGGACGTGCATCATGAGTACACCATTGCTAATCGCCAGGACGCTGGAAAAAGAGCTGTTTTTACTGCCCGCGATGGCGAACCGTCATGGCCTGATCACCGGCGCGACCGGGACGGGAAAAACCGTTACCCTGCAAAAGCTGGCTGAGTCGTTGTCAGAGACTGGCGTGCCGGTTTTTATGGCTGACGTGAAGGGCGATTTAACTGGGGTGGCTCAGGAAGGTGCAGCGTCAGAAAAACTGCTTGAGCGCCTGAAAAATATCGGTATCACGGACTGGACGCCGCACGGTAATCCGGTGGTGGTCTGGGATATCTTCGGCGAAAAAGGGCATCCGGTGCGTGCCACCGTCTCCGACCTCGGCCCGCTGCTGCTGGCTCGTCTGCTTAACCTCAACGACGTGCAGTCCGGGGTACTGAACATTATCTTCCGTATCGCCGACGATCAGGGGCTACTGCTGCTCGACTTCAAAGATCTGCGCGCCATCACCCAGTACATTGGCGATAACGCCAAATCCTTCCAGAACCAGTACGGCAATATTAGCAGCGCCTCAGTGGGCGCCATTCAGCGCGGGCTCCTGACGCTGGAGCAACAGGGCGCCGAACACTTCTTCGGCGAGCCAATGCTGGATATCAAAGACTGGATGCGTACCGACAGCAGCGGCAAAGGCATCATCAACATTCTGAGCGCAGAGAAGCTCTACCAGATGCCGAAGCTTTACGCCGCCAGCCTGCTGTGGATGCTCTCTGAACTGTACGAACAACTGCCGGAAGCAGGCGATCTGGAAAAACCCAAACTGGTGTTCTTCTTTGACGAAGCGCACCTGTTGTTTAACGACGCGCCGCAGGTGCTGCTGGATAAAATTGAACAGGTTATCCGCCTGATCCGCTCCAAAGGCGTCGGGGTCTGGTTTGTGTCGCAAAACCCGTCGGATATTCCGGACAACGTACTGGGGCAGTTGGGTAACCGCGTGCAGCACGCCCTGCGCGCCTTTACGCCGAAAGATCAGAAAGCGGTGAAAGCCGCGGCGCAAACCATGCGTGTCAATCCGGCCTTTGATACCGAAACCGCCATTCAGGCGCTGGGCACCGGTGAAGCGCTGATTTCGTTCCTCGATGCAAAAGGCAGCCCGACAGTTGTCGAGCGCGCGATGGTGATTGCGCCCTGCTCGCGCATGGGTCCGGTAACGGACGATGAACGCAACGGCCTGATTAACCACTCCCCGGTGTACGGAAAGTATGAAGACGAGGTGGATCGCGAATCGGCGTTCGAGATGCTGCAAAAAGGGGTGCAGGCGACTGCCGAATCGCAGGATGCGCCTGCCGCAAAAGGGCAATCTGTTGCCGTGGACGACGGCATTCTCGGCGGGCTGAAAGATATTCTGTTCGGCAGCACCGGGCCACGCGGCGGCAAACGCGATGGCGTGGTTCAGACCATGGCAAAAAGCGCGACGCGTCAGATTACCAACCAGATAGTACGCGGCATGCTGGGAAGTCTGCTAGGCGGCCGTCGCCGGTAGCGGGGGAACCCACGGGCGGCCAAGCGCCGACCCCTGTACGCCGTTCTCCTGTAGATAGCGGTTGATTTCCAGCATCCCCGTCCAGCGGTTCTCACACCATAGCGGTGCCAGAAGCGTTGGACGGCGGGCGCTTGCCGAGATGCGGTGGTAAACAATCTCCGGCGGCGTATGGCGAATCATTTCCCCCGCAGTCACCGTATAGTCGTCGAGTTCGATACCACATAACCGCCCCGCTTCCCAGGCTTTCGCCATTATGCTGCCCTTCACGATATGCAGCGGATGCAGCTTAATGCCATCCACGCCGGTCTCAACGACTTTTTCCAGCGTTTCCAGCCCGTGCTGCCGCCCTTCTCCCGGCAAGCCGACAATCAGATGCGAGCAGACTTTTAATCCACGCTGGCGGGCGAGACGCGTGGTGCGCTGATAGCAGGCGAAATCATGCCCGCGATTGATACGGTGCAGGGTTTTGTCATGCGCGGTCTGCAAGCCCAGCTCCAGCCAGATCTCGTAGCCCTTCTCTTTGTACTCGCTAAGTAAATCCAGCACGGCGTCCGGCACGCAGTCCGGACGCGTCCCCACGCACAGCCCGACAATGTTCGCTTGAGCAACCGCCTGCTGATACATCGAGCGCAGCACCTGCACCTCCGCCCACGTGCTGGTATAGGCCTGGAAATAGGCCAGATACTGCTTCGCGCGGTTCACCAGACTCGCCTGATGGGCGAGCTGTTCAGCGATAGATTTATGCTGCTGGGCCTCGTCAGCAAACGAGGCCACGTTACAGAAGGTGCAGCCACCACGCCCGATGGTGCCATCGCGGTTCGGGCAGCTAAAGCCGCCGTGCAGCGTCAGTTTGTGAACCTTTTGTCCGTAGCGCTGCAAAAGATCCCCACCAAACATATTGACTAATTTCTGTAACTGCATAATCTGATAGACCGTCCCGAAGAAAGGGGACAAGCCTGCCATTTTTAGCCTCTGTCGGCGATGACCTGGATCAATCGCCCTGGACGGCTTTTATCTATTTGAATAAATAATCACGATTACCGACATTTCATTCACCCTGAACGTAATTACTTTTCCTTATTTTCTGATGGTTTTTTTCATTTATAGCGCCAGGACTGAAAAACAGTGATTTTATGCGGCATTGAATGCAACACCAGATTAATATTCTGCTATAAATCTCCATTTCAGCACGCTGCATCGATAATACCGCTTTCATATAGTGAGTCAGATCACACTCCCCTGCACCTGCCCGGTGCTTTAAGCGGTTGTAAAAATAGTTAAATACACAATAAAAACAATTAGATAATCACGCTTTAGCACATTTTTGTATAAATAAGATTGCCATTTGACCTGTGTACCAATTCCCGATAAGTTGGAAATCCGCTGGAAGCTTTCTGGATGAGCGGCCTGCTCATCATATTTATGCAGTAATTAAGATTCCCTCTGAAGCAAGTCCTCAAACTTGTTTACCTGCGCAAAAGGATGAAAAAGAGGGCGAATGCGAGGTCCGCGTATGAAACGCTAACCCCGTCGCCATGCTCTTTCTGCGCCTGTGCGCCACGGTAAAGTTCAGTGGGAAGCCCGACGAGCCTGGGGAGGTTCACTGATATGTTGTACGATAAATCCCTTGAGAAGGATAACTGTGGTTTCGGCCTGATCGCCCACATAGAAGGCGAACCTAGCCACAAGGTAGTGCGTACTGCTATTCACGCACTGGCCCGTATGCAGCACCGTGGCGCCATCCTTGCCGATGGTAAAACCGGCGACGGTTGCGGCCTGCTGCTGCAAAAACCGGATCGTTTCTTCCGCATCGTGGCGGAAGAGCGCGGCTGGCGTTTAGCCAAAAACTACGCTGTCGGTATGCTGTTCCTGAATCAGGATCCAGAAAAAGCTGCCGCGTCACGCCGCATCGTTGAAGAAGAACTTCAGCGTGAAACCCTGTCGATTGTCGGCTGGCGCGATGTGCCAACCAACGAAGGGGTGCTCGGTGAAATCGCCCTCTCCTCGCTGCCTCGTATTGAACAGATTTTCGTCAACGCGCCTGCGGGCTGGCGTCCGCGTGATATGGAACGCCGTCTGTTTATCGCACGCCGCCGCATTGAAAAACGTCTCCAGGACGATAAAGAGTTCTACGTCTGTAGCCTCTCTAACCTGGTGAACATCTATAAAGGTCTGTGTATGCCGGCTGACCTGCCGCGCTTCTATCTGGACCTGGCGGATCTGCGTCTGGAATCGGCCATTTGCCTGTTCCACCAGCGCTTCTCCACCAACACCGTTCCACGCTGGCCGCTGGCTCAGCCGTTCCGCTACCTGGCGCACAACGGTGAGATCAACACCATTACCGGCAACCGCCAGTGGGCCCGCGCCCGTACCTATAAGTTCCAGACCCCGCTGATCCCGGACCTGCACGATGCCGCACCGTTCGTCAACGAAACCGGCTCGGACTCCAGCTCCATGGATAACATGCTAGAGCTGCTGCTGGCGGGCGGGATGGATATCGTGCGCGCCATGCGTCTGCTCGTGCCACCGGCCTGGCAGAACAACCCGGATATGGACCCTGAGCTGCGCGCGTTCTTCGACTTTAACTCCATGCACATGGAGCCGTGGGACGGCCCGGCGGGCATCGTGATGTCCGACGGTCGTTTTGCCGCCTGTAACCTGGACCGTAACGGTCTGCGTCCGGCGCGCTACGTTATTACTAAAGACAAGCTCATCACCTGCGCCTCTGAAGTCGGGATCTGGGATTACCAGCCTGACGAAGTGGTCGAAAAAGGCCGCGTCGGTCCGGGCGAGCTGATGGTGATCGACACCCGCGGTGGGCGTATTCTGCATTCCGCCGAAACCGACAACGATCTGAAGAGCCGCCATCCGTACAAAGAGTGGATGGAGAAAAACGTGCGTCGTCTGGTGCCGTTTGAAGATCTGTCGGACGAAGAAGTGGGCAGCCGCGAGCTGGACGATGACACCCTCGCGAGCTTCCAGAAGCAGTTTAACTACAGCGCGGAAGAACTGGACTCGGTTATTCGCGTGCTCGGCGAAAACGGCCAGGAAGCGGTCGGCTCAATGGGTGACGATACCCCGTTTGCCGTGCTTTCCAGCCAGCCACGCATTATTTACGACTATTTCCGTCAGCAGTTTGCGCAGGTCACTAACCCGCCAATAGACCCGCTGCGCGAAGCCCACGTCATGTCGCTGGCCACCAGCATCGGCCGTGAGATGAACGTATTCTGTGAAGCCGAAGGCCAGGCGCACCGTCTGACCTTTAAATCACCGATCCTGTTGTACTCCGATTTCAAACAGCTCACCACCATGACCGAGGAGCACTATCGCGCCGACACGCTCGATATCACCTTCGACGTGACCGAAACGAGCCTCGAAGAGACGGTGAACGCGCTGTGCGACAAAGCCGAGCAGATGGTACGTAACGGCACCGTTCTGCTGGTGCTGTCTGACCGCAACATCGCGAAAAACCGTCTGCCGGTGCCTGCCCCCATGGCGGTGGGGGCTATCCAGACGCGTCTGGTGGACAAGAGCCTACGCTGCGATGCCAACATCATCGTTGAAACCGCGAGCGCGCGCGACCCGCACCACTTTGCGGTGCTGTTAGGCTTTGGCGCCACGGCGATTTATCCGTACCTGGCCTACGAAACGCTGGCACGCCTGGTAGATACCCGCGCGATCGATAAAGACTACCGTGCTGTGATGCTGAACTACCGTAACGGCATCAACAAAGGTCTGTACAAGATCATGTCCAAAATGGGCATCTCGACCATCGCCTCTTACCGCTGCTCGAAGCTATTTGAAGCGGTCGGCCTGCATAACGAGGTCGCCAACCTCTGCTTCCAGGGCGTGGTCAGCCGTATCGGTGGCGCCGGTTTTGCTGACTTCCAGCAGGATCTGGTGAACCTGTCGAAACGCGCCTGGCTGGCACGTAAGCCGCTGGAACAGGGCGGCCTGCTGAAATATGTCCACGGGGGTGAGTATCACGCTTATAACCCGGACGTAGTGCGCACGCTGCAACAGGCGGTGCAGAGCGGCGAGTACAGCGATTATCAGCAGTATGCTGAGCTGGTGAACAACCGTCCCGCGGCGACGCTGCGCGATCTCATTGCCCTCAATCCGGGTGAGGAAGCGGTCAGCATTGACGAGGTTGAACCCGCGTCTGAGCTGTTCAAACGCTTCGATACCGCGGCGATGTCCATCGGCGCGCTGAGCCCGGAAGCCCACGAAGCGCTGGCGGAAGCCATGAACAGCATCGGCGGCAACTCCAACTCCGGCGAAGGCGGTGAAGATCCGGCCCGCTACGGCACCAACAAAGTGTCCCGTATCAAGCAGGTGGCGTCCGGTCGCTTTGGCGTAACGCCTGCGTACCTGGTTAACGCCGACGTGATCCAGATTAAGGTCGCTCAGGGGGCAAAACCGGGTGAAGGCGGTCAACTGCCGGGTGATAAAGTCACCCCGTACATCGCTAAGCTTCGCTACTCGGTGCCAGGCGTGACGCTGATCTCCCCGCCGCCGCACCACGATATTTACTCTATCGAGGATCTGGCGCAGCTGATTTTCGACCTGAAACAGGTCAACCCGAAAGCGATGATCTCCGTGAAGCTGGTTTCCGAACCGGGCGTTGGCACCATTGCCACCGGCGTGGCGAAAGCCTATGCGGATCTGATCACCATCGCCGGTTACGACGGCGGCACCGGCGCAAGCCCGCTCTCCTCCGTGAAATATGCGGGCTGTCCGTGGGAGCTCGGCCTGGTGGAAACCCAGCAGGCGCTGGTCGCTAACGGCCTGCGTCACAAGATCCGTTTGCAGGTGGACGGTGGGCTGAAAACCGGACTCGACATCATCAAAGCGGCGATTCTGGGAGCGGAAAGCTTCGGCTTTGGTACCGGCCCAATGGTTGCGCTCGGCTGTAAATACCTGCGTATTTGCCACCTGAACAACTGTGCAACGGGCGTTGCTACCCAGGACGAAAAGCTGCGTAAGAACCACTATCACGGCCTGCCGTTCAAAGTGACTAACTACTTTGACTTCATCGCCCGTGAAACCCGCGAGCTGATGGCGCAGCTGGGCGTGAAGCGTCTGGTGGATCTGATTGGCCGTACCGACCTGCTGAAAGAGCTTGAGGGCTTCACGGCCAAGCAGCAGAAGCTGGAGCTGTCCAAGCTGCTGGAAACCGCTCAGCCGCATCCTGGCAAAGCGGTTTACTGTACCGAGAACAACCCGCCGTTCGACAACGGCGTGCTGAACGCGCAGCTGCTGCAACAGGCGAAGCCGTACGTGGACGAGAAGCAGAGCAAAACGTTCTGGTTTGATATCCGCAACACCGACCGTTCCGTGGGTGCGTCTCTCTCCGGTTACATCGCGCAAACGCACGGTGATCAGGGTCTGGCGTCGGATCCCATTACCGCGCATTTCAGCGGTACCGCGGGTCAGAGCTTCGGCGTGTGGAACGCGGGTGGCGTTGAGTTATACCTGACCGGTGATGCCAACGACTACGTCGGAAAGGGCATGGCGGGCGGTCTGCTGGCGGTGCGTCCTCCGGTTGGTTCAGCCTTCCGCAGCCATGAAGCAAGCATCATCGGCAATACCTGTCTGTACGGTGCAACCGGCGGTCGTCTGTTTGCCGCGGGCCGTGCGGGCGAGCGTTTTGCGGTGCGTAACTCCGGCGCCATCACCGTGGTGGAAGGCATCGGCGATAACGGCTGTGAATACATGACGGGCGGAATTGTGTGCGTCCTGGGTAAAACCGGCGTGAACTTTGGCGCGGGCATGACGGGCGGTTTTGCCTACGTCCTGGATGAAGACGGTGAGTTCCGCAAACGCGTGAACCCTGAGCTGGTGGAAGTGCTGGACGTTGATACTCTGGCCATCCACGAAGAACACCTGCGCGGCTTAATTACCGAACACGTGCAGCATACCGGTTCTTCGCGCGGCGAAGAGATCCTGGCCAACTGGCCGGCGTTCTCTGCGAAATTCGCGCTGGTTAAGCCGAAGTCCAGCGATGTTAAAGCCCTGTTGGGTCACCGTAGTCGTAGCGCAGCAGAGCTGCGCGTGCAGGCGCAGTAAGGAATTCAGATGAGCCAGAACGTTTACCAGTTTATCGACCTTCAGCGTGTTGATCCGCCAAAGAAACCGCTGAAGATCCGTAAAATTGAATTTGTTGAAATCTATGAGCCGTTTTCAGAAGGCCAGGCCAAAGCACAGGCAGACCGCTGCCTGTCCTGCGGTAACCCTTACTGCGAATGGAAGTGTCCGGTCCATAACTACATCCCGAACTGGCTGAAGCTGGCCAACGAAGGGCGTATTTTTGAAGCCGCCGAGCTGTCTCATCAGACCAACACCCTGCCGGAAGTGTGCGGCCGCGTGTGCCCTCAGGATCGTCTGTGTGAAGGCTCCTGTACGCTGAACGACGAGTTTGGCGCGGTGACCATCGGCAACATCGAACGCTATATCAACGATAAAGCGTTCGAGATGGGCTGGCGTCCGGATATGACCGGTGTGCGTCAAACCGACAAGCGCGTGGCGATTATCGGCGCGGGCCCGGCAGGCCTGGCCTGTGCGGACGTGCTGACCCGTAACGGCGTGAAGGCGGTGGTCTTCGATCGCCACCCAGAGATTGGCGGCCTGCTGACCTTCGGTATCCCGGCCTTCAAGCTGGAGAAAGAGGTCATGACCCGCCGCCGCGAAATCTTCACCGGCATGGGCATTGAGTTCAAACTCAACACCGAAGTGGGCCGCGACGTACAGCTCGACGACCTGCTGAAAGATTACGACGCCGTGTTCCTGGGCGTGGGAACCTATCAGTCCATGCGCGGTGGTCTGGAAAACGAAGACGCGCCGGGCGTTTATGACGCGCTGCCGTTCCTGATTGCCAACACCAAGCAGATTATGGGTTACGGCGAAACCGCCGATGAGCCGTTCGTCAGCATGGAAGGCAAACGCGTGGTGGTGCTGGGCGGCGGTGATACTGCGATGGACTGCGTGCGAACCTCCATTCGTCAGAATGCGGCGCATGTCATCTGTGCCTACCGTCGTGACGAAGAGAACATGCCGGGTTCTAAACGCGAAGTGAAAAACGCGCGTGAAGAGGGCGTCGAGTTCCAGTTCAACATCCAGCCTCTGGGTATTGAAGTGAATGCCAACGGTAAAGTGAGCGGCGTGAAGATGGCGCGCACGGAGATGGGTGCGCCAGATGCGAAAGGCCGTCGTCGCGCGGAGATCGTGGCCGGTTCTGAACACGTGATCCCGGCTGATGCCGTGGTGATGGCGTTTGGTTTCCGTCCTCACAGCATGGAGTGGCTGGCGAAGCACAGCGTAGAGCTGGACTCTCAGGGCCGCATCATTGCGCCAGAAGGCAGCGACAACGCGTTCCAGACCAGCAACCCGAAAATCTTCGCCGGTGGCGACATCGTTCGTGGCTCTGACCTGGTGGTCACGGCGATTGCCGAAGGCCGTAAAGCGGCTGAGGGGATCATGAACTTCCTCGAAGTGTAAATAATAATGCCCGGCAATGCCGGGCATTATTTTTATATTCTGCCAGTTTCTGAATATTACAGATACTTGATGGTAAACGTTGCCTGACCATCCATGTTGGTATCATCAGTAATAGCCAGCGTATTGGTATCCTGAATCGCAGCAGAAACCGCCATCGGAATGACCAGGTTTTTAAACGCAACTGGCGCGGTGCTGCCAACTGTAGCAACGGATACAATCTGGCTACCGTCATTAACCATCAGTGTGCCGTTATCAGACCAGCTGGTGCCGTTGTCTGCGCTGTAGATCGCCCCAACAGTGGCACCATCAGCAGTAATCGTGTCGTTTTTCACGAAAATGGTGTAGTTACCGATGTTAACGTTTCCTGCGGTCTTATTCAGACCAAACATATTGAGCGGCTGAATAATATCGTTACCGTTACCCGCACCATCTTTAACCATAATGTTTGGCGCAGTACCAGTACGGTCGTCAGAAACGCTAAAGCCCGCTTTGGTCAGCGCAGGGCAGGTAATAGAAAGAGAGAAATCTTTCTGGCCCAGCTGGTTAATAGCAGTGGTGTTCAGGGCTGACAGGTGGATCGTACCGTAATCTACCACGCCACCGCCGCTGATTTCAGGGATGCAACTGCTATTTGTCAGAACGCCTGTGACTTTCAGTACGGCGGTGTCTGCGGCAAAGGCAGAAGATACAAACATGACAAGCATAGAAGCCAATACAACTTTTTTCATTTGTTAATTCTTAACGTTAATGTAAATGTTCTTTCTGCTTTTAATAAAGTGGGCTACTCTCGCTATTAAAAACAGAATTTTCTAAACAAAGAGGGAAGTTACTCCCTCTACATATTCAAACCTAAATAATCCGCTGTAAGCGTAAATGCTAATATAGCCTTACACAACGACAGAGCGGGATATTAATACCCAAATAACTTAAAGGTATTTCAGGGTAATTGTTGCCTGACCATCTAAAGATGTATCGTCAGTAATCGCCAGCGTATCGGTCCCCTGAATAGCCAGAGAGGTAACCAGTGGGAAAACCGCAGTGGTAAATGCAACAGGGGTCGTTGTGCCTGTGGTTGCGGCACTGATAATGGAGATACCGTCGCTGCGAACCGCACCGCCTGATTCCCATTTAGAGCCATTCCAGTCGACGTTTGAAAAAATTTCGTCGCCCTCTTGCCCATCAATGGTGACTTTCTTATTTTTGATGAAAAGCATATAGTTACCAATATTCACACCACCTGTGGTTTTACCTACGCCATACTGATAGTAAGAAATGTTTTGCATTGTGCCGTTGAAATCGACATTAATACCAGCCTTACTTGACTCGCGATCGTCATTCACAACCCAACCAACCTGAGTAGGCGCACCGCATGTAATCGTCAGGTTAATATCTTTGTCACCTAACTGGTTAACAGCTGTTGCAGAGAGCTCACCCAAATGGATAGTGCCATAATCTACGACACCGCCGTTACTTAACTGAGGAGTACAAGCGGCATTTGTCAGCTTACCTTTTACCTGCAATACTGCGGTATCAGCAGCAAATGCGGAAGCGACACAAAGAGACAACGCGGTAGCGAGAAGAACTTTTTTCATTTGTTGATCCTTAACATTATTGATTCACGGAAACCCAACCCAATCTTTTATTCATGTAAAGAATGGGTTGTATATTCCGCACTTACTAATTGAATGGCGTACCATTCGTGATAAAACAATACTGCAACGCTTAAAGATAACGTTATTACGATATCATCACCACATTGCCTATGGATTATTTTGCAATATTTTCCAGCTTAAATCGCTTTCCAGCGTTGTTTGATCGGCATTATTACTGAATGCACTTTCATTAAGCACAGGGAATATCGTAGCTGTAAATGTCATCTGCTGGCCCGTAACGGCCTGGTTATTTTCAACCGCGACGACGGCTTCATTATTTCTTAAATAGAATGGCGAAGGCGACCCGCTTTCCGGCGTAAAGTTAAGCTGATCAACCGTTTTACCCACGGTATAGCTTTTGCCATCAACATTCATATCATCAATTTTAACTGCGACACCGCCATTCTGACCAAAACGGAAGCGACCTTTCTCTCCAGCATTACCCTGTAAAAGCACTGCCAGCTTCTGTTTGTCTGGACAAAACACATTCACGGTAACTTCCCGTTCCGGCAATTTATGCCAGCTTTGCTGAGACGTAACAATATCGTCACGCTTGAGCTGTTTATAATCTACAATGGGCTGAGAAAGCGTGATCTGACAATCTTCGGCAAGCGTCAAACCGGGTAAACAAAACGCCAGAAACGTCGCTACTTTGATTACGCGCTGAGTCTTCATTGGCATACTCCGTTTACTTCCTCATAGAACGCTTCGTCATCTTTTTTATCACTTAAGGTATAGTGAATCTGACAAAGCCGATTGTTATTGTCATCCATGGCATACAGCCCTTTCAGCTGATCGGCATCATTGATAAACACATGGCCGTCATCCACGCTGGTGACGATATAATTGCCCTTCTCATCAACAATGGATAACCCCTTCGCCAGCGGTGTACCATCCGCTCTCTTCACCCGCAGCATCACGCGACGGCTATTCAGAATTTTAAAGCTGACTTCACTGACGGAAGCATGCCCTGCCGCAACGTATTTAATGCCGTTCGCCAGCGTCATGCTTGGCGGAAGTTTATTGGCATCAATTTCAATACGGGAGTTACGCCACTCATTCAGCCCCGGTACCACAGCCTGTCCCCAATGGTCGGTCCAGATGGTGCCCTGCGGCGTTGAAATCTCTACGCCACTCTTCGGCTCGTTCAGCTTAGCGATGGCGAACGTATCTTTAATAGCGTACGGCGAGAAGGTCACGCCATCTTTATGCATTGCAATACCGCCCGTCAGCGTTGCGCTATAGTTGCGCTGGTTACTACCGCTGCTGCCCCCACCAACGCTCAACTGGGTATAGTGCAGGTTAGTGTTGATATTGCCGTTAAAGCTATTCTCATTGTCATCGTTATCACGATCCGCAGAGATATAATAATTGGTGTTATCGCCAATGGCGCCGCTGTTCGCGACACCATAGGTGGTTCTGTCACCCTGCTTGCGCATATAGCTGCTCAGGCTTTGCGAGCCGCCGAGTGGAATGCTCAGGTTGACGTAGAGCATATCGTCATCCTGCTCGTCATCAGTATTTCCGACGGCGCTCTGCCAGTTCACGGTGATACTGGCATATTTAAAGGTTTTACCCCACGACAGCAGCAGGTAGCGGCTGTCCTCGTAGTTAGCGCTCTGGTTGTAGTTAAACCCTGCGCTAAACGTACCCGCAATTCCTGTCGCAAAACTTACGTTGCCGCTGTAAGTATTATCATTAGGCTGAAATTCATCATCCAGCGCATCGGCAAGCTCGCGGTAACCGCTGCTAAAATGCGTTGCGCTGGCGGAAAGGCTCACGTGTTCACCCAGCGTTAAATCGCTTTGCAGCTCGGTTTTGAGCCCGCTATTACTGTCGCCAAACTGCTCTTTACTTGCCGCAGCGGTAGTCGTGATGCCCCATATATCAGAGAGCATAAACTCCGCGCTGCCGCCCGCAGCCTGATACTTTTCTGCCACTGCGCCGGATGCCAGTACGTTCATCCATGGTGTGATACGCCAGCCGTCAGAGACGTTCACGACCAGCGGATCGCTATAATCGCTGTCAATACTCCGTACCTGGCCCACAGACATGGTCAATCCCTGCGGACGCCCCAGCTTGCGGGTTCTGACTGCGGAAGCAGGCACAATGAAGTGGCTTGAAGAGCCATCTGATTCCACGACAGTCACGTCGAGATCGACGTTATTTCTGACAACTGGCACATCGTCCAGGGTAAACGGACCCGCCGGCACTAACGTACTGTAGACGAGACGACCACTCTGGCGCACCTCAACGCGCGCCTGCGAGGAACGGGCGATACCCGATACGCTTACGCCAGTCCCGTCCCTTTCCAGGCCGTTGGTGGGCATGAGCTGCACCCCCGTAATCGGCACGCCGCTTAATACACCGGACATGGCGTTAATTTCACCCACCTGCATGGTCAGGCGCTGGGGAACAAATACATGCTCCGCGTAGGTGTAAATGCTTTCCGCATTTTTATCGCCATCATCATCCGTCAGGATATAACGGCTGCGCACAGACCAGTCCATCGTATTAAAGCCAGCCTCCAGGCTAGCCTGCGAATAGCGGCTGTTATCGCTGTCGCCATATTCGTTACGGGTACTGAATAATGAGTAGTTCAGTAACCCCGCCGTGCCACCTTGCTGAAAGTGTTTAATATTGGAGGTTAAACTGTTAATTGCCTCCTGGGGTAAATAAAGCTCTACCGCGTCCTGGTTTGGTAATGCGTTGACAACCGCCTGCGCATAATCGCTGCGGATATCATGGCACGCTTCGCCAGCCTTGAGCGGGACAGGCATAATCCCGGCAAAATCCAGAAAATCTTTATCAATACAGAGCTCGCCGTCTTCATTAAAACGTGCAGCGGCCGTACCGCGATCTTTCCCATTCACTTTAACCTGTACAGAGTGTGTGCCGGGTAAGAATCGTGGCGCTTGTGCAAAGTAATGGTTTAAATCGGGGCTTAATCCACGTGACTGAATAATGCCCGTATCAAACGTCACTTCCCTCGCATACAAAGAGGGTGACGCGAGGACTACCAGAGGTAATGTGCCGCAAAGAATAGCGTGGACACAAAGTGCAAGGCGGCTTTTTTTACACACCGTCATATCCCTATTGAGTGTTATTTATTTAATTCTGAAACAAAGCTCGGTACTTCCACACCGTAGCGACTGGCCGGGAAAAATTTCACTTTATTATCGCCGCTCACCGTTTTCTTCAGCGTTGCGGTCATACTTTGGCCTGGTAAAATATACGTTTTAGGCAGCGTGCCTGCGGTGCCAGATGGCTGAGTCATAACGTTTTGTGCCAAACGCACAACGTATTTGCTGGGGTTTTTCACCGTAAGCGTTGTACCCGTTGCGTTCCATTCCAGGTACTTCCATGCATCGGTAACAACCGCCAGTTTCGCCGGACGGATAAGCACAGGCAAATCCTGACGAAGATTAAATCCGATCTTAATGTTCTTGTTATCGCTTTTCGGCGGAATACCCTCGAACGTCACACGTTTATAGTGCTCAGCCTCCAGCGGTTCTTTATTTTGTAAAATAAAACGAAGCTGCTGGGTCTGGCCAGGCTCCAGACGTACCACTGGTTGGGTGGAAATCAGTTTTAAACCCTGATCGTCCGGTAAATCAAGGACATTGGTATATAACAGAGCCGGAAAGCTGTCCGTATTTTTGACGTTGATCGTACCGCTGTGCGTTGCCTCATCAATTACCAGTAAACTGGTTTCAGGAACCATTCCTGCTGCATACGTCGAGAATTGAGCTGAAAACAGAGCGGCAGCAATAACGGACTTCAGTAAGGTTTTCTTTAAACAAGACATAATTATCACTCCTTTAATCCACAACATAACATTCCATGTTCACGTGTAGTTAGAAAGGAATAAACAAGATATGTTTATTCCCATTTTAATTAATATACCGATTTTAAAATATTATAACTTTTAAAATATTATAAATATTTCAGGCTGATAGTCAGCTGACCATCAAGTGTGGTATCGTCGGTAATGGCCAGCGTGGTAGTATCCTGAATAGCCAGTGATGTCACCAGCGGGAATGTTGCACTCAGGAATGCCAATGGAACTTTTTCGCCAGATTTTGCAACAGTAAACTCACGGATGTTTTGAGCCTGACTAGAACCATTCGTGCTCGTGGTCCACTTGGAGGTATCACCATTCTGAGTGTAAATAGGATCAACTGTCGCCCCGTCAGCGGTTACGCTATCAACCTTAACAAACATTGCATAGCTGCCGATGTTCACGCCGCCCGTTGTTTTACCTACACCGTAGGTCTGACTAGAATTGGATAGGCTTGCACCGGTAAACATTGCGTTATTAACGGTTAAACCCGCATTCGTCTCTGCACGATCGTCAACCATAGTCCACGAAACTTTCGTCGCAGCAGAACAAGTGATGGTTAGATCGATATTATTCTGACCTAACTGGTTTACTGCGCTGGCAGACAATGAACCAAGGTGAATAGTACCGTAATCTACTACGCCACCTTTACTTAATTCTGGAGTACAGGCAGCATTTGTCAGCTTACCTTTTACCTGCAATACTGCGGTATCAGCAGCAAATGCGGAAGCGACGCAAAGAGACAGTGCGGTGGCAATAAGAACTTTTTTCATTCGTTAATCCTTAACATATGATAATTAAAAATAGGTTTCCATCAGGTACAAAACTATTTTTGCAATATGAGCTGTCACTGGGGA
Source organism: Enterobacter hormaechei subsp. xiangfangensis (assembly GCF_001729785.1). Taxonomy (NCBI): domain Bacteria; kingdom Pseudomonadati; phylum Pseudomonadota; class Gammaproteobacteria; order Enterobacterales; family Enterobacteriaceae; genus Enterobacter; species Enterobacter hormaechei. The sequence goes on from NZ_CP017183.1 coordinate 4,128,800, forward strand.
ACTTTATAATATTATTTTTATAAATATATGCAATTTAGCAAATTTAATTTATACTTTTAGTTTCTCTGATATAATAATCATGAATTATTAAATCGGGTATTACGCAAGGCTACCCGCTTAAATTATTCATTGCGTTTATTATTGTAACCATTCTTCTCGAGATAAAAAAAAAAGGAAAAATGCAGTCCCATATTCTTATTTTTCGATCAATTTAAAAAATATATAATTTTCTCCAAAAAAAACGGCCAGGCATAAACCTGACCGTTAAGATTAAAATTGAGTTAGCGTTATTTTACAACGCGTAATGCCGGACGTCCTCCGCGCGGCGGCGGATCGTCATCAGGATCGTTATCATCTTCGCGATCGGGCTTATCACCATCAATCACAGACATCACCGTTTCGCTCTCGGTCCCAACGCCGCCCTCTTCATCGTTCAGGCTCGCAACCTCTTCATCATAAGCTGCTTCCGGCTCAAACATTGTGCCCGCACCGTTTTCACGGGCGTAGATAGCCAGCACAGCTGCCAGCGGCACGGAAACCTGACGCGGCACGCCGCCGAAGCGCGCATTAAAGCGCACTTCGGCGTTCGCCAGCTCCAGGTTACCCACTGCGCGTGGCGCAATATTCAGTACAATCTGTCCGTCGCGCGCGTATTCCATTGGAACCAGCACGCCCGGCAACGTCACATCCACAACCAGGTGCGGCGTGAGCTGGTTATCCAGCAGCCATTCATAGAAGGCGCGCAGCAGATACGGACGGCGTGGTGAAAGTTGTGACATTTCCACAGTCATTAGCCTCGGCCGAGACGCATTTCACGTTCCGGTTCAGTTAAGGATGCCAGGAAAGAGTCGCGTTCAAAGACGCGAGTCATGTAGCCTTTCAGCTCTTTCGCGCCAGGACCGCTGAACTCTACGCCCAGGGTTGGCAGACGCCACAGCAGCGGAGCCAGGTAGCAATCTACCAGGCTGAACTCGTCGCTCAGGAAGAAAGGCTTTTGACCAAATACCGGCGCAATCGCCAGCAGCTCTTCACGCAGCTGTTTACGTGCAGCATCCGCTTCAGAAGAGGAACCGTTGACAATAACGTTCATCAGCGAGTACCAGTCTTTCTCGATACGCTGCATGTACAGGCGGCTTTCACCACGCGCAACAGGATAAACAGGCATCAGCGGCGGATGCGGGAAACGCTCATCCAGGTATTCCATAATGATACGGGATTCCCACAGGGTCAGCTCGCGATCCACCAGCGTCGGTACGCTTTGGCTCGGGTTGAGATCGATCAGATCCTGAGGCGGGTTATCCTTTTCCACATGCTCGATCTCAAAACTGACACCCTTCTCGGCCAGCACGATACGAACCTGATGGCTATAAATGTCAGTAGGACCAGAAAACAGCGTCATTACCGAACGTTTGTTGGCAGCGACAGCCATGAAAACCTCCAGGTATATTCAGAATTTTTACTGCTACCAGCCCAACGGGGCCAGCCAGATGATGTATCGCCCATCCCAGAGAAGACACATTGTTCAAGAATCGAACAAAAATCGAGTATTCACCGATATTTGGGCAGAAAATTGGATGATAGTTTACCAGATTTTGATGGCTTTGTGGTGAGGGGATTCCGGAAATGTGGAAAAAGAGAAGATATATGAAATGTTACTGTGGATAACCTGCGTATTATCCATAAAAAAACCCGCCGAAGCGGGTTTTTCGCCAATCGTTCTGCGTAAGCAGAATGGATTAACGTTTGGAGAACTGTGGACGACGACGTGCTTTACGCAGACCCACTTTCTTACGTTCAACCTGACGCGCGTCACGAGTAACGAAGCCAGCTTTACGCAGTTCAGAACGCAGGGATTCGTCGTACTCCATCAGAGCGCGGGTGATACCGTGACGGATCGCACCTGCCTGACCGGAGATACCACCACCTTTAACGGTGATGTACAGATCCAGTTTTTCTACCATATCAACCAGTTCCAGCGGCTGGCGAACTACCATGCGGGCAGTTTCGCGACCGAAGTACTGTTCCAGAGAACGCTGGTTGATTACGATTTTACCACTGCCCGGTTTGATGAAAACGCGAGCTGCGGAACTTTTGCGGCGACCAGTGCCGTAGTATTGATTTTCAGCCATTGCCTATAATCCCGATTAGATGTCAAGAACTTGCGGTTGCTGTGCCGCGTGGTTGTGCTCGTTGCCTGCGTAAACTTTCAGTTTACGGAACATAGCACGACCCAGCGGGCCTTTTGGCAGCATGCCTTTAACCGCGATTTCAATCACACGCTCAGGACGGCGGGCAATCATCTCTTCAAAGGTCGCTTCTTTGATACCACCGATGTGGCCGGTGTGGTGGTAGTACATTTTGTCAGTACGCTTGTTGCCGGTAACAGCAACTTTGTCAGCGTTCAGAACGATGATGTAATCACCGGTATCAACGTGCGGAGTGTATTCCGCTTTATGCTTACCGCGCAGGCGACGAGCCAGTTCAGTAGCCAGACGGCCCAGAGTTTTACCGGTCGCGTCAACAACATACCAGTCGCGCTGTACGGTTTCTGGTTTAGCTGTAAAAGTTTTCATTAAAAGCTTACCCAAATAATAAGTTACACGTTGGTGAACACCCAAACGTTTAGTCAGTTGAGGTTCACACGACAAAGTCCGGCAAACCTACCCCTTCGAATAGCACATGCCGACACATAGAAAGTTTCGGGAAAAAAACCTTCTCGTAACGTGGGGTCGCAAGATTATAGAGAAGTTGAGGTCAAAGATCGACCCTTAAATGTGATTTGGAATGGGTTTTTCGGGGTTGCGTACTGTGCGGTCTGGTGCCCTCACCCCCAGCCTCTCTCCCACGGGGAGAGGGGAGCATTTGTTAAGGTCTGGTGCCCTCATCCCCAGCCCCTCTCCCACGGGGAGAGGGGAGCATTTATTACGGCATATGCTCACGCTTGAGGTACTCTTCGCTCTGCATCTCTTGCAGGCGCGACAGGCAGCGCTGGAACTCAAACTTCAGGCGCTCGCCCTGATAGATCTCATATAAAGGCACCTCGGCGCTGACCACCAGCTTAACGTGGCGCTCGTAAAACTCATCTACCAGCGCGATGAAGCGCCGCGCTTCGCTCTCCATTAGTGGGGTCATAACGGGCACATCCCACAACATAACGGTATGGAACAGACGTGAAAGCGCAATGTAGTCATGCTGGCTGCGGGCGTCCACGCAGAGCGTTCCAAACGAGACGGCCAGCGTCTGGTTCTCTACGCCAAGCGTCGACAACGGGCGATGATTAATCTCCAGCGCTGGCGCGTTATCCCGCGGCGCCCCTGCCAGCGCCAGCCAGAGTTTATCCATCTCGCTGGCTGTGTCGGCGTTCAGCGGTGAAAGCCACAGGTGCGCCTGCGTTAATGTGCGCAGACGATAATCGACGCCGGCATCGACATTCATGATGTCGCAGTGCTGTTTAATGGCATCTATGGCTGGCAGGAAACGCGCCCGCTGAAGACCATTGCGATAAAGCTCATCCGGCGGGATATTTGAAGTCGCCACCAGGGTAATCCCACGCGCAAACAGCGCTTTCATGAGGCCCCCCAGCAACATGGCATCCGTAATATCGGAAACAAAGAACTCGTCGAAGCAGAGCACGTCCGTTTCCGCCTTGAAGCGATCGGCCACAATCTCCAGCGGGTCGGTTTCGCCCTGGAGCGCCGTCAGCTCTTCATGGACCCGCAGCATAAAACGGTGAAAGTGCAGACGCTGCTTACGCGTGCCGGGCAGGCTCTGGTAGAACATGTCCATCAGCCAGGTCTTACCCCGCCCAACGCCACCCCACATATATAATCCACGAACCGGTGCGTTTACCGTGGGCTCTTTTTTGCCCAGTAAACGGCCGAATGCCGCCTTCAGCCCACTGCTCTGCACCGCATCGGCGGGTTTCGCCAGAATTTCCTGATAAATCGTGTCCAGGCGGTTAACCGCTTCACGCTGGACATCATCCGGCTGGTGTGTGCCCTCGCTCAGGGCCAGTTGGTAACGCGATGAAGGGGACAGGTTTTGCATGATGTTGTTGTTATTCCTTTAGTTAAACCTCACCAGCGCGCGTGGCTGATGAAAAAAAGGCCGTTCTACACTACGCGATGATACGTCAGGATTCCACTTCTGCGGAAATAGCGGTTATAGTGGCATAATCAGGCACAGGCAGGAGCCGAGCCAACACCCTACGGAACAACAAGACAACGGGAGAAGTTCATGACCTGGGAATATGCGCTAATCGGTTTAGTCGTCGGCATCATCATTGGTGCTGTGGCCATGCGTTTCGGTAACCGCAAATTGCGTCAGCAGCAGTCACTGCAATACGAACTGGAAAAGAACAAAGCCGAACTGGAAGAATATCGCGAAGAGCTGGTCAGCCACTTTGCCCGTAGCGCTGAGCTGCTGGACAACATGGCGACAGATTATCGCCAGCTCTACCAGCACATGGCGAAAAGCTCCAGCAGCCTGCTGCCGGAAATGACCGCGGAGACCAACCCCTTCCGCAATCGTCTGGCTGATTCTGAAGCCGGTAACGATCAGGCACCGGTTCAGATGCCACGCGACTATTCAGACGGCGCGTCCGGCCTGCTGCGCGGTGGCGTAAAACGCGATTAATCGCACAACCTGAATAAATTTTACGGGCGCACCTTATGCGCCCGTCCTTTCTTCCCGTCCCCAGCTATTATTTAGTCAAACACCTCATTGTTCAGCGGTTGAAAATTCAATAACATCAAGATGTTTTTGGGGCCGTTCTTTTTCATTCCAGGATACGAGAGTCAGCATCGATGAAGAAAAAAAACCAGCTGTTGAGCGCCTTAGCGTTAAGTGTCGGGTTATCTCTCTCGGCGTCCTTCCCCGTCAGTGCGGCACTGCCTTCGCAGGTGCCTGGACAAGAAGCCATTCCCAGCCTTGCGCCGATGCTTGAAAAAGTCCTGCCTGCGGTAGTCAGCGTTCAGGTGGAAGGGACGGCACGCCAAAGCCAGCGTATTCCCGAAGAGCTGAAGAAATATTTTGGCGAAGACGCGCCGGATCAGCAGGCTCAGCCGTTTGAAGGTCTGGGCTCAGGGGTAATTATCGACGCGGCTAAGGGCTATATCCTGACCAATAACCACGTGATCAGCCAGGCCGATAAAATCAGCGTTCAGCTGAACGATGGCCGGGAGTTTGACGCCAAACTGATCGGCGGTGACGATCAGAGTGATATCGCCCTGCTACAGGTACAAAACCCCAGCAACCTAACCCAGATCGCCATTGCTGATTCCGATAAGCTGCGCGTCGGTGATTTTGCTGTCGCGGTCGGTAACCCGTTCGGCTTAGGCCAGACCGCCACCTCCGGAATTGTCTCCGCCCTGGGGCGCAGCGGCCTGAATCTCGAAGGGCTGGAAAATTTCATCCAGACCGATGCCTCCATCAACCGGGGCAACTCCGGCGGTGCGCTGCTTAATCTGAACGGTGAGCTGATCGGCATCAACACCGCTATCCTCGCGCCAGGCGGCGGCAGCATCGGGATTGGTTTTGCCATTCCGAGCAACATGGCGAAAACTCTGTCTCAACAGCTGATTCAGTTTGGCGAGGTTAAGCGCGGTCTGCTGGGCATCAAAGGCATGGAGATGAGCGCCGATATCGCCAAAGCCTTTAAGCTCAACGTCCAGCGCGGGGCGTTTGTCAGCGAAGTGTTGCCCAACTCAGGCTCTGCGAAAGCGGGCGTGAAATCCGGTGACGTTATTGTCAGCCTGAACGATAAACCGCTGAGCAGCTTCGCTGAATTACGTTCGCGTATTGCCACCACGGAGCCTGGCGCTAAAGTGAAGCTGGGCCTGATCCGCGAGGGCAAACCGCTGACCGTGGAAGTGACGCTGGACAAGAGCACCTCCTCTTCCGCCAGCGCAGAACAGATCTCCCCGGCTCTACAGGGCGCTACGCTGAGCGATGGTCAGCTTAAAAACGGCACGAAAGGCATTTCTGTCACTACCGTTGAGAAGAGCAGCCCGGCCGCGCAGGCAGGTTTGCATCAGGACGACGTAATCGTGGGCGTGAACCGCACTCGCGTGCAGTCTATTGCCGAAATGCGTAAGGTGCTGGAGAGTAAACCGGCGGTCATTGCCCTGCAAATTATCCGTGGCAACGATACCCTCTACATTTTACTGCGTTAACCATTTGCGACTCCGGGCATCGCCGCTGCGTGTGATGTCCGGATAACTCATGTTATGCTGCAAACCGTTCCTTTTTTAACGACACACGCATCATGCTTTTAAAGCTCTTTCGTTCAATTGTCATTGGTTTGATCGTTGCCGGTCTGCTGCTGGTGGCTATGCCATCTTTACGCCAGTTCAACAAACTGTCGGCTCCTCAGTTCGACAGCACGGATGAAACGCCTGCGACGTACAATCAGGCGGTACGCCGTGCCGCCCCCGCCGTGGTTAACGTCTATAACCGCGGGCTTAACAGTTCTGCTCATAACCAGCTGGAGATCCGCACGCTCGGTTCCGGTGTGATCATGGATGACCGGGGCTACATCATCACCAATAAACACGTCATTAACGATGCCGACCAGATTATCGTCGCCTTGCAGGATGGCCGCGTGTTTGAAGCCCTGCTGGTGGGGTCGGACAGCCTGACCGATCTGGCGGTGCTGAAGATCAACGCCACCGGCGGTCTGCCGACTATCCCGATTAATCGCAAACGAACGCCGCATATCGGCGATGTGGTACTGGCGATCGGTAACCCGTACAACCTGGGCCAGACCATCACTCAGGGGATCATCAGCGCGACCGGTCGAATCGGCCTGAACCCGTCAGGGCGGCAGAACTTCCTGCAAACCGATGCCTCGATCAACCACGGTAACTCCGGCGGTGCGCTGGTGAACTCTCTGGGCGAACTGATGGGCATTAACACCCTCTCCTTCGACAAGAGCAACGACGGCGAAACGCCGGAAGGGATTGGCTTTGCCATTCCATTCCAGCTGGCGACCAAGATCATGGACAAGCTGATCCGCGATGGCCGCGTGATCCGTGGCTACATCGGTATTGGTGGGCGTGAAATCGCGCCGATGCATACGCAGGGCGGTGGTATCGATCAGATCCAGGGGATTGTGGTCAACGAAGTGGCGCCTGGCGGCCCGGCGGCCAATGCAGGTATCCAGGTGAACGACGTTATCCTTTCCGTCAACGGTACGCCAGCGGTCTCTGCGCTGGAAACCATGGACCAGGTGGCTGAGATTCGCCCGGGCTCCATCATCCCTGTTGAAGTCATGCGTAATGACAAGAAGCTGACGATCCAGGTCACCATCCAGGAATACCCGGCCACTAACTGACGGGCATAAAAAAACGGAGCTTAGCGCTCCGTTTTTTTTACCGGGACAAGATCACTTGTTAACGAACTCTTCGCCCAGCGTGATGTCTTTCTTCAGCGTATCCAGCATGCCTTCCATCGCGTTTTGCTCAAACGCGCTCAGCGTGCCGATAGACTTACGCTCTTCAACACCGTTTTTACCCAGCAGCAGCGGCTGAGAGAAGAAGCGCGCGTGTTCACCGTCGCCTTCAACATAGGCGCATTCAACAACGCCTTTTTCGCCCTGCAACGCGCGAACCAGAGACAGGCCGAAACGTGCCGCCGCCTGACCCATAGACAGGGTTGCAGAACCGCCACCCGCCTTCGCTTCCACCACTTCGGTGCCTGCGTTCTGAATGCGTTTAGTCAGGTCAGCCACTTCCTGCTCGGTGAAGCTCACGCCCGGGATCTGCGACAGCAGAGGCAGGATGGTCACGCCAGAGTGACCGCCGATAACCGGCACTTCCACTTCCGTTGGCTGCTTGCCTTTCAGCTCAGCCACGAAGGTGTTGGAGCGGATGATATCCAGCGTAGTTACGCCGAACAGTTTGTTCTTGTCGTAAACGCCTGCTTTCTTCAGTACTTCTGCTGCGATGGCAACGGTGGTGTTCACCGGGTTGGTGATGATACCGATGCACGCTTTCGGGCAGGTTTCAGCGATCTGCTGAACCAGGTTTTTCACGATGCCCGCGTTGACGTTGAACAGGTCTGAACGATCCATACCCGGTTTACGTGCAACACCCGCGGAGATCAGCACCACGTCGGCACCCTGCAACGCAGGACGCGCATCTTCACCGGAGAAGCCTTTGATTTTCACAGCTGTCGGGATGTGGCTCAGGTCAACCGCCACACCTGGGGTTACCGGAGCAATATCGTACAGGGAGAGTTCTGAGCCTGAAGGCAGTTGGGTTTTCAGTAGTAGGGCAAGCGCCTGGCCGATACCACCAGCAGCGCCGAGGACTGCGACTTTCATCCTAAACTCCTTATTATGGTTAACTTAAGTATCTGTAACTCCGTTGCGGCGACCATAATTCAGCACGTCATTAATTACAATTTTCATCGCTAAAGAATTTGAGGTCGCACGTCTTTCACCTTCACCTGAATACTATCGGGCTGTAGGCAACAACGAATTAAGAGGGGGTTACAATACACCCTGCCACGCCACCAAAACAACATCATTTTGATAACATTTAATTTACTTTTAAGGTTATTTGCGCGGCGTGACCCAGGCATGTTTTCCGATAACGAAATCTGATAAAATCTCTCCCTTTCATAACATTATTTCAGCCTGGCGTCAGGTAGATAATTTGCATAAAAATTCATCCACATGCATAATAATGTTGTTTCTATCGTCATATTCCGGGTGACTTATGCGAAGCTCGTCTAAGCAAGAAGAATTAGTGAAGGCGTTTAAAGCGCTACTCAAAGAAGAGAAATTCAGTTCTCAGGGAGAAATTGTTCAGGCGTTGCAGGAACAAGGCTTCGACAACATCAACCAGTCGAAGGTCTCTCGCATGTTAACCAAGTTTGGAGCGGTGCGTACGCGCAACGCCAAAATGGAAATGGTTTATTGCCTGCCTGCTGAACTTGGCGTGCCAACGACCTCCAGCCCGCTGAAAAACCTGGTTCTGGACATCGACTATAACGATGCCGTGGTCGTGATCCACACCAGCCCGGGCGCAGCCCAGCTGATTGCCCGCCTGCTGGACTCGCTGGGTAAAGCAGAGGGGATCCTCGGGACCATCGCCGGTGATGACACCATTTTTACCACCCCGGCAAATGGTTTCTCGGTGAAAGACCTCTACGAAGCGATTCTGGTCCTGTTCGAACAGGAGTTGTAATTGTCTGCCCCGTAGCGCCTGACTGCGGGGATCATTCTGCTGCTTCCGCGTTTTACCCTGCTTTTCTCTGCCTGCTGTTTTTGCAAATAGTGCTTTTTACCGCCTGTTAACATTCATTCAGTGAATGATCTGCCGCAAAACCGCACAAAAAATCAAATTGATCTATCCCTTTGATTTAGGAAAGAAAAAACCATAAACCTTGCATTGTGGCGTCCTTTTTTATGCATTCGCGTTATAAAAAATGATTTTTTTAACACGTAATAACGGAGGAAACCATTAGCCTGGTATTAATTTTTAGCGTGATTAGTGTATACTTGATTTTGTGATGAGGGTCACAGAACAAAGACCCCAGTAAAATAATTGACGAGGTAAATAATCATGAAAATTAAAACCACTGTAGCTACCCTGAGCGTACTGTCAGTCCTGTCATTCGGTGCGTTTGCAGCCGACACCATTAATGCCGAACAGGCACAATCCCGTCAGGCTATCGGGACTGTTTCTGTTGGTGCCATCGGTACGTCTCCGATGGACATGCACGAAATGCTGAACAAAAAAGCGGAAGAACAGGGTGCGTCATCTTATCGCATCATCGAAGCGCGCAGTGGCGACCACTGGCACGCTACCGCAGAACTGTACAAATAAACCCTCGTCGTATCTCATCATACGACTTGCCCCTGACCTCCCGGTCAGGGGCTTTTTTATCACTGGCGCACGTTGAAACGCAGTTGCCCTTCCAGCTCCTCCTCCGCTTCATCAAACAATAAAATCAATGCGCCAAAGCGTCTGCGCAGTTTTTCAGGCAGATGGGTAAATTCGATTTCCAGCGGTAACGGCAGCCTGTCGCCGGTAACCACATCCCACAGCATATCAAGATTGCTTACGCTGCCCCGCTCCAGGTCGAACGCCCGAATAAACTCGCGATAGAAGTCTTCCTGACTCTCAATTTCGTCAAAATCAAAGGTATAAATTTTCATTGCCAGCCACCCGGTACAGGCGGGCGGCAAATGCCGCCCTGTCTATTATAATCCCCCGATATGCAGGGTTTTAACTTCCAGAAACTCCTCCAGCCCCAGCACGGACCCCTCGCGGCCCAGCCCGGACTCTTTTACGCCCCCAAACGGACCCAGTTCGGTCGAGACCGCACATTCATTAATTCCGATCATGCCGCTCTCAATGGCCTGTGAGACGCGGAACACGCGCGAAAGATTCTGGGTATAAAAGTAGGCCGCCAGCCCGTAAGGCGTATTGTTAGCGCGCATAACCACTTCGTCTTCCGACGTGAAGCGGAAGCAGGCGGCTACGGGACCAAAGGTCTCCTCTTCTGCCAGCTTCATGCCTTCATGGCAGTCACCGAGTACGGTTGGCATCCAGAAGTTGCCGCCAAGTTCGTGCGGTTTACCCCCAGCCAGCACCGTGGCGCCCTTCGCTACCGCATCTTCGACGTGCTCACGCACTTTCTCGACAGCCGAAGGCTCAATCAGCGGGCCGACAACGACGCCCTCGTCCAGACCGTTACCCACCTTCAGCGCCTTCACCGCATCGGCAAGTTGATTGACGAACTTGTCATAGACCGTCTCCTGAATATAGAAACGGTTTACGCTGACGCAGACCTGCCCGGCGTTACGGAACTTATTGGCGATCGCGCCTTTGACGGCGGCATCAATATCCGCGTCCTCGAAAACGATATACGGCGCATTACCGCCCAGCTCCATCGATACCTTTTTCATGGTCTCTGCGGAATTGCGAACCAGCGTTTTCCCGACGGCGGTTGAACCCGTAAACGAGATTTTGCGCACGTCATGGCTGGCCATAATGGCGTCGCTAATTTCTGAGGTGCTCCCCGCGACCGCATTCAGCACACCATCCGGCACACCGGCCTGCTTCGCCAGCGTCAGCAGCGCAAAGGCGCTCAGCGGCGTGTTGTTTGCAGGTTTGATCACGCCGGTACATCCTGCTGCCAGCGCCGGGCCGAGCTTACGGGTGAGCATAGCCATCGGGAAATTCCATGGCGTGATAGCAGCAACCACCCCGACAGGTTCACGAGTGGCCAGAATACGGGAGCCAGGTTTAACCGGAGGAATGATTTCACCGTTGGCGCGCTTGGCCTGCTCGGCAAACCACTGAATGAAGCTGGCAGCGTAGTCCACCTCACCTTCAGCCTCTTTCAGCGGCTTGCCCTGCTCGGTAGTCATCAGCCGCCCGAGCCAGCTTTTGTTCTCGATAATCAGTTCATACCAGCGATAGAGGATCGCGGAACGCTCTTTTGCCGTTTTTGCGCGCCATGCGGGAAAGGCCTTCGTCGCGGCCACAATGGCCTCTTCGGTTTCGGCTTTTCCTGCTTTCGCCACTTTCGCAATGACCTCGCCCGTGGCCGGGTTTAGCACATCAAACGTGGTGTCGAGTGTTTTCCAGATACCGTTGACCAGATACCCGGTCTGAAAAAGAATACTGTCCTGAAGAGCCTGGGTTGTCATGTGTCCTCCCTTCCTGAATGTTTGAACCTGCAAGAATAAGTATAGCCACAAAAAAACCGACGCTTTTGGCGTCGGTTTTCTCTTCGTTAGCTGTCTGTCAGCGCATTCTGGTAGCGGTGCAGCATAAACACCAGCCGCTCTACCGGCTCGGTAACCTGCGGCGGCGCTTCCCAGATCCGCAGTTTCTCCTGGTAGATATCCAGCTCCTCCAGCAGTTGCTTAAAGTAGCGGCGACGTTTGTCATCACTGGATGCCGATATCACATGGTCCGCCGTGCGCCGTAGCTGGCGGTGGAAGGCGGACAAATCGTCGTTGATCGGCACTGGCGCGTTCCGCAGACGCTGGTGCGCGATAATCATGGTTAACGCCAGGCGGAAGCGGGCGACATCGCCCGGGAATTTATTTAGCAACAGGAACAGCTGCTGATAGAGCGCCGGCAGGTGGTTCTCCTTGCGCCGCGCGGTGTTGGTGGTCAAGGACGATACGGCGGCCGATACAAACTGATTCAGCAGCACGCGCCCTGTCCGCGCCTGAGAGTTATCCCGCACCAGCAGGATCACCATCATTGCCAGGAAACAGCCCACCAGCTGACCTAGTGCGCTATCCAGGAACTGACTGAAATGGAAGGTCATCGGGTTATCCAGCACGATGATGTTAATCGTACTCGCCAGTGCGCCTAACGATCCCAGACGGCGTTTTTGTACCTCAATCCCGATAAAGAACGCCATCACCGCCAGGCTGATGCAGAGCAAAAGCATGCTTTGCTGCGTCGAGGGAATAATCACCAGGAAGTAGAGCGCGCCAATAGGTAACGCCGCAATAGTGCCGTACAGAAAATCGATCGCGACCATGCGCGGGTTGGGCAGACGCATCGCCAGCGCGGTGACGACGGCAATCATCACCATCGCGCCGCTGCCAGACGTCCAGCCGGTCCACAGCCAGAACAGCGTGCCGAGTATACAGGCCAGGGTGGTACGCCAGAAGTTAACCATCGCATGATGGCGCTCGGCGGATTCAGGTTTGATCACCACTTCGCCCTGTAACACCTCTTCTTCCGCCGCACTGATTTTGGTGTTGCTAATCACGCCGCGTTTCAGGAGCAGGTAGCGCGTTGCGGCGCCTACCCAGGTATAAATGGTGACTGGCGTATCCCGTTCTCCTGTCCACGCAATCACACGACGCATGCGTTTAAGCTGTCGATGCACGTCCTGCACCGTCTCCACAGGCTCATCAAACAGTTCGCGGAAAGTATCCGTTACCACTTCGGGGCGGGTGTTCTGAATCAGGTAGGTTTCACACGCCTGGGTGATCAGCGTTAACGAGACGGTATTGATCGCTTTCAGACGACGGTTGGCCCGCTCCCAGCGGGAAGACTCCATATTGAGGTTACTGCGCATCCCTTCCAGCGCCTGCGTGCGGCGCACCAGCGCACTCCAGGCCTTGTCGACCTCTTCGCTGTCGCCGTGCTTAATGCACAGCTGCATGAGCTGGTACTGAGCAACAATCAGCGCGTCCAGCTCACGATCGACTTCCTGCTTGATCGATCGCGGAGAGAAGAGCAGGTCTGCGACAATCGCGCAGACGATACCAATGACAATCTCGCTGCAACGTTCCACGGCGAACTGCGGAGCAAGCAGCGGTTCACTCTGAATGGTGATGATAATAATCAGCGCGGTATATCCCGCCAGACCCCAGGCGTACGAGTTCTCCACCTTCACCAGCGAAGAGACCCAGGTGCAAAAACCCGCCCAGATACAGCATACAATCAGCATCAGCAGCGGCGTGCGGATCATCAGGATGATAATGGTCAGGGCGGCGATACAGCCGATAAAGGTGCCGATAATACGCAGCATCCCGCGATAGCGAATTGCCCCGGAGTAAGGTTCGCCACCCGCCGCGAAGGCAGGACCGGCGGCGACGATCGCGGCGGTCAGAACGGCCCAGCGCGGCGTTTCAAGCTGGAAATGGAAGCCAACAAACAGCGCCAGCACAATGGCGCATGCCAGCTTCACGGCGAAGCGGATGTGCTGGCTGGCGATGGAAAAAATGCCCATAGCGATCAACCAAACTCGCGCAGGCGATGGGCGATTTGACGGAAGATCGAATCCTGGCTGGCATCACGGTCTTTTTCACCCGTGATCACCACCGTCGCCGTGGTGCCTGCGGGCCAGAGGTTGCTCTGCTGCTCATCCAGACGAATGCGTACCGGTACGCGCTGCGCCAGACGAACCCACTCGAGGTTAGAATCGACGGTCGCCATCCCTTTTGAATCATTGGTACTGCTGGAGTTGGTCACCCCCGCGGCCACGCTGTCCACGGTTCCCTTCAGGACCCGGTTGCTGCCGAGCGGCGTGATTTCGGCGCGATAGCCCGGACGCACGCCTTCCAGCTTGGTCTCTTCCATATAGGCGAGGACGTAGAAAGAGTTCTTTTTCACCAGCGCCACGGCCGTAGAGCCGCGCGTAATAAACTCGCCCGCATAGACATTGAGGTTGGTCACCCAGCCATCGGACGGGGCGCGGATAACGGTACGTTCCAGATCGAGCTTCGCCAGATCGCGCGTCGCCTGCGCTTTTGCCAGCTGATGCAGCACGGTTTGCAGCACGTTATTGGACTGGTCAATCTCTTCCCGGGACATGGCCTGGATGCCCAGCTTGTTACGGCGTCCTGCTTCACGGCGTTTTTCAGAGGCCAGCGCGTTGTAATACGCCACGTCTGCTTCCGCTTCTTCCAGCGCTTTTTGATAGCGCGGCTGGTCGATGGTGAACAGCACCTGATCTTTTTTCACCAGTTGGTTATCGTGGACGTTGACTGCCGTAATGAGACCGGCGACATCGGGCGCTATCGCGACCACCTCCGCGCTGAAACGCGCATCGCGCGTCCACGGGGATTCGGTGTAATAAACCCAGGCGCGAAAAATAGCGATGAACGCCAGGATGACCAGCGCCATAGTGATGGCAGTGCGGGAGATTTTTCTTGTTAGCGTTTTCACATCAACCTCAGACAAACATGCGCGATATTAAATAGAACAGGCAGCAATACAGCGCGGTATTGAACAATGCAGGATGCCAGACGAAATCATAAATCCCGGTAGGGACCAGCACCTTGCGCACCAGCCAGAAGATCGCCAGTGATAAAAGAAGCTCGAAAAATATCGGTGGGAACGACAAACCGAACACCACGATAACGGGAAACAGACTCATGTTGACCTTGATTAAAGAGAGTGCAGGTTACTGGATTTTTAAGCTCGCGCCGCCGCAGGAGAGCAAGAATTGCCGGGCGAGAGTGGCGCAGCCGTTATGTAATTAATAATATATTAACGTAACTGTTATGCTGTTATCTATCATATGTGATCTAAATCACTTTTAAGCCAGAGTGAATAATGGAACGTCTAAAACGCATGTCCGTCTTTGCGAAAGTGGTTGAGCAAGGCTCTTTTACCGCCGCAGCACGTCAGCTACAAATGAGCGTCTCATCCATTAGCCAGACAGTGTCAAAACTGGAAGATGAGCTTCAGGTGAAGCTGCTCAACCGCAGCACCCGCAGCATCGGGCTGACGGAAGCGGGTAAAATTTACTATCAGGGCTGCCGTCGAATGCTGCATGAAGTGCAGGACGTTCACGAGCAGCTCTATGCCTTTAACAACACGCCTATCGGCACGCTGCGTATAGGGTGTTCTTCAACTATGGCACAAAATGTTCTCGCTGCCATGACGGCGGAAATGCTGAAAGAGTATCCCGGTTTAACCGTTAATCTGGTTACGGGCATTCCGGCACCGGACCTGATTGCCGATGGGTTAGACGTGGTGATCCGCGTTGGCGCGTTGCAGGACTCTAGCCTGTTCTCGCGTCGACTGGGCAGCATGCCGATGGTGGTCTGCGCTTCGAAAAGCTACCTGGCACAGTATGGCGTGCCGGAGAAACCTGCCGATCTGAGCAACCACTCGTGGCTGGAATACAGCGTTCGGCCAGATAACGAATTTGAACTGATCGCGCCGGAAGGGCTTTCCACTAAACTGCTGCCTGAAGGCCGCTTCGTCACCAACGATCCGATGACCATCTCACGCTGGCTGGTGGCCGGGGCCGGGATCGCCTACGTACCGCTGATGTGGGTGATCAACGAGATCAACAGCGGCGTGCTGGAGATCCTCTTCCCGCGCTACCAGTCCGATCCGCGTCCGGTGTACGCGCTCTATACGGAAAAGGACAAGCTGCCGCTGAAGGTGCAGGTCTGTATTAACTATCTGACGGACTATTTTGTGGAAGTGGCGGAGCTGTTTCAGGGCATGCGGGGCAGAAGGAAAGAGTAGGCTTTTCCCCTCTCCCCGTTGGGGAGAGGGTTAGGGTGCGGGGGAAAATTTACGCCGTGCCGCCCACCGTCAGATTATCTACTTTCAGCGTAGGCTGACCGACGCCCACAGGCAGGCTCTGGCCCTCTTTGCCGCAAACGCCCACGCCGTTATCCAGCTTCAGATCGTTACCCACCATGGAAATCTGCTGCATGGCCTCAATGCCGGAGCCAATCAGGGTTGCGCCCTTCACCGCTTTGGTCACTTTGCCCTTCTCAATCAGATACGCCTCTGAGGTAGAGAAGACAAATTTGCCGGAGGTGATATCCACCTGACCGCCGCCAAAGTTTGGCGCGAAGATCCCGTAATCAACGGATTCGATAATCTCCTGCGGCGTGGATTTGCCCGGCAACATGTAGGTGTTGGTCATGCGCGGCATCGGCAGGTGCGCATAGGATTCGCGACGACCGTTACCCGTTGGCGCTACGCCCATCAGGCGCGCGTTAAGCTTGTCCTGCATGTAGCCTTTCAGTACGCCGTTTTCGATCAGCACGTTGTACTGGCCCGGCGTGCCTTCATCGTCGATAGAAATCGAGCCGCGACGGTCGAGCATGGTGCCATCATCCACCACGGTACACAGTTCGGAGGAGACAAGCTGCCCCATCTGACCGCTGAATACGGACGTCCCGCGACGGTTGAAATCACCCTCAAGGCCGTGACCGACCGCTTCGTGCAGCAGCACGCCAGGCCAGCCTGCGCCCAAAACCACCGGCAGCGTACCGGCAGGTGCCGCCACGGCAGACAGGTTGACCAGCGCCATGCGCACGGCTTCTTTTGCCCACGCATCCGCGCGCGCTTCGCCGTCAACGTCGCCGAGGAACCAGTCATAGCCAAAACGACCGCCGCCACCGCTTGAGCCGCGCTCGCGCTTGCCGTCGTCTTCAACCTGCACGCTGATAGAGAGACGCACCAGCGGGCGAACATCCGCCGCCAGGGTACCGTCCGTCGCCGCCACCAGGATCAGTTCATAAACACCGGTCAGGCTGGCAGAGACTTCCTGCACGCGTTTATCCGCCGCGCGAGCCACTTTGTCCACGCGACGCAGGATGTCGAGCTTCTCTTCGCGGCTCATGCTTTGCAGCGGGTCGATGCTGGTATAGAGCGCAGCGTGCTGCACTTCACCCAGCGTTTTCACGCGACCATCTCCGGTATCACGCACAATGGTGCGCGCGGCCTGCGCGCTCTGCTCAAGTGCGGCGAGGCTAATCTGATCGGCATAAGCAAAACCGGTTTTCTCCCCGCTGACGGCGCGCACGCCGACGCCCTGGTCGATGTTGTAAGAGCCATCTTTAATGATGCTGTCTTCTAAAACCCAGGATTCGTGATAGCTCGACTGGAAATAGAGATCGCCGTAGTCGAGGCGGCGTTCGGTCAGTTGACCAAGAATGGAGAACAGGTCCTGATGGCTCAGGCCGTTCGCTGCGAGCAAATGTTCACTTACCAGGTTCAGACTCATCTATTGCTACTCGTTCGTTGCCGCCCGGGGCGGTATAAAGATCGTATTTATTGAGAGTGAGGCAATTACCTGCCCACGTCAAATCATTGCGGTGCTTCTTTGCGCGGCTGGCGCAGCACCTCGTTAATCTGCGGTTTATCGACCGGACCGGTAATGCGATAGCGCAGAATAGAGACCTTGCTCCACAGCGGCCCCAGCACTTTACTGGCGGCAAACACCGCCGCACCGACAATCGGGTTCACCACAAAGGCCGCCGCAACGCCCACGCTTGCGGATATTTCCGGCGCCACCACGGCTTCCATATCCAGTTCGCGACGCACGAGGTTGACCGAGCCTTTCATGGCGATATCCGCTTCCAGGCCATCCACCAGCGTATCGTCCGTATGCAGAACGCCGTCTTTGATCCACGCCGTACTGCGAATTGAATCGTAGTAGAAACCTTCGCTGAAGGTGTCGCTGAAATCGAAGCGCAGCTTGCGCAGCAGCGCATCAAAACTCAGCAGGCGCAGGATCTGCCCGGCGCGCCCCGTGCTCACGTCGGCAATCTCACCCTTACCGAAGTTGGTTTTCAGGATGCCGTTAAGCGAAGCTTCATCGGGTGTCCACGGCGCAGCGCGCCAGTGCAGATCGTAATTCACATCGAAGGACGATCCGCGAAGCGGCGTGCTAATGCCGAAGAAGTTAGCCGCGGCGTCCAGCTTATTGCCTTTAATATCGCCTTTCAGCGAGGTGCGTTGTTCACCCGGTTTGTTCACCCATTCGCCCGCGGCAGTCATGCGGCCAAAGCCGGTATCCACCAGCCCACCAGAGAGGCTCAGCTTATTTCCCTGAATGGCAAAATCACCGTCGATACGGCCATATTTCTGTCCCCACAGCCAGCACTCCGCGCAGCGCAGCTGGAGATCGGGCCAGCCGCTGAAATCCACGCGCGACGTCCCATTGCCACTGACAGGAGAAGTGCTTGTCGACTCTGCTTTAGACGCCGTAAAGGTCGGATTGTAATAGAGATAACGGATAGCCGCCTGCCATGGCGCGTGATCGCGCATGATCAACGAACCGTTGATCTCACGCCCCTGCGCCTCGACCTTTGAGCCGTTTACCGTCGGCCGGGAGACAATACTCAGGTTGTTCCACTGCTGCCCGCCCAGCGTCAGCGCAGGCGTGCGCAAGGTAATGGACTGCGGGAACTGCGCCGTTTGGTCGACGTTTTGCCCGACACCTTTCTGGAACAGTGCCAGCCACTCTGCGCCATCCATCGGCGGGAGATTCAGTTCAACGCCCGCCTGCTCCGGCAGCGGCGGCGTGGTACGGCTGTCCGTCGTCCAGATCGCCCTGTCCAGCGTCAGCTTGCGGTTAAGCAGCCAGCGGCTGTTGAAGTGGTTTGTTCCGCCCGCGTTTCCGGTTAAATCGAAGCTGTTAAGGTTGCCCGCAACCTTAACGTTGACGGGCAATGCTTCACCGCTTTTTTTATTCAGCGGCGCGGGAAGCTGGCTGCTGAGGTTTTTTAGATCGCCCGTAATGTCGACGTTATAGCGCGCACCGGCATGATAAGGCAGGTCGATGGCGACCTTGCCATTCCATGACACCGCACCGTCCACCGCATTCTCAATCGGCTTCGGCAGAACATCCATGCGTGACGGCTGCCAGTTCGCGTCCATATTGACCGCCACCTGGTAGGCTTTATCGCCCTCGGTGGTGGAGAAATCGATATTAACGGGTTGATTGAACCAGGTCGCTTTAAGCGGCTCACTTTTCAGCGTGCCGTTAACAAAGCTGAACTGACCGCTGAGGTTTTTCAGGGTGCTGTCCAGCGGCTTGATATAGAGGCTGTTGTTATTAAGGCGAACGTCGCCTTTGGCGGTGGTCAATTCACCGTCCAGCGGGATATCCAGATGTAAGCGAGCATTCACATCGCCATCTAACTGCAACTGCTGAAGGGTGGCTGCCAGGGAGTCATTCAGCGGCGTATCTTCAAAGTACGGGCCAACCGCTTTACCCGGCCCCTTAATATCCGCATCAATCAGCAGCTTCTCTTTGGAATAATCCGGGATGTTTGCCGTCAGGTTGCTTGCCGTTACGCCGCCCAGCGCGACGCTGTCCGTCTTCATCCACAAGCCGTCATTCAGGAAGTTGAGTTCAATATCCAGATTCTTCAGCGCCGGCCAGTCTGGCTGGAAGGCATAGGTGGCGTTGCGTAGCGGCACCAGAACCTGGAACTGGCCTTCGTTGTGCTTATACGGGAACAGGTGCGGGTTGCCGCCGTAGACCAGCGTGGCGTTATCCGCCTGGCCGCCCTGAATAGCGCCGCTGAGATAGTCCACCAGCGCTTTCCCCATCAGGTTTTCCGGGAAGTAGCGCCACGCCTGCGAACCGTCATCTGTGCTGATGCCCGCCAGAATACCCAGCCACGGCTCATCGCCTTCAGGCTGTAGATAACGGAAATTACCACGGGCATGTACCGCTTTGGCTTTTACATCAATATCGCGGCCATCGAGCTGAAAACCTTTGTCATTCTTCAGCCAGTTGAGAGTGGCATTTCCCTTTTCGATCTCCAGTGGCGCACGGAAGACCGTTTCGTACGGCATTTTCGCGTCCTGCATTTCTGCCGTCAGCCTGCCGTTTTCCACGCTTCCTTCCAGTTTACCGCTGAAGTGCTCGGCACCCGGCAGCAATTTCCACTGTTTCCATGCGAGATTTTTCCATGCCGCCTGAAAACGCGTCTTTTCCGTAGCCTGGAGCGGAATATCCAGCGCCAGCCGGTTTATCTGCCCGCTCGGCTGCGTCGCCAGCCAGATTTCGCCCAGCTCCGGTGAAAGTTTTGCGGCCATTGAACGCAGCCCTTCGATCGCCGTCAGATCCAGGTTACTGGCGCGGATACGCAGCTCGTCGCTGCGTTTACCGTTTATCCCGCCGACGTCCTGTTCCGGCATCCACGCCAGCGTCAGCGCGCCGCGCGGCCAGGGTTTGTTATCCATGGAGATGCGCGTATCCGGAATAGCGAACTGCCAGCCGCCTTTATCCTGCGTCACGTGTGCGGTGAGGTTATCGACGGAAAGTTGATGCTGATGGTTTTCCCCTTTCCAGCTCGCGCCCCCCTGCTTAAGCCAGATATCGCCGCTGGCGAACGCCCCGTTCGTCAGCGTCATCCAGCCTTCCAGGCTGAAGCGCGCGGTCTCCAGCTGCATGTTCTGCTGTAGCAACTCACCGAGCCACGGCTTCACGTCCACGTCGTCCGCCTGTAGCCAGACCCTGCCGTTGTTCAGCAGGCCATTGTCGTCACGCAGATCCATCCGCACCTGCATAACCCCGTGCTGCCCGTTCAGGCTGGAGAGATTCACCTGCCCCTCGGCGCGGTGGCGATCTTTCCCGTTTAACCAGGTCAGCTGAGGGATCGCCAGCTCAGCGCGCTGACCGGAAAGAGTAATAAAGCTCACTTCGCTGTCGCGCAGATCGAAATGATCGAACTGCCGCAGGAACAGATCGCTGATACGGCTGGTTTCCAGCCCTCGATCGCTGTCGCCGCTTTGCAGCGGCGTGTTAGTCATCAGCTGAAGTTGCCAGAAGGTGAGATCGCGAAACTGCCAGCGCAGATGCAGCAGGCTTTGCCAGACATCCAGCGCCAGGGTGACGCGTTTGATTTTGAGGTGGCCGCCATCTTTCAGGCTGGCGCGGATATCCCGCGCATCTAGCGTCGGACCAAAGTTCTGCCAGCTTGCCTCGATATGACTCACGTCCACCGGCAGGCCGGTGGCGGATTCGATTTTTGCCAGTATCTGCGGACGCCAGCTGTCCAGATGCGGCAAGGCGAGACGCAGCCCGCTCACGAGCAACGCGACAATCACGACCAGCGTTGCCCCTGTAAGCAGTAAAATCCCCGGCAATCGCCTCACGCGTCTCTCCTTGTCAGCCTTAAATCTCGCAGCGAACTGCGTTTACATCATGACGACGTCAAACTGCTCCTGGTTATAGAGCGGCTCAATTTGCACTTTTACCTGTTTGCCGACAAAGATTTCCACTTCCGCCAGCGCGTGCGACTCTTCCCCTTTCAGGGCCTCCGCCACCGCAGGGGAAGCATAGACCAGAAAACGGTCTGAGTCGTAGGCATGATGGACACGGACAATTTCACGCATGATCTCGTAGCAGACCGTCTCCACCGTCTTTACCGTTCCGCGTCCATGGCAGGTTGGACACTCATTACACAGGACATGTTCCACGCTTTCGCGGGTCCGTTTCCGGGTCATTTCCACAAGACCGAGCTGCGAGAAGCCATTGATGCTGGTTTTCACGCGGTCCTTACTCAGCGCCTGCTCCAGAGAGTGCAGCACGCGACGGCGGTGATCTTCATTGTTCATATCGATAAAGTCGATGATGATAATGCCGCCCAGATTACGCAGGCGAAGCTGACGCGCGATGGCCTGCGTCGCTTCGATGTTGGTGTTGAAGATGGTGTCATCGAGGTTGCGATGGCCGACAAACGCGCCGGTGTTGATATCGACGGTGGTCATCGCTTCGGTTTGATCGATGATCAGATAGCCACCCGATTTCAGCTCAACCTTACGCTCCAGCGCACGCTGGATTTCGTTTTCAACGTCATAGAGGTCAAATATCGGCTGGCGTCCGGTGTAATGCTCCAGCAGACCCGGCATTTCCGGGATGTACTCGGCGGTGAACTCCAGTAAGGCTTCGTACGTCAGACGGGAGTCCACGCGGATGCGGTCAAGCTGGGCGTCGGCGAAATCACGTAATACGCGCTGAGCGAGCGCCAGCTCACCGTACAGCCGGTAGCGGGTCTGGTTGCGTTTTTTACGCTCCATCACTTTGGTCCAGACGCGCTTCAGGTAGGCCGCATCCGAGGCGAGATCTTCTTCGCTGATCCCTTCCGCCGCGGTACGGATAATAAACCCGCCCTGCTCGTCGCAGTAGGCGCTGACCACCTTTTTCAGGCGCTCACGCTCGCTTTCGCTCTCAATACGCTGTGACACGCCGACGTGCGACGCCCCCGGCATAAACACCAGGTAGCGTGAAGGCAGGGTGATGTCGGTGGTCAGACGCGCGCCTTTAGTGCCCAGCGGATCTTTTACCACCTGCACCATCAGATCCTGGCCCTGACGCACCAGCTCAGAGATGTCGCGCACGGCAAACTGCTTTTGCTCTTCGCCTGCCACACATTCGGTGTGCGGCATGATATCGGAGGCATGTAAAAACGCCGCCTTATCGAGCCCAATATCTACAAAAGCCGCCTGCATACCCGGCAGGACACGACTGACACGACCTTTGTAGATATTGCCTACGATTCCGCGTCGCGCTTCACGCTCAATATGAATTTCCTGAAGAATGCCACCATCAATGTAGGCCACACGGGTTTCCGATGGCGTTACGTTTACCAACAATTCAGCCGTCATAATTATCCCTTCCCTCACGCAGTGAGTTAAAATTGCTCAGCAACTCATACGTTTCCACCAGCGGTAAGCCGACTACGGCGTGATAGCTGCCATTTATCTTCCTGACAAAACAGCCACCCAACCCTTGAATACCGTATGCACCTGCTTTATCCATAGGTTCACCGCTGGCGATATAGCCGGCGATCTCCTCGTCGGTGAGGACTCTGAACGTCACTTCCGTTACCACAAGGCAATCCAGAACGTACTGGCTGTCTGCCAGCGCTACCGCCGTCATCACCTGATGGGTTTGTCCGGACATGTTACGCAGCATCCGCGCCGCATGGTCTGCGTCGCGGGGTTTCTCAAGCACCTCACCATTGAGAATGACAATGGTATCCGCACCCAGCACCGGTAAGTCACGCGGCACGCATGCCACGCCCGCCTGCGCTTTTTCACGCGCCAGACGAGAGACATACTGCTGAGCGCTTTCACCCTCAGCACGTTTTTCTTCAATACCGGTAACGATGCGTTCGAAGGAGACACCCAACTGCGCGAGCAGTTCCTGGCGACGCGGAGAACCGGAGGCAAGATACAAAGACGTCATAGAAACCTTTTATTGCACAGCAAACTGCTGGCGAATTTTACGCATCAGCAGGAAAAGCCACGGCCAGAGCACACCGTTTACTACACTACTCCAGAACACTTCCGGTCGGAAAGAGACGTTGATCACTAAAAACTCTGCCCAGAAAACAACGATATCCGCAGCGAGCGACAACAACATCACCACCAGCGCCTGTTGCCAGAGCGCAAGGTTACGAAAGAGCTGGAATTTGAGTGCGACGAGATACGCAATAATGCTCATGGATAAGGCGCGGACGCCAAGCGTAGAGCCACTGATAAGATCCAGTATGGCACCCATCACAAAACCTGTGCCGACATTTACGCGGTGCGGCAGGGCAAGGATCCAGTAGAGCAAAATGAGCAATACCCAGTTTGGCCGGAAAACAAGAATGTCGTCCGGCCAGGGCATAATTTGCAGCAACAGTGCAACGAGGAATGAGAGCCAGATTACCCAGCGCCCCTGGCTACGATAACTGGCCACTACTGCCCTCCACCCGAGACTTGCGGCGGTGGCGGCGCATCCGGCAGCGGCTGCGTTAACCCCGTCGCCGGAGCCGGTACGGGTGCAGGTGGTCCCATCGCATCCGGCGCAGGCAGTACCTGCGGCATCATCTGCATCAGGCGTTCATTCGCCACGCGATGCACATCTTCCGGGGTCATCGGGTTAGCTCCGTTACGATCGGCGCCCCATAGCAGCAGCAGGTAGCGCAAACGCTGCAAGCCGGCCGTTGGACGCGCCTGAATCACGGTGTAGGCACGCTGAGTGTCGAGCTTCACGGAAGAGACAACCGCAACCGGGTAGCCCTCAGGGAAACGACCGCCCAGACCGGACGTCACTAGCACGTCGCCCACGCGGATATCCGTGTTGGCGGGCAGATGTTCCAGTTGCAGATCGTCCGTGCAGCCGTTACCGGCGGCAATCACGCGAATATCGTTACGCAGCACCTGAATCGGCAGTGCATGGGTGGCATCGCAAATCAGCAGCACGCGGCTGGTCAGTTTGGCAACCGCCACAACCTGGCCCACGACGCCTTTATCGCTGATGACAGGCTGACCTTCGTATACGCCGTTCACGCTGCCTTTATCAATCACCACCTGATCGCTGTACGGATCGTTTACGGTGGAGATCACCTGGGTGACCATTTTCTGTTCATCCTGGCGCAGCGGCGAGCCAAGCAGTTCACGCAGGCGTGCGTTTTCCTGCTTATATTGCCCCAGCATCAGCAGCTCGCTGTTTTTCAGCAGCAGTTCCTGGCGTAACGCACGGTTTTCGAGTTCGAGCTGGTCACGCGATGAGAGCGTTTGCGACACGGAGTCGAGCAGTTCACGGGGACCATTTGAAATAAAGTAGAAAGGACTGACGGCGGTATCCATGTACGTTCGGATCTGGCTGAACGTACCGAGGCGGCTATCGGCAATAATGACCCCGAGCGCAACCAGAACCGCCAGGATCAGGCGAAACTGTAGCGACGGGCCACGGCTAAAAATTGGCTTCATAGGCTATGCGTATTCTCGCGTCAGAGAGAAAGGGTAGCAAATTGCTACCCTCTCACACCCGACTACTCTTCGCTAAACAAGTCGCCGCCGTGCATGTCGATCATTTCCAACGCCTTGCCACCACCACGGGCGACGCAAGTCAGTGGATCTTCTGCAACTACGACAGGAATACCTGTCTCTTCCATTAACAGGCGGTCGAGGTTACGCAGCAGCGCACCACCACCGGTCAGCACCATACCGCGCTCGGAGATATCGGAGGCTAGCTCTGGCGGGCACTGTTCCAGCGCAACCATCACCGCGCTCACGATACCAGTCAGTGGCTCCTGCAACGCTTCCAGGATTTCGTTGGAGTTCAAGGTGAATCCGCGTGGCACGCCTTCCGCCAGGTTACGACCGCGAACTTCGATCTCGCGCACTTCATCACCCGGGTAGGCAGAACCGATTTCGTGCTTGATGCGCTCTGCGGTCGCTTCACCGATCAGAGAGCCGTAGTTACGGCGAACGTAATTGATGATAGCTTCGTCGAAACGGTCGCCGCCGATACGCACGGAAGAGGAGTACACCACGCCGTTCAGGGAGATAACGGCCACTTCAGTGGTACCGCCACCGATATCCACCACCATAGAACCGGTAGCCTCAGAAACCGGCAGACCCGCACCAATTGCCGCAGCCATCGGTTCTTCAATCAGGAAGACTTCACGCGCACCGGCACCCTGAGCAGATTCACGGATTGCACGGCGTTCAACCTGGGTCGCGCCAACCGGCACACACACCAGCACGCGCGGGCTTGGGCGCATGAAGCTGTTGCTGTGAACCTGCTTGATGAAGTGCTGAAGCATTTTTTCGGTCACGAAGAAGTCAGCAATAACGCCGTCTTTCATTGGGCGGATCGCGGCGATGTTGCCCGGCGTACGGCCCAGCATCTGCTTCGCATCATGACCTACTGCGGCCACGCTTTTTGGCGAGCCGGCACGATCCTGACGAATGGCCACAACGGAAGGCTCATTCAATACGATGCCTTGTCCTTTTACATAAATAAGGGTATTCGCGGTACCCAGGTCAATGGACAGGTCATTGGAAAACATGCCACGAAATTTTTTCAACATACTAAGGGATAATCCTGAAAGCTGGGGCGGAAAACAAAATCCGCTTACTTTACCAACCACACGCAGCAGCGACAAGGCGCAAAAATCGTCTGCTACGGTGAAAATTAGTGCAGCACGTTTCCTTTGTTACAAATTCATCCCCTGAATCCCTCAGGGCTGAGTAAACAGCAGCGTCCCTCACTTTCACTTGTAACCCATTAAAGGTCGTTCACTGGCTTTTATGCTCGTCTTACTCAAAGCTACAGGCGCGATATTCTACGTGAAAACAAAGTAAACGGCAGGTCAAACAGAGTATCTTTGCAAATATTTTTTCACATTGGTGTCAAGCGGCTGAGAGGCGGCAAAAAAATCCCCCTGACCGCCCGTCACGCCGCGCTCTGTCAACATCTGCCATTCACTTCGTGAACGTACGCCTGTGGCAAATACTTGCGTTTGCGTTCCTTTGCACGCTTCCACCAGGCTTTGTACCAGCAGCTGGTTTTCCGTGCGTTTTTCAATATTCCTTACCAGACCCGGATGCAGCTTCAATAATTCAACATCCAGCTCTTTGATCCAGCTGGTGCTCACCAGCGTCAGACCCGCCTGGGTTACCGCCACGCGAGCTCCAAGCGCATTGATTAAACGCACCACCGGGCGCAACCGGCTGATGTGTTGACCTACATCTGCCTCTGCAAGTTCAAAAATAATGCGTTTGCGTTGCGATTTTTCGCATTGCATTAACGTGTCACGTAACCAGCGCTGGAAGCGCGGACGGATCAGCGATTCGACGGTCACCTGTAAAGCCAGATTTTCTTCAGGCCAGTACGATAAAAACGGAATGAGGCGGGTAATTTGCTGACGGTCATACTCTTCGGACAATCCGAATTGCAACACCATGGGCAGATATTCCGCAGAGATAACCTCTTCGGTGCCATCAAAAATACGGCACATCAGCTCACGATGATGAACATGACCATTCTTCATGACCGCCGGTTTTTGATAGATGCGCGGTCCGCCCCGGCTCAGCATCTGTTCAATCAGGGTTCGCCAGCGCACGTTGCCGCGCCCTTTCTCCGGCAGCGTATCATCATAGACTGCCCAGCCGTTCGCCCCCTGCAATACGGCGTTACGCGTGGCCGCTTCCGCATGTTCCATCACCTGCTCCGTCGACTGACCGCCGCGCCAGGCACAGATGCCCATATGCACCATATCGTCTCTGTCGAGCATTTTGCTCTGGGGCAGCGCATCGACGGCTTTCAGCAGCTGGCTGGCGATACTCTCGGACTCCTTTAAGGTGCGATGCGGCAGCAAGACGGCAAAATCGCTGCGGTGGTAGCGTGCCAGTAACGCGCCGGGGTAGCGCATAATAAAGGTGGACAGCAGATTAATCAGCGTAAAGAGGTTCTCTTCCGCCACGCGCTGACCCCAGGTATCACGGAGCAGATCAAAGTCGGGCAGGCGAATCATCATTACCACGCCATGCGTACCCACCTTTTCGGGGTCATCAAGAAGCGTAGCCAGCTGATTATCAAAGAAGAGACGGTTGTTGAGGCCCGTTTTGTTATCCTGCGCGGCGTAAGAGCGAATCAACGTGTCCATACGGCTACGCTGATCGCTGGCAAACTGGATTTCGGAGAGCAGCACGTCCAGGGCGCTACTGGTGCGTGATGGCCATTCATAAACCGATCCCCGCACCTGCGGACCCCGCTCGCCATTCAGTATCCGCACGGAGCGTGTTTCCAGCAGTTCCTGGCCGGAAAGTTGACGACGCTGCCAGCGAACGGCGAGGAAAATCAGCAGTACGATAAAGGCAACGGCGATGGTTAAGGGCGCGGTGGTCATAAGCGAGCGTAAATAGTTGCTCATCGGATCCTGGTACATCAGATGAATTGTCATACCCGGATGTTTAAGTGAATTAAC
This sequence comes from Enterobacter hormaechei subsp. xiangfangensis, assembly GCF_001729785.1. Classification (NCBI taxonomy): domain Bacteria; kingdom Pseudomonadati; phylum Pseudomonadota; class Gammaproteobacteria; order Enterobacterales; family Enterobacteriaceae; genus Enterobacter; species Enterobacter hormaechei. The sequence goes on from NZ_CP017183.1 coordinate 4,156,773, forward strand.
CGTGACGTCCCGATACTGATCTACCGTGCCGGCAGGACGATAGCTGCCCTGGCGGGTATGGCTGAAAACGGTCTGCTTCCCCTGTTTAATGTCGATCTGCACTATATCCACAGGCACCATTAACTCATCCAGCTCACGCGAAAGCGCCGGGAAGGAGGACGTTATCAGGCGAGTGTCGATAACCGATGCAACCGATTCAACCCGGTTAACCAGCTTATCCTGGATGGCATTGTAAAAGCTCAGCGAGCAGCCGATTAGCGTGACAAATATGGTCAGCCCCGTCAGCAAGGTAATAAAAGCTGAGAACTTCGTCGTTAATCGCATCCTTGAGATTACTCCGTGGATTGAAGGGGGGGCAAGTGAGCACTAACTTGCATTTCAAATGCGACATACTATCAAACCTGGTGTATCTGGCAATTTATTGCGTTAAATCGGCACTGCGTTTCATTGAGCGAGTATAGTCATCAGGACATATTTTCCCATCATCAAACCTAGTGAGGACCCTGTATGCAGGCTTTGATCTTAGAACAGCAGGACGGCAAAACCGTTGCCTCGGTGCAATCCATTGAGGAGAACCACCTGCCGGAGGGCGACGTGACCGTAGATATCGACTGGTCCAGCCTGAACTATAAGGATGCACTGGCGATTACGGGAAAAGGTAAAATCATCCGAAATTTCCCGATGGTGCCAGGAATCGACTTTGCAGGCCGCGTGCATACCAGTGAAGACCCGCGTTTTCACGCCGGACAGCAGGTGCTGCTCACCGGCTGGGGCGTAGGTGAAAACCACTGGGGCGGACTGGCAGCACAGGCGCGCGTCAAAGGTGACTGGCTGGTCCCGATGCCGAAAGGCCTGGACGGTCGTAAGGCGATGATCATCGGCACGGCAGGCTTCACCGCCATGCTGTGCGTGATGGCGCTGGAAGAGGCCGGGATTCGTCCTGACTCGGGCGAAATTGTCGTCACCGGCGCCAGCGGCGGCGTGGGCAGCACGGCCGTCACGCTGCTGCACAAGCTGGGGTATCAGGTCGCCGCCGTCTCTGGCCGCGAAAGTACGCATGATTATCTACGTCAGCTGGGCGCAAGCCGTATTCTGAGCCGCGACGAATTCGCCGAGACCCGCCCGCTGGAAAAACAGGTCTGGGCTGGCGCAGTAGATACCGTCGGCGACAACGTGCTGGCGAAGGTGCTGGCGCAAATGAATTACGGCGGCTGCGTGGCAGCCTGTGGTCTGGCGGGTGGTTTTGCCCTGCCGACGACGGTGATGCCATTTATTCTGCGTAACGTGCGTCTTCAGGGTGTCGATTCGGTCATGAGCCCAGCCGAGCGGCGGGCTGAGGCCTGGGAACGTCTGGTGCAGGATCTGCCAGCCTCATTCTATGAGCAGAGCGCCACTGAGATTACCCTGAGCCAGGCGCCAGAGTTCGCCAATAAAATCATGGACAACCAGTTCCACGGTCGTGCGCTGGTTAAAATCGCCTAATCTTCAAATTTTCGTGACATATTCGCGCTAACCCTCCTCCTCCGTCATGCTTAGAAAAACGCCTGACGGAGGATGCCATGAAAACCCGAAAACTGACGGAAGCCGACGTAACGTCTGAATCTGTCTTTATGCTACAGCGCCGCCAGATCCTGAAAATGCTTGGCATCAGCGCCACTGCCCTGACGCTCACCCCTGCGGCCCATGCCGATCTGCTCGACTGGTTTAAGGGCAACGATCGCCCGAAAGCCCCCTCCGGCGCACCGCTTAACTTCACGAAACCGGCACAGTGGCAGAATAAACTGACGCTGACGCCGGAAGATAAAGTCACCGGCTATAACAACTTCTATGAGTTTGGTCTTGATAAGGCCGATCCTGCCGCCAACGCCGGGAGCATGAAAACCGATCCCTGGACGCTGAAGATAGATGGCGAGGTGGCAAAACCGCTGACGCTGGATCATCATGACCTCACCACCCGCTTCCCCCTTGAAGAACGCATTTACCGTATGCGCTGTGTGGAAGCCTGGTCGATGGTGGTGCCGTGGGTAGGTTTCCCTTTGCATAAACTGCTGGCGCTGGTTGAGCCCACCAGCAACGCGAAGTATGTTTCTTTCCAGACGCGCTATGCCCCGGACGAGATGCCAGGCCAGAAGGATCGGTTTATCGGCGGCGGGCTGGAGTATCCCTACGTTGAAGGTTTACGTCTCGACGAAGCCATGCATCCGCTTACGCTGCTCACCGTCGGGGTTTATGGCAAAGCGCTGCCGCCGCAAAACGGGGCACCCATTCGCCTGACCGTACCGTGGAAATACGGTTTCAAGGGCATCAAATCGATCGTCAGCATTAAGCTCACCCGTGAACGCCCCCCCACCACCTGGAACCTGGCAGCGCCTGACGAGTATGGTTTTTTTGCCAACGTTAACCCACACGTTGACCATCCGCGCTGGTCGCAGGCAACAGAACGTTTTATCGGTTCCGGCGGCGCGCTGGATGTTAAACGCCAGCCAACGCTGCTATTTAACGGCTATGCGGATGAGGTGGCATCCCTCTACCGTGGTCTGAACTTACGGGAGAACTTCTAAGTGCGTTTAACGGCAAAGCAGATAACCTGGCTGAAGGTACTCCTGCATTTAGCCGGATTGCTCCCCTTTATCTGGCTCTTCTGGGCAGCCAGCCAGGGACAGTTCAGTGCCGATCCGGCGAAAGATATTCAGCATTTTACGGGTCGGATGGCTCTGAAATTTTTGCTGGCGACCTTGCTCGTCTCACCGTTGGCGCGCTACGCTAAACAGCCATTATTGATACGCACCCGTCGGCTTTTAGGGCTATGGTGTTTCGCCTGGGCAACGCTGCATCTCACCAGCTACGCCCTGCTGGAACTGGGCATTAATAACCTGGCACTCCTTGGCAGCGAACTGGTGACGCGTCCCTATCTGACGCTGGGTATCGTAAGCTGGCTGGTTTTACTGGCGCTGACGCTGACATCCACGCAGTATGCGCAGCGAAAACTGGGGCGACGCTGGCAACTACTGCATAACTTCGTCTATCTGGTCGCGATCCTCGCCCCTATTCATTACCTGTGGTCGGTGAAGATTTTATCCCCTCAGCCGGTCATCTACGCCCTGCTGGCCCTGGCCCTTTTAGCGTGGCGTTACAAGAAGTTCCGCCAGTGGTTGCGATAGTTCACGAAACTGTGCGTTTTCCCGCAGATTATTTATCAACCGCGAATCTTTTTCGGATAGCGGTTGATAATCTTCCCTGATAAGACCAGTATTTAGCTGCCAAATGCTACGAAATCGTTATAATGTGCGACTTCGGTTTTCCGGACAGGGGTTTTAGGCCTCTGAAAGGGTGACAATTGCGCTTTGAGGGTATATGTTGTTTTTTACCCGAAAATCGCAGGAGATAGCGGCATAATGGCTGATAAATTCCAAATTTTAGTTTTAAACGGACCGAACCTGAACATGCTCGGCACCCGTGAGCCAGAGAAGTACGGCACGCTAACATTGAGCGAAATTGTTAACCGTCTGAGTACGGAAGCAGCGTCGCTGAATGTGGATTTGGACCATTTTCAGTCTAACGCGGAGTACGCAATCATCGACCGTATTCATCAGGCTAAAGACACTGTGGACTATATCCTGATCAATCCGGCCGCGTTTACGCACACCAGTGTTGCTATACGCGACGCACTGCTCGCGGTGAGTATCCCGTTTATCGAGATCCACCTGAGTAACGTGCACGCCCGAGAGCCGTTCCGCCACCACTCCTACCTGTCAGATATCGCCGCTGGCGTGATTTGTGGGCTGGGTGCAGACGGCTATTCATACGCTTTACAGACAGCGGTAAAACGCTTGTCACAATCACACTAAACAAGAGTACGGAACCCACTCATGGATATTCGTAAGATTAAAAAACTGATCGAGCTGGTTGAAGAATCAGGCATCTCCGAACTGGAAATTTCTGAAGGCGAAGAGTCTGTACGCATCAGCCGTGCAGCCCCAGCCGCTAGCTTCCCGGTAATGCAGCAAGCTTATGCTGCGCCAGTGCAGCAGCCTGCGCTCTCCGCAGCCGTTGCGCCAGCGGCAGCAGAAGCGGCACCTGCGGCTGCAACAGAAATCAGTGGTCACATCGTACGTTCCCCAATGGTTGGTACTTTCTACCGCACCCCGAGCCCGGACGCGAAGGCGTTCATCGAAGTGGGTCAGAAAGTCAACGTAGGCGATACCCTGTGCATCGTTGAAGCCATGAAAATGATGAACCAGATCGAAGCAGACAAATCAGGTACTGTGAAAGCGATCCTGGTCGAAAGTGGTCAGCCGGTAGAATTTGACGAGCCGCTGGTCGTCATCGAGTAACGAGGCGAACATGCTGGATAAAATTGTTATCGCCAACCGTGGCGAGATTGCACTGCGTATTCTTCGTGCCTGTAAAGAACTGGGCATCAAGACCGTGGCCGTGCATTCAAGCGCGGATCGCGATTTAAAACACGTATTGCTGGCGGATGAGACGGTCTGTATCGGTCCGGCTCCGTCCGTAAAAAGCTATCTGAACATCCCGGCGATCATCAGCGCCGCCGAAATCACTGGCGCGGTCGCGATTCACCCGGGTTATGGTTTCCTCTCTGAGAACGCCAACTTTGCTGAGCAGGTTGAACGCTCTGGCTTTATCTTCATTGGCCCGAAAGCTGACACCATTCGCCTGATGGGTGACAAAGTGTCTGCCATCACCGCGATGAAAAAAGCTGGCGTGCCAACCGTACCGGGCTCTGACGGCCCGCTGACCGACGATATGGATGCTAACCGCGCCCATGCTAAACGCATTGGCTATCCGGTGATCATCAAAGCGTCCGGCGGCGGCGGCGGTCGCGGTATGCGCGTTGTACGCAGCGATGCTGAACTGGCGCAGTCCATCTCCATGACCAAAGCGGAAGCGAAAGCGGCTTTCAGCAATGACATGGTGTACATGGAAAAATACCTGGAAAACCCACGCCACATCGAAATTCAGGTGCTGGCTGACGGTCAGGGTAACGCGATCTATCTGGCAGAACGTGACTGCTCCATGCAGCGTCGTCACCAGAAAGTCGTCGAAGAAGCGCCAGCGCCGGGCATTACGCCGGAACTGCGTCGCTACATCGGTGAGCGTTGCGCCAAAGCGTGTGTCGATATCGGCTATCGCGGGGCGGGTACCTTTGAGTTCCTGTTCGAAAACGGCGAGTTCTACTTCATTGAGATGAACACCCGTATTCAGGTTGAACACCCGGTTACCGAAATGATCACCGGCGTTGACCTGATTAAAGAACAGCTGCGTATCGCAGCCGGTCAGCCGCTGTCCATCAAACAGGAAGAAGTTGTGGTTAAAGGCCATGCGGTAGAGTGCCGTATCAACGCCGAAGACCCGAACACCTTCCTGCCAAGCCCGGGTAAAATCACGCGTTTCCACGCGCCGGGTGGCTTTGGTGTGCGCTGGGAGTCCCATATCTACGCCGGTTACACCGTACCGCCGTACTATGACTCAATGATTGGTAAGCTGATCTGCTACGGCGAAAACCGTGACGTGGCCATTGCCCGCATGAAGAACGCCCTTCAGGAGCTGATCATCGACGGGATCAAAACCAACGTTGATCTCCAGATGCGCATTATGAGCGACGAGCACTTCCAGAATGGTGGGACTAACATCCACTACCTGGAGAAAAAACTCGGTCTGAACGAGAAGTAAGAGATCAGTGTTGCTAAAAGGCCGGATTATCCGGCCTTTTTTATTTCTGGGGATCGCTAAGCCCCATCATGTACAATCCCCGCTTTCTTCATCCACAAGGGACAAAAAATGGACAAACGTTTTGTTCAGGCCCATAAAGAAGCGCGCTGGGCGCTGTGGCTGACCCTTCTCTATCTCGCCGCATGGTTAGTAACTGCTTACTTACCTGATTCGGCGATTGGCATTACCGGCCTCCCGCACTGGTTTGAAATGGCCTGCCTGCTGCTGCCGCTGGTGTTTATCCTGCTGTGCTGGGCGATGGTGAAATTCATCTATCGCGATATTTCACTGGAGGACGATGATGCAGCTTGAAGTCATTCTGCCCCTTATCGCTTACCTGTTCCTGGTGTTTGGCCTGTCGGTTTATGCGATGCGTAAACGTTCGACCGGCACCTTTCTGAACGAGTATTTCCTCGGGAGCCGCTCAATGGGTGGCGTCGTGCTGGCCATGACGCTGACCGCTACTTACATCAGCGCCAGCTCGTTTATCGGTGGCCCGGGCGCCGCTTATAAGTACGGGCTGGGCTGGGTACTGCTGGCCATGATCCAGCTGCCTGCCATCTGGCTCTCTCTGGGCATACTGGGTAAAAAGTTTGCCATTCTGGCCCGTCGCTACAATGCCGTAACGCTGAACGATATGCTGTTTGCTCGCTATCAGAGTCGCTTGCTGGTATGGCTGGCAAGCCTGAGTCTGCTGGTGGCGTTTATTGGCGCAATGACGGTGCAGTTTATCGGCGGCGCACGTCTGCTGGAGACGGCAGCCGGTATCCCCTATGAGACGGGCCTGGTCATTTTCGGTGTGAGTATCGCGCTGTATACCGCGTTTGGCGGGTTCCGCGCCAGCGTACTCAACGACACGATGCAGGGGATGGTGATGCTCATTGGCACCCTCGTTCTGCTGGTGGGTATCGTGCATGCCGCAGGGGGCCTGAGCCATGCGGTTGAAACCCTGGAAGCGATCGATCCGAAACTGGTCTCGCCGCAGGGGGCGGATGATATCCTCTCTCCAACCTTTATGACCTCGTTCTGGGTGCTGGTGTGCTTTGGCGTGATTGGCCTGCCGCATACTGCCGTGCGCTGCATCTCATATAAAGACAGCAAAGCGGTGCACCGCGGGATCATTATCGGGACAATTGTGGTGGCGATCCTGATGTTTGGTATGCACCTGGCGGGCGCGCTGGGCCGCGCGGTGATCCCTGACCTTACCGTACCGGATCTGGTCATTCCGACCCTGATGGTGAAAGTGCTTCCGCCGTTTGCCGCCGGGATTTTCCTCGCCGCACCCATGGCGGCCATTATGTCGACCATCAACGCTCAGTTGCTGCAAAGTTCCGCTACGATCATTAAAGATCTCTATCTGAATTTGCGCCCTGAACAGGTCGAAAATGAGCGACGCCTCAAGCGTATGTCGGCGGTGATTACCCTGGTGCTGGGGGCGTTACTGTTGCTGGCCGCGTGGCGTCCACCGGAGATGATCATCTGGCTAAACCTGCTCGCCTTTGGCGGGCTGGAGGCCGTTTTCCTGTGGCCGCTGGTGCTGGGGCTGTACTGGGAACGCGCGAATGCCGCGGGTGCATTAAGCGGCATGATTGTCGGGGGCGTCCTGTATGCCGTTCTCGCCACGTTTAAAATTCAGTATCTGGGCTTCCATCCGATCGTGCCTTCGTTACTGTTAAGTTTACTGGCGTTTGTGGTGGGAAACCGTTTTGGTCGACCGGTGCCACAAACTGCCCTGATTTCTACTGACAAATAAAGAGTTTTGCCATGCCGTGGATCCAATTAAAACTGAACACAACCGGCGCGAACGCCGAAGAACTGAGTGATGCGCTGATGGAGGCCGGTTCGGTCTCTATCACCTTCCAGGACACGCATGACACGCCGGTCTTTGAGCCGCTGCCAGGCGAAACGCGCCTGTGGGGTGATACGGACGTTATCGGCCTGTTCGATGCAGAAACCGATATGAAAGAGGTCGTGGCGATTCTGGAAAACCATCCGCTGCTGGGCGCGGGTTTCGCGCATAAAATTGAACAGCTGGAAGACAAAGACTGGGAACGCGAGTGGATGGACAACTTCCATCCGATGCAGTTTGGTCAGCGTCTGTGGATCTGCCCAAGCTGGCGTGAAGTGCCCGATGAAAACGCCGTCAACGTGATGCTGGATCCGGGTCTGGCGTTCGGCACCGGTACCCACCCGACAACCTCCCTGTGCCTGCAATGGCTGGATGGCCTGGATCTGGAAGGCAAAACCGTGATCGACTTCGGTTGCGGATCCGGGATCCTTGCTATCGCAGCACTGAAACTGGGCGCGGCAAAAGCCATCGGGATCGACATCGATCCGCAGGCGATTCAGGCCAGCCGTGATAACGCCGAGCGTAATGGCGTTTCCGATCGCCTTGAACTGTATCTGCCCGATGCACAGCCAGAGGCGATGAAAGCCGATGTGGTGGTCGCGAATATCCTGGCTGGCCCATTACGCGAGCTGGCGCCGTTAATCAGCGTGCTGCCGGTTGAAGGCGGTCTGCTGGGCCTGTCCGGTATCCTTGCCAGCCAGGCAGACAGCGTCTGTGAAGCCTACGCCGATCTCTTTGCGCTCGACCCGGTGGTCGAGAAAGAAGAGTGGTGTCGCATCACCGGTCATAAAAAATAAGCGTTTGGCGTGGTCGTCTGACCACGCCTTTTTCCTTCGGTTTTTTCTCCCGCCTTCTTCCTTTCTTCGATAAAATAACCCCACAAATCACAATGTTAATTATTGATTTGGATAATAAAATTCACAGGAAGAATATGATGAAACACATTTCAGGCAAGGCAGCGCTGCTGGCGCTGAGCATGATTTCGGCTACGGCTTACGCATCACACTGGAGCTATCAAGGAGAAGGCGCACCGGAACACTGGGGCGAACTGGACGAGGCGTACAAGACGTGTAAAAGCGGAATGTATCAGTCGCCGGTCAACATAGATAACACGGTCAAAGCCCACATCTCTCCGCTGGAAACGCACTATATCGACGGCCCGGTCATTCTGACAAATAACGGCCATACTATCCAGGCGAGTGAAAATGCCGATACACGCGACAGCATCACGCTTGATAAACAGCGCTGGACGTTACAGCAGTTCCATTTCCATGCACCATCCGAAAACACGGTGCACGGTAAAAAATACGCAATGGAAATGCATCTGGTCCATAAAAACGCTGACGGCGAACTGACGGTCGTTGCCGTTATGTTCGATCAGGGCGCTGCAAACACTGAACTGGATAAACTCTGGGGCGTGATGCCGGGACAGGTTGACCAGAACGTCACGATTAAGCCAACCCTTGATATGAATAAATTACTGCCCGCGGATAAAACTTACTGGCGTTTTAGCGGCTCTCTGACCACCCCACCGTGTTCAGAAGGGGTAACGTGGCTGGTCCTCAAGCATCCGCTGACCGTCTCTGCTGAACAGCTGCAAAAATTTACTCACACTCTGCACCACGAAAACAGCCGCCCGGTTCAGCCGCTTCATGGCCGTCTGGTTGTTGAATAAGTCGATTTTTTACGTTGATATCCTGTGCTGAAATGCGACGCAGATCGCAAAGAAGCGCCATAATCTGCTGCTTATAGCAGCAGATTATCCCGAACAATTGATCCATTTATTCAGAAATGATGAGAAGTTACGGGAAATTGTAAGCGCCCACAAAATGTTCATTTATTCATAACACAATGATTTAAATAGCGAATAATCTTATCCCAAAAGAATGACTGGCGATTCCTTGATCTACAACAGAGGATTGTTCAAAGTTTGGCCTTTCATCTCGTGCAAAAAATGCGTAATATACGCCGCCTTGCAGTCACAGTATGGTCATTTCTTAACTCATGCGCATCGGACACCACCAGCTCAGAAATCGCCTGATCGCAGCCCCAATGGCAGGTATTACCGACCGGCCGTTCAGGACGCTGTGCTACGAGATGGGAGCAGGATTAACCGTTTCCGAGATGATGTCGTCTAACCCGCAGGTTTGGGAAAGCGACAAGTCCCGCCTTCGGATGGTGCACGTGGATGAACCAGGTATCCGCACCGTGCAAATTGCCGGAAGCGTGCCTGAAGAAATGGCAGATGCCGCGCGTATTAACGTGGAAAGTGGCGCCCAGATTATTGATATCAATATGGGTTGCCCGGCCAAAAAGGTGAATCGCAAGCTTGCAGGTTCAGCCCTTCTGCAATACCCCGACCAGGTGAAGTCAATCCTGACGGCGGTTGTCAGCGCAGTGGACGTTCCTGTTACGTTGAAGATTCGCACGGGTTGGTCGCCGGAACACCGTAACTGCGTAGAGATTGCCCAACTGGCCGAAGACTGTGGCATTCAGGCCCTGACCATTCATGGACGCACTCGCGCCTGTTTGTTCAACGGTGAAGCTGAATACGACAGCATTCGGGCAGTTAAGCAGAAAGTTTCCATTCCGGTTATCGCGAATGGCGACATTACTGACCCGCTTAAAGCCAGAGCTGTGCTCGACTATACGGGAGCTGATGCTCTGATGATAGGACGTGCCGCTCAGGGAAGACCCTGGATCTTTCGGGAAATCCAGCATTATCTGGACACTGGGGAGCTGCTTGCCCCGCTGCCTCTGGCAGAGGTCAAGCGCTTGCTTTGTTCGCATGTTCGGGAATTGCATGACCACTACGGCCAGGCAAAAGGGTACCGAATTGCGCGTAAACACGTCTCCTGGTATCTCCAGGAGCACGCTCCAAATGACCAGTTTCGGCGCACATTCAACGCCATTGAGGATGCCAGCGAACAGCTGGAGGCGTTGGAGGCATACTTCGAAAATCTTGCGTAATGAAATAAAGAGCTGACAGAACTATGTTCGAACAACGCGTAAATTCTGACGTACTGACCGTTTCTACCGTTAACTCTCAGGATCAGGTGACTCAAAAGCCCCTGCGTGACTCGGTTAAACAGGCACTGAAGAACTATTTTGCTCAACTGAACGGTCAGGATGTTAATGACCTGTATGAGCTGGTACTGGCTGAAGTTGAACAGCCACTGTTGGACATGGTGATGCAATACACCCGTGGTAATCAAACCCGCGCTGCCCTGATGATGGGCATCAACCGTGGTACCCTGCGTAAGAAACTGAAAAAATACGGCATGAACTAATTTCGATTAGCTAACTGCTTGTTTAAAAAGGCGCTCTTCGGCATGGGGAAGCGCCTTTTTTATCGTTCGGGCGGGCAACCGTCAACGCTTTGTAAACCTTCCCTTTCCCCACTTTTCAACGCCCGCTTTTCGTGTATATTTCCACCAACTTACAGGCTCTCTTTTCGCGGAATGACACATGATTCGTAAATACTGGTGGCTGGTCGTTTTTGCTGTCTCTGTTTTCATTTTCGATGCGCTGCTGATGCAGTGGATTGAACTGATGAGCACTGAAACCGATAAATGTCGCAATATGAATTCCGTGAACCCGCTTAAACTGGTCAACTGCTCAGAGCTGGACTAACCGCTTCCATCCTGTATAAAACCCTGTTAACACCCAATAAAAACAGGGGCTTAAATCACTTTTCGTCATTTCCTGACGATGATAATGTCTGTCCCCTTTCCAACCGCTCTTGCTTAACGTCTCACACGAGTGAACAGACCATGCTGGTTAGCCAATACAACCAAATCCTCGTAGTCATCTCCTTTGTTGTTGCCATTCTTGCCGCCTATACCGCACTGAATATGGCTGCGCGCGTTGCCGGAAGCCAGGGCGTCGCTGCACGCGTCTGGCTGGCAGGTGGCGGTGTTTCGATGGGGATTGGCGTGTGGGCGATGCATTTCATCGGTATGCTGGCGATGGATCTTTCCATGAGCATGAGTTACAACGCGGCCCTGACCTTGCTTTCGATGGTTATCGCCATTAGCTCGTCAATGTTTGCCCTGTGGCTCGTTAGCGGCGAGCAGCTACGTTTGCGCCGGCTGCTGCCTGGCGCCGTCGTGATGGGAACGGGCATTGTTGCCATGCACTACACCGGTATGGCTGCCCTGGAGGTCACACCGGGTATTGTCTGGGATAAAACGTGGGTGGCTATCTCTGTGGTCATAGCCCTTGCCGCTTCACTGGCCGCTCTTTGGCTGACGTTCCGTTTACGTCAGGAAGCCGCACGAATGGCGTTGATGCGGCTGGGGGCGGCGATCACCATGGGCATCGCTATCGCTGGCATGCATTACGCTGGCATGGAAGCAGCACAATTTCCGATGTCGACGATGGTCCACCATCATGGCATTAACGGGAGCTGGCTGGCGATATTGGTTAGCGTGGTCGCGCTCGCTATTCTGGGGATTACGCTGCTGGTGTCGATGTTCGATGCCCGCCTTCAGGCTCGTACCTCGCTGCTGGCCTCATCACTGGCAGAAGCTAATCGTGAACTCGCACAGCTGGCGTTGCATGATACGCTGACGCGATTACCCAATCGTATTCTGCTTGAGGATCGCCTCGATCAGGCCATTAGCAAGGCCGATCGCGAAGGAAGCCCTTTCGCGCTGATGTTTATGGATCTTGACGGCTTTAAAACCGTCAACGATGCCTATGGTCATGATGTCGGTGACAAGCTTCTGGTAGCGGTGACTCAGCGTTTGCTGTTGCAGTTGAAAGGTCAGTACACGCTGGCGCGTATCGGTGGGGATGAATTCGTGCTGCTGGCCGAAACCGCCACCCCGGATGATGCTGCCTCACTGGCAAATTCACTGGTGCGCGTCATTGATAGCCCGTTCCATCTCGATCCTTACGAACTGATGGTCACCCTGAGCATTGGCATTGCGCTCTATCCACACGATGGCAAAACCGATCGTGAACTAATGTTTAACGCTGATGCTGCGATGTACCACACGAAACATATGGGTCGCAACGGCTATCACTTCTTCCAGCCGTCAATGAATACGCTGGCGCAGACGCATCTACAGCTGATGAATGATCTGTGGCAGGCCATCGACCGTGATGAGTTACGCCTGCTTTATCAACCTAAATTCCACGCCCCTGCCGGGCCGGTCATCGGGTTCGAAGCGCTGTTACGCTGGCAGCATCCCAAACAGGGATTACTCTCCCCCGACCTGTTTCTACCGCTGGCAGAGAAAACAGGGCTGATTATTCCGATTGGAAACTGGGTAATCGACGAGGCCTGCCGCCAGCTGCGTGAATGGCATCTTCAGGGCCACACGGACTGGTCAATGGCGGTGAATCTTTCTACGTTGCAGTTCGAACAGCCGTCGCTGGTTAAAACGGTTCTCGATTGTCTGACGCGCCATAGAGTGCCGCCCGGCATGTTGATCCTGGAGGTGACTGAAACCACGGCAATGAGCAATCCGGACGAAAGCGTACGCGTCCTGACAGCGCTGACGGATGCGGGAGTAAAAGCCTCAATAGACGATTTTGGTACAGGTTACTCAAGCCTTCTCTATCTTAAGCGGCTTCCCGCCTGCGAGTTGAAAATCGATCGCGCTTTTGTGAAAGAGTTAAGTGGAGAGAGCGAAGATGCGACAATTGTCTCGGCGATTGTCGCCCTGGCAAAAACGCTGAATCTGAAGGTCGTGGCGGAAGGGGTCGAAACCGCAGCGCAGCAGACCTTCCTGACAGAACTGGGATGCAATACGCTACAGGGTTATCTGCTGGGCAAACCAATTACCGCGCAAGCTATTATGGAACAGTGCCAGCACGGGGAGATGTCGCCACCCCGGGCGCAGTCATAAGGCTGTATCGTAAACCACTGGCGCCACTCGGGTGATATTTAGTGTCGCCAGAATATTATCCACCAGCGCCGGCGCTTGTTTGTACAGATTAAAACTGGTGTTATCCATTAACCAGTTTTTAATGACTCCGCTAAAAAACGCATGGAAAACAATCAGCGCCAGTTCAATATTAGTTTGCGAAGAGATAATGTTATGAGCAATGCATCGCTTAAGCGTCTTGCGAAGATAATCATCGTTTAAACCGATCCGCTTGCGTATTTCACATTCTGAAATCACATCGTCATGAAATTCACACTTATGATACAGAATTTGTAAAAGCGCATACTGTCGGGGTTCGCTCGCAATATATTGCAGCGCAACAATAAATTGTTCACGAAGCATTAACAAAGGGTCGTCATTTTCGGAAAGCATTAGCCTGTCACGAATGATTTCACGCAGCGGCAATTGCTGTTCCCATATTGCGTTAAATATTTCCGCTTTACTCGAGAAATGCCAGTAAACCGCCCCGCGAGTGAGTTGAGCTGCATCGGCAATGTCGGTAAGCGTGGTGCTGGCCACACCACGCGTCGCGAATAGCCTGATAGCGGCTTCAATCAGCTGCTGGCGGGTCTTTTGAGCCTCTTCTTTCTTTTTGCGCGCCATTACCTGCTACTCGTTACTTACAAGATTGATACGTTATCAAAGGATATTGCCGTGGTCGTGTCAGACAAAGTATTAACCAAAATCCGTGTTAGTTTTGCACAAAAAAAGTCAATTCGTTTAATTTATAAACCTCGTGAATAAATTGAATATATTAAATACATAAAACATATGTATAGCTTTCACCAAAAAGCATTTCGTTGATTATCCTGACAGAAATAGAGTGTCGAATGCACTGGGTCAGATTCCGATTTTTACTTTTTAAAAGCTCCATCAGCACTTATAAATTAAAAAACATTAAATACCCTCATTATTATACGCAGCTACATTTCTTTTTTTGCCTCACACCCTTTCACCGATTCATGACAAATATCGGTTCAGGGGTAGTTTAAGGAACAGTAATGACGAATCACTTCAGATGCTTACCCTTATCCGGTTTCATTGTCTGTGCCGCGCTGCTTACCGGATGCGATGGGCAAGAAAACCCACAGCAACATGCGCAAGCTCCTCAGGTCAGTGTTCATATTGTTAAAAGCGCGCCACTGGCCGTAAAGACAGAATTGCCTGGCAGAACTGACGCGTATCGTGTTGCGGAGGTTCGTCCCCAGGTAAGTGGTATCATTCTGCACCGTAATTTTACCGAAGGCAGCGACGTCAAAGCGGGTGAATCCCTTTATCAGATCGATCCGGCCACGTATCAGGCAGCCTACGACAATGCGAAAGGTGAACTGGTAAAAGCACAGGCGGCGGCCAATATCGCTCATCTGACGGTGAAACGTTACGTTCCGCTGGTCGGTACGCAATATGTGAGCAAGCAGGAGTACGATCAGGCGGTGGCAACCGCCCAGCAGGCGGATGCGAGCGTCGTTGCCGCGAAGGCTGGCGTTGAAAGCGCGCGGATCAACCTGGCTTATACCAAAGTCACATCCCCAATCAACGGGCGTATAGGTAAATCCAGCGTCACCGAAGGGGCGTTGGTTACTAATGGTCAGTCGACTGCACTGGCGACGGTTCAGCAGCTCGATCCCATTTATGTCGATGTGACGCAATCCAGCAGCGATTTTATGCGTCTGAAGCAGCAGACGAGCCTGCAAAAGGGAGACACCAGCAGCGTCGAGTTGCTGATGGAAAATGGCCAGCCTTATCCACTGAAAGGAACGCTCCAGTTCTCTGATGTCACGGTAGATGAAAGTACCGGCTCAATCACCCTTCGCGCCCTCTTCCCTAACCCTCAGCATATGCTGTTACCGGGTATGTTTGTCCGTGCACGCATTGACGAAGGTACACAGCCTGATGCCATTCTTGTTCCCCAGCAGGGGGTAACCCGTACACCGCGCGGGGATGCCACTGTGCTTGTGGTAAACGATAAAAACCAGGTGGAATCGCGCACTGTCGTTGCACCGCAGGCGATTGGCGATCGCTGGCTGATCACGGAAGGCCTGAAAAACGGCGACCGCGTCATTATCAGCGGCCTGCAAAAAGTTCGCCCTGGCGTTACCGTCGTGGCTATTCCTGATACCGCCGCGACTCCAGCCAGTTAAGGAATAACGACATGGCTAATTTCTTTATTCAACGGCCTGTTTTCGCCTGGGTGCTCGCCATCATTCTGATGATTGCGGGCGGGCTGGCCATTTTAAAACTGCCGGTGGCGCAATATCCGACCATTGCGCCGCCAGCGGTGGCGGTGACAGCAACCTACCCTGGCGCTGATGCCCAGACGGTACAGGACACCGTAACTCAGGTTATCGAACAGAACATGAACGGTATCGATAATTTGATGTACATGTCGTCCACCAGTGATTCCGCCGGTAACGTCACCATTACGCTGACGTTCGAGTCGGGTACGGATCCTGATATCGCGCAGGTGCAGGTTCAGAACAAACTCCAGCTCGCCATGCCGCTGCTGCCGCAAGAAGTGCAGCAGCAGGGGATTGGCGTGGAGAAATCCAGCAGCAGCTTCCTGCTGGTTGCAGGCTTTGTGTCGGACAATAAAAATCTCACGCAGGATGATATCTCCGACTATGTCGCTTCTAACGTAAAAGATGCGATCAGCCGTACTTCCGGCGTCGGTGACGTGCAACTGTTCGGTGCCCAGTATGCAATGCGCATTTGGCTGGACAGCAACGCGATGAACAAATATCAGCTCACGCCGCTGGATATCATTAACCAGCTGAAAACACAGAACGACCAGATTGCTGCGGGCCAGTTGGGAGGAACGCCGTCCGTACCAGGGCAGCAACTGAACGCCTCAATTATTGCTCAAACACGCTTGAAATCGCCGGAGGAGTTTGGTCGTGTGACGCTGAAGGTGAACCAGGACGGTTCAATGGTCCACCTGAAAGATGTGGCACGCATTGAGCTGGGTGGCGAAAACTACAACATGGTCACCAAAATCAATGGCCAGGCAGCAACGGGGCTGGGGATCAAGCTGGCGACTGGCGCAAACGCGCTGGATACCGCTGCCGCCATCAAGAGTAAACTGGCGCAGTTGCAGCCCTTCTTCCCTCAGGGTCTGAAAGTCGTGTATCCGTACGACACCACACCTTTCGTGAAGATCTCCATCCATGAAGTGGTGAAGACGCTGTTTGAAGCGATTGTTCTCGTGTTCCTGGTGATGTACCTGTTCCTGCAAAACCTGCGGGCAACGCTTATTCCCACTATCGCCGTTCCCGTGGTGTTACTGGGCACCTTTGCGGTACTGGCTGCGTTCGGGTTCTCCATTAACACCCTGACGATGTTCGGGATGGTATTGGCGATAGGTCTTCTCGTCGATGACGCCATCGTGGTAGTCGAGAACGTAGAACGCGTCATGGTTGAGGACAAGCTGCCGCCAAAAGAGGCGACGCAGAAGTCAATGGAGCAAATCCAGGGCGCTCTGGTGGGCATTGCCATGGTGCTTTCGGCGGTATTTATTCCGATGGCATTCTTTGGTGGTTCAACCGGGGCTATCTATCGCCAGTTCTCGCTGACCATTGTCTCCGCGATGGCCTTGTCGGTACTGGTGGCGTTGATATTAACGCCTGCTCTTTGTGCAACGCTGCTCAAACCGGTTTCCAGCGAACATCATGAAAAGAAAGGTGGTTTCTTCGGCTGGTTTAACGCGCTCTTTGATAAGAGTGTGGAGCACTACAGCAACAGCGTGAGCGGCATTTTACGTAAGACCGGCCGCTATCTGCTGGTTTACGTCATCATCGTCGGCGGCATGGCAGTTCTGTTCCTGCGCCTGCCTTCCTCCTTCCTGCCGGAAGAGGATCAGGGTGTGTTTATGACGATGGTTCAGTTGCCGGCAGGGGCGACGCAGATGCGTACCCAGCAGGTACTCGATCAGGTTCAGGATTATTACCTGACGAAAGAGAAAGCGAACGTTGAATCGGTCTTTACCGTAAACGGGTTTAGTTTTAGCGGACAGGGTCAGAACTCCGGTATCGCTTTCGTCAGCCTGAAGCCATGGGAAGAGCGTCCGGGCAAGGAAAACGGCGTTGAGGCGATTGTCAGCCGCGCGACGAAAGCGTTCAGCCAGATCAAAGACGGCCTTGTATTTCCGTTTAACCTGCCTGCCATTATTGAACTGGGTACCGCAACAGGCTTTGACTTTGAACTGATAGACCAGGCAAACCTGGGACATACGCAGTTAACGCAGGCGCGTAACCAGCTGCTGGGCATGGTGAGAGAACATCCTGACTTACTGGTCCGCGTGCGTCCTAACGGACTGGAAGATACGCCACAGTTCAAGCTGGACGTCGATCAGGAGAAGGCACAGGCGCTGGGTGTGAGCGTGTCTGACGTCAATCAGACTATTTCAACAGCCCTGGGTGGCACCTATGTGAACGACTTTATCGATCACGGACGGGTGAAAAAAGTTTATGTCCAGGCTGATGCTCGCTTCCGTATGCTACCCGGAGACATTAACGGCCTGTATGTGCGTAGCGCTAACGGCGAAATGGTGCCTTTCTCTGCCTTTAGCAGCTCTCACTGGGTGTACGGTTCACCGCGTCTGGAACGTTACAATGGGATGCCATCAATGGAGATCCTCGGTGAGTCTGCACCAGGCAAAAGTACCGGTGAGGCAATGGCGCTGATGGAAAACCTTGCGTCAAAACTGCCGTCCGGCATCGGCTACGACTGGACGGGGATGTCTTATCAGGAACGACTTTCCGGGAATCAGGCTCCGGCGCTGTACGCCATTTCACTTATTGTGGTGTTCCTGTGTCTGGCGGCTCTCTATGAAAGCTGGTCAATTCCATTCTCGGTCATGCTGGTTGTGCCTCTGGGGGTGATCGGTGCGCTTCTGGCTGCATCAATGCGAGGGCTGAACAATGACGTTTACTTCCAGGTTGGTCTGCTTACAACAATTGGTTTATCAGCCAAGAACGCCATACTGATCGTTGAGTTCGCCAAAGATCTTATGGATAAAGAAGGCAAAGGGATTATCGAAGCCACGCTTGAAGCCTCGCGTATGCGTCTGCGTCCTATCCTGATGACTTCCCTGGCATTCATCCTTGGTGTTATGCCTCTGGTCATCAGCAGCGGTGCAGGTAGTGGTGCACAAAATGCGGTCGGGACGGGCGTGATGGGCGGGATGCTCTCAGCCACACTGTTGGCCATATTCTTTGTTCCTGTTTTCTTTGTGGTTGTCCGGAGACGATTTACAAAGCACAAGGATTAATGAAAATCATAAAGGCACCTCTGGTGCCTTTTTTATTTCCTGAAAAAAATGTAAAAACACATCCCCTCTTCACATTTCCTCCATTAATAATTACTGCCTGCGCTTTTTTCTTCATAATTTTTACAATCCACACAAATTGAGATTATTCCACGTGCTGCATGGTATTAGTGCGGTGGTAAAATAATCATCGATTCGTTAATTGCCGCATCGGCTCTTTAGCGAATAGGCGATCATATTGAGGTAACATCATGAAAAGATTCCTTTCCGTTGCACTTCTCGCTGCGCTGCTTGCTGGTTGCGCGCACGATTCTCCATGTGTACCGGTATACGACGATCAGGGGCGACTGGTTCACACCAATACCTGTATGAAGGGCACTACCCAGGATAACTGGGAAACAGCAGGTGCGATTGCTGGTGGCGCCGCGGCAATCGCTGGCCTGACACTCGGTATTGTCGCCCTGACTAAATAAGGCTTCTAAAAGCGCGGCGATGGCCGCGCTTTTATTTTTGTCTGATATAAGAAACGTATATTCCCCATCACGAATAGCATCAGATATTAATTAAATTCAATACGCTACCTTAATCCTCGCTATATCCCTTACCTGTACAGTATTTGGCATAACATTTAATTCATTTAACGCTACTGCGAGCCAGCAGGATGCATTTCACCACTTCAGTTTCAGTAGGGTAAAGCGCTACGTCCGTAAGGTATTAACGGCACCAGTGAAAACATCGAATGAGGGAATTGGTTTAGCTGGAGAGATAACGCAAAAAGGCCATCCTTTCGGATGGCCTTTCTACTTGTTTGATGTCTGGCAGTTCCCTACTCTCACATGGGGAGACCCCACACTACCATCGGCGCTACGGCGTTTCACTTCTGAGTTCGGCATGGGGTCAGGTGGGACCACCGCGCTAAAGCCGCCAGACAAATTCTTTTACTTCTTGCCGAACTTTAACCTAAGTATAAAGTGGTGCTGATACCCAGAGTCGAACTGGGGACCTCACCCTTACCAAGGGTGCGCTCTACCAACTGAGCCATATCAGCACGCTAAATTTGATGCCTGGCAGTTCCCTACTCTCACATGGGGAGACCCCACACTACCATCGGCGCTACGGCGTTTCACTTCTGAGTTCGGCATGGGGTCAGGTGGGACCACCGCGCTAAAGCCGCCAGGCAAATTCTGTTAATCTGTATCAGGCTGAAAATCGTGTCTGTCTCTTCGCCAAAACACCTTCGGCGTTGTAAGGTTAAGCCTCACGGTTCATTAGTATCGGTTAGCTCAACGCATCGCTGCGCTTACACACCCGACCTATCAACGTCGTCGTCTTCAACGTTCCTTCAGGAGACTCAAGGTCTCAGGGAGAACTCATCTCGGGGCAAGTTTCGTGCTTAGATGCTTTCAGCACTTATCTCTTCCGCATTTAGCTACCGGGCAGTGCCATTGGCATGACAACCCGAACACCAGTGATGCGTCCACTCCGGTCCTCTCGTACTAGGAGCAGCCCCCCTCAATTCTCCAGCGCCCACGGCAGATAGGGACCGAACTGTCTCACGACGTTCTAAACCCAGCTCGCGTACCACTTTAAATGGCGAACAGCCATACCCTTGGGACCTACTTCAGCCCCAGGATGTGATGAGCCGACATCGAGGTGCCAAACACCGCCGTCGATATGAACTCTTGGGCGGTATCAGCCTGTTATCCCCGGAGTACCTTTTATCCGTTGAGCGATGGCCCTTCCATTCAGAACCACCGGATCACTATGACCTGCTTTCGCACCTGCTCGCGCCGTCACGCTCGCAGTCAAGCTGGCTTATGCCATTGCACTAACCTCCTGATGTCCGACCAGGATTAGCCAACCTTCGTGCTCCTCCGTTACTCTTTGGGAGGAGACCGCCCCAGTCAAACTACCCACCAGACACTGTCCGCAACCCGGATAACGGGTCTACGTTAGAACACCAGCCATTAAAGGGTGGTATTTCAAGGGCGGCTCCACGCAGACTGGCGTCCACGCTTCAAAGCCTCCCACCTATCCTACACATCAAGGACCAGTGTTCAGTGTCAAGCTATAGTAAAGGTTCACGGGGTCTTTCCGTCTTGCCGCGGGTACACTGCATCTTCACAGCGAGTTCAATTTCACTGAGTCTCGGGTGGAGACAGCCTGGCCATCATTACGCCATTCGTGCAGGTCGGAACTTACCCGACAAGGAATTTCGCTACCTTAGGACCGTTATAGTTACGGCCGCCGTTTACCGGGGCTTCGATCAAGAGCTTCGCGTTGCCGCTAACCCCATCAATTAACCTTCCGGCACCGGGCAGGCGTCACACCGTATACGTCCACTTTCGTGTTTGCACAGTGCTGTGTTTTTAATAAACAGTTGCAGCCAGCTGGTATCTTCGACTGATTTCAGCTCCGCCCGCAGGGGCTTCACCTACCTATCAGCGTGCCTTCTCCCGAAGTTACGGCACCATTTTGCCTAGTTCCTTCACCCGAGTTCTCTCAAGCGCCTTGGTATTCTCTACCTGACCACCTGTGTCGGTTTGGGGTACGATTTCGTGTTACCTGATGCTTAGAGGCTTTTCCTGGAAGCAGGGCATTTATCACTTCAGCACCGTAGTGCCTCGTCATCACACCTCAGCGTTAACAAGGTACCGGATTTACCTGGAACCTCCGCCTACATGCTTAAACCGGGACAACCGTCGCCCGGCTGACATAGCCTTCTCCGTCCCCCCTTCGCAGTAACACCAAGTACAGGAATATTAACCTGTTTCCCATCGACTACGCCTTTCGGCCTCGCCTTAGGGGTCGACTCACCCTGCCCCGATTAACGTTGGACAGGAACCCTTGGTCTTCCGGCGAGCGGGCTTTTCACCCGCTTTATCGTTACTTATGTCAGCATTCGCACTTCTGATACCTCCAGCATGCCTCACAGCACACCTTCAACGGCTTACAGAACGCTCCCCTACCCAACAACACATAGTGTCGCTGCCGCAGCTTCGGTGCATGGTTTAGCCCCGTTACATCTTCCGCGCAGGCCGACTCGACCAGTGAGCTATTACGCTTTCTTTAAATGATGGCTGCTTCTAAGCCAACATCCTGGCTGTCTGTGCCTTCCCACATCGTTTCCCACTTAACCATGACTTTGGGACCTTAGCTGGCGGTCTGGGTTGTTTCCCTCTTCACGACGGACGTTAGCACCCGCCGTGTGTCTCCCGTGATAACATTCTTCGGTATTCGTAGTTTGCATCGGGTTGGTAAGCCGGGATGGCCCCCTAGCCGAAACAGTGCTCTACCCCCGAAGATGAGTTCACGAGGCGCTACCTAAATAGCTTTCGGGGAGAACCAGCTATCTCCCGGTTTGATTGGCCTTTCACCCCCAGCCACAGGTCATCCGCTAATTTTTCAACATTAGTCGGTTCGGTCCTCCAGTTAGTGTTACCCAACCTTCAACCTGCCCATGGCTAGATCACCGGGTTTCGGGTCTATACCCTGCAACTTAACGCCCAGTTAAGACTCGGTTTCCCTTCGGCTCCCCTATACAGTTAACCTTGCTACAGAATATAAGTCGCTGACCCATTATACAAAAGGTACGCAGTCACACCCGAAGGTGCTCCCACTGCTTGTACGTACACGGTTTCAGGTTCTTTTTCACTCCCCTCGCCGGGGTTCTTTTCGCCTTTCCCTCACGGTACTGGTTCACTATCGGTCAGTCAGGAGTATTTAGCCTTGGAGGATGGTCCCCCCATATTCAGACAGGATACCACGTGTCCCGCCCTACTCTTCGAGTTCACAACCTGTGCATTTTCGTGTACGGGACTATCACCCTGTACCGTCGGACTTTCCAGACCGTTCCACTAACACACAAGCTGATTCAGACTCCGGGCTGCTCCCCGTTCGCTCGCCGCTACTGGGGGAATCTCGGTTGATTTCTTTTCCTCGGGGTACTTAGATGTTTCAGTTCCCCCGGTTCGCCTCGTTAACCTATGTATTCAGTTAACGATAGTGTGTCGGAACACACTGGGTTTCCCCATTCGGACATCGCCGGGTCAAGGGTTCATATCACCTCGCCGGCGCTTTTCGCAGATTAGCACGTCCTTCATCGCCTCTGACTGCCAGGGCATCCACCGTGTACGCTTAGTCGCTTAACCTCACAACCCGAAGATGTTTCACTTCTGATTGCGAAAATTTGAGAGACTCGAACACACATGAGCTGTGTGTCGTTTCAATTTTCAGCTTGATCCAGATTTTTAAAGAGCAAATATCTCAAACGTGACTCGCAAGTCAGTTTTGAGATATGACGGCAGGTGACTTTCACTCACGAACCAGCAAGTGGCGTCCCCTAGGGGATTCGAACCCCTGTTACCGCCGTGAAAGGGCGGTGTCCTGGGCCTCTAGACGAAGGGGACGTACAGTCTCAATCGCAAGACGCCTTGCTATTTACTTTTCATCAGACAATCTGTGTGGACACTACAAAGGCAGGTTCTTTAAGGTAAGGAGGTGATCCAACCGCAGGTTCCCCTACGGTTACCTTGTTACGACTTCACCCCAGTCATGAATCACAAAGTGGTAAGCGCCCTCCCGAAGGTTAAGCTACCTACTTCTTTTGCAACCCACTCCCATGGTGTGACGGGCGGTGTGTACAAGGCCCGGGAACGTATTCACCGTGGCATTCTGATCCACGATTACTAGCGATTCCGACTTCATGGAGTCGAGTTGCAGACTCCAATCCGGACTACGACGCACTTTATGAGGTCCGCTTGCTCTCGCGAGGTCGCTTCTCTTTGTATGCGCCATTGTAGCACGTGTGTAGCCCTACTCGTAAGGGCCATGATGACTTGACGTCATCCCCACCTTCCTCCAGTTTATCACTGGCAGTCTCCTTTGAGTTCCCGGCCTAACCGCTGGCAACAAAGGATAAGGGTTGCGCTCGTTGCGGGACTTAACCCAACATTTCACAACACGAGCTGACGACAGCCATGCAGCACCTGTCTCAGAGTTCCCGAAGGCACCAAAGCATCTCTGCTAAGTTCTCTGGATGTCAAGAGTAGGTAAGGTTCTTCGCGTTGCATCGAATTAAACCACATGCTCCACCGCTTGTGCGGGCCCCCGTCAATTCATTTGAGTTTTAACCTTGCGGCCGTACTCCCCAGGCGGTCGACTTAACGCGTTAGCTCCGGAAGCCACGCCTCAAGGGCACAACCTCCAAGTCGACATCGTTTACGGCGTGGACTACCAGGGTATCTAATCCTGTTTGCTCCCCACGCTTTCGCACCTGAGCGTCAGTCTTTGTCCAGGGGGCCGCCTTCGCCACCGGTATTCCTCCAGATCTCTACGCATTTCACCGCTACACCTGGAATTCTACCCCCCTCTACAAGACTCTAGCCTGCCAGTTTCGAATGCAGTTCCCAGGTTGAGCCCGGGGATTTCACATCCGACTTGACAGACCGCCTGCGTGCGCTTTACGCCCAGTAATTCCGATTAACGCTTGCACCCTCCGTATTACCGCGGCTGCTGGCACGGAGTTAGCCGGTGCTTCTTCTGCGGGTAACGTCAATTGCTGAGGTTATTAACCTCAACACCTTCCTCCCCGCTGAAAGTACTTTACAACCCGAAGGCCTTCTTCATACACGCGGCATGGCTGCATCAGGCTTGCGCCCATTGTGCAATATTCCCCACTGCTGCCTCCCGTAGGAGTCTGGACCGTGTCTCAGTTCCAGTGTGGCTGGTCATCCTCTCAGACCAGCTAGGGATCGTCGCCTAGGTGAGCCGTTACCCCACCTACTAGCTAATCCCATCTGGGCACATCCGATGGCAAGAGGCCCGAAGGTCCCCCTCTTTGGTCTTGCGACGTTATGCGGTATTAGCTACCGTTTCCAGTAGTTATCCCCCTCCATCAGGCAGTTTCCCAGACATTACTCACCCGTCCGCCACTCGTCAGCAAAGCAGCAAGCTGCTTCCTGTTACCGTTCGACTTGCATGTGTTAGGCCTGCCGCCAGCGTTCAATCTGAGCCATGATCAAACTCTTCAATTTAAAAGTTTGATGCTCAATGAATTAAACTTCGTAATGAATTACGTGTTCACTCGTTGAGACTTGGTATTCATTTTTCGTCCGAGGACGTTAAGAATCCATGTCACTTTGAGTGCCCACACAGATTGTCTGATAAATTGTTAAAGAGCAGTTGCGACGCGCTTCAGCGCTGTGTCGCGAGGTGGCGTATATTACGCTTTCCTCTTTCAGAGTCAACCCTGATTTTCAGGATTTTTTCTCTTCAACCGACCGGGTTGTTTGTGAAGTGATTCACATCCGCCGTGTCGATGGAGGCGCATTATAGGGATCCCAGTTTTTAGCACAAGTATTTTTTAGATCTTTTTTTCCAACTGATGATTTTCCGTGCTTTTCGCTGAAAACCCACCCGATCCGCTTAAAAATTGACGCATTTTGCCTTGCCTCGATCCAGGAATACGATCAAAGTCTTCTTTAATAGCGCTCATCTGTATCGAGGTAGATATGTTTGCAGTATTACGTCCTTATAAAGATCTGTTCCCCCAAAAAGGCGATCGCGTGATGATCGATGCCAGCAGCGTGGTCATTGGTGATGTTCGCATGGCCGATGATGTCAGCATCTGGCCACTCGTCGCGATCCGGGGCGATGTTAACTATGTTGCAATCGGTGCACGCACCAATATTCAGGACGGCAGCGTGCTGCATGTGACTCATAAGTCATCATATAACCCTGAGGGCAATCCGCTCATCATTGGGGAAGATGTTACCGTCGGTCATAAAGTAATGCTCCACGGCTGCACAATCGGTAACAGGGTTCTCGTTGGGATGGGATCGATTTTGCTGGATGGCGTCATAGTAGAAGATGACGTAATGATTGGCGCAGGAAGCCTAGTTCCGCAAAACAAACGCCTGGAAAGTGGCTATCTCTATTTAGGCAGTCCGGTTAAACAGATCCGCCCCCTAAAGGAGGCGGAGATCGAAGGATTGAAATACTCAGCGAACAATTACGTTAAATGGAAGAATGACTATCTGGATCAGGATAACCAGACCCAGCCCTGATCGTCTTCCTGCTGTACGCGGATCAAATCGCTGGCTTCCTCTTCCAGATCCCAGCGATTTTCACAAAAGACCGCTAACGGATCTGAACCACCAAAGCGCTGAAGCAACGTCTCCCCTTTAATCGCACAGGTGAGCTGCATTCCATGCACCAGCACCGGGAAACACACCGCTTGCTTGTTTTCATCCCAGATTTCTCTGTCGGGAAAATGAATCGCCTGATTCATGCCATCAGTTCCTGTTTCAGCTTTTCGATCACCGGTTCTACAGCAGGTAACACGCCATGCCAGAGTAGCACCGCATGAGCCGCCTGCCCCACCAGCATGCCCAGACCATCAGCCACATGTTTTGCCCCCTGTTGTTCGCACCAGGTCAGAAATGGCGTTTTCCCTTTTTGATAAAACATGTCATAGGCGTAGATGTGGGAATGAACCAGGGATGCAGGAATCGCCGGGATCTCTCCATTAATACCGCTTGAGGTGGCATTAATCACAAGATCAAATTCGTGACCCGCGAGATCCTCAAGTGCTACCGCAGCTACGCTGCCTGTGTGTGCGAACAACGCCGCCAGCTCTTCTGCTCTGGAGAAAGTACGGTTGGTGATTGTCACCGCACAATCCAGCGAAAGAAGAGGAAGCAATACGCCGCGCGACGCGCCACCCGCACCGATCAGCAGGATCCGAAAGCCTGGTTTAATAAACGACAGTCGCTCCAGATCGCTGAGTAAACCTATGCCATCGGTGTTATCGCCCAGAAGGCGACCATCTTCGAGCCGCTTAAGAGTATTGACGGCACCAGCGAGCGACGCACGCTCGGTCAGCTCATCCGCACGCCCGAAAGCCTCTTCTTTAAAAGGCACCGTAACGTTCGCACCTTTACCGCCCGCAACAAAAAAGCTATTTAGCGTCGGTAAAAATGCATCAACAGGCGCAAGAACCCGACCATATGGGTGATCTATCTGCAATTGCTCTGCAAACAGCTGATGGATCAGAGGCGACTTGCTGTGCGCGATCGGGTTACCAAAAACAGCATAGGTTTCCATCACATTATCCCTGGCGAAAACGTTCGCCGGTCAAGGCATCGCGAATTTCTGACGGGTTAAGACGGCCACCGGTTTCACCGACGGCTACCGGGAAATCACTCCCGAACTGCGCCAGAACTTCTTCGGTTGTCCGACAGGGGGGAAGCCCGGTCAGGTTGGCGCTGGTTGAAACCAGAGGTTTACCAAATGCCTGGCATAACTCCACCACCAGCGGATGGTCGGTAACGCGTACCGCAAGTGAATCGAAACGCCCGGTTAACCAGCGCGGCGTTGTCGGTTGTGCAGGAAAAACAAACGTCACGGGACCAGGCCACGCAGAGAAAATGGTTTCCCGCTGTGCAGGCGTCAGCATGGAATCATCAATATAAGGCTTAAGCTGCGCGTAGTTCGCAGCGATCAAAATCAATCCTTTTTCCACAGGCCGCTGTTTTAGCGCCAGCAGACGGTTAACGGCGACTTCGCTGTCAGGATCGCACCCGACCCCGAAAACGGCTTCTGTTGGATAGGCGATGACTTCTTCTTTTTTCAGGATTTCCACCGCCTGCGCGATGGAGCCTGATGGCAGGTTATTATTCACTGATTTGATCCGCCGAAACCGGCTTTCCACATTGTTTACTGGCGCAAAAGCGTTTCAAGCCTTGCGCGGTTTTCTTTTCTATAAGTAACGGATAATCGCAATGAGGGCAGACGCCCGCTACTGGTTTGAAATTGATAACGAACTGGCATTCGGGATAGCGATCGCACGAATGGAAGGTCTTGCCATAACGAGAGCGGCGCTGCACCAATTGACCACGCTGGCACTGAGGGCAGGCAATTGCCGTTTCATCTGGTTTATCAATTTGTTCCGTATGATCACATTCCGGGTAGCGGCTGCATCCGATAAACATCCCGAACCGCCCCAGCCGCAGCGCCAGTTCGCCGCCGCAGAGCGGACAAAGCTGTCCCTCCAGAATTTTGACGATATGTCCGTCCGCCTGGCTCTTCAGGGGACGGACATAATCACATTCCGGATAGTGTGAACAACCGAGAAACGGACCGTGTTTCCCGGACCGAATAACAAGTTCAGCCCCACACTGTGGGCAGGGCTCGTTTTTATGCACCGTGAAGAGTGCTGATTTGGCCATAACAACTCTTGTTGCTGCACATAGAATTAATGCAGCATACCTTCATTCACTTCAAAGAGTAATTCTTCCATTTGCTGATAGGCATTTTCACAGCCTGGAATGTTGAACAGCACCATCAGGATCACCCATTTCAGATCTTCCAGTTCAAATTCAGCAGTATCCAGCGCCATGACGCGCTCTATCACCATCTCTCTCGTTTCGAGGTTTAGCACCTGAATCTGCTCGAGGAATAAAATGAATCCCCGGCAGCTGGCATCCAGCCTTTCACACTCTTCAGCTGTATAGATGCGCACAGACAATGGGTCAGAAGCAAGCTGCATCGGTTCGGCGAGGCCGTCCTGATAATCAGCCAACTTATCCAGCCACATCAACGCATTATAAATATCTTCCCGCTCAAAACCTGCGTCGGTCAGATCCCGTGTTAATTTGTCCTGATCCACCTGCATTTCTGCTTCGTTGTGGATGTAAGTCTCAAACAAATACATCAGTACGTCGAACATGGCATGCCCTCCTTAATCGGACATAGCCGCCGGGTACAGCTGCGATCCACCCTGCTAACTCCAGTTCGAGTAGCTGTGCTACCGTTACTGGCACAGGTTGGCCGGCACGTTCAGCGACAACGTCAACAGGTGTTACCTCATCTCCTACGTTAGCCAGGAGCTTGGGAAATGGCAATGCTACGGCCTCCTGATCCGATGAAATATGTCGCTTTTGGAGATCATCCTGCAACCAATGCAATCCATACTGCAAATTTTCCAGGATATCCTCTTTACAGGTCACCAGCGTCGCCCCCTGTTTTATCAGCCAGTGAGGGCCTTCGCAGCCAGGGTTCCCCAACGGGCCGGGCAGCGCAAAAACTTCACGCCCCTGCTCCAGTGCGCACCTTGCAGTAACCAGCGATCCACTTCGAATCGCAGCTTCGACCACCAGCACGCCCTGGCTTAACCCGCTGATGATCCGGTTACGCCGTGGAAAGTTACCCGGTCTGGGCGATGTCGAAAGTGAAAACTCAGATACTATCGCCCCCTCAGAAGCGATAAGTTGCTCAGCCAGAATGTGATGACGACGCGGATAGAGACTAAAAAGACCATTGCCAAGCACGGCGACACTTCGCCCTTTTGCTGACAACGCCGCATGATGTGCCACACCGTCGATGCCGCAAGCCAGGCCACTGGTGATCGTAAAGCCACATTGGGACAGCTGTTCACTGAGCATTTTCCCCCAACGCTCGCCGTACCACGAGGGCGCACGGCTGCCCACAACCGCAAGCTGCATGCTATTAAGCACGTCGACGCGGCCTCGCACAAAGAGCGCCCCGGGAAAATCAGGTATAGAACGCAACAATGGCGGAAAACGAGGATCATCCGCCGTGAGAAGGTGGTTGTCGGTGTGTTCAAGCCATTCCAGACTACGTTCAAGCTCACTCTCGCTGAACGAAAAAAACTTTACGGCATGTTTGGGCGAAAGCCCTGCCGCGTTGACAGCTTCAGCATCAACGGTTGCCTGGCGAAGCAGCCTCTGCGCAATCTCCAGCATCGCGTCACCGTATAACGACCCGATGTTTATAAGCCGTAACCATATCTCTGTGGACGTCATCCTTTTCCCTGCCATAAGCAGCCTCAGCAATCTTTGCGATTGGTCACTGATGCTGTCAATCGACCGGGGATTTGTCTAGAATAGAAGTAATATTCTTATCAACTCCTGAACACGACTCTGGAAATTTATGGCAGTTTTGCAAGTGTTACATATTCCTGACGAGCGTCTTCGCATCGTCGCGGAACCGGTTAAAGAAGTGAATGCAGAAATTCAGCGTATCGTCGATGATATGTTCGATACCATGTACGCTGAAGAAGGCATTGGCCTGGCGGCGACCCAGGTAGACATTCACAAGCGTATTATCGTGATCGACGTTTCTGAAAATCGCGATGAGCGTCTGGTGCTGATCAACCCTGAACTGCTTGAAAAAAGCGGCGAAACAGGCATTGAGGAAGGCTGTCTGTCTATCCCTGAACAGCGCGCTTTGGTGCCACGTGCCGAAAAAGTTAAAATTCGCGCACTGGATCGTGACGGCAATCCGTTTGAGCTGGAAGCCGACGATCTGCTGGCGATTTGCATTCAGCATGAGATGGATCACCTGGTCGGTAAACTGTTTATCGATTACCTCTCACCTCTGAAGCAACAGCGTATTCGTCAGAAAGTTGAGAAACTGGATCGTTTGCGTTCTCGCGCTTAACGCCCCCCGGATACAAGGAATAACGTGTCTACATCACTACGTATAATCTTCGCGGGTACCCCTGATTTTGCAGCGCGTCATCTCGACGCGCTGCTATCGTCTGGTCATCAGATTGTTGGCGTATTTACTCAGCCGGATCGACCGGCTGGCCGCGGTAAAAAACTGATGCCTGGCCCGGTTAAAGTACTGGCAGAAACGCATGGTTTACCGGTATTCCAGCCAGCGTCATTACGACCTGAGGAAAACCAGCAGTTAGTGGCAGACCTGAACGCTGACGTGATGGTAGTTGTGGCTTACGGCCTCATTCTGCCAAAAGCGGTACTCGATATGCCCCGCCTGGGCTGTGTTAACGTTCATGGTTCTTTGCTCCCACGCTGGCGCGGTGCAGCCCCTATTCAGCGCGCTCTGTGGGCAGGCGATGCTGAAACTGGCGTGACAATCATGAAGATGGACGTAGGTTTAGACACGGGCGACATGCTGTATAAACTGGCGTGTTCCATTACCGCAGAAGATACCAGCGCCACGCTGTATGACAAGCTGGCGGCTCTCGGTCCGCAGGGGCTGATTGAGACGTTGCAACAGCTTGCTGACAATACAGCGACACCTGAAGTGCAGGATGAGGCACAGGTGACCTATGCTGAAAAACTGAGTAAAGAAGAAGCCCGGATCGACTGGTCCCTGTCAGCAGCTCAACTCGAACGCTGCATCCGCGCCTTTAATCCGTGGCCGATGAGCTGGTTGATGATTGATGAGCAGCCAGTGAAAGTCTGGAAAGCTTCAGTTATTAACGGCAATACATCAGCAGAGCCCGGTACGATTATCGACGCCAGCAAAAACGGTATCCAGGTTGCGACCGGAGAAGGGATCCTGAATCTTGAATCGCTGCAACCGGCCGGTAAAAAGGCAATGAGCGCGCAGGATCTATTAAATTCCCGTCGTGAATGGTTCATCCCTGGCAATCGTCTTGCCTGAACAAATTTACTCTTAAGGCCCGGTGTTTCCGGGCATTTTTATTTTTACGGTTATGAAAAGACAAAATCTACGCACTATGGCGGCTCAGGCCGTTGAGCAGGTTATTGAGCAGGGCCAGTCACTGAGTAATGTCCTGCCTCCACTGCAACAAAAGGTTTCCGATAAAGATAAAGCGCTGCTTCAGGAGCTGTGCTTTGGCGTGCTGCGTACCCTCTCTCAGCTTGAATGGTTAATTAATAAGCTGATGTCACGCCCGATGAGCGGCAAGCAACGTACCGTGCATTATTTGATCATGGTCGGTTTCTACCAGCTTCTTCATACCCGCATTCCACCTCATGCTGCGCTGGCTGAGACAGTGGAAGGTGCCGTTGCGATTAAACGTCCCCAGCTGAAAGGATTGATTAACGGCGTGCTGCGTCAGTTCCAGCGTCAGCAGGACGAACTGCTGGCAGAATTTGCGCAAAGCGAAGCGCGCTTCCTGCATCCAGAATGGCTGCTGAATCGCCTTAAAAAAGCCTACCCACAGCAATGGCAAGACATTGTGGATGCCAATAACCAACGTCCGCCGATGTGGTTACGCGTCAATCGTAACCATCATACCCGCGACGCATGGCTGGCCCTGCTGGAAGAGACCGGAATGAGCGGCTTCACACACACGGCTTATCCTGATGCGGTTCGTTTAGCCTCCCCTGCACCGGTACATGCATTACCCGGTTTTGAAGAGGGCTGGGTAACGGTACAGGACGCATCCGCTCAGGGGTGCATGGCCTGGCTTGAACCGAAAGACGGGGAGCAGATCCTTGATCTTTGTGCAGCGCCAGGGGGAAAAACAACGCACATTCTGGAAGTGGCGCCGCAGGCCTGCGTGATGGCCGTGGATGTTGATGAGCAGCGTCTTTCACGCGTCTATGACAACCTCAAGCGTCTGGGTATGAAAGCACAGGTTAAGCAAGGCGATGGACGTAAACCCGCAGACTGGTGTGGTGATACCCGGTTCGATCGTATTTTGCTGGACGCCCCCTGCTCTGCAACCGGCGTAATTCGTCGTCATCCCGATATCAAATGGCTGCGTCGCGATCGTGATATCAAGGAGCTTGCCCAGTTGCAATCCGAAATTCTGGATGCCATCTGGCCGCATCTCAAACCCGGCGGAACCCTGGTGTATGCAACCTGCTCTGTTCTTCCGGAAGAAAACAGTCAGCAAATTGCGGCTTTCCTGAAGCGCACCCCGGACGCGACGCTGCATGATACGGGAACACCTGAGCACCCGGGTCTGCAAAACCTGCCGGGCGCAGAAGAGGGTGATGGCTTCTTTTACGCTAAGCTAATCAAAGAGTGATGTTGAGAACAGGTCACGAAAGATGAAAATTATCATTCTGGGCGCAGGGCAAGTTGGCGGAACGCTGGCGGAAAATCTCGTGGGCGAAAACAACGATATCACCATTGTGGATACCAATGGCGATCGCCTGCGCGTTTTGCAGGACAAGTTTGATCTTCGTGTTGTGCAGGGGCACGGCTCTCATCCTCGAGTGCTTCGTGAGGCGGGCGCGGACGATGCCGACATGCTGGTTGCAGTAACCAGTTCTGATGAAACCAACATGGTTGCATGCCAGGTGGCCTACTCGCTGTTCAACACACCGAACCGCATCGCCCGCATTCGCTCCCCGGACTATGTCCGGGATGCGGAAAAGCTGTTTAATTCCGAAGCAGTACCTATCGACCATCTTATTGCCCCTGAGCAGTTGGTTATCGACAGTATTTATCGTCTGATTGAGTACCCGGGCGCGTTGCAGGTTGTGAACTTTGCTGAAGGGAAAGTAAGCCTGGCGGTCGTGAAGGCTTATTACGGCGGCCCGCTGATTGGTAATGCCCTGTCGACAATGCGCGAGCATATGCCACATATCGATACGCGTGTTGCGGCGATTTTCCGTCACGACAGACCTATTCGTCCGCAAGGTTCCACCATTGTCGAAGCCGGGGATGAAGTCTTCTTTATTGCGGCTTCTCAGCATATCCGTGCGGTGATGAGTGAACTTCAGCGTCTCGAAAAACCGTATAAACGTATTATGCTGGTTGGCGGCGGTAATATTGGCGCAGGTCTGGCGAGACGGCTGGAAAAAGACTACAGCGTGAAGCTGATCGAACGAGATCAACAGCGCGCGTCGGAGCTGGCTGAAAAACTTCAGAATACTATCGTGTTTTATGGCGATGCTTCGGATCAGGAATTGCTGGCCGAAGAGCATATCGATCAGGTTGATCTTTTTATTGCCGTCACCAACGACGACGAAGCGAATATTATGTCCGCCATGCTCGCTAAACGTATGGGGGCGAAAAAAGTAATGGTGCTTATCCAGCGTAAGGCTTATGTCGACCTGGTACAGGGTAGCGTAATTGATATTGCTATTTCACCCCAGCAAGCCACCATCTCTGCCCTGCTAAGCCATGTGCGTAAAGCGGATATTGTCGGCGTGTCGTCTCTGCGTCGTGGTGTTGCTGAAGCCATTGAAGCCGTCGCTCACGGGGATGAAACGACGTCGCGCGTTGTTGGTCGCGCGATCGACGAAATTAAACTTCCACCAGGCACCATTATCGGCGCCGTAGTGCGAGGTAACGATGTCATGATCGCCAATGATAATTTACGTATCGAGCAGGGTGACCACGTTATTATGTTCCTGACCGATAAAAAATTTATTACCGACGTCGAGCGTTTATTCCAGCCAAGTCCATTCTTCCTGTAATGATTTGGGTGCTCAGACGAGAGCACCCACATATTAACCTTCTAATTTTCATGCCTTTTATTTTCATAACGATTATTTATCCCCAATGGCAATTAGCTAATCATTTGTTAAACTTATAGGCGTCAGCTGGCACAAGGAGAACATAATGAGTTTTATTAAAGAGTTTCGCGAATTTGCGATGCGCGGGAATGTAGTGGATTTGGCTGTGGGTGTCATTATTGGTGCGGCGTTCGGTAAGATCGTTTCATCATTAGTCGCCGACATTATTATGCCGCCGTTAGGACTGTTGATTGGAGGCATTGATTTCAAACAATTCGCCTTCACCCTTCGGGAAGCTCAGGGCGATATCCCTGCGGTTGTAATGCACTACGGCGTATTCATTCAGAACGTATTTGATTTCGTGATCGTGGCATTTGCCATTTTCATGGCGATCAAACTTATCAACAGACTTAACCGTAAAAAAGAAGAACCGGCTGCTGCCCCGCCAGCACCAACTAAAGAAGAAGTCTTACTGACTGAAATTCGCGATCTGTTAAAAGAGCAGAATAACCGCGTTTAATCAGGCGACAGAAACAGAAAGGCCAGTGGTAAAAAAGCGATTAGCTTGCTTGCCACTGGCCTCCCAGTTACCCCGTTGTGCATGTTTACCTTTACGTAAATAACTCCCTTTTCCTTTCTTGTTCTTCTCAACTCGCTGTCTGAAAAGTGGGTCGTGAAGCAATGCCTCAATGGCGTTATCCTTAATGTGTCCCTTAGTATGCTGATAGCGGCTCATCATTTCTCCTGAGCATAGTTAATGTCGGCGGGAGTCTATTCCCTGGCTGATAAAAAATCAACAACCCTGAGTTTCACTACTGGCACCCTGTTCAAGTGCTTCCAGTATTGAGCAATAAACACTGCTGTGAGCGGTACCGCAGCACGCGTCATTTAACCTTTGCAGAGATCGCTGCATGGCTTGCAGTTCCTGAATGCGTCCTTCAACTTCATCCAGCCGGGCCTGAACGATGCTTTTAGATTCCTGACACGTATGATGTTCAGGATCGATACGGATCGACAGCAGTTCACGGATCGACTCCAGCGTGAAGCCGAGTTGCCGTGCATAGCGGATAAAACGAAGGCGTTGCAGGTCGTTATCCGTATAAAGGCGAAATCCACCTTCCGTTCTGACCTCATGATCGATCATCTGCTGCTTTTCGTAGTAGCGGATAGTATCCGGCGTTACGTTAGCAAGCTTCGCAAGTTCACCTATGCGGTACATGGCTACTCCTTGTTTATTTTTTGTATTAACCTTTCACTGTACTCACCATGCAAAAAGTCAGTATTCATTCCCGTCTGGCGCAGTTTTAGCTCGATGAGCGCCAACCGACGACTGATTTCAGAGTACCGCGGGTCATTCTTATGAATGCCTTTAAGCAGATCGGCAAGCTCGACGGCTTCATTACGTTGCTGAAGCTCAGGCGGTAAACAACCTGCGTTTTTCAGTAAGCGATAACCGGCCCGTAATTCAGGGGGAATATGTGAATCATCGTCCAGAATCAGCGGCTCACCGCTGCCGGGAAGATTTTCGAACTCGCCTTTGTTTTGGGCATCGCAAATATGGCGTTCAGCCCACTGATCGAGCAACCACATAATGAACTCCAGGGGGTGAGCAGAAAAGATACAGACATTGTAGATAAGTGGAGATTCTGCGGATATAAAAAAACCCGCCGAGGCGGGTTTTTTTACGTTACTACAGATTACTCTGCAGCAGCTTCTGCTTTCTCTGAACGATCAACCAGCTCGATGTAAGCCATCGGCGCGTTGTCGCCTGCACGGAAGCCACACTTCAGAATGCGAGTGTAACCACCGGCACGGCTCGCGAAACGCGGGCCCAGTTCGTTAAACAGTTTTGCCACGATCTCGTTATCACGAGTACGGGCGAATGCCAGACGACGATTAGCAACGCTGTCAGTCTTGGCAAGAGTAATCAGCGGCTCAACTACGCGACGCAGCTCTTTCGCTTTAGGCAGGGTCGTCTTGATGATTTCATGACGAACCAGTGAACCTGCCATGTTGCGGAACATAGCCTGGCGATGGCTGCTGTTGCGGTTCAGTTGACGACCACTCTTACGATGGCGCATGACCTTATCCTTCTCAGTAAAACCTTAACCTGTGATCCGGTTACTCGTCAGCAATGCTTGCCGGTGGCCAGTTTTCCAGGCGCATGCCCAGAGACAGACCACGTGAAGCCAGCACGTCTTTAATCTCGGTAAGAGATTTTTTACCCAGGTTCGGCGTTTTCAGCAACTCAACCTCGGTACGCTGTACCAGATCACCGATATAGTGGATAGCTTCTGCCTTGAGGCAGTTAGCAGAGCGGACAGTCAATTCCAGATCGTCAACAGGGCGCAGCAGGATCGGATCGAATTCTGGTTTCTCTTCTTTCACTTCCGGCTGACGTACATCACGTAAGTCAACGAAAGCTTCCAGTTGTTCTGCCAGGATGGTTGCCGCACGACGAATCGCCTCTTCAGGATCGATTGTGCCATTGGTTTCCATTTCGATGACCAGCTTGTCCAGGTCGGTACGCTGTTCTACACGCGCTGCTTCAACATTGTAGGCAATACGCTCTACAGGGCTGTAGCATGCGTCGACCAGCAGACGGCCGATTGGGCGCTCATCTTCTTCCGAATGAATTCGGGCAGAAGCCGGCACATAACCACGACCGCGCTGAACTTTGATACGCATGCTAATAGCTGCGTTCTCATCGGTCAGGTGGCAGATCACGTGCTGCGGCTTGACGATTTCAACATCACCGTCGTGGGTGATGTCGGCTGCAGTCACAGGGCCAATGCCAGATTTATTCAGAGTAAGAATAACTTCATCTTTACCCTGAACTCTCACCGCCAGCCCTTTCAGGTTGAGCAGGATTTCAAGGATATCTTCCTGAACGCCTTCTTTGGTGCTGTACTCATGAAGTACACCATCAATCTCAACCTCGGTCACCGCGCAACCCGGCATCGATGAGAGCAGAATACGGCGCAGTGCGTTACCCAGAGTATGGCCAAAGCCACGCTCTAAAGGCTCAAGGGTCACCTTGGCGTGCGTCGAACTCACTTGCTCGATATCTACCAGGCGCGGTTTTAGAAACTCTGTCACAGAACCCTGCATTGTGTCCTCTCTTTGGTACTAAGCTTTACTTGGAGTAAAGCTCGACGATCAGGTGTTCGTTAATGTCCGCAGACAGATCAGAACGTTCCGGCTGACGCTTGAACGTACCTTCCATCTTGCCAGCATCAACTTCCAGCCAGGTTGGCTTTTCACGCTGCTCAGCCAGCTCCAGAGCGGCTTTCACGCGAGATTGCTTTTTCGCTTTCTCACGAATGCTAACAACGTCATTCGCTTTAACCTGATAAGAAGCGATGTTAACAACACGACCGTTTACCATGATTGCTTTATGGCTAACCAGCTGGCGTGATTCAGCACGAGTCGCGCCGAAGCCCATACGGTATACAACGTTGTCCAGACGACCTTCCAGCAGAGCCAGCAGGTTTTCACCTGTGTTGCCTTTCAGACGTGCTGCTTCTTTATAGTAGTTACGGAACTGACGCTCCAGCACACCGTAGATACGGCGAACTTTTTGCTTTTCACGCAACTGCACACCATAGTCAGACAGACGCGGTTTACGCGCACCGTGCTGGCCAGGAGCTTGTTCAATTTTACACTTGGTATCGATCGCGCGAACGCCAGACTTAAGGAATAAGTCGGTGCCCTCACGACGGCTCAGCTTGAGCTTAGGACCCAAATATCTTGCCATTTTCTATCTCCAACTAACCTAAAAAACGAGCGTTATACGCGACGTTTTTTCGGCGGACGACAACCGTTATGAGGGATCGGAGTCACATCAGTAATATTCGTGATGCGGAAACCAGCGGCGTTCAGAGCGCGAACAGTAGATTCACGACCCGGACCCGGACCTTTAACCATAACTTCCAGATTCTTGATGCCGTATTCTTTTACGGCTTCAGCGCAACGCTCTGCTGCAACCTGAGCTGCGAACGGAGTGGATTTGCGAGAACCACGGAAACCGGAACCACCGGCTGTTGCCCAACCCAATGCGTTACCCTGACGATCAGTAATAGTAACGATGGTGTTGTTGAAAGAAGCATGGATATGAGCCACGCCGTCAGAGACTTGTTTTCTTACACGTTTACGTGCACGAACTGGTGCCTTTGCCATTATTCAATCACCCCGATTATTTCTTGATCGGTTTGCGCGGACCCTTACGGGTACGTGCGTTGGTCTTAGTACGCTGACCGCGTACTGGCAGACCACGACGATGACGCAAACCGCGATAGCAACCAAGATCCATCAGGCGCTTGATGCTCATGCTGATTTCACGGCGCAGATCACCTTCAACGACAAATTTGGCAACTTCGTCACGCAGCGTGTCGATTTGTTCTTCAGACAGCTCACTGATCTTAACATCTTCAGCGATACCCGCTGCAGCCAGAATGGCTTTAGAACGGGTCTTGCCGACGCCGTAGATCGAAGTTAATGCGATCACAGCATGTTTCTGATCAGGAATGTTAATGCCTGCTATACGGGCCACTATGCACTCCTACTATTTAATATGTACGCACCATGCTGAAAAGCCCGTTTTCAGGATACTCAAATGGAAACGTACAGACATACAAAAGATTGGCTGGCTAATCTAGCCAGCTCAACCCAACTTTGCAAGAAAAATATGCGAAATAATCAGCCTTGGCGCTGTTTATGCTTCGGCTCGGCACTGCAAATCACACGGATGACACCATCACGCTTAACGATTTTGCAGTTACGGCATAATTTCTTGACGGAAGCACGAACTTTCATTTTTACTCTCCGTAACTTCTCAGGCGACCAGTTAGCGGCCGTAGCCTTTCAGGTTCGCCTTCTTTAATGCAGACTCATACTGACTGGACATCATCAGAGTTTGCACTTGAGCCATAAAGTCCATAATCACGACAACAACGATAAGCAGTGAGGTCCCACCGAAGTAGAACGGTACTTTCATTGCATCACGCATGAACTCCGGGATCAGGCAGATAAAAGTAATATAAAGCGCACCAACCAAAGTCAGGCGAGTCATTACTTTATCGATATACTTCGCCGTTTGCTCTCCCGGACGAATTCCTGGTACAAATGCACCGGACTTCTTCAGGTTATCTGCTGTTTCACGCGGGTTGAAGACCAACGCCGTGTAGAAGAAACAGAAGAAGATGATCGCAGACGCATAGAGTAACACATAAAGTGGTTGCCCAGGCTGCAAATACAGCGAAATTGTTGTCAGCCAGTTCCAACCAGTACCGCCCCCGAACCATGACGCGATGGTTGCCGGGAACAGAATAATACTGGAAGCGAAGATAGCCGGGATAACCCCCGCCATATTCACTTTCAGCGGTAAATGTGTGCTCTGTGCAGCATAGACACGACGACCCTGCTGACGTTTAGCGTAGTTCACCACAATGCGGCGTTGACCACGTTCAACGAAGACAACAAAGAACGTCACTGCAAATACTAATACTGCAACCAACAGCAACAGGAGGAAGTGCAGGTCGCCTTGACGCGCTTGCTCGATAGTATGGGCGATGGCCGGCGGGAGACCCGCAACGATACCGGCGAAGATAATGATTGAGATACCGTTACCGATACCTCGTTCAGTAATCTGTTCGCCGAGCCACATCAGGAACATGGTCCCTGTGACCAGACTTACAACAGCGGTGAAATAGAATGCAAAGCCTGGGTTTAATACCAGGCCCTGCATACCAGGCATATTCGGAAGACCGGTAGCAATACCGATCGACTGGAATATTGCCAGCACCAGAGTGCCGTAACGGGTGTACTGGCTAATCTTACGACGTCCAGACTCCCCTTCTTTCTTCAACTCTGCCAGGGCCGGATGAACGACCGTCAGCAGCTGGATAATAATTGATGCCGAAATGTACGGCATAATACCCAGTGCGAAAATAGAAGCACGGCTGAGAGCACCACCAGAGAACATGTTGAACATTTCAATGATGGTGCCTCGCTGTTGCTCAAGCAGTTTGGCAAGTACAGCGGCATCAATACCAGGGATCGGAATAAAAGAGCCAATACGGAACACAATCAGCGCGCCGATTACAAACAGCAGTCTGCGTTTCAGCTCGCCAAATCCACCTTTGGCACTTTGAAAATCTAATCCCGGTTGCTTAGCCATCTGCTACTTATTCCTCAATTTTACCGCCAGCAGCTTCGATAGCAGCACGAGCACCTTTAGTAACACGCAGGCCACGAACAGTTACCGGAGTAGAAACTTCACCAGCCAGGATCACTTTCGCGAACTCGATCTGGATACCGATAATGTTAGCCGCTTTCAGCGTGTTCAGGTCTACAACGCCGCCTTCAACTTTCGCCAGGTCAGACAGACGGATTTCCGCTGTGATCGCTGCTTTGCGAGAGGTGAAGCCGAACTTCGGCAGACGACGGTACAGTGGCATCTGGCCACCCTCGAAACCGCGACGTACGCCACCGCCAGAACGAGAGTTCTGACCTTTGTGACCACGACCACCGGTCTTGCCGAGGCCAGAACCGATACCACGACCCAGGCGTTTACCCGCCTTTTTAGAGCCTTCGGCCGGAGACAGAGTATTTAAACGCATCTCTTACTCCTCAACTTTAACCATGAAGTAAACCGCGTTGACCATACCACGAACAGCAGGAGTATCCTCGCGCTCAACGGTATGACCAATACGACGCAGACCCAGGCCAAGCAGCGTTGCCTTGTGTTTCGGCAGACGACCGATTGCACTGCGGGTTTGAGTGATTTTAATAGTCTTTGCCATGGTCAATTACCCCAGAATTTCTTCAACGGATTTACCACGCTTGGCAGCGACCATTTCTGGAGAATTCATATTTTCCAGGCCATCAATAGTTGCACGAACCACGTTGATCGGGTTGGTGGAACCATATGCTTTAGCCAGAACGTTATGAACTCCAGCAACTTCCAGAACGGCGCGCATTGCACCACCGGCGATGATACCGGTACCTTCGGAAGCTGGCTGCATGAATACACGAGAACCCGTGTGAACACCTTTAACTGGGTGTTGCAGGGTACCGTTGTTCAGCGCGACGTTAATCATATTGCGACGGGCTTTTTCCATCGCTTTCTGGATCGCTGCTGGAACTTCACGCGCTTTACCGTAACCAAAACCAACGCGACCGTTGCCATCACCCACTACAGTCAGAGCTGTGA
This sequence comes from Enterobacter hormaechei subsp. xiangfangensis, assembly GCF_001729785.1. Lineage (NCBI taxonomy): Bacteria > Pseudomonadati > Pseudomonadota > Gammaproteobacteria > Enterobacterales > Enterobacteriaceae > Enterobacter > Enterobacter hormaechei. The sequence continues at coordinate 4,197,940 of NZ_CP017183.1, forward strand.
AGGAGAAAATACGACCACCTTTAACGGTTTTAGATACGCGGTTTACCGCGATCAGCTTTTCCTGCAGTTCGCCAGCCTGTTTTTCGATGTGAGCCATCTTACACCTCTACCTTAGAACTGAAGGCCAGCTTCACGGGCAGCATCTGCCAGTGCCTGGACACGACCATGATATTGGAACCCGGAACGGTCAAAGGAAACATTGCTGATGCCTTTTTCCAGAGCGCGTTCAGCGACAGCTTTACCTACAGCTGCTGCGGCGTCTTTGTTACCGGTATACTTCAATTGTTCTGAGATAGCTTTTTCTACAGTAGAAGCAGCTACCAGAACTTCAGAACCGTTCGGTGCAATTACCTGTGCGTAAATATGACGCGGGGTACGATGTACCACCAGGCGAGTTGCACCCAGCTCTTTGAGCTTGCGGCGTGCGCGGGTCGCACGACGGATACGAGCAGATTTCTTATCCATAGTGTTACCTTACTTCTTCTTAGCCTCTTTGGTACGCACGACTTCGTCGGCGTAACGAACACCCTTGCCTTTATAAGGCTCAGGACGACGGTAGGCGCGCAGATCTGCTGCAACCTGACCGATCAGCTGTTTATCAGCGCCTTTCAGCACGATTTCAGTCTGAGTCGGGCATTCTGCAGTGATACCGGCCGGCAGCGGATGCTCAACAGGGTGTGAGAAGCCCAGAGACAGGCCTACTGCATTCCCTTTGATAGCTGCACGATAACCTACACCAACCAGCTGAAGCTTTTTAGTGAAGCCTTCGGTAACACCAACAACCATTGAGTTCAGCAGGGCACGCGCGGTACCAGCCTGAGCCCATCCATCCACGAAACCATCACGTGGACCGAAGGTCAGAGCGTTATCTGCATGTTTAACTTCAACAGCTTTGTTGAGGGTACGAGTCAGCTCGCCGTTTTTACCTTTGATCGTAATAACCTGACCGTCGATTTTTACATCAACGCCGGCAGGAATAACGACCGGTGCTTTAGCAACACGAGACATTCTTTCCTCCGATTAGGCTACGTAGCAGATAATTTCGCCACCAAGACCAGCCTGGCGCGCTGCACGATCAGTCATAACACCTTTAGAGGTAGAAACAACTGCGATACCAAGACCAGCCATTACTTTTGGCAGCTCATCTTTTTTCTTATAGATGCGCAGGCCTGGGCGGCTGACACGCTGAATGCTTTCTACAACAGCTTTACCCTGGAAATACTTGAGAGTAAGTTCCAGTTCCGGCTTGGTGTCGCCTTCAACTTTAAAATCTTCGATAAAACCTTCTTCCTTCAGCACGTTGGCAATTGCCACTTTCAGCTTGGCGGAAGGCATGGTGACCGCAACTTTGTTCGCGGCCTGACCGTTACGGATACGGGTCAGCATATCCGCGATCGGATCTTGCATGCTCATCTGTCTTTACTCCCGTGATTCAATTGGTAATTACCAGCTAGCCTTTTTCAAGCCTGGTACTTCACCGCGCATGGCGGCTTCACGCAGTTTGATACGGCTCAACCCAAACTTGCCCACATAACCATGTGGACGACCTGTTTGACGACAGCGGTTACGCTGACGAGACGGGCTGGAATCACGCGGCAGAGACTGCAGCTTGAGAACCGCATTCCAACGATCTTCGTCGGAAGCGTTCACATCAGAAATGATCGCTTTCAGTTCAGCGCGTTTAGCGAAGAATTTATCAGCTAAAGCTACGCGCTTTACTTCGCGTGCTTTCATTGATTGCTTAGCCATTCAGTAACCCTACCTTACTTGCGGAACGGGAAGTCAAAGGCAGCCAGCAGAGCACGGCCTTCTTCATCAGATTTCGCAGTAGTGGTAATGGTAATATCCAAACCACGCACGCGGTCGACTTTATCGTAGTCGATTTCTGGGAAGATGATCTGCTCACGGACACCCATGCTGTAGTTACCACGACCGTCGAAAGACTTAGCGGACAAGCCACGGAAGTCACGGATACGTGGAACAGCAATAGTGATCAGGCGCTCAAGGAACTCCCACATGCGTTCGCCACGCAGAGTTACTTTACAGCCGATCGGATAGCCC